>JAVBSC010000013.1:0-27036 GCA_031547305.1 Desulfovibrionaceae bacterium
TTGACGACAAGGCCGAGCGTCACCGCATATTTGAAAATGAGCGAACAAAAGCCGAGAACGCGGCTTGCCGTCTCGAATGCCCGCCGTTCTTCAATCTTGCGGAGCATGGCAAGGACATCCTGGGGCGTGACCTCGGCAATAAGCCTGTTGCCGAAAGCGGGGTACACGTCCAGTTTCAAACGCCCCTCAACGGTTCTGGTATGACTTGCCGCCCAGACATCGCGTTGTTTTTCGACGTATTCAAGAGCAATATCGCGGAAAGTGGGGGCATTCTGCTCGATTTTGGCCTTTTTTTTCTCCGTGCCGGGGTCAAGGCTGTCGCGTAACTGCTTTTTAGCTTCATCGCGCTTGTCGCGGGCTTCTTTGAGGGAGACGGCGGGCCATATCCCGAATGCCAGCCGTTTTTCCTTGCCATCAACGCGATACTTCATGCGCCAAAGCTTGTTACCGGCAGGGGAGAGTTCAAGATATAAACCCCCGCCGTCGGCATGCCGTTCGACCTTTCCGGTAGGCTTCAAATTCTTGATTTTTACTTCTGTCAGCTTGTTTGTCATGGCTGGGGGCATTTCTTCCTCCAAGAGGGCATTTTTATCTCTGATGCCCCCAGGAATGCCCCCAATATGAGTGGAATGTCAAAGGTCGAAGTGGTACTCTACGGAACGCAAATCGCCATAAAAGCTAAGTCCCACAAGGCTTTTGAAACCTTATGGGACTTGCTGAAAAAAGTTAATGGTGGAGGCGAGGGGAGTCGAACCCCTGTCCGAAAATCTTCCACGCGAAACGTCTACGGGCATAGTCCGGGCATATCCTCTTGCAGCGGGGGGAACCCCCGGACGGGGCGGACCGCTGCCAGCCGGTTTTACCTTCTCGCGCTGTCCGCAACCGGCGGACTTTCAGCGCCAAGCCTGAAGATGCCGTCCGCCGCGGGATCCCATCAGGCGTCAGATCCCTTGGCGGCGCTGCTTAATTAAGCAGCGAGAGCGTATTCGTAATCGTTGCCAATTACTGTTTTGCCGCTTTTTACGAGGCCAGCGGCGCCTCGGCCCGCAATTCCGGCTTCCAATCTCCGTCGAAACCAGTGCGCCCCCGCGGGGGATAGTCAAAACCAGGACGCTCGGCCTGATTCTTACCAGAGTATAATCACTGCCAGAAAAACCGCAAGTTTTTTGCGACGCTTCAAGGCGGCCGATGGGGTTGACGTCCGTCGGGTGGTGGGGCTCAATTTATCAATAATATCAGCCGCCTTGTCTTTTATACGGCTAAGCCTTAAACAGAAAAGTTCCCTGGCCAACCAAAGTTGGCGCTTTAGGATCAACGGGAATATTTTACTTTTTCGGAGCATTTACAGCCATGATTATCCCGGTTGGAAGCATCATAAACGCCGGCGGCATCATCGCCGGCGGCCTGGTCGGACTGGCCCTGGGCAACCGCCTGCCGGACCGGGTCAGAACCATTGTTTTTCAGGGCCTGGGCCTGTGCACCATGGTTCTGGGCATTCAGATGGCCATGCTGACCAGAAATCCCCTGGTCCTGATCTTCAGCGTGCTCATCGGCTCCATTGTCGGCGAGGTGATAGATATAGAAGGCTTCTTTAACAAAAGCGGCGATTACCTGAAAAAAAAGGTCAAGTCGGAAAACAGCAAGTTCACGGACGGTTTTGTGGCCGCCACCCTGCTCTTCTGCATCGGCTCCATGGCCATACTGGGACCGCTGGAAGAAGGACTGACCGGCGTGCGCACCATAGTCCTGACCAAGACACTGCTGGACACCTTCGCGTCCATGGCTTTGGCTTCCGTCTTCGGATTGGGGGTGCTTTTTTCCACACTGCCCCTGCTGCTCTACCAGGGAAGCATCACCGTGTTCTCGGTCAGCCTGCAAAGCGTGCTTACTGAAAACCTTAGAATGGAATTGACAGCGGCCGGCGGCGTGCTCATTATGGGTATTTCCATAAACCTGCTGGAGCTGACCCGCATCCGGCTTTCCAACATGCTGCCGGTATTGCCATGCGCGGTATTATTAGCAATATTGGCCGGTTATCTGGCGACTCTAAAGATTTTCTAGTAAATCTCCAGACTTTTCCCAAGCCGGACGGCGCAGCGGTGCGACCGGCAAAAATCTCTAAAAAACTGCTATTTTTACACATAACCAGCTAAAACCATGAAGAATTGCATTCATATAGAAGGCGCTAAACAGCATAACCTTAAAAACATAGATATAGACATTCCCAGGGACCAACTGGTGGTGGTCTGCGGACCTTCAGGCTCCGGCAAGTCCACCCTGGCCTTTGACATTGTGTACGCCGAAGGCCAGCGCCGCTACGTGGAGTCCCTGTCCACCTACGCCCGGCAGTTCCTGCCCAAAATGGACAAGCCGGCTGTGGACAAAATCGAGGGGCTTTCCCCGGCCATCTCGCTGGAACAGCAGACCGCCACCCGCAACCCCCGCTCCACCGTGGGCACGGTAACGGAACTATACGACTTTTTGCGCGTTTTTTACGCCCGCCTGGGCCGCATGTACTGCCCGGTCTGCGGCCGGCCCATAGAATCGCGGGCCACGGACGAAATAATCCAGGACATCCTGGCCCTGGGCGACGGCATGCGCTGCATCCTGCTGGCCCCCCTGGTGGAATACCAGAAGGGCACGCACCAGGACCGCCTGAAAAAACTCAAGGCCGAAGGGTTCACACGGGTGCGGGTGAACGGGATCATCCATACACTGGAGGAAGTCCCGGCCCTGGACAAGAACAAAAAGCACGTCGTGGAACTGGTGGTGGACCGCATCGCCATACGCGAGGGCATCCGGGGCCGGTTGGCGGATTCCGTGGAACTGGCCCTCAAATACGGCTCCGGCCGTCTGATTGTGGCCGTGCCGGATGCAAAAAAGCCGGACAAGTTTGCGGAAACCATCCACAGCACCCTGTCCGCTTGCCCGGATTGCCGGATCAGCCTGCCGACGCTCAGCCCGCAGCTTTTTTCCTTCAACAGCCCACAGGGCGCCTGCCCGCGCTGCCTGGGCCTGGGCAGCGTGGAATACTTCGAACCCGCCCTGATCGCTCCGAACAAGGGCCTGTCCGTCAACAAAGGCGCTTTGCTGCCCTGGAAGAACCAAAAGTCCTTTGAACGTTACCACGACGCCTTCAAGGCCGCCGGCAAACGCTGGGATTTCACTCTGGACACCCCCCTGGCCGAGTATTCCGATTCCGCCCTGGCCGTGCTTTTTTACGGCGAAACCGAGGATGGCCGGCCGGCCGGATCGGATGCCGGCACTCTGCGCCGCAACTGGATGGGGGCTTCCGTGCTGACCTCCGAGCGGGACATGACTTCCAAAAATGTGAGCCGACCGGCAAAAAAAGGTGAATGGCAAGGCGTGGTGGCCATTCTGGAAAAAGGCATGCAGTACGGCAACGCCTGGCGCGACGAACTGGCGCGCTTTCGCCAGACCGCGCCCTGCCCGGCCTGCAACGGCGCGCGCCTTAAAAACGAAGCTTTGAGCGTGCGCGTGGCTGATCTGAACATCTTCCAGTTCTGCTCCCTGTCCGTGGAACGCGCCCGCAACTGGCTGGACGACCTCTCCTTCGGTCCGCGCCATATGCCGGTGGCCGAGCCGTTGCTCAAAGAAATCAGCCGCCGCCTGGAATTCATGGTCAACGTGGGCCTGGAGTATATCTCCCTGGCCCGGAACATGGGCACACTGTCCGGCGGCGAGGCGCAGCGCATCCGCCTGGCCTCGCAGCTCGGCTCCGGCCTGGTCGGGGTAACTTATGTTCTGGACGAGCCGTCCATCGGCCTGCACCCCAGGGACAACACCAGGCTGTTGCGTACCTTGCGCAACCTTCAGGCCAGGGGCAATACCGTTTTGGTGGTGGAACACGACGAAGCCACCATCCGCGAGGCGGATACCGTGGTGGAACTCGGCCCCGGTTCCGGCGCGCAAGGCGGCGAGTTGGTCTTTACCGGACCGGTCGACGACCTGCTGGCCTCCTCCCAGTCCCTGACCGCCAAATACCTGCGCGGGGATCTCTTCATCCCACTGCCCCAGGCCAGGCGTCAGGCCAAGGGCGAACTGGTCCTTAAAAACGTCACCACCAACAACCTGCAAAACATCGACTGCCGCATCCCCCTGGGCGTGCTCACCTGCGTGACCGGCGTTTCCGGCTCCGGCAAAAGCTCCCTGGTGGTGGACAGCCTGTACAAGCACATCGCCCTGAACCATGGACTGAAGGTGGAAAGCCCAGGCACAATAGGCGGCATCGCCGGCCTGGAGGCCGTGGAGAGCATCGTCGAAATAGACCAGACGCCCATAGGCCGCACCCCGCGCTCCAACCCGGCCACCTACACCAAGGTCTTTGACGAAATCCGCAACATTTACGCCATGACGCCGGACGCGCGCAAAAAAGGCTACCAACCCGGCCGCTTCAGCTTCAACGTCAAGGGCGGCCGCTGCGAAGCCTGCGGCGGCGACGGCCAGATCCGTGTGGAAATGCACTTTCTGCCCGATGTTTTCGTCACCTGCGATTTATGCAAGGGCCAGCGCTACAACCACGAAACCCTTGAAGTGCGCTACAAAGGCCTGAACATCGCCGAAGTCCTGGACCTTACCGTAAAACAGGCCAGGGAGTTTTTCTCCAGCTACCCGGTCCTTGAGCGCCGCCTGGCCGTATTGGAGGACGTGGGCCTGGAATACCTGCGCCTGGGCCAGCCAGCCACCACGCTTTCCGGCGGGGAGGCCCAGCGCATCAAAATCTCGCGCGAGCTGGGCAAGCGCAGCCTGCCCGGCGCCTTGTACATTCTGGACGAGCCCACCACCGGCCTGCACATGCACGAAGTGGGCAAGCTGATCAACGTGCTGAACCAACTGGTGAACCGCGGCGCCACCGTGGTGGTCATCGAACACAATACCGACGTGATCTGCGCCTCGGACCACGTCATAGATCTGGGCCCAGGCGGCGGAGAAAACGGCGGACGCATCGTGGCCCAGGGCACGCCTGAAGAACTGGTACGGGATAAAAATTCCGTTACCGGGGCCTTCTTGCCCAAAACTCTGCTGAGTGAGCCACGCCCGGCTGAAAAGAAGAAAACGAAAAAGGCTATGTGAAAATGGGAGGCAAAGCCTCCCATTTTCACATATAATCCTGATCTATGGCGGCTTTACCGCCGGCCAGCATTATTTTAACGAAGTTGATGCCCTGGGGGGATACTGGCACGATGGGGAATTTGTACAGGCAGAGGTCGCAGGCGGCCATGGTGGGCTCCATGGGCGCGATGACCGGGATTTCCCGCTTGCAGTTGGGGCAGGCATAGAAAAAAACCATCTCCATGTATTTTGGTTTGACCGGCGCGAAGGGCCTTATTTTGTTGCTCATGGTTTTTCCGCCAGGTTTTGGCCGGTCATTTCCGCTGGTATTGGCAGGCCCCAAAGGGTCAGAACGGTCGGAGCTATGTCGCCGAGCTTGCCGTTGGGCAACAGTTTGCGGGGTTGGCCCGGCTCCAGCAGAATCAGGGGCACGGGATTTTTGCTGTGCGCTGTCTGCGGCTTGCCGTCCGGGGTGAGCATTTCCTCAATATTGCCGTGGTCCGCGGTCACCAGCAGAATGCCTTCCCGCTCCGCCACCGCTTGCCGGATTTTGGCCACGCATTCGTTAACCACTTCGCAGGCCTTGATGCCGGCCGGGATTACCCCGGTGTGCCCGACCATGTCCGTGTTAGCCAGATTGCAGACCACAAAGTCGTATTTGCCGCTTTGCCAGGCTTCCAGAAGCTTGGCCGTGACCTCGCGGGCGCTCATTTCCGGCTTCAGGTCGTAGGTGGCCACGTCGCGCGGGGAGTTGACCAGGATTCTGTCTTCCCCGGCAAATGGCTCTTCCCGCCCGCCGTTAAAAAAGTAAGTCACATGGGCGTATTTTTCCGTTTCCGCAATGCGCAGCTGTTTCAGTCCGGCTTCGGAGGCGATCTGCCCCAGGCCGTTGTGCAGCTCGTCCTTTTCAAAGGCGGCCGGCAGGGGCATGCTGGAATCGTAAGGGGTCATGGTGGCCAGGCCGGCAAGCTTCGGCCTTTGGCCGCGATCAAACTCCGCAAAGGAGTCATCGTACAGGCAACGGGTGATCTGCCTGGCCCGGTCCGCCCGGAAGTTGAAGAAAAAGACCGCGTCGTTGTCTTTTATGCTCAGCGCCTGTCCGTCCGGCTGGACCAGCAGGCGGGGTTTGATGAACTCATCTGTTTCGTCGGCTTTATAAGCCGCATCCATGGCCGCTATGGGATCGGCGATGAGTTCGCCCTGGCCGTGCGCCAGAGCTTCCCAGGCCTTTTGGGTGCGGTCCCAGCGCTTGTCCCGGTCCATGGCGTAATAGCGGCCAATGATTGAGGCCAGGACTCCGGCCTTGCTTTGGGCGAGTTTTGCCTGGAGAGTTTTTATGAAGCCGATTCCGCTGGTGGGCGAGGTGTCCCGGCCGTCCATAAAGGCATGCACGGCCACGGGCACGTTTTGGGAGGCCGCCAGGTCGATCAGGGCCAGCAGATGCTGGATATGGCTGTGCACGCCGCCATCGGACAAAAGCCCCATCAGATGCAGGCGCCCGCCGGAAGCGGCCGTTGCACTCAGCGTTTTCAGCAATACGGGATTATGTTCCAGGGCGTGCTCTTCCACAGCCAGGTCAATGCGGGTCATGTCCTGATAGACGATGCGCCCCGCGCCTATGTTCATATGCCCGACTTCGGAATTGCCCATGTAGCCTCGCGGCAGCCCGACTTCCCGGCCGGAACACAGCAGTGTGGCCCTGGGCAGGCCGAGCAGCTCACTCAGGGTGGGGGTATTGGCCAGAGAGGCCGCGTTGCCCGGCCCGGCCGGAGCCAGGCCCCAGCCGTCCAGAATAAGCAGCAGAGTAGGCGTGATTTTCATATATTCCTCATATGGCGGCCTGGGCGGCGCGCTCGTCAATGACCTTGCGCGCTCCGGGCCAGAGTTCTTCCAGTCTGTACAGCGTTCTGGCTTCAGACTGCATTATGTTTATCAAAACATCGTTACAATCCAGCAAAATCCAACTACCGGCCTGGTAGCCTTCAATGCGCAAAAACTCAAAGCGCTCCGCCTTGCAGTTTTCCAGCACGTGATCCGCCAGGCCCTGGGCGTGGCGCTGGGATGTGGCTGTCGCCAGCACAAAACCTTCGGCCAGGGCATTCTGGCTTTTCAAGTCCAGGGCCAGCAGATCCCCGGCTTTCTTGTCCGCAAGCCAGCGGGCCACGGTCATGAGCTTTTCTTCAGTTGAGATATCCGAGTACTTGCGAGTTTTTTCCGGCATGGTTGTCCATTTTGGTTTTATGGAGTGGTTAAGCATTTCAAAATCAAATTGCTTGAAAAGAACAGCTTACCCTTTTTTACCTTAAGCCGTAAACATGTTTCCGGCAAGATGCCCGCGCAAAATGGTTGACAGTATTTTGGAATCGGTAGAGATTGTGCTTGGTTAATTACTTCCAATCGGCAGACTAATTCAGGATCCCAGGAGTATTTCGCATGATTTTCAACGAAGAAAAAGAAACCCTTCCCAGGGAGGATCTGGAGAAACTTCAGCTCGGCCGCCTCAAAAACCTGTGTGAGCGTCTTTACGCCAATGTTCCCCACTACCGCAAGGCTTTTGAAAATTCCAACCTGACTCCTGCGGACGTGCGTTCTCTGACGGATCTTTCCCTTTTGCCCTTCACCACCAAGCAGGATCTGCGCGACAACTACCCCTACGGCCTGTTCGCCGTGCCGCCGGACACCATAGTCCGTCTGCACGCGTCTTCCGGCACCACCGGCAAAGCCACCGTGGTGGGATACACCAGACGGGACCTGGACAACTGGTCGGAGGTCATGGCCCGCAGCCTGGCCTGCGCCGGCATGACCCGTAAAGATTTGCTTCATAACGCCTACGGATACGGCCTGTTCACCGGCGGTCTGGGGGCGCACTACGGCGCGGAAAGACTTGGCGCCACGGTCATTCCGGTCTCCGGCGGGGCCACCAAACGCCAGGCCCAGCTGATCCGCGACTTCGGAGCCACGGCCATCTGCTGTACGCCTTCCTACGCCCTGCATCTTTATGAGGCCGGACTGTCCCAGGGCATTGACATATCCAAGCTCTCCCTGCGCGTGGGCGTTTTCGGAGCCGAGCCGTGGAGCGAGGAAATGCGGGTGGAAATTGAGAAAAAACTCAAGATTGACGCCCTTAACATTTACGGCCTGTCCGAAGTCATGGGGCCTGGCGTGGCCATGGAGTGCGTGGAAGCCAAATGCGGCATGCATATTTTTGAAGATCACTTTCTGCCGGAAATAATCGACCCGATCACCGGCAAAGTGCTGCCGGCCGGAGAATTCGGCGAGCTGGTCATAACCACCATCACCAAAGAGGGCATTCCGCTTCTGCGCTACCGCACCCGGGACATGACCCACCTGGACTACACGCCCTGCCGCTGTGGCCGCACCCATGCGCGTATCGGGCGCCTGCGGGGCCGCAGCGACGATATGCTCATCGTTCGCGGCGTGAACGTGTTCCCGCAGCAGATTGAAGGCATTCTGATGGAGTCCGAAGGCGTGACCCCGCATTACCTGATTGAAGTCAAGCGGGAAGACAATATGGACGTGCTGGAAATCAAAGTCGAATTTTCCGAGCAGATGTTCGTTTCCGACGAAATCCGCCGCATTCAGCAGTGGGAAGCGAAAATCCAGAAAAACATCAAGGAATTCCTGGGCGTGACCGCAAAGGTCAGCCTGGTGGAGCCGCGCTCCCTGGCCCGCTCTGAAGGAAAGGCCACGCGGGTTGTGGACTTGCGCAAAATTTAGCAGCTATAAAGGAACGATCATGAAAGTCAATCAACTCTCCATCTTCCTGGAAAATAAGGCCGGGCGTCTGGCGGAAGTAACCCGCACTCTGGCCGGGATTTCCGCTAATATTTTGGCGCTTTCCCTGGCGGACACCTCTGATTTTGGCATTCTGCGCCTCATCGTGGACAACCACGATGCCGCCAAGGCCGCGCTTAAAGCCAACGGCTTTACCGTGGGCAGCAATACCGTGCTGGTGGTGGAAGTGCCGCACAAACCTGGCGGGCTGGATGCCATCCTGCGCTATTTCGCGGACGACAACGTCAATGTGGAATACATGTACGCTTTTGTGCACAAGTGTCAGAACGCCGTTCTGGTGTTCCGCTGCAGCAACGAAGAAAAAGCCATTGCCGCGCTGCAAAGGCATGATGTGAAGATATTGTCCGAATTAGCCTTGTGCGAAATCTAACGCCGCGTCAGGCGGACCTAGAGCATTTTACCTTATAGACATTTTCGCGGAACCGTTCCGCGTATGCCTGTTGGAGCATTTTCAAATGTAAAAATCCACAGGCGCGGGCCGGAAAAAAGGCCTCGGCTTCCAAGCGGAAGCCGAGGCCTTTTTACTCGTTATCAAGAAACTACAGCCAGCCGAACCAATCGTGCCAGGACCCCTCGCGCGCGCGCCGGTTGGCTTCGGCTTCGGCCTGCCCGCGCATGATAAAGGCGGCTTTGGCCTTTTCCACCGCGTGGGCGTGTATTTCCTCCACATCACTGAATTTGTCAATTATCTCGTTATAGCGCAGCAAAGCCGCTCCGTAACGTTCGGTCCGGAAGAAAAAGTCGCCCACGTAAAGCTCGTGCTCGGCCATCAGGCGCCGGCACTGGGCCATTGGGTCAGCGGCTTTTTCCGCGTATTCCGATCCGGGGAAACTTTCCCGCAGGCGGGCAAAATACGAGTACGACTCTTCCAGTGCCCCGGTGGGACGGTCAATGGAAGGATAGCTGTTCAAATCCGCCATGCCGATGTTGTACAAAACGTATGGAATAGCCTCATGCCGCGGGTGCATGGCCTCGAATTCCTTATAGGCCTCGGCGGCCTGCAGCCATTCCTCGTCCAGGTAGTGGCAGTCGGCCAGCGACAATTCCGCTTCCAGGGCATAAGGGCTGAACGGGTAGTTGTCTTTTAGCTGGGAATAATACTTTAACGCGGCCGCGTAGTCTTTATCACGCATGGCGTCGTTGCCGGCGTCAAAAAGATCCTGGGCCGTGTCTTCCGCCGGTGGCAGATAGAAATAGTCGATGATGCCGCAGCCGGCAATCTGGAGGGATAGCAACAAGACGGCTATGATGTAGAAAGGGCGTTTAAGCATGCGTACTTTCCAGGTAAGCAAACACCGCGTTTGCTGAGGTTGCGCCGTCGCCGACAGCGGTTACAATCTGGCGGCAGGACTTGGCCCGCGCATCCCCGGCCGCGAAGACGCCGGGCAGGTTGGTGCGCATTTCCGTATCCGTGACTATAAAACCGCCCTCATCCCTGGTCAGGACTTCGGGCGCAAAATCCGTGTTCGGCACAAAACCGGTGAAAATGAACAGGCCGCTCACCGCGAGTTTGGATTTTTCTCCGGTGTCCGTACGGGTAAGGGTAATGCCTTCCAGGCCGTCCAGGCCATGCAGGCCTGAAACAACACTGTGCAGATGCTGCACCACATTGGGCACCTTGCCGAATTTTTCCTGGACAATCCGGTCCGCCCGGAAAGCCCCGCGCCGATGGATAAGGTGCACTTCCTTGACCAGCTTGGCCAGGTACATGGCTTCTTCAAGGGCGGAATTGCCGCCCCCGACCACGCCAATCACCTGGCCGCGGAAGAAGTTGCCGTCGCACAGCGCGCAATGTGAAAGACCTTTGCCCAGGTAGCGGTTTTCCTCCGGCAGGCCCAGCTTGCGGTACTGCACGCCGGAACAGACAATCACCGCCCTGGCTTCCAGCCATTCCTCACCAACCCGCACGCGGTTTTTGCCGGGCGTGTGCTCAAAGGCCGTGACCGCGTCCGTATAGCGATCAAATACATAATCGCCAAGCTGGGCGGCCATGGCGTCCGCCAGGGCATAGCCTTTGACCTTGGGAAGTCCCGGATAGTTTTCTATTTCATCCGTCAACAGAAGCAGACCACCGGGAGAAACCTTTTCCACCAGGGCGAAGTTCAGCCCAAATCGGGCCAGATACAGCGAGGCGGCCAGACCGGCCGGGCCGCCTCCTATAACCAGGGCATCATATTGTTTCATGTCTAGGATAGCGCCTTTTGGGTAAGCATGTCCTTAAGGTTGCTCTTGGCCACCGCCCCGGTAATCTGATCCACGACCTGGCCGTTCTTGAACAGGATAAGCGTGGGAATGGCCCGAATGGCGTATTTGCCGGGGGTGGCGGGGCTTTCGTCAACATTGAATTTCATTATTTTAACTTTGCCCGCGAACTCGGCGCTGAGCTCATCAATAACCGGCGCCAAAGCACGGCATGGACCACACCAGGGCGCCCAAAAATCCACCAGCACAGGCAACTCGGATTTAAGCACCAACTGTTCAAAATCGCTATCTTTTACTTCGGCGGCCATGTTATTCTCCTTAAGTAAGATATTAAATCGCCAGAATACATCGTTTAAAAATAGTAGCCTGGAGAGGCGGTGTCAAGTGACGCTCACCCTCTATTTAAACAAGCTCCGGCTAATCCTGCCCCAGGGCGTCTTCCGGAATTTTCTGCCCCCTGGGTACGGACCGGAAGTCCAGCTCGTGTCTTTGCCCGAGCCCGGCCAGGAGCCATCCGGCATAGGCGATCATGGCCGCGTTGTCCGTGCACAAATCCGGCTCCGGCAAAAGCAGGGGCAGCCCGCGCGCATCCGCCAGCGTGCGTATGCCTTGCCGCACAAAAGAATTGGCCGCCACGCCCCCGGCCAGAATCAGGGCTTTTATTCCCGCCTGTTTTTTTAAGGCGCGTTCCAGCTTCAGTCTTAAGGTTTCCGCCACAGCCAGGGTAAAGGAAGCGCAAACATCCGCCAAATCCTGGCCGGCTTTATCCGCCGGTAAAATAAGATCTCCCGGCTGAACCAACTGTTTTGCGGACAGATCCGGCCGGCCGGCCGCTAACTGGACCGCCGCGGTCTTCAGGCCGCTGAAGCTGAAGTCCAGGTTGTCGTTATCCAGGTACGGCCTGGGAAAAAGCCGGATATCCGCCACTCCCTTACTGGCCAGTTCGTCAATTTGCCGACCGGCCGGATACGGCAGGCCTAGCGCTTTGCCGAATTTGTCAAAAGCCTCCCCCGCCGCGTCGTCTATGCTCCGCCCCAGCAGGGTGAAAGAGCGCGGCCCGTCCATCCGGTAAATGTGGGTATGCCCGCCGGACACCAGAAGGCCCAGGGCCGGAAAAAGCAAATCCCCCCCCAGGCCGGCGGCCAGAAGATGAGCGTGCAGATGGTTCACAGCCAGGATGCGCGCCCCGCAACTTAAAGCCAGCGCCTTGGCAAAAGACACTCCCACCAGCAGGCTGCCCAGAAGTCCCGGCCCGCGCGCCACCGCCACATAATCCAAATCCCCGGCCTTCAGCCCGGTCTGGCGGCAAAGCAAGTCATAAAGCGGCCCAATGCAGCGGGCATGCTCGCGGGAAGCCAACTCCGGCACCACTCCGCCGAACAGGGCATGTAAATCCGTCTGGGACCGCAACACCTGTGCGCTTAACCTGCCGTCGCACACCAGGGCCAAGGCGGTTTCATCGCAGGAACTTTCTATGCCCAGGCAAAGCAAGGTCTTGACTCATCCACAAAAGAACTAATTGGCGTAAAAGCCAATGGCGTCCTGAACATCAAGTTTGGATCCTATGAACAGGGGCACGCGTTGGTGCAGAAAATCCGGCTGGATTTCCAAAACCCTTTTTGTGCCGGTGGAAGAAGCCCCCCCGGCCTGCTCCGCCACAAAGGACAACGGCGAAGCTTCGCACAAAAGCCGCAGCTTGCCCTGCGGCGCGCCCGGCATGCGATAATCCGGCGGGTACATAAAAATTCCGCCATACAGCAGGGTGCGGTGAAAATCCGCCACCATGGAGCCCACGTATCGCGCTGAATAGGGCTTTCCACGCGCGTTGTCGCTACCCTTAAAATGGTCGACAATCCGCTTGGTCGGATCGTCCCAGAAGGCGCTGTTGCCTTCATTTACGGAATAGACTTTGCCGCGCTCCGGGATGCGGATATTCGGGTGGGACAAAAGAAACTCGCCCACCGTGGGGTCCAGGGTAAAGCCGTGCACGCCGTGCCCGGTTGTGTAGACCATCATGGCCGAGGGGCCGTACAGGAAATAACCGGCCGCGACTTGTTCCGTGCCCGCCTGAAGGACGTCTTCCATTCCAGGATCGCACGCCGGGGACGGCTTGCGCCGCAAAATGGAAAAAATGGTCCCCACGTTGATGTTCACGTCAATGTTGCTGGAACCATCCAGAGGGTCGAAAATAAGGATATAGTCCCCTTTGGTGAAACGCTCCGGAATGGTGATGACGTCCGCGTTTTCCTCGGAGGCGATCAGGCAGAGCGCCCCGCTGCGCTCCATGCGGTGAATGAGGATGCGGTTGGCGAATTCATCCAGCTTCTGAACTTTTTCGCCCTGCACGTTTATTTCGCCGGTGCCGCCAAGCACGTCCAACAGCCCGGCTTTATTCACACTGCGGTAAATCAGTTTAGCCGCCAGAATCAAATCGTAGAGCAATTGGGTGAAGGTGCCTGTGGCCGCCGGGGATTTTTTCTGATGCAGCAAAAGATGCTCAGTCACGGTAACCTGGGACATGCGGACCTCCTTGGGTATCCTTCAAAAAGCCTGATCATTCCTCGATCGGTTCAGGCGCCTTGCCGCCTTCCTTGATCGGGCCGGGGGGCAGATCCGGGTCCACGTTGGGGGTGCCGACATTGCCCACCTCGCCTTCCAGCAAAGTGCCGTCGCCCGTCATGCGCATGGGCGGCGCATCCAGCAGCGTGCTGGAAGACGGCGCGGCCAGGGCCTCCGCGTTTTCAAGCACCTCAAGCTGCTCCGGGCGCTCCGGAAACTTGCCGGAGCTGGGCACCGCGTAAACGAGCGGCAGATTGCCAAGGTACTTCACAAACCAGTAAAAAGACCCAGCGGCATTGCTTACGGTGCCCGTGACACTGCCGGCGGTAAGCTTGGCCCAATCCGCGGCGGCCACCGGCGTGGAGCCGGCGTCATAAATGCCGGGCCAGAGCAGAACGCCGGGGGTGGCGACCATAAAAATGCCCGGCTGCGGCGATTTGGCCATAAGCGGAC
Source organism: Desulfovibrionaceae bacterium (assembly GCA_031547305.1). Lineage (GTDB taxonomy): Bacteria > Desulfobacterota > Desulfovibrionia > Desulfovibrionales > Desulfovibrionaceae > JAVBSC01. Next base: position 14,104 of record JAVBSC010000013.1, read on the forward strand.
GGATATCGAAATGCGCTATGATGACGCCCTTAAATTCGGCGCCGTTGTATACCGGCTTGCCCAGGTAGATTTCCGGCCCCAAAGGGCTTTCCTGTATGTAGGCCCGCAATTCCGCGGGGCGCTGATTTTTGGGGACTTCCAGCAGCGGCGAGGCGTCAAATTCCTTCAGGCTGTATTCCGGCTGCCGGGCTATGATGCGCCCTTCCGCGTCCACCATGGCCAGCCCGGAAATCCATGGGTACTGCTTGAGCATTTTGCCCACCCAGGCCTGGTCCGGTTTGATGTCGCTGTTTTCCATGCTCCGGGCCAGGGCGCGCAGTTGGTTATCCACAGTGGCCACGGCCGCTCCGAGGCAGACTTCGTAATCCGTGCATCCGCCCAGATCTTCCATATCCAGAGTGGCCGGCGTGTTCAGGTATTCCCTGTAATAACCCTTGGTGTCTTTCCAGAGGTTCTTTACGGTCTGGTTGGACGTGCACCCGGACAAAACCATAAGAAGGCTGAGGCACATAATTAAAGAAACTACATAAAAAAAACGTCGCACAGGCTGCTCCTGCTTTACGAGAAATGATTATTTGGCGGGATTATGTATGCGTCCCGGTCAGATTCTGGCCTTGGCCTCCAGGCGTTGGGCCAAAGATTCCAGAACATCCAAAAGACGGTTTTTACCGGTCGCGGCCCGAAGATCGTCCTCGGCTTCAGAGGCGGCCTCTTCCACAGGGTTGGACATCAGGGCCCTGAGCTCTTCCATGCGGGCGGCCAGGTTTTTTTCTTCCGCCTTGGAGGAGGCGGCATTGGCTTTAAGTTCCGCGTAAATAGCCAGCGCGCCGGCGTAATCGCCCTGCTCCGCCAGCACTTCAGCCATGGAGCGGGTTTTCAGAGAAAAAGCCTCCTCCCCATCTCCCTCGTCTTCCTCATAAAACCCCGCACCCGCTGGCCCATAAGGTTCCGGGCCCGCGGCGAATTCAGGCTCCGGAAGATGCGGCGGCTCATCCGCCTTTAAAAAGACGGCTTTTTCGCGGACGCTTTCGGCCAGGGATTCTTCCGGCCGGGGCGCGGACAGAACAGGGGCTGGCACAGCCGGCGCGCCATCTTGTAAAATAGACTGCAAACCTTGCTGGATTACCGCATTCCAGGACAGGCGGCGCCCGTCGAGGCCGGCGGCCAGAAAACGCAGAGCCAGTGCGGCGTCCGCCGTTTCCGGCGTCTGGGCAAGGCGCGTGCTCCAGGCGGACCAGAATCCCTGGTAGGCGCCCAGCAGTTTTCCGATCGAGTCCACTTCCGGCAGCAACTCGGCCTCGCGTCCGGTCTGGTGCAGCAAATCCACAAGCAGAAGCCGGGCTTCAATATGGTCCGGATGTCTGGCAAGGCCTTGGCGCAGGGTGGCTATGGCCGCTTCAGGCTGGCTGTCGCCGGCCTCAAGGCGGGCCAGGGGGAAAAACACCTTGGAGTTGGGCTCCAGCTCCAGAACTTCCCTGTACCATTCAATTTTTTGCTTCATCCGACTCGGCTCCAGCTTTGGGATCTTCCGGGAAGATATACAATATCTCATTGTCCCGTACAAAATTAAGGCGCTTGCGGATCATCTTTTCTATGTATTTTTCATCGCTTTGTAATAATCTTATTTCCCTGCTCAAAGCAACATTTTGTTCGTCCAGGGATTTTACGCGGTAATCAAGGGCCAGGCACTGTTCCTTAAGGGCGCGGTAAGCCATGATGCCCTGGTCCCCCCAGACCAGCGCCCCCAGCAAGGCCACATTCAAAACCAGCGACAGCCCGAACAACACTTTATGCCAGAGCATCTTATTGCAACCTTGCGCCGGGAAGCTTGCGTTTGGGCCGAAGATGAAGGTTCTCGGCCAACTCTGAAAGAAAATTGGCCGTGGCCCTTTCTATGCGCAACACGTCCGCTTCGCTGACTTCAACATCTTCCAGGTGCGCGAGAACTTTCTTAAGGGCCGGGAATTCGTTCAGCAATCCTTGCCCGGCGGGTACAAGCACAAGATCTTCTTCCAGATCCAGAATGGTCTGCAGGCAGCTGCGCAAACGGCAGTGCATTTCAGACTCATAATACATCAGCCCAAGCCTTCCTGAATTAAAGTTCATTCGTATTGCCGCGCCTGGCGGACCATCCCAGGTAATAAGCGCGCAAATAATTGACCCCAGAAAATACCGTCAGGGCCAGAGCGATGTAAAGCAAAAAAAACCCCAGGGGAACCGGATCCAGGCCAAACCACGGGTAGTGCAGAATCAGCGGGCCAAGGGCGAGCATCTGAAGAATGGTTTTGAACTTGCCGTATTTATCCGCGGCGATCACCACCCCCTCATCCACGGCTATGGCCCGCAGTCCGGTAATCATAAGTTCGCGGCAGATGATCACTATGGCAATCCAGGCCGGCAGCCAGTCAAGCTGCACCAGCATGATCATGGCCGAGGATATAAGCACCTTGTCCGCCAGAGGATCCAGAAATTTTCCGAAACTGGTCACCTGATTGCTCTGCCGGGCCAGGTGTCCGTCCAGAAGATCCGAAATGCAGGCCACAAAAAAAATGACAACCGCGGCCAAACAAGCGAGCTTGCCGGGAAAATACAGCAGAACGATTATCGGCAGGGCCAGCATGATGCGGCCCAAGGTGATTTGATTGGGCAAATTGAACATCCGGGACATAAAACCGCCAGGAATATATTCTTAAAAAGACTCTGAAAATAAAAAGCATTTTATTCCACAAGCGCCGTTTAGGCAACGGATAAATAACCCCGTTCACAAATCCCGGCAGCGCTTGATGATCGCCTCCACCAGCTTGAAAAATCCCTGCTTGGCCGGACAGTCCTCCGGCATCAGCACCACGGGCTGGCCGCGATCCGCGGCCACAACCGCAAACGGGTCCAGTGGAACGGCCCCCAGAAAAGGAATGCCGTATTTATCCGCCAGCTCCCTGCCGCCGCCTTTCCGGAACAGGTCTATCTCTTTGCCGCAGTGCGGACAGCGAAGGCCGCTCATGTTTTCCACCAGCCCCAGGATTTTTCCCCCGGCGTGTTGCAAAAAATTAAGCGCCTTGCGCACGTCGGCCAGAGCGATCTCCTGCGGGGTGGTGACCACCACGCTCAGGACGTCAGGTATGGTTTTGAGCACGGTCATGTGCTCGTCGCCTGTGCCAGGCGGAGAATCTATAACCAGAAAATCCAGTTCCCCCCAGTCCACATCCGCTATAAACTGCCGGATAGCCGAGGTTTTTCTGGGGCCTCGCCACAGCACGGCCGTGTTTTTATCGCGCAGTAACGAATCCATGGACATGACATGGAGGTTATCGCTGTAGCGCGCCGGCACAAGCAGATCCCCGCCGGCTGAAGCCTCGATGCCGCCACGCAGGTTAAGCAGGTTCGGCACACTGGGGCCGTGGATATCCACGTCCAGTATGCCCACCTTAAAGCCCTTTTGGGCCAGTCCGGCGGCAATGTTCACGGCTACCGAACTTTTGCCGACCCCGCCCTTGCCGCTCATGACAAAAAGCTTGCGTTTTATGCGGCCCAGGCTGCCGGCAATGGCTTCGTCCTGGCGCTTCAGTCCGGCCTCGGCGCTCAGGGCGGAAACGCACGAGGCGCAGCCGGATCCGTCCGGACCGGCCTTGCCGCAAGTTGATTTGGAACATTCCGACATTATTGAGATCCTCTGTATAAATTTTATTTCCCGCGCGCATCTGTTGCCTGTCACCAGCCGTGCGCGCCGATCAAATCGACGAAAACCACGCTTTCCTTTTCTTCCCTGGTTATCCGGCCGTCACGCTTGCGCACTATGGTCAGCTTCTGCATGGCTTTGGACGGGCCGAGCGGCATAAGCAGCAGGCCAGGATCCGCGAGTTGCTCCAGCAGCGGCTCCGGCAGCACAGGGCCTCCGGCAGTAATGATGATCCTGTCAAAAGGAGCGGCCTCCGGCCAGCCCAAAGTGCCGTCCGCCAGCCTGACCTTGATGTCAGTATACTTGAGCTGCCGCAGCAAGTCCCGTGTTTTAACGTACAATTCGCGCAGGCGCTCCACGGAATAAACATCCAGGCCCATATCGTGCAGCACCGCGGCCTGGTAACCGGAACCGGTTCCTATCTCCAGAATCCGCATTCCCGCCCCGGCCTCAAGAAGCTGCGACATGACGGCCACCACATAGGGCTGGGACATTGTCTGCCCATGGCCTATGGGCACCGGATAATCGCCATAGGCCTGGGAAGCCATGGCCGGCTCCATAAAAAGATGGCGCGGCGTTTTGCGCATGGCGGCCAGCACCACGGGGTCAGTTATTCCCCGTGTGGCAAGCTGCTTTTGGACCATTCTGTCGCGGCTTATGGCGTATACGCCCATGGTTACTCCAGAATTGTCGGTAAGAAAATAACGTCGGCGCGGCCAACGCGTCCGGCCAAGTTTGGAATACAGTTTTTTCCCTTTAAGTCAATGCTGGCTTGGGCCAGAGTGCTGCTCAGGGCAAATTCCATTAAGCGCCGAACATGTTTCGCCCACGGCCACGCGGCGCCCCCCCCCCGCTCACGCCAGAGCAAACAAATATTTTCAATGCCAATTTGCTCCAGCAGTCATTTTACAGCGAATTATAAAACGACTTATAGTTACGCTACACAAAGGTATTTTACTAGCAACTATATTGTTGCAATTAAAAAATTCTATTTGATTTACCTATAAATGCCACAGACACCAATGATTGTAATGAATATGCCATCTGTTAAATATGGCTATAAAATAATACGAAATTTTATTTTTAAATATACTACTCGCACAATGATTTCTTTGATATTATATTTATTGATATCGACTAATAAATATTACCATAACAACTTGATAAATAAAAATATTCAATTATAATCAAATTTGCTGTCATGATAATATATAAGGGGAAAATAATGTATTACATCAAAGATATAATGACCGCAAACCCTCTGACGCTCACCCCTTATAATTCGATAAAAGATGCCAGAACGTTAATGGATAAAGCAAATATACGCCACATACCTATTCTTTCAGATAAAAAAGAACTGATCGGCATTGTCGCGCGTAAAGAGGTTTTGCGGGCAAGTGTTTCAATTTTCGCGAATCTTGATAAAGAAACACGAGACCGTATAGATGCCGGAATCCCGCTGATAGAGATAATGGTCCCCAAAGTGCTTGCCGTGGAAGCGGACACCGCTGTGACAATAGCAGCCGCCATGCTGGTGGAAAGCAAGGTAGGCTGCCTGCCTGTACTGGAGGACGGCAAAAAACTGTCCGGCATAGTCACGGCCATAGACTTTCTGCGTTTTACCCTCAGCCTTGTGGGCAGGTTGCAAAAACCCTCTTTATAAACTTCCGGCTCTTCGCCCCGTCGGGCTTGCCCGCGCTGGGCTTATGTTATATGCCATTAATGTTAATTTCATAAATCGGCCATTGGTCGATTTATATGAATCGTTTAGCCGGAACCCGTTGTTTCGGGCTCGCTCATGCCGCCTGTTGCGGTGCGCCGGACCGTCTACCCGGCGCTGGAAGTCATTTTATAACAAATTATGAAATAACTTTTGCAAGCATATGCGGGCGGACATGTTTCGCCCCCGCCAAAATAAAGGATTTATATGGCCAGAAAAAGCAATCTCCCAACCTTGCTGGTTTTATTGTTCTTCTGCTGCGCGTTGGGCGTAGGTGCTTTTATGCTCTTCAGGGACATGGACGGCCCGGTGGTTTCCGTCACCCCGCAGCAAAACAGGGTTTCTCCTTCTTCAGTTCTTAAAGTCGACGCCGTGGACGCCAAGTCCAAAGTAAAATCAATCTCCGTGGGCGTGCGCCGGGACGGACGGTTCGTCACCGTGGCCAAGCAGGATTTTTCCACCCGTCTGCCGCAGCAGACCATGGAATTCACCCTCAAGGACAGCGGCCTTTCCGAGGGAGCTTTTGAACTGGAAGTCCAGGCCGCGGACGATTCCCTGGCCGGATTCGGGCAGGGCAACCACACCACCATGCTCCTGCCCATGCGCCTGGACACCACTCCGCCCAGGACGACCGTGAAGACATCCCAACCATACGTGCGCACCGGCGGCAGCGCGGTAATCCTGTTCACGCCGTCTGAAGAACTCTCCAGCTCCGGCGTGCAGGTGGGCGATCTGTTTTTTCCCGCTTACAAGCAGGGCAACGGCGATTACATCTGTTTTTTCGCCTTCCCCTATAATATGGAGGTAAAGGATTACAAGCCGGAACTGGTGGCTGTGGACTTGGCCGGCAATAAATCCCAGGGCCCGCTGTCCCTCTACCGTATCGCCAGAAAGTTCACCAACGACACCATTAACCTGAGCGACGACTTCGTCAATTCCAAGGAAGCGGAATTCGCGCAAATCGTGCCCGGCCAGATGACCCCCATTGAACGTTTTCTCAAAGTCAACGGCGATGTGCGTAGAAGCAACGCCCGGACTCTTCTGGAAATAGGCCACAAATCAGCTCCGACCATGCTCTGGCAAAAAGCCTTCCTGCGTCTGCCAAACTCCGCCGCCAGGGCCAGATTCGCGGATCATCGCACTTACATGTACAAAGGCGTCAAAGTGGACGAGCAGACCCACTTGGGCTTTGACCTGGCCTCCCTGGCCCAGGCCCAGGTGCCGGCCGCCAACAGCGGCAAGGTGGTTTTTGCCTCCTATCTGGGCATTTACGGCAACATGGTGGTTATCGACCACGGCCTGGGCCTGCAAAGCCTGTACTCGCATATGAGCGAACTGTCCGTAAGCGTGGGCCAGGAAGTCCAGAAAGGAGACATCCTGGGCAGGACCGGCGCCACCGGCATGGCCGGCGGTGACCACCTGCACTTCGGCATCCTGATATCCGGCCTGGAAGTAACCCCCCTGGAATGGCTGGACGACCACTGGATAAACGACAACATCATCACCCGCCTCAAAGATGCCGGCGCCCAGACGCCTGAATTCGCCGTGGAAAACGCCGCCCCGGAGCAGCCCCAGGCTCCGGCCAAACCAGCGGCAAAACCGGCCGCCAAGACCACAGCCAAGCCAGCGCCCAAAAAACGTTAAAACATGTTGACTTTGAGACGCCGGCACGGCCATTAACGGCGCCGGGGCGTGGGATTTCAAGTGACCCCTCTACCCCCTGTTTCCCCAATCAAGGGGCCGTTTACAAGCCGCGCCCACTTTGGTTGAAGATCCGGCTGCTAAGTCGCCAGACCGTTGAACCGAAGTGGGCGCGGCTTGATAATCGCGGGTTCACAGGGGGTGGACTCCCCTACCAGCCTCTACATGAACTTTTTCCTCTGCTCTTCCAAAGCTTGGGCTTGCTCGGCAAAGGAGCTGAAGCCGGCCTGGCGCAGGGCGTCCTCCACAGTGCTTTCCCAGGGCCAATTGGCGTAGAGCACCGGTTTATGGAAGACGCGGCGGAAGCGTTCCAGTTCCTGGCGGTAGAATTTCTCCTTGCCGGTTTCCAGGCTTTCGCGCAGATGCTCGTGCAGGCGGTTAAGCTCGCCTTCGTACCAGTCCCGGACGTCTTCCGGCTGGTTGTATTTTTTCAGGATATGGCCGTAGCCTTCTTTTTCCAGCAGTTTGCACAGGCTGGCGTGGTGTTGTTGCTTAAGCCATTTGCCCAGTCCGGAAGTGGGGATGTTTTCCTTTTCGATTTCCGCCATGTCCAGCTTGGTCTGGAAGTAGGTATCCGGCACCACGGAGGCGGAGACGATGCCGGCGATGGCCACCAGGCCGCGCAGGATTAGGCTGTTGGACACCCCCTGGCCGCAGAAGCCGACTTTTTTTCCGAACTTCTGGCCGGCGAAGATGGTCACCAGAATGGCCCAGATGACCGCCGGGTCCTCTTCGTCGTAAATGTGCGAAAGCCTGGCGTTGTCGCGGTCCGTGGCCAGAACCATCTGGGTCATGTCGTTGGAGCCGATGGAGAACCCGTCGAATTCCTCCAGGTATTCCTTGGCCAGGATGGCGTTGCTGGGTATTTCCGCCATCTGGATGACTTTAAGGCCGTCCTGGCCGCTCTTGAGCTTATGCACCTGCTCCAGGTAGCAACGCATGCTGCGGGCTTCTTCCAGGGTACGCACAAAGGGCAGCATGATTTGCAGGTTCGTGCCGCCGTAAACGCCGCGCGCCAGTTTAAAGGCCTCCAGCTCCCAGTCGTGCAGGTTGCGGGAAACGCCGCGCCAGCCCAGCATGGGGTTGTCTTCCACCTGCTCAAAGAGCAGGCCGCCCAGCAGGTTACGGTATTCGTTGGATTTAAAATCCGTGGTGCGGTAGACGATATCCCGGCCGTAAAAGGCCATGGCGAACAGGGCCAAGCCCTGGGACAGGGTTTGCACGTAGTGTTCCTTGCCGGAACGATAGCCCTTGGAACGGATAATTTCCTTGATCTTGGCCGGAATGTTGCGCACGGCTTCAATGTCTTTGGCCAGGCCGGTGCGCAGGGCCACTTCCTCCCGCAGGCCCCGGATGTCTTCCAGCACCTTGCGCACAAATGGAATGCCCTCCACCCTGGCCGCAATGGCCTTGACCTGGGCGTCTATTTCGCCGCGATGGCGGACCACCTCCGGATCGTGGCCGGAAAGCAGGGCCAGTTCGTCGTCAAAGCCCATAATGTAGCGGACGTGCTCTTCCAGATCCAGGCTGGTGGTCAGAAGGTCGATGCGCCGCGAAGCTTTGTCCTGGTACTGATCCAGTTTATGCTCCAATTCGCGCAACCGGCGCTGCTGGCGCAGGGAATCCTCCGGGTCGCGCACTTCGGTCTGCCCGCCCAGGGCTTCGATTTCCTCGGTCAGGCCGGTCAGGTAGCCGACATAGTCGCGCAGTTTTATCTTTATGGAAATCAGACCGGCGTTGAGCTGTGAGCGCAAAGTCTTGGTGAGCTTGTTCTCCAGCACCTTCAGGTGCTCCTGGACCACCTGCTCCAGTTCGCCGTTGTCGTAGGCGGACAGGGCCAGGGGGTGCACGCCGATGTTGCCCAGCATGAATTCCGCCCGGAGCAGCCCGACTTCAAAGTCATTAATGTTGCGCAGGCGGGACAGAAACATGGCCTGGCCAACATCCGCCAGGATGAGGCCGACCTTGGTTTTGGTCGCCGGCAGCTTGGAAAGGTCCATTTCGCCGCCCACTTCGCGCAGGGGCAAGAGGCCCCGGTAGACTTTGCCGCTGGTGCCGTCCACGGTGACTTCCTGGCCGTCCAGGGCGCGCAGGGCTTCCACTCGCTGGATGCCGATGACCGCCGGAATGCCCAGCTCGCGCGAGGTGATGGCCGCGTGCGAGGTATCGCCGCCCACGTCCGCCAGAATGGCGGAAGCCACGCGCATGCCCGGCACCATGTCCGGGTCGGTGCGCTCCGCGGCCAGAATGTCGCCTTTTTCGATGCGGTTCAGTTCCAGGGCGGAACGCAGGAATCTGACCACGCCCTGCCCGGCCCCGCGCGAAGCGCCGTTGCCTTCCAACAGAACGTCCTCATTGGCCAGGGCGCTGTTTTCCACTTCCTTGCGGCGCATGAAAATGGTGTGCGGGTGCAGCTCGAATTCCTCGTTCCAGCGGGTTTCCGGCCTGGCCTGGACGAACCAGAGCAGGTCGTCCGCGTCAATGCAGAACTCGGAATCCATAATGATGCCGCCGTAGGCCCGGCTGATGGCCCGCACGCCCCTGGCCACGCTTTCCGCATGGGAGAGGGACAGGGACCAGCGCAGGGACTCCAGCTCCGGCACCGGAACTTTTTTGGTGCCTCCGCCTTCTTCATAGACGATCTTGATGTCTTTGAAGCCCATCTGGCGGATGACCACTTCGTTGCCGTCGTCGCGCTGGAACACGTAGTATTTGTCCGGGGTGACCATGCCGCCGACCACGGCCTCGCCCAGGCCGTAACTGGCGTCTATGGAGACCAGGTCGTTGCGCGCGGTGCCCCGGCAGCCGGTGGCGGTATCCGCCGCAAAGGCCGTGCCGGAAATGACCGGGTTGATCATGCGCATCAGGCACACGGAAAGCGACGTGTTTTCAATGGCCCATTCCTGCTTGGCCTTGATGGCGATGTTGTCGTCCCCGGTTTCTTCCGCATGGGCTATGGCATCCAGGATGGCTTCCCGGCGATAGGTCATGGAGCGCAGGTTGTAGGCGGAGGCGCAGTCCCAGTGATAGGCCCGGACCACCTGGTCCGCGCCGTGCATATTCAGGTAGGTGTCCTGCAATCCGGCAAAGGCCTTTTTGCGGGAGTCCTCACCAGCGGCGGAAGAACGCACGGCCACGGGCACGTCTTCCACGCCGGCTTCGGCGCAGATGGCCGCATAGCCTTCGCGCACGGCTTTTTCCACCGCTTCCGGCAGGGCCACGGACAAAATGCCCGTCTGCACCAGCACGGAGCGCTTGCGCAACTGGTCTATGCCTTCCGGCGAGGTGGCAAATCCTTCCACCACGTTGTTAACGAAGCTGCGCAGTTTTACGGTGTTCTGGCCGGCTTTTTCCTTGTTCTGCGATTCTTCAAAAATCAGGCGGCCGACATTGCGCACGAATTTATGCAGGAATTCGGGATCTCCGCTGATCTCCGGGTCGTTCCAGTCTATGCGCTTGTATTCTCGGTCCACGGTGGCGCGCACCATGGCCGCGTTAATTTTGCACTCGTCCAGAAGCATGTGGAAGCCAATGGAGGACACGGCCCGGAACTGCGGCGTCCTTATTCCCGGCACCTGGTTGATTATGGCGGTGTTGTAGTTTTTGCCGCCCACCAGGATTTCGGCTTCTTCACCTATGGCTACGATATCCGCGCCGTCGAGAATGAGCTTTTTAGTCAAATCCACAGACTGTGAAGCGCCCGCCTGCGTTGAAGCTTGTGGCTTGTCCGGCTTGGCTTTTGGCATCTGGCTTCTCCTTTTGCGAGGATATGAATGATGTTATTTCTTTAAGCTATGCTACTTTCGGTTAATTTCCTAGTCAAAAAAGCTGCGCAAAAAAACAGTAAAAAATTGAGGCCCTGCCAGAGAGCGAAAAGACATGACGTCAACACCACTACTCTATTTTTTCTCCGCAATGCGGACAGAACAAATAGCCTTCGCCCGGCAGCGGCCTGGCGCAATCCACGTTGGCGCAGCACCTGGGTATTTGCTCCAGTTCCACAATAAGCTCGCCTTCGCGCACCGGCACCATCTGTTTGCTGGCCCGGTAGTCCGCGCTCTTAAGCACCCGTTTGACCATGGCGTCCACTGGGGAGAGCACGGCCTTTTCCTGCTTCATTATGGAGATGTTAAAGAGTTCCTCGCCCTTTTTCACCACCTGCCCCGGAGTCACGTAAATTACCCACAAATCGCCGTTGCTCGGAGCCGGCACATGGTATTCGTTGTCCGGGTTGGCCATGGTCACGCCCTTGGCCTGCACGCCCGCGGGTTTAGCCACCTGGACTTCGCTGCTCATGTTTTCGGAATCCAGCACGTAGCGGGCCACGGACACGCCGTTGAGATCCGGCGGCTGAATCTGCAACAGGGTAAAGTGATGCGGCTTGCCCTTGGAATCCGTGAAGTTGATCTCCCCGCCCTGGGGCACGCCTTCAAACCAGACGTCCAGGGGCAGATTGTTCGGATTGCCGTACTTCTGGGTGAATTCAATGGTTTTTAAGGCATCGCCCGGATGGTTCAGGTACATGATGAACTCTTCATCCGTGGACTGGCGGTGCAGAAGCGCGTTAAGCTGTTCGCGCTCCAACTTCAAATCCACGTCTTCCAGGTTTTCCAGCGGCGAATGCTCGGTGCGGCAGGACACGGCCTTTTTCCACTCCGCGCCAAAGGCGCTCTGGTAGACCCAATCCGGCGGGAACCCCAGGGGCAGGCGGCCGAACTTGCCCAGGAGCAGATCCCGGAAGGCGTCGTTGCAGTCCTGGTAAATGGCCAGGCGGGCGGTTTTCATTTCCGGGGAAAGCTCTTCTTCCGGGGTGCGGGTGACTTCCTGCAGGATTTCCAGCAGGTACTCGACTTCCGCGTCCCCGCCACGTTTGAAGGCGCTGGTCACGCCCAAAAATGCGGTATTCCAGGTAATCTGCGAACCGGGGGTCACGTCGTGGTAATGCACGATCTGCCGGGTGCCGGCCAAAAAGCGCAGCATATGCGGCAAAAGGTGTATATACCCCTGCTTCATGGCTCCTTCCTGGGAAGAGGAAGTCGCGCCGCCGGGCATGCCGTGCTCCACCGCGTCGTAGTCAATGCCCTGAAAATACGGGGCCGCGTAGCGGTCATAATACGGCATGATCTGCTTGAACACAAAGTTGCAGTCGCGGATCATGCGCTTGTTCAGGTTGGTTTTCAGGCCCAATTCGTCTTCAATATAGGCGGCGGTGGACAGCACGTCGCCCTGGCCGTACCAGCGCGTGGCCGAGCCGATGGAAGTGTCCACGATATGCGCCCCGGCTTTGGCCGCCGCGCCGACTGCCGGCACGAACAGTCCGTCCGTGAAATGGCGGTGGTAGTGCAGGACCAGGTTCGGGTATTTTTTGCGCAGGGCCGTGACCAGTTCGGCCATGAAACGCGGCGGGCAGGTGCCGGCCATATCCTTGAGGCCGAGGGAAATGTTTTTTTCCGCTTCCTTAATGGTCATGCCGCCAACTTTGGCCACCATGCGCAGCACTTCGGCCGTGGCCTCCAGGTAGTGCTTCACGTCAAAGCGGCGGCTCCAGGTGAGTGACAAGGCCGGCTCAAAAACGCGATCCTTGGCCCCCAGCACCACTTCCGCAAAGGGTTTCATGTTGTCGATATGGTTCAGGAAGTCGAAACAGCGGATAACGTGGAAGTCCTCGCAGATCAGTTCAGCGGTGGCGCGCATAAGGTTTTTGGGCTGGGGCTTGTAGCCCAGCACGTTGGTGGAGCGGATGAGGATCTGCTTGAAGGTTTTGGGCGCGAAGCGGTTCCACTGCCTGGCCTCGGCAAAGGGGTAGGTCATGTTGGCCATCATGGCCACGTGAAAA
>JAVBSC010000043.1:0-25430 GCA_031547305.1 Desulfovibrionaceae bacterium
CGGCGGCCCTGTTGGGCCTGTTGGGTCTGATGCTGGCGCACTTCGTGGCCGGACAGCTTGGATTGAGCACGCTCAACTGGATTCTGGAGACTTTTTTAAGTTCCCTGTTCCTGGTGGTGGTCATAGTCTTCCAGCGGGACATCCGCCTGGCGCTCACGGCCATGGGCGGCAAACGTTTGTTTTTCTGGCGCAACCGGCCGGCGGTCATGAGCGCGGTGGAAGACGTGGTGGGCGCGGCCCTGTATATGGCCCAGCGCAAGATCGGCGCGCTCATAGTCATTGAGCGCGGCGTGCCGCTGGGGGACGTGACCGAGCGCGGGGTGACCCTGGACGCCAGGGTGTCCAAGGAGCTGCTCATCGCCTTGTTCTGGCCCAAGAGCCCGCTGCATGACGGGGCGGTGATCATTCGGGACAACCGCGTTGTGGCGGGCGGCTGTATTCTGCCGCTTTCGGCCATTGTGCAGGGCAAGCAGGATTACGGCACCAGGCACCGGGCGGCCCTGGGAATAACAGAGGAAACGGACGCTGTGACAGTGGTTGTCTCGGAGGAGCGGGGCGCGGTGAGCGTGGCTTTGGGCGGACGCCTTACAACAGCCCTGGACGCCATGCGGCTGCGCCGGACCTTGTCCTCGGCCCTGGAGAGAACGCTGTGAGACACCGCTGGCAAATCTTCATTCTCTCGTTCATAATGGCCGTGACCATGTGGTATTTGGTGGCCGGCCGGGAAAAAGTGGACGTCATGGTGGACATGCGCGTGGAATTCAAGGGCGTGCCGGCCAACATGGTGGTTTCCAGCGGCATGGTGGATAAAATCAGCGTGCGGGTGCGTTCCCCCAAGGGCCTGGCCAAAAGCCTGCTGGCCCGCGATTATTCAATTTCTCTGGATCTTTCCGGCATAACCCCGGGCACGAATGAGATTCCCATTACCCAGGACCAGTTGCCCATTTCCGGGGTGTTCGAGGTTATGTCCATAAGTCCCAACCATGTGGTGCTGGAGGCGGATACGCTTGAAGTGCGCGAAGTGCCGCTGGAATCCCAGCCGGACGGCCCGGCCCCCTCGGACATGACGGTCAAATCGTTGCAGCTCCAGCCGCCCCAGGTGCGTCTGCGCGGCCCCCAGGGCGTGATCCGGGGCATTAACAGCATAAAAATCACTGTGCCGTTGGCCAGCCAGACCAAGGCCGGCGCGGTGGAACTGCGCCAACTGGTCCAGGTGCCGGATGGGGTGGAGGTCACCCCGCCCAGGGTGGGCATTTTGCTGGAGCTTGACCTGAAAACAAAAAACGTGCGCCTGACCAGAGAAGTCACCGTGGCGTCCCCCAATGGTTACACCGTGGCGGTGCAGCCGTCCAGGGTAAGGCTGGAGGTGGCCCTGCCGGCCTCGCAGGCGGACAAGGCTTCTGTCCAGGCCGGAGTGGCGGCCGTGGTGCAGTTGCCAGCCCAGATAAAAGAGGGGACGTACAAGCTGCCCGTGCATGTGCTGTTGCCGCAGAACGGGGAACTCGTCAGCGTGACCCCGCCGGAAGTGGACGTTCAGATTACAGTGAAGAATAATGGATTATAATTCAGAGGATATTTAATATATGGGAAAACGTCTGTTCGGTACCGACGGCATGCGCGGCCAGGTTAACGTCTACCCCATGGTGCCGGATATGGCCCTGCGCCTGGGGCTGGCCGCCGGCACTTATTTCCGGACCGGCCACAAGCGGCACCGGGTGGTTATAGGCAAAGACACCAGGCTGTCCGGATATATATTCGAAATGGCCCTTACAGCCGGGCTGTGCGCCGCCGGCGTGGACGTGATGATGGTCGGCCCGCTGCCCACTCCGGCCATCGCTTTTCTCACCCGGAACATGCGGGCGGATTTCGGGGTGGTCATTTCCGCCTCGCACAATCCTTACCACGATAACGGCAGAAAATTCTTCGATTCCGACGGCTTCAAGCTGCCGGACAAAGTGGAAGACATCATTACGGATATGGTTCTGGATTCCACTTGGGAATGGGATTACCCACCGGCGGACAAAGTGGGCAAGGCGGTTAAGATTGACGACGCCCCGGGCCGCTACATCGTGTCCATCAAAAACAGCTTTCCGCCGCACCTTACCCTGGACGGGCTGAGGGTGGTTCTGGACTGCGCCAACGGAGCCAACTACAAGGTGGCGCCCATGGCCCTGCGCGAACTGGGGGCGGAAGTGATCAAAATGGGCACGGACCCGGACGGCCTGAACATAAACTACCAGAGCGGGTCCCTGCACCCGGAGGTGGTGGCCGCCAAGGTGCTTGAAACGCGGGCGGACGTGGGTATTGCCCTGGACGGCGACGCGGACCGGGTGGTCATGGTGGACGAGAAAGGCGCCGTGCTGGACGGCGACCAGATTCTGGCCGTGTGCGCCAACGATTTGCTGGCCAGAGACGTTCTGCCCGGCAAAACGCTGGTTTCCACGGTCATGAGCAACATGGCTCTGGAAGTCTTTATGCGGGAACGAGGCGGCAAGCTGCTGCGCACCGCCGTTGGCGACCGCTATGTGGTGGAGGCTATGCGCGAGCACGGCTGTTCTTTGGGCGGCGAGCAGTCCGGGCACATAATTTTTATGGATTACGGCACAACGGGCGACGGCCTTTTGGCCGGCCTGCAGATTTTGCGCATCATGCGTCAAAGTGGAAAAAAACTGTCCGAATTGGCCGGGCTCTTGCGTCTTTTCCCGCAACAGCTTATAAATGTGAGAGTAAGGAACAAAGTCCCCTTTGAGGGCTGCCCGCAGATTATTGAAGCCAAGGAGAGGGTGGAAAGCCAGCTCGGCGGCCGGGGCCGTGTGCTGCTGCGCTATTCCGGCACGGAGTCCCTGGCCCGCATTATGGTGGAGGGCGAGGACGAGGACCAGGTTAATAAGCTGGCGCGCGAACTGGCCGACGTTGTTCAGACCGCTTTGATTTAGGGCGTGCCGGCACTGTGCCTTTTCGCCCTGAGGCTGCGTCGGATTTGACTCGGCGCATCCATGCGCTTCGCCCTTCGGGCGCGGCCGCCGCCGCTTCCGCGTCCGTTCCGCTCTCCCGCGGAATGAGCGTCCGCCATTCCGGGCGACTATTGTTAAGAGTGTACTCCCTCCTGGCCGGGCTCTTCCCCGCCATGGAGCAAAAATCCTATAGTGTCAACACGCCCGACGGCGTTTCAATAAGGAGGAGCCGTGAACATACGCAAGGTTGTTATTCCAGTGGCCGGGTGGGGTACCCGATCTTTGCCGGCGACCAAGAACATTCCCAAGGAAATGCTGCCTATCTACAACAAGCCCGTGGTGCAGTATGTGGTGGAGGAGGCTATCCGTTCCGGCATCCAGGACGTGGTGTTCATTACCAACCGCGACAAAAGCGCCATTGAGGACCACTTTGACTATAACCTCCAGTTGGAGGGAGTATTGGAGCGCGCCGGCAAGGCCGACAAGCTGAAGCTGGTCCGTGAAGTTGCGGAAATGGCCAACATCATTTCCATCCGCCAGAAGCGCCAACTCGGCCTGGGGCATGCCGTGCTCTGCGCCAAGGACGTTGTACAGAACGACGACTATTTCGGCATCATGGTGGGCGACGACCTCATGTTCGGCATGACGCCCGGTATCCAGCAGCTTATTGATGTGGCTGTGGCGGAACGCCAGTCGGTCATCGGGGTCATGGAAGTGCCGCAGGAAAACGTGAGCCGCTACGGCATCATTTCCGGGCACGAGCTTTCGCAAGGCATCTACAAAGTGGACAGCCTGGTGGAAAAGCCCAAGGTCAACGAGGCTCCATCCCGCCTGGCCATAGTGGGCCGCTACGTGCTCAGCCCCAAGGTGTTCAAGCATCTGGAACAGATCAAGCCCGGCCATGGCGGGGAAATCCAGCTTACCGACGCGCTTCAGGGCCTGGCCAACGAAAGCGGCCTGCTGGCCGTTAAAATACGCGGCATGCGCTTTGATGCCGGCGACTGGGCGGAATACCTGACAGCGAACATTTACTTCGCTCTGCAGGACGAGGATTTGCGCTACGACCTGGTACAGCACCTGAAGCCGCTGCTGCCCTGGGGGTAGACTGTGCACCGGAAATTGCAAAATACAGGCAAGAGGGCGCATTCGCGCCCTCTTCAGTTTGATGTTTGCAAAGGTACGCCCACTCCGGCGCTTTACGGCGGCAACGGATGCCGCCTGCGTCTACGTGGCGCAACAGCCTCAAGAGGGCGCGAATGCGCCCTCTTGGATAACTTCGCGGCTAATTTACGCTACTCATCCGTGTCAACCCACTTGAGCGCTCTGGATACGGCTTTTTTCCACCCGTTGTAGCGCGCAATCTGCTTGCTTTTGTCTGCCGAGGGAGTAAAGACCCGTTCGATGACCAGGCGGTTTTTCACATCGTCCAGCCCGTGCCAGAAGCCGACCGCAATCCCGGCCAGGAAGGCCGCGCCAAGGGCGGTTACCTCCAGCACAGCCGGGCGTTCAACGTTTGTGCCCAGAATGTCGGCTTGGAACTGCATGAGGAAGTTGTTTGCGCAGGCCCCCCCGTCCACCCGCAGAGACTGAAGCTGCATGCCCGAGTCAGCCTGCATGGCTTCCAGAACGTCTTTTGCCTGGTATGCGATGGATTCCACCGTGGCCCGGATGATGTGCTTGGCGCTGGAGCCGCGCGTGAGGCCGACAATTGCTCCGCGTGCGTAAGGATCCCAATAGGGTGCGCCCAGCCCGGTAAAAGCCGGGATCACATATACGCCGTTGGAGGTTTCAGCTTTATCCGCAAAATACTCGGTATCTCCGGCATCGTACACTATTTTGAGCTCGTCGCGCAGCCATTGCACGGCGGAACCAGCCACGAAGATCGAACCTTCCAGGGCATAGTTCACTTCGCCATTTGGGCCGCAAGCCAGGGTTGTGATCAGACCATTTTTTGACACAACCGCTTTCGTGCCCGTATTCATCAGCATGAAGCAACCGGTGCCGTAAGTGTTTTTAGCCATGCCGTTGCTCACGCACAACTGCCCGAACAGAGCGGCTTGCTGGTCCCCGGCGATACCTGAAATGGGAATACGCGTACCGCCTTTGCCGCCGATGTTCGTTTCGCCGTATACGGTCGAGGAAGGTTTCACCTCCGGCAGCATTGAGCGCGGAATGCCAAGGGTTTTCAGAATCCGTTCATCCCACTCCAACTTATGGATATTGAAAAGCATGGTGCGTGACGCGTTGGTGTAATCGGTGACGTGCACCCGGCCCCGGGTCATATGCCAGATCAGCCATGCGTCAATGGTTCCGAACAGAAGCTCGTCTTTCTCCGCCTTGGCCCTGGCGCCATCCACATTGTCCAAAATCCATTTAATTTTTGTGCCTGAAAAATACGGATCAACAAGCAGGCCGGTATTTTGCCGAACATAGTCTTCAAAACCGGCTTCCTTTTTCAGTTCGTCGCAGATGGCCGCCGTGCGGCGGCATTGCCAGACGATGGCGTTATACACGGGCTTTCCGCTGTCTTTTTCCCACACCACCGTTGTTTCACGCTGGTTGGTAACGCCGATTCCGGCGATTTCATCAGGATTGATGCCCGCGCTTGCCAGCGCTTCGGTCAGCGTGGAGCTCTGGGTGGCCCAGATCTGCATGGGATCGTGCTCTACCCAGCCTGGTTTAGGGTAAATCTGGGGAAAATCCCGCTGGGCGATAGATACGATGTTGGCGTCATGGTCAAGGATTACGGTACGTGAACTTGTTGTGCCCTGGTCAAGGGCGGCGATGTACTTTTTAGCCATGTTTGGCTCCTTTATGGATAAGTGAAACAGGTTACAGCTTGCAGGTGAGGCTCTTGCCGATCATGCGCTGGTAAAGGAAGGCCCCCAGGCAAGACCCGACAATTGGCGCGATCAGCGGAATCAGGAAGTACGGCACGCTGATTTTCGCGCTCAACGGGTAGCCGGTCATTACGTCGCCGCCCCATCCGGCAATAAAGGCGAACAGGCGCGGCCCGAAATCGCGGGCGGCATTCATGGCGAATCCGGTCAGCGGGCCGAAGGAGCCGCCGAGAAGCGCCACAAGCAGGCCGATAAGCAGCGGGGCCATTGCGCCTTTCGGCACTCCGTTGCCGTCGTCGGTCAGGGCCATGACCATGCCCATGAGCATGGCGGTGATGACCATTTCCGTGCAGAAGGCCTGCGTCATGGATATGTCGGGATTCGGGAAGGTGCAGAAAATCCCGGCCACACCCACGGTTTTGGCGGCGTCGCCGGCAGCGGCGGCGAGCGCGAGCGCGAACAGATTGTTGTACAGCAGATAGACCAGAATGGCGGCGCAGAAAGCGCCAAAAGTCTGCGCTAGAATGAATGGAATCACCTTGCGCTTGTCAAAGCAGCCAAAAATAGCCAGCGCGATGGTCACTGACGGGTTGAGGTGCGCTCCGGAGACCCCGGCGGCCAGGTATACGCCCATACTTACCGCTACGCCCCAGATGATGCTGATTTCCCACTGTCCATAGCTGGCTCCGGCCAGCTTAAGCCCGGCCACGCAGCCCATGCCGCAGAGCATAAACACAAAGGTGCCGATAAATTCAGCCATGTACTCGCCAAAACTACTCTTTTGGGCTCCGCTCATTGTTGCTCCTTTACACAATGATTGTTGTTTCACGCAAGCGTTGCTTCCGTACCCCGGCGGGGCGCCGGAACGCGTTGTCACTCCGCGCGGCGCCGCTGAATGCATTCATCTGGAAGTATGACGGATATTGCTTGGGCTATACAAAAACTTTCGAACACCAGACGCCACATCACCTCCTTTTTTCCGCGGCATTTCAACTTTGAAATGCCGAGCCGTCGCGGGCGCTGTCCAGCCATGGCCGTTGCGCGGGCGTAGACGAAGCTCGTTTCGCCGTGAAGCGCCGAAGCGAGCGTCTCAAAATCAAAATATTCCATAAAATGCCGTTTACAGACGGCATTCCTAAAAAACTATTACCAGGCGGGGCTTTCCAGCGCCCTTGCCAGCATGGTCACCGGATGCTCGCAAACTTTGCCCGTGGACATTTCAATTTGCATTTTGCAGGTTTCGCAGTCGGTGATGATGATATCCGCCCCGGATTCTTCAATGTCGCGGAAAAGAGATGCCCCTATCTTTTGCGCTGCGGCGTAGTTTTCCATTTTGAAACCGTATGTTCCGGCAATGCCGCAGCACTGGGACGGTAAAATGCGCAGATCCAGCGCCGGGATGCGTCGCAGGAGATCGATGGAATAGCTGCCCCAGCCAAGACGTTCCATGTGGCAGGCGGTATGGTAGGCGGCTTTGAGCCTGATGGGGCGCAGCCGCAATGTTTTGCCGTTTTCCAGAAGGCGGTGGATGTGCCGCGCGACAAGATCGATTCTCTCTCGCCAAACGGAGTTGTCCACTTCCAGAATATGCGGGTATTCATCCCGCAAGGTCATGAAGCAGGTTGAAGATGTGACAACAACGTCGATATCCCGCCGCAGCATGCTGGCAATGGAAGCCGCGTTGAGTCTGGCGTTTCTGGCGGCATGGCTGAAAAAACCTCCGGCAATGAGCGGCACCCCGCAGCACTTCTCCTGGGGCAGCAGGCGCACCCCAATCCCCATGGCGTTGAACACAGCCACAATATCCCTGCCCAGAGCCGGGTTGTTATAGTTTACATAGCAGCCGTGGAACAACGCTGTCTGTTCCTGAAAAACGCCTTGGGCCTGTTCGGCCTTCCGTGTAAACCAGCGGCGGAACGGTTCCGTGGCGTAACGCGGAAACCGGCGTTTGCCCGGAATGCCCAGTCCGGCTTCCAGTAGTGCTTTGATCGGCTTGCTGGCGGCCACGGCGTTCAACACAGGGGCCATTGGCCCCGCGGCCATCCCCCCCATGAAATCAGTATGGCCGAGCAGCGCGTCGCGCAGAGACAGCTTGCGCCGTTCATATTTTTTGCGCGCAAGTTGGATAACGTCGCCTATGCGTACCCCTGAAGGGCAGGCCACCTCGCAGCGCTTGCAGTTCAGGCAGTATTTCAGGGCGTCATCATATGCCGCCGGGCTTTTCAGCCGCAGGCGCTCTCCGTCCGGGCCGGACTGCTTGGGACCGGGGAATGTGTGATTAAATGCGCTGAGCGGGCAATATTCCGTGCAAATAGTGCATTTGGTGCATTGCTCAAACGTGGTGTCCAATAGTGGATGCATGATATTACTCCCGGCTGTCCAGAATTGCGCAAGCGGCGGCCAGCGCCGTCACCAGGGCCGTGCCGGCCCCGCATCCCAGGCGCAGCGCATGGTCATTGCCCAGGAGCATTCCGGCAACGTGGAGATTGCTCACAGGTACGCCGCCAACGTAGCCGTGCATGGAGGAATCAGTGCGTACTCCGAACCCGGCATAAGGCTGGTCCTGGAAAAAGCTTGGATTGGTCCATTTGTCCCGACCGTGGGGAACACCCGTCATATCCAGATTGCATACCGGCTCCTTAACGCTGTTCTGGTCCGCTTCAAGCCCCCGGCTAAGGAAACTACCGGACGCCAGCAGATAGTGCCCGGCCTGCAAAGGGACGCTGCCGTGGTTGGCCGTATACAGCTTGCGCATGTGCCGCGAGTGCCGCGAGCCGCCAATTTCGCAGCCGACAGCTCTGTCTCCCGGCATGAACACGCCGCCCCGGCTGAGAAAAGTCCGGATCATGGCTTTGCTGATCCTGGCTCCCAACAGAGACGGGGGCAGGGTGGGAATCACCCGGATGTCCTTGCGTATGGCTGTGGCGATGCGGCTGATTAAGTCTGGAACGTTCAGGCCGAAACAGGCCGGCAGGAGGAGCAGATCCGCTTCTCCCGCGGCTTGGTCAAAGGCTTTGGTGAGCGGATGGAAGTATTCCTCGGAATCAAGCGCGCGGGCGATATTAATGGATCGGAATTCGCTGTGGTTGATGCGCAATTCCTCCAGAACGGGGAGTGAAAGCACCCGGCATTCTGTTTCCACCCCGCGGGCGTTGAGTTCGGCAACCAGAATTTCAGGATAGTAATCCAGAAATCCTTCAATATTTACCAGGACCGCTTTTTTCCAAGGCCAGATCGGTTGGCTTCCGTCAATGTTTTCGCAGGTCATGGCTTCTGGCGAGCTCAGCCAGGCATAAGCCGTTTTTCCAAGGGGGGTAAGGCGCAAATGGTTCCCGGCGCGCAGTGAGCCGCGCATTGGCACTGACCATGATGCCAGCAGGCGTTCCGCTTCCAAGGCAAGTTCCTCACAGCGCCGGGCTCCGAGCAGGGCATAGGGGTGTTCCGGGGCCTGGTCTTCAAGCAGCGGTAACGCTTCCAGAGGCTTTGTAACAGGAGAGCCGTCCGGGAGGTGGTGCAGGAAGTCAAATGAACCGGAGGAAAAATGCAGCGCGCTTTGCCCGGCGCTGACCAAAGCGCAGGATTTACCGGCTTCCTGAATGCGCAACGCGGCGCTTATCCCGGCCAGCCCCGCGCCGATAACTACAACGTCAAAGCGCATTTCGCCCCCCTTCGCTTTCGGAAAGTCCGCACACGGCGCGGTATACCCACATAGTGAGTTCGCTTTCACGGAGGATTTCGCCCCAAGCCAGGGGGCGCATGCCGCGCCAGCGCTCTTTAAGGAACATGCTGAGTTGGGCGACCGCCGCCTCCGGTTTGACCGCTCCGAAGCGGACAAGCAGCCCGGCGGCCCGACAGGCGCAGAGTTCGCCCTGGCATGGCCCCATGCCGATCCTGGTGCGGCGGCGTAAATCCATAACCGTCTTGACCTCAAGATTTGTTACCGCGTGCCGCACTTCCCCCACTGTGACGGATTCGCATTCGCAGACCAGGCTGTTGTCCTGAGCCGTTCCTCCGGCGAGGCTTGCGGCCATGTCCCCATGCCGGCCAACCGCGACGGCACGCATGGCCGGCGGTAAGGAAAATACCTTGCGTAACGTTTCTTCAGAGGATTCACGCGAGCCGGGCAATGGCGCTTCAGCAGTATCGCAAGCCGCCGAGGCGCCAAGTTTTGCGCAGATCAAGTCCGTGGCCATTTCCGCCATCAGCCGGTAGGTGATGAGCTTGCCGCCGGTAATGGTGATAAATCCTTCAAGTCCATCGCGTTTGGCGTGGTCAAGCAGAACAATCCTGCGGCTGATTCGGCGCCCTGTCGGATCGCCGTCATCCGCCACCAGCGGTCTGGCTCCGGCATAGACGCGTATTTTTCTTGTCGCGGCCAGAGCCGGAGCCAGCAGCGAACCTTCCCGGATCAGCAGGTCCACCTCTTCTCCGCTGACGAGCGGATCGTCCAGTTCCGCGAAGCTGATTGGAACTGAGGTGGTGCCGATTAGCGAAACCGTATCCCCGGGCACAAGGATGTCGGCGTCGGCGGGCTTGCGGCAACGATTGATGACCATGGAGTTTACGCGATGCCCGAGAATCAGCAGCGTGCCCCTGGTTGGAAACATCGTTACAGTGACCCCGGCCATTTCAGCTATGCGCTGCCCCCAGATGCCGGCCGCATTGACCACAACAGAGGCGCGCGCTTCGCTGCGTTCTCCGGTCAGGCGATCCTGGATGCGCACTCCGGTCAGCCGGCCGCCTTCCAGCAGCATGCCGGTAACTTCGTGATACGTCCGGCAGTGAGCGCCGTGCATTGTCGCATCAAGCACATTGGCAATGGTCAGGCGAAACGGATCAACCACGCCGTCCGGAACGCGCACCGCGCCGGTAATTGCAGGATTGACCGACGGTTCAAGGCGGAGGGCTTCTTCCGGCGCTATTACTTCAGCCCGAATGCCGGATGCGCCGCAGGCATCGGCAAATATTTTTTGATACCCCAGGTCATCCTCTGGCAAGGTAATAAAAAGCCCGTCACTGTTTTCAATGCAGTGACGGGCGATTCTTTTCAAAATAGTGTTCTCTTCGATGCATTCACGCGCGGATTCCGCATCGGTCACGGCGTAACGCGCTCCACTGTGCAGCAGGCCGTGGTTGCGCCCGGTAGCCCCGGTGGAAAAGTCCCATCTTTCGAGCAGAAGGCAGCGCAATCCCCTCCGCGCACAATCCCTGGCGACCCCAGCGCCTGTCGCTCCGCCGCCGATTATGATGACGTCAGTTTCAACACTTTTCTTATTTGAGGACATGGGCGTAACCTCAGTGCAAGCGTATGCATGTATGCTGATATTAATCCATTTATTGAAATATAAAAAAATAAATAAGCATAAAAATTATAAATATAATTGCATATGAATACAAAATATCATTAAATCAATGTCATCATGTTTTTTGAATTTGTGACAACCAATGTTGTTTATATATTGCACACGTATGCAACAATTGCCATTATATTATCCTGACATCATTTATAAAGTGTTTATCGCAAAGGACACAGCAGCGCTGTTGCGCGACGCGCATTGCCGGGCAGCACAATAAATCAGCATAACTATTCTGGATTATTGCCTATAAAAAGGGTGTGGATATTTCGCTGCTGGTTCAGTATACTAAGATACTAATTATGGCCAAAAAAGTTACCTCAAAAATCGTTGCGGAAATAGCGGGAGTTTCCCAGTCCGCCGTATCCCGCGTATTCACTCCGGGGGCTTCAGTTTCGCAGGATACTCGGGAAAAAATCATTAAGGTCGCCAACTGCCTTGGATATCGCCCTAATGCAATAGCCAGAAGCCTGAGCACCAGGAGCACCAAGTTGATCGGGCTGATCATCGCCCGTATGGGTGAACCGTTTTATGCGGACGTTCTTAACCAGCTCACTGCCCGCCTTCAGAAAAATGATTACCACACGCTGCTGTTGAACGCCTATGCCGGCGACAATGTGGACGAACTGCTGACCATCGCCTTGCGTTATCAGGTTGACGGCCTGGTTTGCGCATCTTCAACTTTTACCTCCGATTTGGCCGCGCATTGCGCCTCCTGCGGCGTGCCTTTAGTCATCTTTCACCGTTTTTCGCGGCAGGACGGCGAGGCGAATATTGTCCGGTGCGATCACTTTCAGGGGGCGCAACTCCTCGCCGAAGAACTGGCCATGGCGGATCACCGGCGGATCGCCTTTATTGCCGGCGTTTCTTCCAGTTCCACCTCGCGCGAGCGCGAGCGCGGCCTGATTGAAGGGTTGACCAGATATTGCAAAAAACTCTGGGCCCGCGTGGAGGTGGAAAGCTATGAATATCGTGCAGGTTATGAGGCGGCTGGGAAACTTCTGCAGCGGCGTGTCAGGCCGGACGCGATCTTTGCTTTTAACGACGTCATGGCGATGGCGGTTATCGATTGCGCCCGCGAACTTGGCGTGGATGTTCCCGGCGCGTTATCCGTGGTTGGTTTTGACGGCCTGGAAGAAGCCGAACGCCAGGGGTATAATCTGACGACCATCAGGCAGCCGGTTAAGGAAATTGTCGAGGTTGCGGTAACACTCCTTTTACGTTCCATAATGAACCCGGAAGCGAGCTATGAAACACGCATCATCCCCGGCACTCTCATCCGTGGGGGGAGCGCCCGCCTGCTCCCGGAGCGGGAGAAATAGATATTCTTAAGTATCCGCCTTATTTTTTTCGCCGTTTCCAAAGAACCGTTTCTGGCGATTTCGCCTTTTTCTTGGATGTCGGCGCCCAAAAGCCGGCCGCGCTTCTTCCATTCCGCGGAAATCCACCATTAGCTTGAAAATTTCCACCATAAGCCGGCACTTGACTTCCATCGCCTCTTGCACCAAAAATATCCTTTTATTTTGCGCGGCTCGTCCCCGCAGGACTATTTCCATAAACCGGAGTATCCATGAGCGATTATAAGAAGACGTTGAATTTGCCGGAAACCGCTTTTCCCATGAAGGCCGACCTGACCAGGCGCGAGCCGGAGACTTTGAAGTTCTGGGAAGAAATCGGCGCTTACGGCCTGATGGTTGAGGCCGGCGGCAAAATCGGCGAGTATGTGCTGCACGACGGCCCCCCCTACGCCAACGGGCACATTCACCTGGGCACGGCCTTGAACAAGATCCTCAAGGATATCATTATAAAGTCCCGCAACATGCAGGGCCAGGCTGCGCGCTACGTGCCGGGCTGGGACTGCCACGGCTTGCCCATTGAGCTTAAGGTGGAGCAGGAACTGGCGGAAAAGAAAAAAGACCTGCCCGCCCATGTGGTGCGCAAACGCTGCCGGGAATACGCCTCCAAGTTTATTGACATCCAGCGCAAGGAATTCAAGCGTCTGGGAGTGTTCGGTGAATGGGCGGAGCCGTACGTTTCCATGCATCCGGAATACGAGGCGGCCACGGCGCGCGAACTCTGCGAGTTTATGGAAAAAGGCGGGGTGCAGCGCAGCAAAAAGCCAATCCACTGGTGCTGTTCCTGCCATACCGCCCTGGCCGAGGCCGAGGTGGAATACTACGATCACACCTCGCCCTCCATTTTTGTGCGCTTCCCCATGAAGGACGCCGAACTGCCCAAGGAACTGGCCGCGGCGGACGCCTCCAAAACCTACATTGTCATCTGGACCACCACGCCATGGACTCTGCCGGACAACCTTGGCATAGCCATGCACCCGGAATTTGACTATGTCCTGCTGGAGCTGGGCGGCGAATTCTACATTCTGGCCCAGGAGCTTCTTGAAGCCTGCGCCAAAACCTTCGGCTGGGCCGACTATAAAAAGTTGGCCGTGTTCAAGGGCGCCATTCTGGAAGGCTGCCTGGCCAGGCATCCTTTTTATGACCGTGATTCCAAAATCGTCCTGGGCGGGCACGTCACTCTGGACGCTGGCACGGGTTGTGTGCACACCGCGCCGGGCCACGGCCGGGAAGACTACGAAATGGGCCTGAAGTACGGGCTGGAGATCCTCTCTCCCCTGAACGACCAGGGCGAGTTTTTGGACAGCGTGCCGTACTTCGCCGGTCTGAATATTTTTGACGCCAACCCCAAGGTCATTGAAAAGCTCAAAGAAACCGGCAATCTGTTGGCCGCGAGCAAGCTTTCGCACTCTTACCCGCATTGCTGGCGCTGTAAAAAACCGGTCATTTTCCGGGCCACCACCCAGTGGTTTATTTCCATGGAAAAGAACGACTTGCGCAAAAACGCCCTTAAAGCCATCCGCGAGGACGTGCAGTGGATTCCCGCCTGGGGCGAGGAACGCATTTACAACATGATCGAGAACCGCCCGGACTGGTGCATTTCCCGCCAACGCACCTGGGGCGTGCCCATTGTGGCCTTGCTGTGCGAATCCTGCGGCGAGGCCTGGCACGACCCGGCCTGGGCCAAGGGCATCTCGGATCGCTTCGCCAAACACCCCAGCGGCTGCGACTACTGGTTTGAGCACGACGTGGCGGACCTGGCCCCGGCCGGCTTGGCCTGCCCGCATTGCGGCGCGTCCAGGTGGGAAAAGGAAACAGACATCCTGGATGTCTGGTTCGATTCCGGCACCAGTTGGGCCGCCGTGCTGGAAAAGCGCAAGGAATGCCGCTTTCCGGCGGATATGTACCTGGAAGGCTCGGACCAGCATCGCGGCTGGTTCCACAGCTCGCTTCTGGCCGCCGTTGGCACGCGCGGCGCGGCGCCTTACAAGTCCGTGCTCACCCACGGCTACGTGGTGGATGGCGAAGGCAAGAAAATGTCCAAGTCCATCGGCAACGTCATTGCCCCGCAGGAAATAATCGATAAATTCGGCGCGGAAATCCTGCGTATGTGGGTGGCTTCCGTGGATTACCGCGAGGACATCCGCATTTCCGACGAAATCCTCAGCCGCCAGGTGGACGCCTACCGCCGCATCCGCAACACCTGCCGCTATATTCTGGGCAACCTGGGCGACTTTACCCCGGCCGACGCCGTGCCGCCGGACAAGATGGATGGTCTGGACCGCTTTGCCCTGGCCCTGGCCGCGGAAGCTCACGCTAAAGTGCAGGAGGCTTACCGGGAGTTTGAATTCCACAAGGTCTTCCACACCCTGCACAACTTCTGTGTTTCGGATCTTTCCGCCTTTTATCTGGACATCCTTAAGGACCGTTTGTACTCCTCGCCGCCCAAAAGCCCGGAGCGCCGCTCCGCCCAGACCTCCCTGTGGCGTCTGTTGCTCCTGCTGCTTAGGGACATGGCTCCGGTGCTGTCCTTCACCGCCGAGGAAGTCTTCCGCCATCTGAACGAGTCTTTGCGTTCCGGAATTAAAACCGTGTTCGCCCTATCCGTTGACGCCGCCTCCGACCTTACCCCACCCGCCGCCCAACGGGCCGACTGGGACAAGCTGCTTCTGGCCCGCGCCGCCGTGACCCGCGCTATCGAACCACTGCGCAAGGACGGCAAGATCGGCCACGCCCTGGACACCAAAGTCACTCTCTATCTGGACGCTGACTTCCAGGCCGCCTTGGGCCGCCTGGATACGGACCTGCGCCCGGTCTTCATCGTGTCTCAGTTGGAGCTCAAAGACCTGGCCCAGGCTTCGGCCGAAGCCGTTGTCAATGAGGAATACCCGGGACTGGCCGTGCTGATTCAGCCCGCCGCCGGCGAAAAATGCGCCCGCTGCTGGATCTATAGCCGGGAACTTGGTTCTGATCCCGCCCACCCCAGGGCCTGCCCACGCTGCACCGCGGTGCTGAAGGAAATTGGAGAGTAGAGGATCGATCAGGTGGAGGGACCGCAATGGGGCAAGCCCCCTCGGGGTCCCGCCCACCCGGTCCCTCCCTATCGGCGGCTGTGAGGGGAGGAGGAATGCGCCTCTGAAGGAAAGCCTTGAGTTTTGATAAGAAAAGATATTTAAGATAGAATGGATATACGCTATAAAATACTTCTGGCACTGGCCTTGCCGGTGATCGCCCTGGACCAGCTAACCAAGAAGCTGGTCCTGGATCATCTTCCCCTGCACAGTTCACGGCCAATCATTGACGGCTTCTTTAACCTGGTCAGCGTGCGCAATACCGGCGCGGCCTTCGGCCTGCTCGGAGCGCAAGGCGGCTGGCAGTTCTGGCTCTTTGCCGGGGCCGCCATCCTGGCCGTGGCAGTGATTCTCTGGCTGGCCAAAAGCGCCGCTCCCCGCAGTTGGGAGCTCTTTTGCGGCCTTGGCCTGATTCTGGGCGGAGCCGTTGGCAACTTCATCGACCGCCTGCGTTATCGGGAGGTTGTGGATTTTCTGGATTTCTATATAAACAACTGGCACTGGCCGGCATTTAACGTGGCGGATATAGCCATCTGCTGCGGCGCCGGCCTGCTGGCCCTGTCCATGTGGCGGCAGCCGGGCGCGGAAGTTGGAAATAAGTAGGGGAGCCGTATGAATGCCTTCCATCTGATCCTGCTGGCTCTTCCAATTTTACCGAATCTGTGGTCTATTTGGCACGCTTTCCACCATAGTTTTTCTTCGGCGCAGGAGCGCCTGATCTGGGTTTGCGTCGGGGTCTTTGTTCCGGTCATCGGGGGGATTGCCTATATTTTGTTCGGCAGAAAACGCGTGACCGGCCCTTGGCGGCAATATTGAATGCCTTTGAGCGGATGAACTTTAAGATGCCGGCGCAGGCTGTAACAGCGAAACAAGTTTCGCATGCGCCCACGCGGCGGCCATGGCCGGGCATTTCAAAGTTGAAATTCCCTAACTTCCAATCCGGTTCTATCCGGGGGAGCTTTTTGATGAACAGACTTGTCAAGCCGGCCATTGGTCTTGCGGCGGTTATGAGCCTGACTTCCTGCGTCAGCGGCAAAGGCGACATTGATGCTATTTACGCCCGCCTGAATCAGCATGAACAACAAATCATGACCCTGAATTCCCAGGTCGGGCAGGTGGAAAACGTGCTCCCCGGCCAGGCGGAAACCTGGTCCCAGGTACAGTCCATGCGCCAGGATGTGAACACACTCAAGGGGCAGATGGATACCATGCAGGCCCAGGGCTCGGCCCAGGCCGGCGGCGACATGGCCCAGCTTCGAGCCAGGGTGGATCGCCTGGAAACAGCCGTGCGCCAGGTCGCCTCGGAACTGGGCCTGAACGTGGAGGCGCTTAACGCCCCACTGCCTGACGCCGGCACGACTCCGCCCTCCGGCCAACCTTATACCACCCCCCCAGGAGGGGGAGCGCCGGTCGCTCCCGGCGGCGGCGTGCCGGTGCAGCCGCAAGGCACGGCCCCGCAGGCCGTGGATACGGCCACGGCTTTGTACAATTCCGGCACCAAGGCCTTCAGTGACCGGCGCTACAAAGACGCGGTCAGGGATTTTTCCGACTTTGTAAAAGCCTTCCCCAACCATAACCTGGCCAGCAACTCATACTTCTGGCAGGGGGAATCCTATTACCAGCAGAAGGATTACGCCAACGCCGTGCTGGCCTACAATCAAGTCATCGAAAAATACCCCGGCAGCGGCAAGCTCCAGTCTTCCATGCTCAAGCAGGGCATGGCACTGTACTATGCGGGTAAAAAGGACGCGGCCAAAGTGCGCTTGAACGAGCTTGTCTCCAAGTACCCCAAGAGCCCGGAAGCGGAACGCGCCAAGAAGTTTCTGTCCAACCCGAGCTAAGTATTTTCTCCGGGAGATGGCAAAATTATGGACTAACGGCATGGATTTCCGCTTTCGCTGGAATGACGGGGGGAAATCGCAACACGGCGGAATTGCCAATCCGTTATTCCAGCGAAAGCGGAAATCCATGCCGTTATCGTATTATTCAAGTCTGCTCAAACGTCTTAGGCCGGCTTTTCCGGTTGAAAGCGCGGGGCAGGACGTTCCAAAATAAAACTGCATTTAGGATTTACAATGAACGACCGCAATAAAGCCTACAGAAAGATCATCCACCTGAACTTCCCCCCGGAGCACGCCGGCAACCCGGTTATGTGCCACCTGGTGCGGCGCTACGATATTACGTTCAATATTCTTAAGGCGCGCATCAGCCCGCGCCGCGAAGGCTACCTGACCCTCCAGATCGAAGGGGCGGAGGAGAGCTGGCGCGAAGCCATGGGCTACCTGAATGAGCAGGGCATAAAGGTTGATTACGCGGCCCAGCGTATCTCCCGCGACGAAGAAGCCTGTATGCATTGCGGCATGTGCACGGCCATCTGCCCGGCCGGCGCCCTTTATAACGAGCGGGAAAACCGCCGGGTGGGCTTTGACGCCGAGCAGTGCACCGCCTGCGGCCTGTGCACCACGGTCTGTCCGGTCCGGGCCATGCAGGTGGACGTGGAGGTGGACTGAGCCCATGGAAGACAGACGCAAATACGCCCGGGTCACCACGCACTTTTTCGGCCGTTTCCGAGTTCTCAACTCCCACAGCGAGCCCCAGATCTGCGCTGGAGCTTTTTGCAGCACCGGGCACGCGGTGCGGGAAATCTTCGCTTCCCAGTCACAACTGCCGGAGTCCGTAACCAAGTTTTTGCTGGAGCTTGACAACAAGTTGGAATCCGTGCTCGGCATCCTGCGCAAGGACGCTCTGGAAGAGTTGTTTTCGCATAAAATGCGCGTGCTGGACATCAGCGCCGGCGGCATAGTCATGCAGACCGATTTCCCGTTGGAAATCGGCCAGTACCTGGAAGTAGTCCTGCACATGGGGGATTTCCCCTTCCGCATGGCCTCCGGAGTCGGCCGGATCATCCGCCATGCGGACAAGGGCGGCAATAAAGGGCTGGTCCTGGAATTCACGGACCTGCGCGAAGAGGATCGGGAAGAAATAATCCACTACGTCTTCCAGGAAGAGCGGCGGAAATTGCGGAAGCAGCGGCTGGAGGAGTAGGCTGGCTCACCCCATTGGTTCAAAGGCCTTTTTTGTCGCTCCACAGACCGGGCAACGCCAGTCTTCCGGCAGATCTTCGAATTTCACGCCCTTGGGAGTTTTGCTCTTGCGGTCGCCGCGGTCCGGGTCGTATATATAGCCGCAGTTCACGGTTTTGCAGCGCCACATGTCTTTGGGCTCGGACATAAGAACTCCTGTGTTTTTGCGGTGAGCGGTCATGGACTTTGCCGGAGCCGGCGGTCAGGCGCAGTCCTGGCACAGACCGTAAAATTCCAGGCGGGCTTCGGTAACGGTAAAGCCGGGCACCCGCATGTCCGGCAGGGGCGGCAGGGGCACTTCCGGCATGACGTCGCTTACCCGGCCGCATTTACGGCAGCGCACATGCTGGTGCGCTTTGGTGTTGCCGTCAAAGCGCTTTTGCTCCCCGGCATGCTCCAGCTTCAGGATGGCTCCGCTTTCCGTCAGAAAATCCAGATTGCGGTACACTGTTCCCAGGCTGATGCGCGGCAGAGCGCGCCGCACCATGCCGTATATCTCGTCGGCCGTCGGGTGGCTGCACACATTGCGCAGCTCCTGCAAAATCAGAGCCCGCTGTTTGGTCATACGTGTGTTTTGTGACATTTATTACCTCTATGTTATGCTTATTGCGAATAGTTATCAACAATATGAACTTTGTCAAGATTAAAGCTGGGCCGGTGAATCAGCAGCTTAATGGCTGCCATAACCCGGCTTGCAGGCGGTTTTTGCTGTGAAGTTGTCAGTTGAGCGTTTGGTGCCGGTTGTTGGGGATCTTCGGCGTTACAAAAAAAATCTTTTCCGGGCGGATTTTCTGGCCGGCCTGAGCGTCTGCCTGGTGCTGGTGCCCCAGTCCATGGCCAATGCCCAACTGGCCGGCCTGCCGGCGCATTACGGCCTGTACGCCGCCACCCTGCCCATGATTCTGGGCAGCGTGTTTTCCTCCAGCCGCCAGATGTGCACCAGCCTGGTGGCGGTAATCGCAATGCTTACCGCTGCCGCGTTGGAGCCCCTGGCCCTGACCGGCACGGCCGGCTACATAGCCTATGCGGTTGTCCTTGGCCTTATGGTCGGCCTGATCCAGTTCGGCATGGGCGTTTTCCGCCTGGGCGTGCTGGTGAACTTTTTGTCCCAACCGGTCATCAGCGGCTTTACCAACGCCGCGGTCATTCTGATTGCCCTTTCCCAGCTTGGCAAGGTGTTCGGGGTTACGGTGGAAAACGCCACCTATCAGTACGAAACGGTTTTTCGAGTGCTGGTGGCCGCCGCTACACAAACCCACTGGCCTTCCCTGTGGCTGGCCCTTCTGTCCGGCGGGATCATTTTCATAACCCCGTTTTTTACCCGCCGCATTCCCGCGATCCTTTTGGCTGTGGCTGTGACCACATTTATTTCCTGGTACATCGGCTTTGACCGTTCCGCGGTAGTGCCTTTTGAGGCCGTGAAATCGGAAAGAGCCCAGCGCCTTCTGACCGCCCTGAGCGTGGACCGGGCTTCGTTGGTGGCCCTGGGCGAGGAGCGCGCAAGGCTGGAGGCGGAATCTTTGGACGCCCGCAAAAAGCAGCGCCCCGGACTGGCTCTGGAACTGAACTACCAGATTAATGTTCAGAACCTGGCCATACAGCGGCTGCGCGATAAAATAAGCCTGACCAGGGATGAGATGCGCGCCATGCGCTTTGTCAGCCAGGGGACGGGCAACGATCTGAAGATGTACGATCAGGGCAAGGAGCCGCAAAACGCGTTGCCCAGCCAGACCTGGCGGCTGAAGCCTTCCGGTGCCGCCTCCGGACGGGAAGCTTTATTCACCAGCGGCGGAGAAGTGGTGGGCAAAATTCCGGCCGGCCTGCCGGATTTGTTTTTTCCGGAAATGAATGTGGACGTGTTCGGCCGGCTTTTTCCCTTTGCCCTGGTCATTGCCTTCATCGGCCTGGCCAGCTCCATTTCCATTGCCAAGACCATGGCCCGAATCAGCGGCGAGCGCGTGGACCCGAACCAGGAACTCATTTCCCAGGGCGTGGGCAACCTGAGCAGCGCCTTGCTCCAGGCCGGACCGGTTTCCGGATCTTTTTCCTCTTCGGCCGTAAACTATTCATCCGGGGCTAAAACAAGAATCTCCAGCGTCTTTGCCGGGTTGTTCGCTCTGCTGGTGCTGCTCTTTTTTACCCCGCTGCTGTATCATCTGCCCCAGTCCGTGCTGGCCGCCGTAGTCATCTGCTCCATGCTGCACCAGGTGCACCTGGACCTGTTCCGCCGGGACTGGCAGGTGCGCTGGCAGGACGGCCTGATCGGCATCATCACCTTCGTGCTCACGCTCCTGGCCGCCCCGCGCCTGGATTTGGGCGTATACGTCGGGGTACTGCTTTCCGTGGCCCTGATCTTTTACCGATCCTTGCATCCGGACATAATCTCTCTTACTTGCGGTCCGGGCAACCGCGCGGTGGACGTAAAATCCATCGGCACCAGGGAATGCCGGCACATCGCGGTGCTGCGCTTTCAGCAGGCCCTTTTTTTCACCAGCAGCGCGGCTCTGGAAAATTACATCCTCCAGCGGCTTTCCGAACAGCCTGAGCTAAAGCACATCCACATGGTTTGCACAGGCATGAATTCCATAGACGCCTCTGGCGAGGAATCGCTGCTTTCACTGGTGCGCTGGTTGCACAAGTCCGGGGTGGGCATTTCTTTTAACGGCCTGAACGAGCAGGTGGAGGACGTGCTGCTGCGCTCCGGCGTCATCGCGGCCGTTGGCCGCGACAACGTCTTCCACACCATGCACGAGGCCATAACGGAAATCCACCGCCGGGTAAGCAACGAATCCTGCGGCGACTGCCCATGGGATTCTTTCTGCGCTATGCCGGAGCCTATTAGAGATGTCAGGCTGTAGGCGCTGAAAAAAATAATTTCTCAGGCGCGGTATTCGCCTAAGATAGCGCCAGGGGAGCCATGCCGGGCGTCGGATGGCTCCCCTGGCGCTATCTTAATAACTTGAGGATAATACTATGCTTACTGTCAGATCAAAATTAAGTTTTTTTGCCGTGTCCATGATTCTGGGCATCATGGCTGGTGATGTATGAGAAGAAAGAACCTACTCGTCTGGCCTTCCACTATTCTTGTTGTGGCTCTGCTGACATCTTGCGCCGGCATGACCGGCATATCCGATGACACGCAGAAGGAACTGGTCTCCAAAGCGCGTATTTCGCTGGAGGAACTGTATGCTTCAACGCCGGAGGCCAGGGAACTGCGGGCTCGCTCCAGCGCTATTCTGGTATTTCCTGACATCTTCAGGGCCGGCCTTCTGGCCGGAGGCTCCGGAGGCAACGGAGTCCTGCTTTCACCGGACGGGGAGGTGCTGGGGTATTATAATGCGGCCTCAGCCTCTTACGGGTTGCAGGTGGGAGCTCAGAGTTATTCCGAGACCATGTTCCTGACTACGAAGGAAGCGCTTGAATATATCGACAGCAGCTCCGGCTGGTCTATCGGCGCCGGCCCTACCGTGGTCGTCATGAATGCGGGCCTGGCAAAAGATCTTTCGTCCACCACCCTTCAATCGGATATCTATGCCTTCATCTACAACCAGGGAGGGCTTATGGGCGGACTGGCTTTGCAGGGGCAGAAAATCACCAAACTGCACGCGCTTCTGCCCTGATGCTTTGCTATCCGCCGTCCATGAAAGTCCCCGCTCATGCGAGCGGGGACTTTCATGGACTGTCCGCCTTTGCTCACACCAGCCTCAGTACATTCGCCAGCCGGTCGCCCGGCAGAAGATGCACCGGCGGCACGTCAATCAACGTATAGGCGCCGGGCGCCAGGCGGGTGCCGGCGCGGGCGGCGGCCACCAGTACCTGGGCGGTCAGGGCCGGGTTGTTGATGCGCATGTCAAAGATAAGCTGCTGGTTGGAAACGCTGCCGGAAGCCCCGCCACGTTCCAGGCGCACGCCGTGGGAATTGTCCGCCACGCGGGCCAGCTCAAAGGCGTCCGCCACAAAGCGCACTTCCAGAGGATCGTGAATGAAATAAGGATCTTTAGCGATGGCTGCCGTTATCCGGGCCTGGTCCTCGCCTTGTTCAGGCAGTACGTAAACCAGGCGGGAATGCCGCCCGCCGCCCATGGGAATGGTTATGGAGGTGGCGTCCGCAACCCCCGGCATGCCCCGTACGGCCACAGAATGTCCCATGGAACGGCCTCGGCCGAAATTGGTGAAGCTGGTGCCTGTTGGAACCATGGCTTCAAACAGGGCGCGCAAAACAGAATCCGTGCCCGGATCCCAGCCGGCCGCGCAAACGGCCGCGCGCCCGGCGGCCAGGGCGGCTTTTTCCAGCTTTGGCAAGAGGCTCCCCAGTTCGGAATGGATGTCAAAGCTGTCCACGGTGTTCACGCCCATGGCCAGGTAACCGGCGGCCGTATCCGGCACTTCGCGGGAAGGGCCGCAGATTATGGCCACGTCCGGCTTGCCTTTGGCCGCGCACAGCGCTTCAAGGGATCCGAATTCGTCATGGCCGCGCAGGGCGTCTTTTTGCGTGCCCAGGGACCGCGGCCGGCGCAGCACGCCCAGGCACTCAAAATCCGGCTCGCAAGCCAGGCAGTCCAGCACGTGCCGCCCGATGTTTCCCAGGCCGTGCACGGCCGCCCTGATGATTTTTTTATCCATAAAAGAGCCTTTATCAGGACGCTGTCCTGAGGAATAAGGGTTAAAACCCTAATTTAGCAGGCAATGAGATAAAAAATCAAGGTGTTTTATTCGGGCAGAATGAAGCTGAACATATTGCCCCGCTGGTCCGGGGTATAAAACGCCAGCCCCTGGTGAGCCAGGATTATTTCCCGCGCGAAGTGCAGACCGCTGCCTGTGCCGTTTATGCCGGCGGTATTGGAGGCGCGGAAGTATTTTTCAAACAGCAGGGCGGCCTCTTTTTCCTCTATGTGCGGCCCGGTGGTCAGCACGCCCACCTTTATGCCGTCCAGGCCTGGGCCAAGAGCGTCCGGAGCTTCCTCCACCAGGCAAAGAGCCCGCGCTTCGCCGTTGCTGTCCGGCCCGGTGTATTTTACGGCATTGGCCAGCAGGTTGGCCAGCACCTGGCTTAACAGGCCAAGGTCCGCCTCAGTTTCCTTAAAGTGGCAGGAGTCGGACACGCGCAATTCCGCCTTTATGCCGCGCTCCAGAAACTGGGGCAAATAGTGCTCAAACTGCGGCTTGACAACCCGTTCCACCAAGTTAAGGCGCACCGGCCGAAGCACGAAATGCCCTTGGGCGAAATGGCTTTCCCGGAGCAGGCTTTCCAAAAACAAGCAGGTGTGCTGGAACTGGTGGCTGATTTTTTGGTAATGTTCCTGAAGTTCCTGATGCAGGCAGTTCAGTTCTTTGCGCAACGGGTCCACAGACCCGTAAGGCGTGCCTTCCTCGCCCCCCAAACGGCCAAGGGCGGCAATCTTTCCTTCCAGTTGATTGATCAGCAGCTTGAAATGCATGTTCGGGCCGATCACATTGTGGCCTATGTCCTGTACCAGGTTACACGTAAAAGCCAGGTGTTCCTTATCTTTTTCCGCCAGAATGCGGTTGTGCATACTGTAGCCCAGGCGATTGGCGAATTTTTCCAGAAACAGGCGTTCCTGGGGAGCTGGAGCGGATTCAGGGTAAATGACCAGAACCCCCAGAACATCGCGGGAATATTCAAAATCGTCAAAAAAACGGCCGCGTACCGGCAGGCAGAGTTTTTTGCCGTCCGTCGCGGTTTTGCATACAGACTCCCTGGTCAGGGGCTGTTTTTCCTTTTGCGGGATTGCCGCCGTAACCATCCGGAAGGCGCCGTTTTCCCCACGCACGTAAAATTCAGCGTCCAGGCTGAAAAAATGCTTCAGGACCTGGACCGGCAAAACGTGGAAGGCGTGCAGATCTTCGTATTCCTGGGCCAGATCGAAAAAGACGTTAAGGGCGCAGGACTGCTTGGAAGTAAACCCGTATCTGTCATAATCCGCGATTTTACTGCGGATTCTCTTGCCGACCTGTTCTTCGTACATGAAAAAATCGTTCTGAAGAGAAGCCTGCCCGTTCATGTCTTCCCCCGAATACGCGCTTGATGAGAATTATCAGGCCGAGTTGCTAAAATCCTATTCGATATATCATTTTCTGTCCAGCCGGCGTGTAAATAATAGTAATAAAAAGGCTTGACCGGCCAGATCTTATGCTTTATTGATTTTTTCGCATATATCTGAACGGAGCAGGCATGTCTTCTGATTTTTCCGCAATATTCTCTTCCTCCAGCGTAAAAAAGCCGCTTGACGGCCTTTGCGCTTTTGGTCTTTCCCTCCTGCTACGCGGCCGACTATAGCCGCGCACAGCCATTTTCCAATTTCTTTCGGCAATTGTACCCTGTGCGCGCCGCCTTCGGGCGGCCGTTTTTGTTTTTACGTTTTTTCACCGCGGCCTTTTTGCCGCGCAACATCAACGAGGATGCCATGAGCGAACGCGTTATCTTTTTTGACACCACTCTGCGCGACGGCGAGCAATCCCCAGGCGCCACCATGAACCTGCAGGAAAAAATCCGCCTGGCCGAGCAGTTGGAAATCCTGGGAGTGGACGTGATTGAAGCCGGTTTCGCCGCTTCCAGTCCCGGCGATTTTGAGGCCGTGCGCACCATTGCCGGACGCCTTTCCAAAGCCCAGGTGGCCAGCCTGTGCCGCGCCAATCCACACGACATTGATAGATCCTGGGAAGCCATCAAGGATGCCAAAAACCCGCGCCTGCACATTTTTCTGGCCACCTCTCCCCTGCACATGGAATACCAGATGCGCACAAGCCCGGAA
>JAVBSC010000051.1:0-8870 GCA_031547305.1 Desulfovibrionaceae bacterium
AACCGCGCGGAATTTTCCGGCGGCCCAGCCGGCCGCGGTAAAGAAGGTGAGCGAAGGAGTATAGCCATAACTTTTATCGTCACCCTGGCCATCAGCATGCCCATAGCCTTCGCCCTGGGGGCCACCGGCGTGGTGCACGCCCTGCTCATGGACAACCCCACCTTTTTCACCATGCTGCCGCAGCGCATGTTTTCCGCCGCCTCCAACACCAGTCTGATGGCTATTCCGCTTTTTGTTCTG
Organism: Desulfovibrionaceae bacterium; assembly: GCA_031547305.1. Taxonomy (GTDB): domain Bacteria; phylum Desulfobacterota; class Desulfovibrionia; order Desulfovibrionales; family Desulfovibrionaceae; genus JAVBSC01. The sequence goes on from JAVBSC010000051.1 coordinate 241, forward strand.
GCCGGGGAACTCATGGGATTCGGCGGAGTTACGGAAAGACTGGCTGAAATGATGCGCTCCTTCATGGGACATATCCGGGGCGGCATGGCCTACGTCACCGTCATGGTGGGCGCGTTTCTGGGCGCGCTGCTGGGCTCGGCCAACGCTTCCGCCGCACTGCTGGGCCGGGTCATGAAGCCGGAAATGGACAAGGACGGCTACGACGAAGTCTTCTCCGCCTGCCTTTGCTCCGCCACCTCCATCCTTGGGCCGATCATCCCGCCCAGCATGGTCTTTATCGTCTACGGCGTGTCCGCCCAGGTTTCCATAGGCGAGATGTTCTTTGCCGGCATCATGCCCGGCCTCTTGCTGGCTATGGCTTTCATGATTCTCATTTATTTCATGGGCCGGAGCATGGGCTCCAGATGGGAATCAAAGCCCAGAACCTCCTGGGGCAGGCGGGCGGGCAGCCTGGCCAAAGCCGCGCCGGCCCTGCTGGTGCCCTTTGTGATCCTGGGCGGCATTCTGGGCGGCATGACCACTCCCACGGAATCCGCGGCCACCGCTTCCTTTGTGGCCCTGCTTCTGGGCTGTTTCGTGTACAAGAAGCTAAAATTCCGGGATATTCCCACTATACTGCGGCGCACCGGCGTGACCAGCGCTGGCATCATGATCATCGTGGCCATGGCCAATATCCTCGGCTGGACCATGGCCCTGGATCAACTGCCCCAGACCATTGCCGAAGCCATGCTCTCCCTGACCGACAACAAGTGGGTGCTCCTTTTCCTCATCAACGTCTTCCTGCTCTTTGTCGGCATGGTCATGGAAACCATCGCGGCCATCATCATCCTGGTGCCGGTCTTTCTGCCCATTGTCAGCCAGGTGGGCATAGATCCCGTGCACTTCGGCGTGATCATGTGCATCAACCTGATCATCGGCCTGCTCACCCCGCCGGTGGGCGTGGCCCTGTTCACCACTTCCATCATCACCCGCGTGCCCCTGCGCCTGCTTATCCAGCCCATCTGGAAGTGGGTGGGCGTGAGCGTGCTGGTTCTGTTCATCTGCACCTATATTCCGCGGATAGTCACTTTCCTTCCCTATACCTTCCTCAGATAGGAGCGCCCGGCATGGTTCAGTATCAATACAACAATCCCACGCAGATCGAATTCGGCCCCGGCGCGATCCGTAAAATTCCGGACAAGCTCAAGGCCCTGGGCGGCAGCCGCCTGATGATCGTCACGGACAAAGGCGTTTCCGGGGCGGGCATTCTGGACAAAATAACCGCGCCCCTCAACGGGGCCGGCATACCCTTTGAAGTCTTTGACCGCGTCCTGCCGGACCCCAGCACCGAAGTCATTGAGGAAATCTTCAGCATGATCCGGGCCGACTGCTCGGACGTCATCCTGGCTGTGGGCGGCGGCAGCCCCATTGACGCGGCCAAGGGCGCGAGTCTGCTGGCCGGAAACCCCGGCAGGCTCCAGGACTACGGCGGGGTCGGCAAAGTCAAGCATAAGGGCCTGCCCCTTATTGCCGTGCCCACCACCGCCGGCACCGGCAGCGAGGTGACCGTCTTCGCCGTGCTTTCCGACCTGGCCGCCAACCTGAAATTCACCGTGACCAGCACCTTGATCGCCCCGGACGTGGCCGTGCTGGACCCGGAACTCACCCTGACCCTGCCGCCCGGCCTGACCGCGGCCACCGGCCTGGACGCCATGACCCACGCCGTGGAAGCCTACACCTCGCTCATCAGCGAGCCCATCAGCGACGCCCTGGCTCTGGAAGCCGCGCGCCTGCTCTACCGCTGGCTGCCCCAGGCCGTGAACTGCGGCTCCTCCATTGAAGCCCGCGCCATGGTCCTGCAGGGCTCGCTTCTGGCCGGCATCGCCTTCAACAACGCCTTCCTGGGCCTGGCCCACGCCATCGCCAGCCCGCTGGGCGCGCACTTCCATGTGCCGCACGGCCTGGCCAATGCCGTAATCCTGCCCTATGTCATGGAATACAACCACATGGCCGCCCCGGAAAAATACATCAACCTCGGCAAAGCCATGGGCATTGGCCTCGCCGACGGCGACATCTACACCCGGGCCCACGCCGCCGTCAGCGCCATGGAAAAATTCGTGGAGCTCTGCGGACTGCCCCGCCGCCTGCGCGACGTGGGCGCCAAAGCGGAACTCCTGGACCAGGTGGCCGAAGACGCCCTGCTCAGCGTCCAACTGCGCTTTAACTGCCGCAGCGCCAACGCCAAACAGATCCGCGCCGTTCTGGAGAAAGCGTTTTAGAGGAGTTTGAGGGGCGGAGCCCCTCAAATCAGGAGGATTCATCATAATGCATTTAAGAAAACTATGCCTGATCATAAACGGCGCGGAGCGCATGGTGGTCTGCGATCCGGAGCGGGACAGCCTGGCGGCGCTTTTGCGGCGCATCGGGCTTACCGGCGTGAAGGTGGGCTGCGGGGCCGGCCAGTGCGGAGCCTGTTCGGTCATTCTGGACGGCAAGGTGGTCCGGTCCTGTACGCGGAAGATGAAGAATATTAAGGATTATAGCGAGATCACCACTATTGAGGGCATTGGCGCGCCCAATTACCCGCATCCGTTGCAGCGGGCCTGGATCACTTACGGCGGGGTGCAGTGCGGTTTTTGCACGCCGGGGTTCATTGTTTCCGCCAAGGGGCTGCTGGATGTGAATCCGTCGCCGAGCCGGGAAGACGTGCGCGACTGGTTCAAAAAGCACCAGAACATCTGCCGCTGCACCGGCTACAAACCCCTGGTGGACGCGGTCATGGCCGCGGCCAGGGTCATGCGCGGCGAAGCGACCATGGAAGACATCACCTTCAAAGCGCCGGCTGACGGCGAATACTACGGCAGCGCCCTGCCGCGCCCGGCCGCCCTGGCCAAGGTCTGCGGCGTGTGCGACTACGGCGACGACCTGGGCCTGAAAATGCCGGCCGGCACCCTGCACCTGGCCATCGTTCAACCGGGATTGTCCCATGCGAGAATCAAGGGCATCGACTTCGCGGAAGCGGAAAAAATGCCCGGCGTGGTCAAGGTGATCACGGCCAAAGACATTATTGCCTGTGGCGGCACCAACCGCATCAACATTCCGGTCATTCACCCGCGCTCCAGGGCCAACGGCTCGGAACGGCCCATCCTGATGGACGACAAGGTCTTCCGCTACGGCGACGTGCTGGCCGTGGTCGCGGCCAAAACCAGGGAAGAAGCCAGGGCGGCAGCCAGGGCGGTCAAGCCGGACCTGGAGCCCCTGCCGGAAAACCTGAGCTATCTGGATTCCGTACTGCCGGACGCGGCCCTGGTGCACGACGGCATGCCCAACATCTACATGGAGCAGCCCCTGTACAAGGGCGAGGACGTGCGGCCCATTCTGGACAACGCGGAATTCATGGTTGAAGGCGGCTTCCACACCCAGCGCGAGCCGCACCTGTCCGTTGAACCGGACATTGTCCAGGCCTACTGGGGCGACGACGGCATGCTGACCATCCACTGCAAGTCCCAGGCCATTCAGACAGCCCGCCAGGCCATGGCCAAGGGCATCGGCGTGGAACTGGACAGAATCCGGGTCATTGAAAATCCCACGGGCGCCAGCTTCGGCTACGCCACCTCGCCGGGCAGCTACGCCCTCACGGCCGCCTGCGCGGTCATTCTGGAGCAACCGGTCACCCTGACCATGTCTTACGAGGAACACCAGCACTTCAGCGGCAAACGCACGCCATCGTACATCAACGCGCGCATGAGCTGCGACGCCAAGGGCAAGATCAACGCCCTGGAATTCGACATGGGCATTGACCACGGCCCGTACACGGAACTGGCCCACGCCCTGCTGCTCAAGGTGGTGCGCTTCATGGCCTTTCCGTACAGCATCCCCAATGTGACCGGCCTGGCCCGCATGGCCCACAGCAACCACAACTTCGGCGTGGCCTATCGGGGCTTCGGCTCACCGCAGGTTTACACCTGCTCGGAATCCCTGGTGGACATGCTGGCGGCAAAAATCGGCATGGATCCCTTTGACTTCCGCTACGCCAACATCGCCCGGCCGGGCGACACAAACCTGAACAGCTACCCCTTCAAGCAATACCCAATGCAGGAGATCATGGACGCCATGCGCCCCCTGTACCAGGCGGCCAAAGAACGGGCCCGCGTGGAATCGACTCCGGATAAACCTCGCGGAGTCGGCCTGGCCTGGAGCGGCTTCAACGTGACCATCGGCGCTTTCGACCGGGCGCAAATCGCCCTGGAACTGATGCCGGACGGCAGCTTCACCCCTTACAACACCTGGCAGGCTCAGGGCCAGGGCGGCGACATCGGCGCGCTCACCCTGGCCTGCGAAGCCCTCAAACCCCTGGGCGTGACCCCGGACAAAATCCGCCTGGTCATGAACGACAGCAAACTCTGTCCGGATACCGGCATTTCCGCCGGCAGCCGCAGCCACTACATGGCCGGCAACGCCACCATCTACGCGGCTGACCGGCTTATGGCCGCCATGCGCAAGCCGGACGGCGGCTACCGCACCCACGCGGAAATGCTGACGGAAGGCATACCCACCAAGTACGTGGGCTTGCACGAGCTTTCCAACTCCGGCTGCCGCGGCCTGAACCCGAACACCGGCGTGGGCGACCCCACTCCAACCTACATGTACGGCCTGTTCATGAGCGAGGTGGAAGTGGACGCGGCCACAGGCAAAACCAAGGTCCTGGGCGTGAGCACGGTGGGCGACGTGGGCGTGATCGCCAACAAGCTGGCTGTGGAAGGCCAGGCCTACGGCGGCATCTCCCACTGCATCGGCTTCGCCCTGTCCGAGGACTACGACGACCTGAAAAAACATACAAACATCATCCCCAGCGGCGTTCCACAGATCGACGCCGTGCCGGACGACATCAAGCTGATCCACCTGGAAAACGCCCGGCCGGACGGCCCCTTCGGCTCTTCCGGCTGCTCGGAACTCTACCAGTCCGGCGGGCACATGGCCGTAATCAACGCCATCAAAGACGCCACCGGCGTGCGCATCTACGAACTGCCGGCCACCCCGGCCAAGGTCAAAGCCGGCCTGGACGCCCTGGCCCGCGGCGAAGAAATCAAGCCGGCAAAATACTTCCTGGGCTCGGATTTGTACGACGCCCTGGAAGAGATTAAGGCTAACCCGGTGTAAAACGCCAAACCGGAAATCCGCCGGTAAAACAGCGGGGGTGTCCGCCCCTTGCGGTTTTACCGGTCAGGATTTATTTCAGCCCATGGACTCCAGCCGGATAAAAGAACTCACCGCGTCCTGTTTCCGGGGCGAGCCGCCGCTCTGCGCGGACGCCTGCCCGTTGCGGGTGGACGTGCGCGGCCTGGTGGGAAAAATCCTGAAGCGGGATTTTGACGGCGCGTACCGCTTGTACAGGTCCAAGGCTATTTTTCCGGCCATTTCGGCGCGAGTCTGCCACGAGCCCTGCAAAGCCGGCTGCGGCCGGGCCGGAATCGTCCCGCCCGTTGAACTGGCCGCTCTGGAACGCGCCTGCGTGGGACTGGCCAAAAACCGCGATCCCGCAAAATACCCCCTGCCGGCCCGGACCAAAAGCGTCGCCGTCATCGGAGCCGGCCTGAGCGGCCTGGCCTGCGCCCTGCGCCTGGCTGCCAAAAAATACCCCGTGACCGTTTATGAACAACGCGGCCGCATCGGCGGCCGGCTTTGGGATCTGCTGCCGCCGGAAGAATTTTTGCCGGAGTTGGAACTTCAGTTCAAGTATGAGCGCTATGATCTGCGCCTGTCCAGCCAGATTGACGAACTTTCAGCCATCACGGCGGATGCGATTTACATAGCCACCGGCTCCGGCGGCCAACGCTTCGGGGTGGCCCTTCCGGACTACGCGGAGCCCTTTGCTCCGGCCCCGGGCATCTTTATGGGCGGCTCCATCCTCGGCGCGTCCCCTGTGGAATCCATCGCCCACGGCGCCAGGGCCGCCCAGGCCATTGAAGCTTTCCTCAAAAGCGGCCAACCCGTCTGGGAAGACCGCCCCCCCACCCGCATGCGCCCGCTGGTGAAAAATACGGGGCTCCGCCAAGCCATGCGACCTGGGGAAGCGATTTCCTCCGGTCCCCCTGATCCGGCCGGAATCATCGATGAAGCTTCCCGCTGCCGCGGGTGCGACTGCGAGCTGTGTTTCGGGGATTGCGATCTGATGCGACGCTTCAACAAATACCCGAGGCGCATCGGCGACGAGGTGTACGTTACGCTGAATCCCGTGGATTTATATACGCACCGGCTGGCCACCCGCCTGATCGGTTCCTGCAATTTGTGCGGGCTGTGCAAAAGCAGATGCCCGGAGGGCATAGACACGGGCGCGCTGCTGCAAAGCGCCAGAAAGGCCATGCGGGCGGACGGCTCGCTGCCTCCGGCTTTTCACGACTACTGGCTGCGCGACATGGCCCAGGCGGCCGGGGAAGAAGCCGGACTGCTGCTCGCTCCTGGGGACAAGGGCGTGGAATACGTATTTTTTCCCGGCTGCCAGCTTGGAGCCTCCATGCCGGGAGCGGTGGAGGGAACTTACAGGCATCTTGCGGAAAAATACCCCGGCACGGCCGTAATGCTGGACTGTTGCGGGGCCCCCCTGCTCTGGGCCGGAGACGCGGAAGGCTTCAAGGCCCAGGCGGCCGGGATTGCGGAACGCCTTAAGGCGTTGGGCGCGCCCAAGCTGGTCTTCGCCTGCCCCACCTGCCGGAGATTGCTCTCGGAAATGCTGCCGGACATGGCGGCGATTTCGGTGTATGAACTGCTGGCGCGGGATGGCGAATTAAAGGTAACGGGGCCGCCGGATAAGGCGGCTGTTTTTGACGCCTGTTCCGGCCGGGAGTTTCCCGCCCTGCGGGAAGATGTCCGTAAATTGGCCAAAGGAGCCGGCTTTGCCCTGGCCGAGCTGCCGCAAGGCGGCGACAGGGCCGTGTGCTGCGGCTGGGGCGGACACATTTACCCGGCCAACCCGGAGCATGCGGCGGATTTGGCGCAAAAACGCGCCGCGCTCGGGCCGGAGCCGTATATAACTTACTGCTCCAACTGCCGGGATGTTTTCGCCGCCGCAGGCAAACCGGCCCAGCATTTGCTGGCCCTGCTCTTCGCCCCGGAAGCGGGATTTGACGACGCGCCGCCTTCGCTCACCCGGCGCCGGCAAAACCGGCGGGAGCTTAAAAGGCGGTTGCTGGCGGAATTTGGAGGAACAGCCTTGGACAAAGAGCCGGAACCGCGACTCAGGTTGCTGTTTGCGCCGGAGCTGACCGCGCGAATGGATAAAGATCTGCTGCTGGAGGAAGACGTGCGGCGCGTTGTGGAGCACTGCGAAAGTACGGGCGAAAAGCTGCTTCACTCCGACGGCGGCTTCAGCGGCCGCCTGAGGCTGGGCGTGGTCACCTGCTGGGTGCGCTACAGGCCGGAAGACGACGGCTTCCGCATCATTCAGGTTTACAGCCACCGCATGAGCATAGTGGAATAGGCCGTGGAAGAGGAAAAACTGATCTGCTTCAGGTGCGACGTGGAGCTGAAGCCGGAAAAAACCACCTTCAGCTACCTGGGCCACCATTTTTTCGCGGATATCCTCAAATGCCCGTCCTGCAAACAGGTCTATATCCCGGAAGACCTGGCGCGCGGCAAAATGGCCAGGGTGGAAATGGAACTGGAAGATAAATAGGGAAGACGCGAAGCGGATGCCCGCGAAGCGTGTCGTGTATCTCGAGAAACCTGCATTGTTTAATCTCAAAGTTCAAATCCTCCGGAAGAGGCAAATGCCGTGCGAAAATCGGTTTTAGACGAGTGGATAGGCGTGAAAACCGGACTGGCTGAACGCCTGGAGCCGGAAGCTCTCCGGTCCTGGCAACTGGCCCGGCTGCGGGGTATGCTGGGCGAGTTGACCCGCGAAAGCGCTTTTTACCGGCGCAGGCTGGCGGGCTTTAACCCGGACGCGCTGCGCGATTTCGCGGCGCTGGAGCGCCTGCCCTTTACCACGGCCGATGAATTGCGGCTGAACGGCCATGATTTTGTCCGCGTCAGCCAGGGCGAGGTTGAGCGCATTGTCAGCCAGAGCACTTCCGGCACCAGCGGTCCGGCCAAGCGCCTGTTTTTCACGGCCGAGGATCAGGAACTGACCGTTGATTTTTTTGCCGTCGGCATGCGCGAGGCGGCCAGGCCGGGCGAAAGCGTGCTTATTCTCATGCCCTGCGCCACGCCTGGCGGCATCGGTGATTTGCTGTCCAAAGGGCTGCTGCGCCTGGGCGCGCGTCCCATAGCGCACGGCCCGGCACGCGGGGACGCGGCCGATGTTGCGGCGCTGCTGGCGGAAAAGCCGGACTGCATAGTGGGCCTGCCGGCCCAGGTGCGCCGCCTGGCCCTGCTCTGCCCGCAAGCCAGACCCAGGTGCGTGCTGCTCAGCGCGGACTTTCTGCCGGATTCCGTGCGCGCCGGCCTGGAGCGAATCTGGGGCTGCGAAGTATTCGATCACTACGGCTCCACGGAAAGCGGCTACGGCGGCGGCGTGGAATGCGCGGCGCACAGCGGCTACCACCTGCGTGAAGCGGACCTGCTGCTGGAAATAGTGAACCCGGACACCGGACGCCAGCTTCCGGACGGCGAGACCGGCGAGGTGGTCTTCAGCACCCTGACCCGGCGGGCCA
>JAVBSC010000046.1:0-49198 GCA_031547305.1 Desulfovibrionaceae bacterium
TCTGTATTTCTTCAAGACTCTCAAAGAGATACTGGTTCAGCCAGTCATAACGTACTGTCCGGTTGTATCGTTCGACATAGCCGTTTTGCTGTGGCTTGCCGGGTTGGATATACCTCAAGTGGATGCCTTTTCGCTTGGCCCAGCTTTGCAGTCTGGCGCTGATGTACTCCGGGCCGTTGTCACAGCGGATCTCTTTGGGGCAGCCTCGCCATTCAATTATTTGTTCAAGGGCTCTCTCCACTCGTTCAGCGGGGAGCGAAAAATCTATCTCAATGCCAAGTCCTTCCCGGTTAAAGTCGTCGATGACGTTCAAAAGCCGGATGCAGCGGCCGTTTTGAAGCTGGTCGTGCATAAAATCCATCGACCACACATGGTTCATGGCATCCGGCACGGCAAGGGGTTCCGGTTTATCGCGTCTCAGACGCTTGCGCGGCTTGATGCGCAGGTTAAGTTCCAGCTCACGGTAGATGCGGTACACACGTTTACCCGGTGGGCCTGGTCCACGGCTCCGCGCATCTCGATGCGCCGCAACACGGCCAGCAGTTCCGGAGGGGTGATTTCGCCTATGGGCCGGGTTCCGAGAGAGGGGAAAATGTTTTTTTCGATGCGCTCCAGAACATCTTTGGCGTAGCCTTCCGTCCAGACGGGCTTCTGGTTTTCGTGCCACTCCCGCGCGACGAACTCAAAGGTGGTCTGCGCGCTCCGGGCTTTGACCTTCTTTTCCATGGACGGGTCGATACCCCCGTTCAGTCGTTTTTTGGCGTCATTGCAGGCTTCCCGCGCTTCTTTCAAGGAAAGTTGGGGGTATGTGCCGAGGGTAAGCAGCTTTTCACGGCCCTGGAAGCGGTACTTTACGCGCCAGCTTTTCGCGCCGCTTGGAGCGACAAAAAGAAAGAGGCCGTTGCCGTCAAAGAGTTTCTGGGGCTTGCCCGGCTTGTCAGCGGGGGGCTTTGCGCCGCGAATAGCGGTATCTATGTGAGGGGCATGGGGGTATCACTCTTGGCAAGGGATTGGATACCCCCAGAAGTACCCCCAAAAGATGGGGTTGTCTATGGATTTTTCCAGCCGAACCCGGACAAGCCGTTTCTTAAATCCCTTGCCAGGAAGCACTTTCCGGCTTGCCGGGGACTCGGCTGAATTGAAATTCTGGCGGAGAGGAAAGGATTTGAACCTTCGATACGCTTCCACGTATACACGATTTCCAGTCGTGTGGATTGCCAAATAGTGACGGCGTAATATGTTTTATTATTGCCAAATTATAGCATTATCCGGTATCAAGATATGTCCATTGCCAACATCATCACGAATGAAATCACGAATAGGATTCGTCCTTTTTACCCCGCTCCATACGGCACCGCGACCGGCCACATTTCGTTGACGATGATCACCGCCACCCGAAATATACTCCCAAGCACGCCACGACCGGGAAACCCAAATCGCACCAGTTGTCCAGGGTCCAATACCGCAAGTCATAGCCGCGCCACCAGTGCATTTTGCCCCACTCCGGGTGCTCCCTGAAAGCGTCCTCCGCGTTGGTGCGCTCCTTGCCGAAGTAGTTGCCGACGCCAAAGGCCGCGCCGATGGCCAGGGCCGCGTCGTGGCCGAACCAGGGAGATAGGGCCGCCCAGAACAGCAGTTGCCAGCAGACGGCCAGGGCCGCGTGGGCGAGCCAGGACAGCACGTCGGTCTTATTTACGTTCATGTTCATATTGGCTCCCAATTCATCCCCGCATGCCCGGCGGCAGGTGCGTCCTTTTCCGCTCACTCTCGTAACTTTGCCGGCAGTGCCCGGCCTGCCAGAAGAACACGGCGTCCACCGCCAGGCAGGCCCAGCGCCAGCCCCGGCTTTTATCCCGCAATCGCCAGCAGCGGGCGGACAATGTCTCATCCGCCCAGCCGCCGGTCAGGGCGTTGAGGAGCTGGTCAAAGGCCACGGCCGCCTGAAAGGGGATGTGTTTTATTCCCGGCATAAATCCCCCTTATCTGGGCGGCAACCCGCCGTCCTCAACATATACTCCGACACGGCTGATTTCGACTGTACCGCTGCCTGGGCCGCTGTTTGTCGTTACAGTCACGTCGCATCCCGTCGTTGCGAACGCGAGCGCCGTGCCTGCCCGCACAAAGATCGGCTCCGACTCAAAGTCAAATTCCAGAGTTTCGCCTGTCTTGATTTTATGCGCGGTGGGTAATCCCAGCGCATACGCATTAACCGCCCCATTGCGGGCGACTTGTATATTAAGCAGCAGGTTGGCGTCCGCCGTCAGATCATATATTTTAATATGGCAGACAAGCCGTATTCTTTGGTCTTGCGCCGAAACCGGCGCGGCCTGCGGGATAAGCCGCATTGAGACGCCGTAACCCGTTGCGGCGGAGGTATAAATAAACCGCCAGACATTTCCGACCGGGCCGGGCGCCACGGATGATACGCCGGTCGCATTGGCCGTGTTAACAAACACGGTGGTGTTTTCCGGTCTTGTTCCGGTAACGCCGGTCTGAGCGGCGGAGCGGGTATTCGCGAAAAGCGCGTTGGGGAAAAGACCTCCGCCATCGTTCGCCGTTGGCAGCTTGATCAAGTCACCCACCTTATACGCGCCGAAAAACTGGGCCAGCCACTTGCCGATCACAATGGACCCGCGCCCGCTGAAATGCACATGGTCAGCCAAATAATCCTCCACAGCATATAGCTGGTTGGCCGGGTCAACCAGCGCGGTCCAATAATCGACGCAGGGAATGCCGTTGGCGATGCACCAGTTTCTCAGGGCATTGCTCAGGTCTCTTGTGGCCAGGGCCATAGGCTCGCCGTCACTGGCCCACCTGGGAGGCACGGTGGCCATAGCCAGGCGTATGCCTTTACCCCGGCACAAATCATGGATTGCCTGGTAGTTAGCCATGCTCTGCGCAAGCGGCACGCCGTTTGAAACATCGTTAGTGCCGCCCAAAAACAGAATGATATCCGGTTTCGGCGTGAACAACACGCCGTCGTCCGTGGCCATTCTGGTCACCATGTCGGATGTTCTGGACCCCCAGGACGGCGTTGCCCCGATGATCTCAAACGTGCCCTTGCCAAGCCAATTCGCCCACCAGGCGAAAGGATATTTTAAGGCTTCCAGGCGCAGGCTGCCCACAACGCCCCAACTGGATTTTTTCGGCGTCCCGACAAAGGCGGAATCCACCTTGTAAACCATGGGCGAGACCACTTCGCGGACCCAGTATGTGCCGTTGACTCCGGCATCGGCAACGCCGGTAATCCTGACGGCGTCGCCAACGGATAAGCCGTGGTTGTTCGTCGTCGTCACCGTCAGGGTCGCGCCGTCGCCGATCATGCCGGTGATAGGCGTGCCCGGAGGGACTCCAAGAGAGCTGGAATGCCCGGCGCGGTAGCTGTCTTCGGTTATCGAGTCACCGAACAGCAGCACCTTTTTGGGTGAGTTATCGCCCCCGCCGCTTCCCCCGCCCTGCCAGTCCAAACCCGCATTCCAGTTAATGCTCATGACTCACCCCCGGAACAGCAGGTTGACGGTTCCGCCCGCGGGCAGGCCGGTAACATCCACATCCACCACGGCCGGAAAGCCGTTTGCCGCCATGGTGCGTTTGCCGCCGGACAGATCCAGTACGTTGTTCTGGCCGGGGTCGCCGTCCACGCTGAAGGTCAACGTGCCGGCCGGGGGCACGGCGTCCGTTGCCCAGATGGCGGTTACGGTGAGTTGGGAGCCGCCCCAGCCGTCTAAATAAATGCGGTACTGACCGTTTGCGGCAATGGTCGCGCCGTAGTCCGCCAGTCTGATGGTTATTTTTTCCCGCGCCATAATTCCGCTCCTTACACGTTGTAATTGACGATAATTTTCTGGATGTCCGCCACGCTTTCAGCGGCATCCGCCTGGGCGCGTAGTTGCCATTTTCTGGCATAGAGCGCTTGGCCGTAAGCTATAATCTCCTGCCGCATAGTTTTTATCTGCGCCAGCGTCACATCACGCATTTGATTGTTGTAGTCGCAAAAAAGGGTTGCGCCCGCGCCAGTGTGCTCCATGCGGGTTATAAGTCCCTCAGTGTTGCGGTTGGCGATTTCATCGGCGTTGATTTCAAAACCCAGACTGGACGCCAAGCGCCCGTTCCGCTCAGCCGCGCTGAACTTCACGCTGATTTCTTCCAGCTTTTTGGCGCGCGCCTCTTCCAGGCTGGGTTCGGGCTGCTCCGCAAGAGCCGGCCGCCCCTGCGCGTTGCGCACGATGCGCTTGCCCGCCGCCAGGCCGTTTAAAAGCGAACTGTATTCTCCGGCCGACAAAATGACGACGTCCTTAGGCATGCCGGCTTTTCCATGAACTTCTTCCAGATAAAATCCGCCGGTTTCAAACGAATATTGGTAAACCATAATATCTCCTTATTAATATCCGATGGCGATAGCGCCCCATGCGTCATTGGAATCCTGCACGCCATAGGCCGTTAGCGTGGTTTTCGTTCTTGGCCCCATGGATTTGGGGATCACAGTAGACGGAACGCTCCCTGAAACGTCAAACGGCATGGCCAGCAAGCAAGCGCTAGGAAACGCGATCGGAAAAGTCCAAATATTGCTGCCTTCCAGGCCGGTGGCCCATTGAATAATCAAGCCGCCCGGCAGTTTTTGCCAGCCGGTATAGTTTATGGACTGTGCAAATCCCAGGTTGGCGGCGGCACCGGCCACTGTGTTGCCCCCGGTGCCGCCGTTGGCGATGGGCAAAGGACCGTTGGTATTGCCCAGCCCCAAAGCGTTGCGCGCTCCGGCCACGGTAGTCTGCCCGGTGCCGCCGTTGGCGATGCTGACCGGGAATTTCGACTGCAGTGACTTAAGGTTGTTGCGGAACATTTGCAGCAGTGTGGTCAGGCCGTAACTTAAGCCAGCCGTGGGGAGCACATCCGTTGCGGCGGCATCGTTCAAAACCGTACTCACCGGGGCCGCTTTGATGCTGGATGCCGTAATGGCGTCCGTGCCGCCGTCCGCGTGGGTGGCCGCGTGTTTTCCTGGCGCGACGTTATTGCCCGTTAACATGTTGGCCGTGTCCGCCATCATTTGGCGCAGGGCGTCGTTAACGTTGGAAGGCGGGCAGCCTTCCGCGATGTTGATCCCGTTTATCTGGGTGTTGTTCGCCGGAGTCTTGTTGTAATTTGTTACATCCCAGGCCATTTTCAAACCTCCTGAAAAAGGTTGCGTTTCAGGGGATTGTAGAAAAACGGCCTGTTATTTTTGGGGATTGCGCCAGTATGCGTGAGAATGCGCGTTATTGCGCGCGAATGAATGATGCGATATGGTGGAATAAATGAAAGAATGGATGATTTTTTTATATTGAAGCCGGGAGGGCGACAAATGCGGTACTTAATGCTGGTTTTGTGCTGTGTCGGGTTTGCGGGGTGCGGCGCAACGGCAACGAAAATCTATGACTATAGTGGAAAAGAGGCTTACTCTATTGATTGTAGCGGCGTGGCGAATGCGGCCTTGACTGGCAGTGATTTGACCTGGACTGATTGCCTGAATAAGGCTGGGGAAATTTGCCAGGATAAGGGCTATGACCTTCTGAATTACTCTGGGGAATCATCGCCAGTGGGCTTTGCATACCAGGGAGGAGGCTCTAACGCCAGTGTCTATGGCAACCAAGCCGCATATAGCGGTTCATCCTCTTCCGGGTATCAAGGCGTTGCGTTTTCCGGCAACAGAAAAACGAGAAGTATGCAAATACGGTGTAAAGATTAAAGCCATGAATACAATAATAAGCATTGTTTTCTATGGTAACGAGTTTATAACCATGTGTTCATTGGGGAATTTGCTGATATATCCATGCGCATAAGTTTCAATCATATATCTTGACATCTCCAGCGTTTTATGGTTGCGTGGCTGCACGGTGCCTAGAAAACACCTCGTGGCGGTCACGCCATCCGTCAATTTGGCCTTTTCTTTTGCCCGAAATCCGGGCATAATTGCGCCTTATTTGCCGGGTGTGACCGATATGTCCAGGGCTTTGCCTAAAGACGGTCAGCCGTTCCACGAGCGGTTTCTAGCACCCGGCATTTTCTATTGGAGAGAGTGCCGCCCCATGGACCTAGAAAATTCTTGTGGAGGTGCCTTATGACCGGCCTTATCCCTTCCCCTCAGATTTCCCTCGTCGAGGGTAGGCCTGCCGTAACGTCTTTGGACGTGTCGCAGCATTTTGGCAAACGACATGATTCTGTAATTCGCGATATTCGAAGGATCATGTCAGAAATGCCAGAGGATTTACGTCACCACAATTTTGTGGCGACGTTTCGAACCGTTGCCGGGCCTAACAATTCACAACGTCAAGAAGAATATTTCATCATCTACCAAGACGGCTTTATGCTCCTGGTCATGGGCTACACCGGAGCCAAGGCCATGCAGATCAAAATAGCCTACATCATCCGGTTCAACGAAATGGCGGAAGAACTGAAGCGCCGCATGCAACAGCCCCAACCCGCCCTGCCGGAAGCGGACGCCCACACCCCCTCAACCCCGGACGACCGCGCCCCGCTCCGCGCCCTGGTGCATGCCTGGGCGCAGGCTTCGGGCCAGCCGCACACCGCGCTTTGGCCGCAGGTCAAGGCGCACTTCCAGCTTTCGCGCATAGACGACCTGCCGGTGGAATGGATACCTGACGCCCTAACCTGGGTTCAGGGCAAGATTGACGCACTGGCCTTGCCCCAGCAACCCGCGCAAAAGGCCTTGCCCGGCCGGGAGCGCTCCAACGTGGCCCTGTACGGCACGCCGGACTTTTACCGGACCGAGCTGGACAAGCTGCAAAACACCCTGATGGATTGGGACAGCGAAGTGTACCACCGCCTGACCTCTTTTGAGCGGGAACTCAGCCGCCTTACCGGGCCGCTGTTCAACATGGTGCTGGACGCCCTGCCGGCCGCGCGCGGCAAGTTCAAGGATGACGGACTGGCCGCGTTGCACTTCGCCCGCCATTCCGGGGCGAATAAAATCCGGGACGGTTTCGGCGAACTGCTGGCCGGCGTGCAGCAGGCGCGGTACTTCGCCAGAACGCTACGTGGCTGATTGACGCATTGCGACTTATGCCCCGGTTCGCCGGGGCTTTTTTATTCCCTCTCCCGCACTACCCACCAGGCCAGTTCGTCAACGGTCCAGGCCCGGCGCGCGCCCAGCCTGCACGCACGGGGAAAGGCCGTCTGCTTGCTCCAGCGCACCGCCGTGGAATAGTTCACCTCAAAGCAGGCCGCCAGCTTCTTCAGCGTCAAAAGCCCGCATTTGTCCGCATGCGCTTCTATTTTCTGGCGTATTGATTCAAACCCGCTCAAGTCCGGCCCCCGCGCGCCCTGTGGCGTATTGTGCCGCAAATCCCCCAAGGGAGGAACGGCAATGGCAGAAGACAATCTGGAAAACGTGGTGTTTCCCGGCTACCGCCCTCATACGGCTGTAAAGAGCAAGGCTGAGCACCACAAAGAAGCGGAGGGAAAAGACATGGATAATTGGGGCGACGGCCTTATTCTGGGCGCTTTGTTTGGCGGGCGCGGTGGACTGTGCGGCGGTCACGGCGGTTGCGGCGGCGGACATCATGTGTCCTGCGGCGAAACCCTTGAGGGCATTTCCCGCACCCTGCACACCAATGATTTGCGCAACGAGGCGCGCCTGGGCCGCATCGAATGCCGCCTTGATCATGTGGCGGAAAAAATCTGTTCCGCTAAAGAGCAGGCCCTGGAGCTTTTCATAAAGCATCAGGAAAAAGAGAACTGCAAGCTGGAGCAGAAAAATATGTTTCTGGAGTTCCTGGGCAAGGGGCATAACAGCGGTTCCGACACCAACATCAATATCGGCAACCAGCTTTCCGCCCTGACCAGCGCTGTTAACAGCGTCCTGGGCAAAGTCAGCTAGCCTCAAGGTTTTATCCTTCCTTCGGCCCCGGTTCCGCTTCAGGACCGGGGCTTTTTTCGCTCCGCGCGCCGTTAATGACGCCTTCGGCCACGGGAATAAGCCGCGCCGCGTAATGCGCCGGCTGGCCGCCCTTTATCCCGGTCACAACCAGGATCGGCCCCTGGGCGCACTCGGACAGGCTGATGAAATAATCCGAGCACCGCCAAGCCGGATTCAGAATGGAAACGTCCGGCACCTTTACAGATATGAACTCAAGCGCGATGTTCATGTGGTTTCCTTAAAATTCCTGGAGCAGCCCGCGCCGCTTTTTGGGGTTTTCTTCTTTGGGTGCTGTTAGGGCGTTACGCGCCCCGCTTAAGCCGTAAGCCCGGCTGTATCTGCCCAGAATGCCGGAAAGCGATTCACGCGGCATTGTTTTTGCGCCTTGCATCAGCTTCAGCGCGTATTGCGGGTCCAGCATGGCGTCGGTCAAAACGCCGCGGACAGCCTCATTGGCCGGTTCAAACAGCGCCCGGCCACCTCGCTCCAGCAGCCCGCGCGGAATCGCCGTAAGCGTATCCAGCAGCCCACCTTGTCGTGCGCCTCTTTCCGTTCCAAAAACCCTGTCCGCAAGGGACTGTTCCACAAGTCTTTGCGTGGCAAGATTTTGCGCCGTAGGACTGCCCTGCACGGCCGCCCGGCTGGTTGCCTCGCGCGCCCGTTGCAAATCCCTGCGCACATGATCCATTTTTGCGATATCTTCCATGCCTATCTGGCGCAAAGCCGGCGTATGGCTGTTCGCCCAAGCCGTCATGCGGTCCAGATTCACCGTGCCGTCACGGTTCAGGGACTTGGCCCGCGCCTGTGAAAGTATATAATCCCGCATGGCAAGCCCTGCTTCCTGGCTGTCGCCCACCGCCGAGTTAAAGGCGCGCATGGACTCGCCGCCTTTTTCGCCGGATCTGAAATAGTTGGCCGGCACTTCAGCGGTTGGCACGGCCTGACCTTCCAGCGAATCACCCCGGCGACTCATGGATTTATTCGCGCCGCTTTCAAAACGTTGGCCTTGTGTGGTCCGTGCCTCCTTGGCCTGACGGAAGGCGGCGGCCTGCTCTGGAGTAAATCCTCCCAAGTTCTCACTCATCTGCCCGGTAACCCATGTTCTTTCGCCCGTTAGTGTACCCGGCGTGGCGCGCTTGGCCTCCTGAAGCAAAATATCGTCAGCCAATTGCTTGGTTATTTTTCCCACAGCGGCCGGAGCAAAGCCTTGGGACTGCAAATCTTTGGTCATTTCCTGGGCCTGGCGCATAGCGGAATCACGCAAGGAAGCGCCGTTAATGTCCTGCGAGGCGCGCTCTAAGAAATCGTCCAAATTGCCCTTTAGCATGGTCGCAATACGGCCCGTAGCCGCATCGCCGGTTCTGGCCGCCTGCTCCCCCATGTCCCGCAGGGATGTCCGGATGTCCTGCAAATCCCGGTAACTGACGTTCATGTCTTCCGCCATATCCTTCTTCATCTGTCCCAGGAAGGAACTTATTTCCGCCGGGACTTTTTGATACCGGCCGCCGCCCAGACTTTGCTCAAAGCTCTCCACCAGGGGCGACAGATTGAAAGATGTCGTGCCGTCCGGGTCAATGGCGGCATATGCCTTTCTGGTCGCCTCTTTGGCCGCGCCGTAGTTCGCGTCAAAAGCGCCGCGCACCCGCGCGCCCACGTCCGCCGCATCAAGCGTGCCGCCAAAAGGGGCCATGGCGTCAAGCGCCTGGTTCATGGCGCTCTGTTGGGCCGCGCCTTGGGACAGATAGCGATCCTGAATGGGCGCGCCTTGTGGACCAGATGAGGCAAGCCCCTTTTCCAGCACAGCCAGTCCGCCGGAGCCGGAAGCCTGGGCCGTGGTGGGCAGGGAACCGGGAACGAATTCTTCAGCGCCGCGCGCCAGAGCCGCCTGCGCGGCTTCTGGGCCGCCAGACATGCGGTTAAGTGTGTGCCCGGCTATGCGCTCCCGTCCGGACGGCGTAAAAGCGTCAAGGGCGGTCTTTGCTCCGCCCAAGGTGCGGCCGGTCAAGGTCAACGCGCCGGCTCCAGCCACAGGCAACGCGCCGCCAAACAATGCCGCCGCCGTCTGCATGCCAGGCGAAGCTCCGCCCTGCCGGGCTAAATCCGCCGCTCCAGCACCGGTTGCGGAGCTTGCGGCTTGCATGCCTGGAGATTCCGCCAGAAGCGCGCCAAGATTACTAAAGGATTCCGGCAGATATTTCCCGGCCAGTGTCGTAAGCCCGCGCCCAAGTCCAACGCCCAACATGGCTCCGCCCACGCCGGAGGCCGCCGCATCAACCGCCTCCTCCACCGGCCCTTGCGGGCCCGCTACACCCAGGTCGTCAAAACCACGTCTTACCTGTTCGCTGGCTGGCTTAAAATACTCCGGCCCCAGATCCACAGCGGGTTTATATAACCCCGAACTGACTCCCCACTTTTCCGCCATCTTGCGTTGCGCCGCATAGGCGGGATTGTCACTGGCGGCCTCGTTTAGGGCCATTCGGGCCGGAGTCGCTAAAAAATCCGCCGCTCCGACCGGGATAGACGCGCCAGACCGGAGCATGCGGCCAGGGAGGCGCTTTACATCGTCCCATGCCCCGCCGGCTTGCGGCGTGTGCGACACCGCCAGTTGCGTCATGTCGGGAGATGGAGAAACCGTACCAGCCTGGGCGGCCGGTTGAGCCGCAAATTGCGGATATTCCTTGCCGATGGCCGCGCTTATGTCCGCATCCGCCATGCCGGCGGGAAATTCCAATATCGTGCCGTCAGGCAGTTCTATTTCTTGCATCACTCAAAACCGCCGGTCTGGGGGTTGTAGCGCCTGCGCTTCGCCTGTCCTCCGCCTTGCTGGCTCTTTTCCGGCGAACGATAACCGGAAAAAGTGCCGTGCCGTTCAAAATAGTCACGGCGGCCCACAGCGTTGGCCATATTGCGCTGTTCAATATTCCGGGCCACTGTAAGAACCTCGCTCAAGGCGGCTGGAGTCAATTCCGTGCTGCCCGCCGCTTTCTGCATTATTTTTTGTTCATATTCACTAACAGCGCCTTTCATATACTCGGACATTTTTAGGCGGATTCTTTCCATCGTGGAGTCTAGGGCCTGCATATCCGCCAAGGTCTGTTGGTCCCCCAGCCCGAAAGGGGCTCCTATTTCACGCGCCTTCTTCATCGGCCCAAAAAAATAGCCAGTTCCGACGCCCCTATTCAGCAGTCCAAGCGCGGTGTCGTAATCCGTAATGTTGCGCGCGGCCGCTCCCATGGACTCGCGCACTTCGCCAAGCTGCTTTTTGTCATCATCTTCCTGGGCCTTGTTCGGAGCACCCTGGATTTGTCCCTTTGGCGGCGTCCAGGGCATCGCCTGCCCCCCCTCCCCGGCCATCATGAGCGGCTGAATTTCGCCTGTGGCCGGGTTCACGCGCACGCCGTTTTTCAAATCCACCTCCCATTGCGGCTGATCTTTGCGGTTCAAAGCCGCCGCCTGCAATCCAAGTCCCCGCCTGCGAAAGTCGTTTTCAATCTCCCGTTGCTTCCGCGTTTCCTCCAGGCTCGCAAATTTATAGGCGTCTCCCATGGCCCGCGCCGCCGCCCTTTCATTTTCCGGCAGGGTATTAATATACGCGTCAAAATCCCCCGCCGCCTTGTCCCGCGCGGACTGCTCCTGCGCCTCCCTGGCCTGCTTTCCAAGCGCCATCTCATATTGGAGCTGCGCCAGCTTATCCTCTTGCGCCTGTCGTTGTTCCTGTTGCCGAAACCGCATGGCGTTGCCGTAGCCCTGCGCGAATCCGCCCGCTCCGGCCCCGAATAAACTCCCTAGGCTGGGCGTGGGGTGCCCCCAGCCTGGCTGATTCGCCGCGCTTATGTTCGCCCCGGCCTGGAGCAAGGCCAAGCCCAGAGTGGCCTTGTCCATGCCGCCCCGCTCCGCGTTGTCTCTTTCTTCGTTTCCCCAGAATCCGCCCATATTCACCTCCTAAAACAATCCCAAAATGCCACCCAGAACCGCTCCGGGTATGGCCCCTACGCCAAGTCCGGCCATGCCTGCCATTGCTCCAAGTCCACCGCCGGTCAACGCGCCCGATGCCACATTGCCCAGAGGATTGGACTTTCCTCCGCCGCCCGCCGTACTGCTGCCGCTCATGCCATAATTACCCTGGATAAGTGAGCCATAATTCTGTAACCCGGTAAGAGGACGGCCGGCTTCATAATTATACTTGTCAATATCCGCGTTAATCAGGTTTTGCGCGTAGTTCTCGTTGGCCAGCCCCGCCTCGGACAGCGCGGCAATGTCTTTGTAATCCTGATCCGCCAGGGACGGCGCGAACATCATGCCGCGCATCTGGTTTTCGCGCTCCTGGTTCCATGCGGACAAGGCGCGGTTCTGGTCCTGATCGTAAGCCTGTCCGTACATCTGCGTGGCGATGTTCCCGGCCGCGTCCTGCGCCGCCGCCTGGTGCGCTCCGCTGCCGTACCGCCCGGCCTGGCTGAAGTTGCCGGCCACGTTGGCAAGGGTCTGGTTCTGGGCGCGCCGCACCATGGCGTCAAGCTGCGGATTGCCTTCCGCGTTCATGAACGGGTTGTTGGTCAAATAATCCCCGCTCATGGTCTGGGTAAGCTGGTCCTGCGCGCTTTTTATGGCACTAGAGCCGGCCAGGGCGCGATCCGCCTGCATGCCTATGGCCTGAGTAGTCCAGGGGTCTTGCGCCGCAACAGTATCGCCGGGGTAATATTCCGGCGCCATGCCGCCGCCCTGGTAAAGCTTCTGCGCATCCCCGAACATTTCCAGCAAATACGGTTTCTGCTGCTTCCACGGCTCCGTGGTCTGGACAGTCTTGGAGCTTCCGCCCCCGCCTTTTCCGCCGCCCATAATTTTTTCTCCTATAAATTCGCCCAGTCGGGCGGAACGCTTTCCCGCGTAAAATACGAAATCACCCCCGGCAAATCCGCTCCGCTATCGTGCGAATGGCAGCAGGCCGGAATAATTCCGAGCACCCGCGCGCCCCAACGCGGCAGCAATTTTACCGCTGTCTTGTTCCAGACCGGAGTTTTGCCCACAAGCACATCCATGATATGCACGCCGTCCGCATAAGCGTCATATAGTATGCTAGACGTGGCATAGCGTCCTAAAGCCACGGGGGAGGGCATACCGCAGGCCGCGCGCCAATGCCGGAAGGGCAGAAAGGCGAAATGAATCTGGGCGCTCTTGCCGAGAATGTCCGTAAGGTAAACGCATCCTGCCAAGTCGGCGTCCATGTAGAACAGCCACCAGGGGTTTTCCGGCCGGCGCATGATGGATATGAATTCCTTCAAATCCGCGCGCGGATTGCAGTAAAAGGCCGCCCGCTCCCGGCCGGATTCCGCCAGGGCCAGATAAAAATCCGCCCAGGCCCGGTCGTCCAGGTCGTCTTTGTGAATGCGGCAGAACTGGCCCATATTGTCATACCATCCCAATTAACTGCATAAGCCTGGGGTCAAACAACCCCTGCATTCCCCCGCCCACCTGCTGCAAAAGTTCCGGCGATAATTGCCCCATACCCGGCATGCCAGGCATACCGGCTTGCGGCATAGCCGGCGGCGCATCCTGGCCCATTCCCCCCAGCAGCCCACCGGAAATATCAATGTTCTGTCCGCCAATCTGCCCTTTATCCATAAAATTTTGCATAACATCATTCTGGCCAGGACCTAGAATATCCTGCCTGACTCCGCCGGCTATGCTCTCAGGCGTGGCCACCTGCCCCTGTTCTTCATCTTTTCCCTGTAACAGTTTGGCCAGCGCGGCAATGCCCGCCGGGTCTATCGCCCGCGCCGGGGGCGGCCCGCCCGCCCCCGGCGCGGGCGGCATGGACATCCCGCCTCCGCCCGCGCCCTGCGCTCTGAACTGCTGCATCATCGGTCCGGAAAACCTGGGATCAACCCTGTTGTAAAACGCCATTTCAGACTCCTTTAGTGTTGCCTATGCCGCAAATGACATAGGCGTAATTGGCATCGCCGCCAGGATGCGCGGTAAAGACCACCCTGGCGGAACCATTGAGCATTTCCGGCACGTACCAATGCGCGTTGGCCGCGTGCGCATCCAGGGGAGTCAAAATCAAGACCTTCCCCACCCCCAAACGCGCATCGCGAATCAGAAAATCACCCGTGCCGGCGGGCACGGTTATCACGCCAGTGTTGTGGGTTTCGCCGCGCAATGCCTCATTCGCGGCGCGTGCGCACTGTTCCCGGTGCACTCGTTCATTGTCTCCAGTTGCCGGCGCGAATCCCATTATTTCCACCCCTCCTGTTCCACATAAACATCAACGCCTGTGGCGTGCGTCCAGTTAACTCCGCCCGGTATGGTTATCCGCGCCCTGGCGTAACGCGTGGCCAGGTGCAGCCGGCAAATGCCGTCCTGGCTCCAAGGCGTGGAGCAGGCTTTTTCCCGCGGAATTCCCATAAGTGAGGCCCGGTGAAAAATGCTTACTGTGCTGGGAGCTCCGTCCACCATCGGCCGCGCGCCATGCACCATCAAGCGTTCTCCGCCGCGCTCGGCGGTTTCCAGGGTGGCCTCCACCGGTTCACCGGTAAACAAACGCGGCGTGTTATCCTCGCCAAAACAGGCCAAGGCGCGGACTCCGGCAAGCAAATCCTTGGAATCCAGGGAAAAGGACAAAGAATCCAACGGGCCGTAATCGTCCAGGCCTTCCAGCGTCACTCCCCGGCTTGTATCCGTGTACAGCCAGCGTGTAACCTGCGGAATAAGGGAAAATCCGTTCAAGGCCGGATGGTACACCAGAATGCTGTCCATCAGGCCAGCGGGGCAAGCGGTGCTGGCAAAGGCAAAAGCCACCAATCCATTTATAGGGTCGTACGCGGCTATCGTGTCCTTGCGCCGGCTGTCCATGGAGTTTGCACGCCACCATAAATTGATGCGCTCTATACCGATGTTGCGTACCGTGGAACCGTCTGTGGCGTAAAACCCATCCTCGGCCAAAAAATATACCAGATTTTCCGCTTGAATGACTGAACGCGGAGCAATCACCCCCCGGCTTTTATCCACCGGGGAGAACTGGAACACATACGGCGGGCCTACATACTGCGCCCGGTGAATGGCTTTTTCGCAAAAAATCAGCCCTTCATACGCGGCCATGCCGGAAATAAGCGCCTGCACCCGGCCGCCATCAGGAAAAATCTGGCGGTCCGACTGCGCGTACTGCGCTTCGTTGCTGCCAGGCTCCGGCCAGGATAGAGGATCATCAATGGCTGACCACTGCACGCCGTTGGGGTAATCGGACAGCCCGCCCACTATCAGAAAATTGCTGAACACAGCAGCACAGCGGGCGGCGGGCGACTGGATCGCCGGCTGGAAATCGTCCATACTTCCCAGTCCGATCGCGCTGTAAAGCACCGGATCAACCCCGTTCACCGCCGTCAGGATGTCGCCGTATTGCGCGAAGCTCCAGCCGTTGTTGACGCCGGAAAACCCCGTGCCGCGCTCAGTCCATTCCGTTGTGGCGCGCATATATAGCTTGTCAGCGGTCCCGGCCACGGTAAGAGGAGCGCCTGAGCGGTCAAACACGTTAACCGCGCCAAGAGGGGGTGCCGGTAGCGCTGGCCCAAAGGGCAGAGGCGCGGGAAAAGGCCGGTACCCCCCGGCCGCCGGAATCACGCCGCGCGCTAGCATGGTCTGTTTGCCGTTGTAGTCCGGCCGGTCTGGTTCCCATGCGGTAAAGGGTAAATTGACGGTAATCACATGGGCCTCGTTATCCAGTCGTAACCGCGCAGTTTGCCGCTGGCGCAACCACAGGGCTGCGAATTGTCGTCTACCGGTATCGCCATGACCCGGTATTTAATTTTCCCGCGGCCGCAGGACTGCGAATTGTCTGTGGAGTAAAGGGCCACGTTTAGCCCCACTCGGTTGACGCAGCCACAGGATTGCGAGTTGTCCGGGCCGGAGGTGGTCCATGCCGTGGCGGTTTTCCATAGCGCATCATCCAGTGACCAGGGGATCTGATCTAAAGACCAGCGCCAACGATCTAGCTGATCTAGTGTCGGTCCATATATGTAGGCGACTAGGCGCATGTTCCGAGCCCCTCGGTCAGAACCAGGGAGGAGGGTTCAATAAAAAAAGAGGAGCCTCGATTGATCGTACTCGGATTGTCGAATTTGCCGAACCAAAGCAGTTCTCCGGCAGTGGCGGCCGCCACTATGCCCCAATGCGAAATGGTGCCCCAATCCTCCAGGGCCTGCGGGTAATCCAAATTATTGTCGTTGCGCATCACTGAGTTGCTGGGCGCGCTGAATGAAACCACCTGCCTGGCATAGGAGGGCGCGATTACTTCCGCTCCGCCGCCGCTCACGCTCGGAGCGGACGTGAACAGTCCCAAATAAAGAGGCCCGGAGTTGCGTATGGCGTCAAGCATTATGCGAGCGCCCGTGTATGTGGAACTCATACCAATGATCTCCTAGGCGGCTTGGCCGCTATGTTTTTACTCCACCTGGCGCGGGCGTCCGCATAGTTTGCGGCGTTCTTGGCCTCGTTGTACAGGGCCATCCAGTCCGGCCCAGGTACGGATTGGCGCAAAAATATAGCGCTTTGGGCCAGGGTGGCATACAGATAAATATCCGGGTAGTTCAACAGCATTTCGTTAGTCGGCTGGGCCTCGGAAAGCGGCGGAATCTGGCCGTAATAGGTCAATAGAATCGTGTAAGCCTTATCCGGCGTCGGAGCGAGCATCAGCGATCGCCCGACAATGCTGTAAGCTCTGGGTGCCCCTGTCTCATATGACATATCCGTAAAGGCGTCCGGTGCCACATAGTCAAGATTGACGTTGGGAGCGCCCTTAAGACAGACTTCGCGCATTTCTAAAAACACATCCCAATCACCAGGAATGCGTTTGTCTGGCAGCCATTTGTTATCCACGCCGCCCGGCACAGTAATATTTGTTCCTCGGCGTTCCATTACTCGTAAACGCAAATCACGCTGCATGCGCTGTTCCGCCTGGCTGATGAGCAACGGAATACTGCCGTCCACATCCCAGCCGAGATATTCCTCTACTGCGGCCTGAAGCCCCGCGTAATCGTCGTAAAGCGCGCTCATATCCGCCCCGTGCTGCACCGGAAGGCGGCAAAAGCCGGATCATTGAGCACCCGCCTTAAAGCTTCCCGGTCCGTGCAAATATCCATGCCTTGCGCCTTCAGATCTTCCACCAGGGCCGCCGGAAGTTCCGCCAAGCAGCGAAAAGCCTTAGCCTTGCGATAATTGCGCAGAACATCCACTGCGCGCTCGTCCCGGCATTTTCCCAGCAAGTCAGTACAGTCCTGCACGGACTGCACGTAAAACGCGCCGTTTACCGCGTCCGTACCGATGCGGGTTACAACCTCGCTCATGACTGCATCGCCTTAATCCAGCCGCGCTCCAACATGGCTATTATGGCCGGATGATCCGGAGCCGCGTCGATTATACTGTTCTTTTTAGCCGGCCCACCGCCCCAGAACGGGCCGCGATCCGTGGTCACAACGTATTGGTATCTTTCCAGGACGTTTTTCGGCGGTTGTGTTCCCGCCATATCCGCCTCGTTTTGGTCGTGAATCTTTTTCCTTCCCGCCATATCCGCCTCGTTTTGGTCGTGGGGCCGAACAGTGCCGCCCAGCCCCACGGGTCTGCGTTTTTCCGGCTAAAGGGCCGGGTTGATGTCCGCGATCATGGCGCTGGATTCCTCGGCCCGCGCTTCCATGGTCAACTCGCCGGTAATCATGCCTTTTTCCGAGTCACCGGTTTTAGCCAGCTTTTGTTCGGCAAAATTACGCAAATACGACTTTTTCCAATATTCCATGTCCAAAATGAACAGTGCGTTTGCCGCATACGGTACCTTGGCCTGAACGCGGTTGGGCACCACAAGCAGCTCGCCAAAATCCGAATCGTAAATGCGCACCGTGTCAGTAACCCTCTTGTCACGCGGGTTTTCGTCCTGTACGTTCACAATTTTCAATACTTTGGTGACCTTGCGGCGCACGGCCGGGGAGCACATGAGTATGGTCGGATCTCCGCCTTCCTCGTAGGCCTTTTGCATAGACATGGCGATCATTTCGCCGGTCAGCGCACGCAAAGTGCCAGGGGTGGCCGCCGCTGTGGGCGTGGCCGCCGCGCCGCCAGCGCCAAGGTCCACATTGGTGGTAATCCAGGCGGAGAGTCCGCGCATTACGCGGGCCGTGGTTGTGTTGCCCGCTTCGGCCACGGTGTTGCCGAGTAAGGCGTATTCCACGTCTTTTTTAATTTCCTTCATCCGATTGGCCATTTGGTGATTGTACTGGTTGGACACTCCAACCTGCTCCACCGCCTGTGCCGTGCCGGAAACGTTGATCGCCTTCTCAAAGCGCTGGACAATGTTATCCAGCCCGATAACCTCCGAACCCTGGAATTGCGTCACGTCCGCGCCTTCAACCTGAGCGTTCGCACCGGGGTCGGCCAGACTGTCTTTAGTCCACTCGTGCTTACGCTGGGTGGCTTTGTTGCCCGTGCCGGAACGCGTCATAAAAGGCGTGTCCGTGGGCGCGATCATGGTCAGGATCTTGGAAAGATCCCGTGGTTGACCGGCCGTGTTGTTGTAGCTGGTCACCTGTCCGTTAAACAGAGGCATATGCTTTTTCCTTTACCCAAGCGCCTTAAAGGGCGTTCAACAATCCGACTATGGCATCATTGCTCTTGGGATTTTTCCGCAGGGTGTCCCATGCGGCCTTTTGTTTTGTGGATGTTCCGCCATCACCGCCCACGCCGCCCGGCTTTAAAACCTTGGCGGCCTCGGCTATCTTCTTTTCAGCATTGGCGGCCTGTTTGCTCATTTCGTCGTACTTCATGGCCTTGGCGACAAGCTCCACCTGATAGCTGTGCGTCAGGCCGTTGATGTGTTCCTGCGGCGCGCCAAGCCCCTCCAGGTACTTGACGGCATTATCCCGCCATTCCCTGGGGTTTTTGTCCTTGCCGATAATCTCCAGTACGCGCGGCTTGGCCGCCGTTATTTCCGCCGCCAGGGCGCGGGAATGTTCTTTTTGCCGCTCCTGTTGCGCGTAGGCGGCAAGCTCCTGTTGTCCGCGCAGGGCGTCAGCCACAGCGGCCAGTCGTTGTTCGCGCATGCCTTCCAGCCGCAAGTACAAATTCGGGTCCTGCTGCTTGAGCGTGGCCATATCGATGCCCGCGAATTCACCTTCAATAGCCAACTGTGCTCGCTGAATGGCCTGGGCAAGCTGGCCTTGCGCGTAACCGAGCAATTTCTGGTGTTCTGCCTTGGCGTACGCCGCTTCCTGACCCTTGGTCTGAACAAACGTTTCCCGGTCCGCCTCGCGTCTGGCGATGGTCTTTTGCAACTCCGCCGGCAGCTTGGCGAAAATCTCGTGAACGTCTTTGCCCCAGGATGCCGGGGCCGGAATAGCTTCCGCCGCCGTTTCTTCCCCGCCCTCTTCCGCCGAAGCATCCTGGCCCGGATCATCTTGCGACTGGGCGTCATCCGCTGTCGCGCCTTCCGGGTGGCTGTCCTCGGCATCTAAAAAAGCGGCGATGTCGTCTGTACTGTCAAAACTGTCAAAGCTTTCGCTGGCCCCGGATTCCGGAACGTCCGCCGTGGCGGTGACGCTCATGTCCGTAGGTGCGTTGTTTGTCTGGCTCATACTCAAATCCTTTGGGTTTTAATTTTTCTTCTTTGTCATCCGGGCTAAAAACGCCCGGAATGGCCCCTCTTCCCTTTTTAATCCTTCTTTCGCGGCGGCTCTTTCGATGTGCCGCCGGATTTGGCCGACAATCTCCCCCAAAAGCCACTGTTTTATAAACAGCGCTTCGCGTTCCTTAACACTCTTGGCGCTCCGCCAATCCGCCACTAGGCCCCGGTCCAGGGACTCCACGGCCTCAGAAAACACCCGGCCGCCCAGAATCGCCATCGCTTCTTCGGCCCTGCGCCGTTCGTCGTCGTTCATCATACTGTAGCTCCCGGAACCACGCCCACTCCCGGCCCTTTCTGGCCTAAGGCTATTTGCATGGCGTCAAGTTGTTGATCCGCCTTGATCTGTTCGGCCTTAAGCTGCGCGTTGGCCGCCAGTTTGGCCCGCTCCAGCATAATGTTGGCCATTGCCTTTTCCCGGTCCAGTTGGATGTCCGCCTGGGCCTTCTGCTGTTCAAGCTGAATTTTTTGCTCTTCCGGCGATGGCTGCGGCGGCTGGTTGGCCTGGGCCTCATCCGCCTTTTTGGCGTCCTCCATGCTCCCGAAAAACTGTTCCGGCGCGGAAAAGCCCATGCTCTGCGCCAGCTTATGGCAAGCGTGCATCACGTGGGAAACCTTTACCGGCGATATTGTTCCCAGGCTTTTCATAATTTGCGCCTGCAGACCAATAACGGCCTGTAGAGACCCGCTTTGCCTGCCCCGGTTGCCTGTACCTAGTCCGACAGCGGCCTGCACATCCATTTCCGGGTCCCACTCGGCCGGACTCCACTGGAAAAAACGCCCTTTAACGCGTGCCTGCATGGGTTTGTTTTGGTAGCGGCTAACCAACAGCAAGACATATTTTGCAACAGGCTTAAAATACATTTCCGCCAGAATGCGTGCGATAAGCTCCACACGCTGATTAACCGCGTCTTCGGCAATGATCGCTCCGGCGGCGGTATTTTGCAGGGCATCCGCGCTCATGCCCTGGATTTGCTGCCCGATGCCGGTACGCATCTCCTTAACCTTGTCGGTCAACCCCAGCGCGGCACCCGCCTCGCTTGCGGCGCGGGAATCCGTGGGCAACGGGAATACCGTCGTATCGCCGAAAAGCTCATAGACCCCGGCCACACGGCGCGAAAGAAACTGGTCCATGTCAATCTCATCGCTCCGGCTGCGCCGTTGGACAATGAATTCCCCTTGGTTGGACAGGGCCAGGGAGTCTAAGAGCTGGCGGGAAAGCTCGGTCCGGAGCAGCTGAATATCCATAACCAGATCCGCCAAACAAAGTCCGGCTGGCTGATGCGACAGGGGCACAGACGAAACCGGGAACAGCGGCGGACGGGGCATGGTCCAGGGCTCGGCCTTTAAAATCGTCTGGGCCTCCC
This sequence comes from Desulfovibrionaceae bacterium, assembly GCA_031547305.1. Lineage (GTDB taxonomy): Bacteria > Desulfobacterota > Desulfovibrionia > Desulfovibrionales > Desulfovibrionaceae > JAVBSC01. The sequence continues at coordinate 20,936 of JAVBSC010000046.1, forward strand.
CCACATACTCCACCCGCCAGCGCTGCACGCCCTGGCCTTTTCCCGCCGGCATCAGGATATAGGCCTCATAAACGCGGACCTGACGCATGGAGCCCGGCCGGGCCTCAAAGTCTACCGCGCCGTCGCTGTTGACAGCGTCCTGAACCTGCGTCTCCGGGTAACGATCGTCTTCGGTGGAAAGCTCTTCCAAAAGCGCTTCGTCATATCCTTCAGCGCGCAAGGAGGCTATGGTCCTGTCCTCCCAATGGGCCACAAAACGAGCGTTTTCAATATCCAGGGCGTCTTCGTTCCACAGCACCCGCTCGGAAGGCAGTGACACAACCTTGACCGCGCTCTTGTCCCGCCTCAGTGTCACCTTGACGCGGTAGACCGGCTCCTGTCCGTCTTTTTGGGACTGCTCCGCTTCCACTTCCACAGCTTCCGGGCCATATTTGAGGACGGTAGCGAGCGCCTCGTCTCTGGATAATCCGGAAAATTCCCGCACATCCAGGCTTTCCGCCCGCTCAAAATAGACCTTGCCCCAGGCCACGCGCTGCAGTAGCGCGTCGGAAACAATATCGTAGATCATTCCAAAGGCGTTGCCGCCAAAGACCACCTTGTTAACATAGTCCGTGGCATCCTCGGCTGCCTGTTCCTGGTCCGGCCGGTTGGGGTCAAATCGCACAATCTCGTCGGACGCGGCAAACACGCGCAAAAGTGACGGCTTGGCCCACTCAACGGTTTCCAACAGGCTGCGGTCCTGGTATGTGGACCAGCCGCACTCTCGGCGCGCCTTGTCCCCAGCCAACGCTTCTCCCAGATAGGCGGATTTAAGGCTCGTCCTGGCGTTGGACAACGTTTCTCCGCTGCGCCCAACGGCGTTTCCCATCTCCGTCCGGATGGCTTTTTTTAAGGCTTCGGTATCCGTTTTTTTTGTCATGCGGCCCTCGTGGCGGCGAATGTGGATAATTTGCGCGGCGTCCGTTCTTTTTCCCGCGTCTCGTTAATGCCCATGGCCAATTGCCGGAAGGCGTCCGCACCGTGACTGGTCCAGTCGTGCAGCGGGTTGTCCTTGTAGACCTTGCGCTCCTGGTCATATTCACGGCGGTACATGCGCAGCGCCTCCAGACCTTTTTGCGTCTTGTCCGCGTCAAACCAACAGCGCGGCAAGATGGAACGCACAGCATTAATGCCGTCCGCCACGCCCAGCGCTGGCAGCACACGGACGGCTCCGGGCAACAGGGACTGCAAAAGCTCCTGGCGCGTCTTGCCGGTGGAAAGCTCCCGCGCCCTGGCGTCATGCGGCAGAATGTGCTCTTTGTAGACGTAGGGTTTTTCAGTAAGAACCTTGGCGTAATGGTCCAGGCCGTGGCCGGACGCCTCGTAGTAATCAATAATCCGGATTTCCCCGTTGACAGCCTGGGCAAGCCAGATGGCCGTGGAATCATCAATGCCCAGGTCCCAGGCCGTAAAGACCGGCAGGGTCGGATCGTGCTGCACCAGACGGATCTTGCCGACCCGCTCTAAATCCGCGATGTGCCGGCCGTAATACGAGCCGACCAGCGCGGAATCAAAGGAACACCAGTACTCCTGTTGATACAACGCCTCGCCGTCGTCCGGGCCGTACATGGCGTAATATTCGGCCCGGGCCTCCTCAAGCTGGGCCGGAGTAAACACTTTAGTATCCGTGGGCAGGCAGATTTGCACAAACCATCCATCCCGGCTCATGGCGTACTTGTACATATTGTACGCATGGTTGCGGCCGCGCGGCGTCATGTTAAAAATGGCCCAACCGCCGTTTTCGTCCAAAATGGGCCGTAAAATGCCCCAGGCGGAGGGGTTGGTCAGGGAAAATTCGGAAAACACCAGCCCAAAGGGCGGCGAACCAACCAGGGCGTCAAAGCCGTCCGAGCCCAAAAAATGGATCATCGAGCCGTTGACCAACTCAATGACCATGTCATTGGAGCGCTTGCCCTTACAGATTGCGTCCGGGAACGCCTCATTGATGCGCCGCTGGCCGGTGTGCGGATTAACAGCGTCCCAGATGGCCCGACGGACCTGGTTTTGCTGCGGCAGCATGTACCAGTACGTGGCCGGCCGCTGAATCGCGGCTGTAGCCGTAAAATGCAGACTGTTATCGTCCTTGCCGCTCCGGCGGTGCCAAAGCAGAAAAGCCCGCAGGACGCCACGCTCAAAAGCGGACCACATGGGGCGCTGGTACGGTCTGGGCCGCCAGTTATAGGGCAAGATCAACTCAGCCATCACTCTCCACGTCCTTAAAACTGATAATTTTGATAGTCAGTGGCCCACCGCCGTCTCCCGTCACCTGCATGGGCAGGACCTTGCCCACCAGGGCCAGAAACGGGCCTGGGTTTTTATTGGCCTGCTCTTTCAAATATTCCACCCCGCCCTTGGGGTGCGCTTGGTCCAAAGCCTGTAAAATCATATCTTTAAGCGTGGCTGTGGCTTTATTCGGAACCCCAGCCTTGCGGCCCCCGACTTTTTTTTTGCCGGGCTTAAAGCTGCCACTATTCGCCACTACTCTATTTCTCCCGCCACGCGTTTCCTGCAAAAAATTAATCGGTGGAATTGTCGCCGGCCTTGCTGCGTACAACGTGTTCAACAACCTCAAGCCCTTTCAGTCCCCAAATTCCCAAGAAAAACGCCAGTGAGGAAGCTACATTGGGTGGCAGACTCAACAAGTGGGAAATCAACGGCGCCAAGCCGCAACCGCAAGCGGCCGACATAACAATGCTAGAAATCAAAAGACGGCGGCCACGCTTGCGGCGATCCTGACGGAAGGCTCCAACAACGGCGCCAGCCAGTGCCGGAATTACCAGACCGGAAAATGACGCGAACCATTCAAACGCGGCTTTAATCGCACGCATAACCGCCTCCATGCCGTCCGGGTTGTTTTCTATGGGCGCCATCCGTCACTTCTCCCCCGTCCCCTGCTGTTGTTTCTCCACCCATTCCCGCAGCCGGGCCTTGCTTTTGTTGCATTCGGCCAGGTCCACGCGCAGCATTCGCGCCACCTCAAGCAAATCACCTGTTGGCCCGCTCTCCGGAATCGGCGTTTCCGGGCAGTCCTGCAGCAGGCTGGCCGGAGGAACCAGGAGCACCGGCACTGTTTTTACGAGCGTCAACGGCTTCGCGGAGCATGCGCCAAGCAGCAGCAGGAGCGGGAGAAGAGGCCCAAGCCTTGAAAGTTTCATCACGCATGGCCTCCTTGATGGCCTGCCGGGTCGCGCTGCGCACCTCGGCCAGAGTCGTCCGGTCTTCGTTCCATTTGGCCAGCACGGCGTCCGTGCTGTTCATGCTGCGCTTTAGTTGCGCGGTTGCTTCCTCGTTGGCCTTGTTCACGCCTTGGGCCACGGCCAGGCTGGTTTTCGTGTCGGCAAGCTCCGTGCTGGCGCTGCGGTAGAGCCATCCCAGCAGGAGCACGGCGGCGGCCAGTGCGGCGCAGAGATATTTCATTTCCAGGCTCCGGTTTCCATCTGGCGGGCCAGTTCCTGGGCGCGGTTGCCCACCTGTCCGGCCCATCTTGAGGCCAACATACCCCGCGCGGCCCCGGCGTAATTGCCAGCCTTGACCATGCGCAGAGTATTATTAAACCCCAGCAGACCGTTGATTCCCAAATTGAAGCACATGTTCACCAGCACGGCGTAACGGGCGTAGGACAACGAAACAGCCCACGGCAGGGACTTGAGCACGTCCCTTTCGCAGGCTGAAACATCCGCGTCCAAAAGGCGGGTGGCTTGGTCTTCGGTAAGCTTGGAATCATCTCCGACGCCGGGCACCGGGTTGGCGTCCAGGTTGTGGCCGTATCCGATGGTGAGTTTTTCGGCTGTGCAGCGATAGGCGATGTGCAGGCCGCTTGCGTCCCGCTTTGTGCCCTCGTGCCGCTTGAGCTGGTCAAGTAGTTTGTCGCGCATACGCCGTCCTTTTGGGACAAGCGTAAAACGAAAGACTAAAATTATTGCAAGCGCGTCATCCGCTAATTAGCGGATAAAGTTTTTATTGGCAGGCCGCCATGCCGCCCTCGCCCGGATACGGGGCCTCGGGGATAGGCGCGGACTCACGATATTCGATGATATGCACGTCGATGCGCTCCAGTCCGCAGCATGGGCAGACGCGTTTTTTGACGCTCTCCATCCCGGATGTGGTTTTTTCGGCTTCGGCGTAAGGGAAGCGCCCTTCTTTGCAGCGCGGGCACAGCAGCTCCCGCATACCGGCCGCCGTCACTTCGGAATCAACTTCGATACCCACACTCCCTCCTTTTTCGTCCACAGCCGGCCAGCAGATTCGGCTGCATAAAGTCGCACCCCTGGAGATAATGTTCCACAATCTCCAGCTCCCACCTGGGCGAGTCTGAATACCACTTGCCGGTGTGCGGCAGGTACCCCACCACCTGGCGGTCATCTTCCCAGAAGCGCAGCATGCTGAGGCAGTCCTTGACGTGCTTGAGCAGGTTGTCCAGGTCCGGCTTGACCGTGGGCCGGATGGAGCCGGCGAGCGCGGCGGCCTTCCAGGCCTTGGGCTTGCTGGCCGGGATGGGCAGATAGGCTTTGACGCCCAAAAGCAACGGGCCCCGCATCGGCTGCGCCGGCTGATGCTTGCCGAGCAGCGACATGAGCGCCTCTTCTTCCCTGGCCTGGCGCGGGTCTTTGTAAGTGCGGGAAAATCCGTTGACCACGGCGTGACGGGCGCGCATCTGGGCCTTTGGCACGATGGGGATGACGAGTTTCACTGTTTTTACTCCTTCGCATTTCCCGTCCGGCAAAACCTCTTTGCGTGCAAATGGTTTGCCCCTGGACGCTTCTTTTTTCAGCCACGGCACGAGTCCGCCGGCGGCGTGGATTTCAGATACCGGGATAGGCGGGTATTCTTTCACTTCAGCTCCTCCCTCGCATGCCTGGCACGCCATAACGCCGCCAATCGCGCCGTCCGCGCAGGCATGACAGCTCATTGGTCCGGCCCCGTCGTTCTGGCGGTCAAAATCTCCCGGCCGGTCAAAATCTCCGCAACCGACTTCGCCTCTCCGCCCCGATCCGGCAACATGCCGGCGCACCCGGCGGAAAGCACCCGGCTGGCCCGGGCGGAGTCGCCCACCAGCTTGGGCTGCTCCGTATAGCGCTCCCAGCCGTTGGCGCTGTTGGATATTTCAATCCGCCCCGGCAATGCGCCGAAATGTTGTATATTCTGGCGCTTGTAGGCCGCCCAGATCTTGGCGAAGTTCACGCGAAACCATTTTTCGCTTTCCTCGGTTCCGCAGTCTTCGCACATTTTTGGCCAGCCTCCGTAGGCCTGCTGAATGACGGCCTGCGTCGTCGGGTCGTCAAAAACCACGCTGGCATAGCCGCCGTGCCGGCTGATGGCGTTCAGCACCTTGCCGGCTTCCACCTCGGCTTTGTCTTCGACGCTTCCGCCGCCCAGGTACTCCAGAAAATCCGCCGGAGTGGGCATGCTGGTGTATTTGCGGTTGGCCAGGATGAACAGCGCGGCTTTCTCAACATCCGGGAACTCGAACGGGGCCAGCATCTTGAAGCGCAGGGCCACGCCTTCAGGCGTCAAGGTCTGGCCGTAACACTCGGCCACCCCGGTAATCATCGCCTTGAAGGCCCGATAATCAGCCTGTTGCATTGGTTTCCTCCGCTCGTTTCCCAAAAAGCAGGATTTCCGCCTCGTCCGCCGCCTGATTGTTCGCCTCAAGGCGCCGCTGCGCCGTGGATTTCCATGCGCCGGGCGGCGCGCCGGGAGAGGCGCGAGCTTGCCTGAATTCTCGCTCTTTCACGGCGTCGAAAACCCATTTTTGCATAGCCAAATTGTGAGATTTATATTCATTCCTGCCCTTGGCCCCGATATGCAAATCGAGAAAAGCAATGGCTTTTTGCGTTAACTCTGGCGTAAACTTCCGGCAAAGGCCGGCGTGCTCTTCCCGTGTCAGGAGCACGTTTCCGTTTTCGCCATAGCGCGATTTCTCCGGGGGGGTTGCCCTTGCGCGCGCGCGCGACTCTCCCTCTCCTGTTTCTGTTTCTGATCCTGTTCTTGATCCTGTTTCTGTTTCTGGTTTCGAAAGGGTTTCGGAAGGGTTTCCCAAGGGTTTCGAAAGGGTTTCGGAAGGGTTTCCCAAGGGTTTGGGAAGGGTTTCGAAACCCTTTATGTTGGGGCTGGTGTATTTTTGCAAAGCTGTTGCCATTAAAGGCTTTACAGATGAGGTGTCGGGAATTTGATCATACAATTTGATAGCGCCGGTTATCTGATTTGGGTTTTCCAACGGATTCCATTTTAGGTGCTTATGTACGAATACCCATTTTGACGATTCCTCACGGGTTGCGAAACCCTTTTGAAACAGTTCCCCAAAACCTTTCGAAACCCTTTGCGGCGTCCACCCCAAATCCTCGGAAGCATAGCCGTCAGGCAGCCTGTAGCATCCAATGATATTCGAGTGCGGCCCGGTGAGCAGGTACAAAGCCAAAACCTTTCCGTCGTCGGATAGTCCGCGTGTGGAATCACTGGTCCAGAATGTGGAAAAGACCTTTCCGTAGTCTCTCATTTTTTAAGCCTCCACAGCGGCTGCTACGCCTGCCTCTTCCTGACAAAAATCCATCAGGCTGGGCGCGTTCAGGTCCTGTTCCGCCGCGCGCAGGTATTTCACGCCGTCCAGGAAGTATCCCGGGTTAAGCTCGGACCCATGCCCCCGGCGGCCGAGTTTAATTGCCCGGTACGGCACCGTGAACAGCCCGGCAAAGGGGTCTGAGACCATCTCGCCGGGATTGGAATACCTGGTGATAATCCTGTCCACGATGTCGAATTGCAGGGGGCAGACGTGCTGCGTAAGATTGCGCTGGACCTGGGCGCCGTTGAGCGTGCGCATGCGGTTGACGTCATGCCAGACCTCCGGGTGATGGCTACCAGGGGCCAGGGCCATGAAGGTGCAAGGCAGGCTGCCGCGCAGGTCCAGTTCTTCGCCCACGCGCACATGCTCTTCGTAGTTGTAAATGCCCTTGAGACTATTTTCGGTAAAAACCTTGGCCAGCACATCCGGGCCGAAGCCGGCCATTTCTTCAGCGGTCAAAGGCCGGTCGCCGCTGGAGCGCCAGTAGGAATGCGCGTCCACTTGCCAGCGCGCCCGGCTGTAGTCATCTTTGCTCTTGACCACCGGAATGTCCGCGTAGCCTTTGCTGCGGTCTGTCTGCGGCTTGCGAAACAACAAAATATACTCCGGGCTGCCTACCCCCATCTTCGTGCCGTCCTTGCACTGCTCGGTCCAGCCCAGGCGGTAAGTCTGATTGTTCTCCCGGACCACGTCCGTAACCACGATAATCATGCCCAGATAATCAAATCCGTGCTTCCGGCTATGAAAAATAGTCTCAGCATGAAAAGGGCTTACGGTGGGCACGCCCGCGCCGGTGACGTTGCCGAACAGTATCCTGTCTTTGACGTGACAGGCGTAAATGCGGCCCGGCCGAAGCACGCGCAGAAGCTCCGGGGTCAGAAAATCCATCTGAGACCAGAAGTGCCCGTTATTGTCCGTGTGCCCGAAATCGTTGTAGGATGGCGTGTACTCGTAGTGATTGCTGAAGGGGATGGACGTGCACAGCAAATCCACGCTGTTTTCCGCCATGCTCCGGTATTCCTCAACGCAATCATTGTGCACGGCCTGGAACAGCCGGCCCCGAACCTCCACGCGCTTAACCCCGATGGAGCGCTGCAACTCCTCCTGCATCTGGTCGGCCGAAAGCCCGTACTTGCGGATGATTTCCGACATTTTTCCCACCATCTCCTCGTGTTGCCGCCACTTGCGCCGGAGCGCGTCCAGAATGCGGCCCTCGGTGTCGGCGTAAATTATGTGGATGTGGCATTCCCGCGTCTGCAAAAAGCGAAATATGCGGTGTATGGCCTGGATAAAATCGTTGAACTTGAACCCGATGCCCAGAAACACGGCCTTGGCGCAGTGCCGCTGAAAATTGCAGCCGGAACCGGACAGAATGGGCTTGCTGGCGAAGAGCTTAATTTCGCCGTTGGAAAAGCCGATAACCCGGTCTTCGCGCTCGTCCAGGTCCATGCTGCCATGGATGTCGACAACTTCCGGCAGAGCTTTTTTGATGGCCAGACGCTCCGCTTCCTGGTCGTGCCAGATGATGCAATGCTCATCCGGCGCTGCGGCTAAGATGTCCCGCATGCAGGCGATGCGCGCCGGCAGGCTGTCACGCTTTTCCCGGCTGGCGTCGGCCAGGGACAAAGCTGCGTCATTGACCAGGGAGAATTGGCCGCGTTTGTCGCAGCGCGGGGTGGAATCCGCCGTCACCTTGTGGTAGTGGACGTGTAGCTTGGGCAGGGCGTAGCCTTCGTCCGAGTAGCCCAGGTCCGAAGGTTTTTGCAGGAACACGGCCCAGGAATTAACCCAGAGCCAGAATTCTCTTTCTTTATGTGGGTACAGGGTAAGGTTGTTGGCCTTCTGGGAATCGCGCTGGAAAAAGCGCGTCAGGGCCTGGCCGGTATCCATGATGCCCAGGAAGCCGGCGTAGTGAATCAGTTCCTTGTAGCGGTTCGGGCTAGGCGTGGCCGTGGCCACAAAGCGGTATTTGACGGCCGGGAACAAAGTCATGAAGGACTGAAAGGTATCCGAACCATAGGAACGTAAAACGCTGGCTTCGTCCAGGCTGGCCGCGTTAAAATGCTCCACTGAAAGCCGGCCGTCCCGGATGCTCTCGTAGTTCGTCAGGTACAGGCCGGGGCCTTCCACCTCTTCGTTGCGTCGGATGAAGGAAATCTCCATCCCGAAGATGCCGGCGGCGTTCTGGCGGAACTCATGCCGCACGCCCAGGGGCGCGACGATAAGCTGCCGGCCGCCTTCGCGCTTGCCGATTTGCCGCATGATTTCCAACTGCATGGGCGTCTTGCCCAGGCCGAAGGCGGCGAAGATGGCCCGCCGGCCGCCAGCCAGGGACCAGCGCACGATGTCGCGCTGATGCAGGTGCCTGGGCTCGCACAGGGCCGGGTGAATGTCTTCCGGCGCGACCTGGAAACCCATGCGGGAATCCAGACGCACCTTGGACTTGATAAATTCGGTGTAATCTGTCATGTTTTCCTCGTTAGTGTTTAGGCGCTAACCCCAACCCTTGGCCCCTGTTCGCGCAGGGGCTTTTTGTTTTTGCTTGCCGGTCTCTCCCGGCCGTCACGCCTGGTTTTCAGCGACGTTCCCTCTCCGGCAATCCCGAGGGCCGGTTTCCTCCCGATTGAGGCTCCACTTTTGCGTTCACGGCTTCACAGGACTCTTTCTCTGGCCTCCACCTTGAACGCATCCGCTTCATCGCCGCTTTCGGCTCTGGGTTTATGCGAGCGGGGCGTTTTGTTCCCCTATCGTGCGCGCTACACGTTCCTGCGGGGATAATCCGCCTACAGGACTTCGGCTTTCCGCGCCCCGCTCAATTCCTTCAAATTCCCTCGTCAAAATCCAGGGGCAGAACGTCATCCGCCGCGTCATAGCCGCAGCGCCCGCGCAGGCGCGTTTCGGCCATGCGCCGGGCATAGCAGTTGGCGCAGCCCGGACTGACCAGCGGGCCGGGGCAGCCGGTGATCAGATTCCAGGTACGGTCGCACCATTCGATTTTGGACTTACTCACGGTCTTGCCTCCTTATTCGTCCCGTGTACCGCAAAAATCCCGGTATCCGTGCCATTCTTGCGCTTGGGGCGGCCCGGCTTGGCCCCGGTGCCGTCGCTGCCGTTGTAAAACCTGTTCAATGCCGCATGTTCCTCACGCAGCCGTTTGCTGGCCTGGCGCATTTTTGCCAGGTTGCCGGTGCGTTTGGCCTGGATGTACTCGCAAAAAGTCACAAAATGGTTGTAGAGCAGCTTGAATTCCTTCTGCTCCGGCGGATGGAATTCCCGGACGTATTTGGGCTGCGGGTCGTAATCCTCCGGCACGACCATGTCCATGGTGTAGTCCCGGCTCATTGCACATCCCAAGCCTTCTTGAGATACAGCATCTCCAGCGTGCGTACGGTCACGCAAACCAGATCCATCGCTTCGCAGATTTGCCGGTCAAGCCCCTGTTTTTTCAGCACCGCCTCTTCAAATTCGCGGTACTCCTCGGTAATCCACCCGTATCCCTCATGGGCGTTGCGGTACTTATCCGGGTGCTTGTGCTTGGCGATGGCTAAGGCCTCGTAGATATCGCGCCAGACTTCGTCGTTTATGGCGCTCATGCCAAATCCCCCGCTGGTTGCGCCATTTCCGTGCCGCTTACGACAACCCCAAGCCTTGGAGCCATTTTTGCGGCATAATTACGCACCACAAGCCGAAAATGCGCCTTGCGCTCCCGCTGTTTGCGCACCTCAAAATTGAGGGCGTGCAGCTCGTCAATCAGCTTGTGCCCGGCGTAAAAATCCGACTCGGCCGCCACGCCGCGTTGGGCGAGGTTTGTAAGTTCAATTAAAGTCATTGACGTTTCTCCGGTGTTATAAGTCTAAAAAAAGTCAAGTAAGACAAATATCTTACGGAGTTTTTTCCGCATCTCGCATATCTTCCAGGTCAACGCGGGATAATCCTCGAATAGCCCGGATTTGCGGAGCCGCCAGAAAAATCGCCGCCCGGACGAATTCAGATACGGTCAAATCCTGCGTTCCCGCCTGCGCATAGAGCCAGTCGCGCGTGGCCTCGTCGCAGCGGAAAGTGATGGATATTTCTTTTTGTGCGGACATATTCGCTTCTTCGTCCCGTTCCCCGTACAGCATGAGCAATCCCGGAAGAGGTTAAAATTCATATGACGGCAAACAGGTTTCCAATTTTCACGGTTTGGCCCGGCTCACGGCGCCGGCCTGTGAAATTTCGTCCCTCATTTTTCGTTACTCCGCGCCGCGATTGGCGGTAGACCGTTAAAACAGGAGCCGGAGCAATATTGCTTGCTCTCCCAGGATTCCGCGCTCTGGCCACGGGCGCGCCTGAACACCGCCCCGCAGCGCGACGAAATGCAACGCCGCTCCCGCCAGTCTTCCAGGGCTTCGCCGGGAATGGCCGGGCGCACCCAGAGAGGAAGGGGGACGGGCGAGGCGGGACTCATGGCCGGGCCTCGGGGGTGGGAGCGGACACAGCCACCAGTGAAGGCAGATCTGGCCGCAGCTCGGCCAACGGAATCCCCAGCGCGGCGGCGTAGCGAATGGCCGCTTCCACAGGAATTTGCGACAAATGGCAGTGTTTCCAGGCCACAGGCCGGATATATCCGGCAAGTTCGCCAAGAGCCTCATAGGTAAGACCTTTACCGATTCGGATACTTTCAAGTGCGTTCATGGCCTTATGTTGTCTCAAGATAACAAATAAGTCAAGACGCAAAACTTACCCCAAGGCAACATTTTTTTAGCTATAAGGCAACTTATGAAAAAAAAAGATATCACCGACGCGGCATGGCAGGCTGTACTCAGCGCCATGCGAGAAAGAAAAAACACCAAAGATGAAACCGATGCGGATATAGGCAGGCTCCTGGGGGTCAACCGGGGCACAGTGGGGGTCTGGCTGCGAGAGGAAAAAGGCGGCCAGAGAACGTCTGTAAAAAATATGCTTCATTATATGGAAAAGCTCGGAATAGATTCCGCACAATATTTTGGGTCGGAAGGCGAATCCGGCTATGTCCAGGTGCCCTGGCTTGAGGCCACGGCGTCAATGGGCGGCGGCTCGGTGGAGGTCAGCAAAGACATCATATCCCATCTGTCCTTCAGGGCTGACTGGCTGCGCGCCAAGGGCCCGGCCGCGTATATGTCCGTTATAAACGCATCCGGCGACAGCATGCACCCCACAATAACCGATGGCTCAGTTGTTTTGATTAACGAAATGAAGCCGGTCCAACCATCGAACGGGAAAATATATTTTGTCCGCCGTGGCGAAGAAATTTTCTTGAAGCGCCTGAAGGTTGAAAAAGGCCGGGTTACCGCCCTTATTTCCGACAATGGAGATATTGAAGACCCCCTGGAACCAACTGACGATTTTGAGGTTATCGGCAAGGCGCTCTGGGTGGCGAAGGAATTACCATAAAACAAGATGTAAATAAGTCCATAACGTGAAGGCTATACTCAAAACCGCATGGAGCCATGTACCAAGATTAAGCAGTAGGCACTTGAGCATGGAGTAAGGACGCATGACAAAACTAGACAGGGATCTGCAACTTTTTATCCTTCAAAAGTTGGAAGAAATTGCTCCACACCTTCCTGCCCCGACAGATATCAATGCGTTTACGCAACAGGCGGAAAATTATGATAAACTTGTTGTAAACCTCTCATACCTTCGCGACCACGGGCTTATTGAGTGTGATTTTGTCCGAGCGCTTGACCACAGCATCTTTATAAATTGGAGCGTAACCAGAATAAGCAAAGACGGCTTCGATTTTCTTGCTTCTGACGGCGGACTTGGAGCGATTCTAAATGTCGTCACTGTAAAAATTCACCAGGAAAGCCTTGCCCAAGTTGAAGATTTTCTTTCTCGTGCGCTGCTAAATCCTCAAGATAAGAACAAATACGCAGCTCGGCTGAAAGAGCTTCCTGCCGATGCCACAAAACATTTATTTTTGAAATTACTGGACTTGGGGCTGGCAAATGCGCCGGCCGCACTTCAGCTAATTCAAAAGACTCTGGGTCTGTAACTCCCCATGTTCGACGGGCAAAGCGCCCCCAACCAACATTCCGGCCAAGGTACAGCCAGAAATCCTCTTCCCGGTCAGGAACATCAAGAAAGAACCCACTCTTAAGAAAAAGCGCAGCGTTGACCTTCATTTCTTTCTCCCCGCCCCTTTCGAGGGGCTTTATTTTTGCCCGCACCTTGCGGGTGATTTTTTTAGCAAAAAAGTTATCCCAAGACAACAGATTGTTCTTGACCTCTTTGTTATCTTGAGGCAACATACATTCACCGACGCCGAAAAGGGCCGGCCGCAACACCCGCCCTGGCAGCGGGGAACGAAAGCGCGGCTGGCCCGGCAAAGCGAAGGCAACCCGCCGCGCGGCATGAAGGCCCGGTTTACCGGGTGGGGAGAACAAGAGACTCCCCGGAAAGCTCGAAAGAGGCGCAGAAGGCGGGAAGGTTGAAAGAAATCATATGATTACTGGGAGTGTTGATAATGGTCGACATCAAAACTGCGCTCGAACTGCACCTCAAGTGGTTGCGGAAGGAAGAAGGCGGCAAACGCCTTGATTTGTCCGGACAGGATTTACGGGGCGTTGAATTCCCGGCAAGGAGCGACCTCTCCTGGAGCAACCTCGAAGGGAGCAACCTCTCCAGGAGCAACCTCTCCAGGAGCAACCTCTCCAGGAGCAACCTCTCCTGGAGCAACCTCGAAGGGAGCAACCTCGAAGGGAGCAACCTCTCCAGGAGCAACCTCGAAGGGAGCAACCTCTCCAGGAGCAACCTCTCCTGGAGCAACCTCGAAGGGAGCAACCTCGATTTCTCCGCTTGGCCGCTCCATTGTGGCAGCTTCCACGCCAAGGCGGACATCCGCCTGGTCGCGCAGCTTGCCAAACATCTGGCCATGCTCGACGTGTCCGCGTGTTGCGGAGGCATTCGCGAGGCGCACGCGGCTTTTTGCAAGACCGGCCTGGCCCATCTTTTTGACGAGTTCAGGGAGGACTTAGAACACAAGAAAACTCCGGTGGAAGGAGAATAACATGTTTTACGCCATCACCATCATTGACGACCGGCCGGAACTCCAGAGCTTTGACAGCTACCAGGAAGCGGCAAACTTCGCGCGCGACGTGGCCGCCGATGGCCAGAACTGCGAAGTCGTCCAGTTGGTCCGCCTGTTCCCGGCCGGGCTGCTGCCCCCCGCCGGCGAACTCTACGGCGTGTCGGCCGGCGTGCACTACCCGGCCACGCTGTAGGCCCGGCCATGTGCAGCCTAGGCGTTCATTTGACGGGAGGATTTTAGCCATGACCATAACTCCATGGTTCTGCCCCTGGTGCATCCGGGACAACAAAATCACGTTCCTGTTGCGGGACGGCGAATGGTTTTACTGCCCAGACTGCCAGGCCCGGAACAGTGAAATGCTCGTGGCCGATATTTACACGGACCTGCTGGCCAAAGACCAGTGCGCCCGGAACGACCGGCGCGAGGCGCGGGGGAAGGCGGCATGAAGGCGGTCATCAGCACAGCGGACACGCCGGAGCAGTACCACGCCGTCAAGGCTGTATCCAATTCCGGCATTGCCAAGCTGCTCCGGTGTCCGGCCCTGTTCCGGGCCTGGCAGGACGGCGAAAGCGCGGAAGAAAGCGCGGACGCCCTGCTCTTCGGTAGCGCCTTCCACTGTCTGGCTCTGGAGCCGGCGGAATTCCCGAAGCGCTACGCAGTGAAACTGGAGAACGGCAACACCAAGGCCGGCAGGCAGGAAAAAGCCGACGCCATCGCGGCCGGACTCCAGCTGGTGGATCTGCAAATGTACGACGCGGGCAAGGCCATGGCCGAAGCCGTAAGCCGCCAGAAGCTTGTCCGGGTGATGCTCTCCGCGCCTGATGTCATCCGCGAGGTGTCCGTTTACTGGATGGAAATCATTGACGGCCTGGAAGTTCCCTGCAAGGCGCGCATTGACTTTTTAGCCACGGTACCGGGGTTCGGCCTGGTGGCCTGCGATTTTAAAAGCACCACGGACGCCAGCCCGGAAGAGCTTGCCCGTAGCGTCTTCAAGTGGGGCTATCACCGGCAGGCCGCCTGGTACCGCCGGGCGCTCGCGGCGGTGGGCATGCCTTCAAGTGTGTTCGTGCTCCTGGCCGTGGAAAAATCCGCGCCGCACATCGTCACCCCGGCCAACATCGCTCCGGCCGCCCAGGTCAGGGGCGAAGAGGAGTGCGCCCGCGCGCTCTCAACTTACGTGGAATGCACAAAGAGCGGGGAATGGCCCTGCTACACCAAGGAAATTTTAGAACTTGATCTGCCCGAATGGGCGTATCGCAAAACAGTGTGAGGATACCATGACACAGGCTCCGGCGCTTGCCGCCAAAAACCCGCCCACCATCGCGGAACTTATCCAGGCTCAGACCCCGGCCATTGCCCTGGTTGTAGGCGGCTCCACTCCGGCGGAACGCCAGCGCCGGGCGGAACGCTTCTCTAGAATCGCTCTGACGGCCGTGCGCCAGAACCCCAAGCTGGCCCAATGCACCCAGGCGTCTTTTGCCGCCGCCCTGATGACCTGCGCGCAGCTCGACCTTGAGCCGAACACGCCGCAGCAGCTCGCCCACCTGATTCCGTACAAGGGCGAATGCACCTTTCAGCCGGGCTATCCCGGCCTGATGGAGCTAGCCTACCGGACCGGCAAGGTGTCGGCCTTCCACGCGGACGTGGTCTACCGGAAGGAGGTTGAGTCCGGGCTTTTCCGGTACACCAAAGGCCTTAATCCCACCATCCATCACGAGGTCGATATCCTGGGGGCTTCCCGCGAGGGTGAAATCGTCGCCGCCTACGCCGTGGCCAAGATGAAGGACGGCAACATCATCTTCCGCGTCATAGACCGCAAAGACGTTGAGCGGGCGCAGCGCACCAGCTCCAGCATGAAGGGCGAAAAATCCCAATATTCCCCCTGGAATACCAGCCCGGACGCCATGTGGATGAAGACGGCCATAAAGCGCCTGTGCTCGTTTTTGCCGCGCACAGAACAGCTTTCCCTAGCTATCGAGCTTGACGACAAGGCGGAACGCGGGGAGTCGCAGTTGCCGCAACTGCCGGCGGCCACAAACACGGAAGCTCTGAATGCCGCGCTGGCTGCTCCTGCCGAAAGCACCCCGCCTGCCGAAGACGCCGCGCCGGACAACACTATGTCTAGCGTCCACTGCCCAAAGTCTGAAGAGTTGGTTGCGGAGTCCGCCTGCGATACCTGCCAGTCCCGCAAAGACTGCCCGGCATGGGAATAGGAGATAGTCATGAGTACAACAGAATGGACTGTTTATGACGGCACAGGAGACACGCTTCCCCCGGAAGGCAGGATTGTTGTCCTCTGGCGGCTAATTCGCGGAAAACACTTAGCTGTAATGGAAAAATGGCAAGACGACGACTGCCTGACTCCCGAAGAGCGCAAAAAGGTTGAATCCACAAAATCTGAAGAAGGCAAAAAGGAGTAACCCAACATGGCCCGAAAGAAAGCGACCGCCCTGCCCCGGCCGGAACCGGAAATGATCACCGTCTACGGCGACATCGTGCAGGAAACTGAAGACGCGATACTGGTCGACTGTGGTACCGACGAAGCGGTCTGGCTCCCCAAAAGCCAGATTGAATACGACGGAGAGCGCGGCGACACGGACGTGGAAATCTCCCTCCCCGACTGGCTGGCCGAAGACAAGGGCCTGGTCGATGGCCAGGGCAAGCGCGCGGGATCCTCCCCGGAAGATGCGCAAGCCCCCCTGCCCACGCCTGCCGGTGAAGCGGCCGCCGCCGTCATGGAAAGCCTGGGCGCTCCCGTGCCGCCTGCCACGTTCACCTTCCGCGCGGATGTGGAACACGTCTACGAAGATAAGTATGTCCTGAAGGTCACCAACGGTCAGGACGGAACCGCCTCCCTGGAGTTCGACAAGTCCGCCGTAAGCTATGATGGCCAGGACCTCACTGAGCTTGAAGAAGACTACGAGGGCATTGAGTTTACTGTTGCCTACGCTCTGGCCGTGGAAAAGCACCTGCCGGAATTTCTGGGCGTGGAGTCCGTTCCCACGGGCGCGCCTGAAGATGGCCCGGACTACCGGGAAGTGGACGGTGTCGAACCCCAGGCCCGGCCGTACAAGCACAAGCTGCGCAGCGAGATTGTCCGTAAAGAAATAGAGCTGAGCGATGCGGAGAAAATCGCCCACGGCAAGGACCTGGTCGAACACCTGGAAAAGGAGGCCGACTACAAGGAAACCGCATCGAGCTACAGTTCCCGCGCCAGGAACGAGCGGAAGCAGGCCGAAAAGGTCATCGACATCCTCAAATCCGGCCGCGAAGAGCGCAGCATCAACTGCGACGTGGTCGCCGACTACAACGCCGGACAGCTCGTCTACGTGGAAAGCGAGTGGCCGCACCGCGAAATCCAGCGCCGCCCCATGACCGACAAGGACCGCCAGCTCGTCTTGCCCCTGGACGGTTCCGCGCCGCATACGGAAGCCGCTCCGGTGGATGCGTCCGAAGCTGATGAGACCACAGAGGATCTCGACCCTTCCTGCGAATCCTGCGCGCAGCATGGCGCTGATTACCCAGATGAGTGTGAATATTGCGTCTACAACGCCTTGAACGACGAGGACAAAAGCGAACTCTCAAACAACTGGACGCCAATCCTCGCGACTGAGTCAGAGGATGCGCTGGAGACAGAGCCGGACCGCTCCTGCGGCACCTGCGCCCACATCTACCAGCAGCCCAATGAGGGTGAAGACGATCCCTGCTTCGGCTGCGGTCAAGAAGAAAGCCTGCCCAACTGGACGCCGGCCCCGACCATCATCCCGGCCATGCCCCAGGAACAGCCGGCGGCGGGAGCGGTGCAATGAAAAAATATTGACGCCCAATAATCCCCCAAGAAGGCCGTATCCCCTGCATCGTGCGGGAGCGGCCAGCCCTTAAACCCTTCAGAGCGCTGTGCGTCGGCGCAAGCCACGGAATGACGCCCGCCCTGACCGGCAGCGACAAAGGACGTTGCCGGAATTGAGCGGAACAAAACATTACAACACGAGGAAAACATGAAAATTTCCATCAAAGAACTCGAAATTTGGACGGACGAAGTACACTGCCTGAAGGCCGTGGAGCAAGACGGCTACGCGCTCCAGTACGTCAAGGAACAGAGCGAGGCCATCTGCAAGGCCGCCGTGGAGCAAGACGGCGACGCGCTCCGGTACGTCAAGGAACAGAGCGAGGCCATCTGCAAGGCCGCCGTGGAGCGTAACGGCTACGCGCTCCGGTACGTCAAGGAACAGAGCGAGGCCATCTGCAAGGCCGCCGTGGAGCGTAACGGCGACGCGCTCCGGTACGTTGCCAAGGCCTTTTGGCATCTTTTCAAAAACATGATCTCCGGCCTGTAGCCTCCCCTCTGACTGCTCTCGTCTCTAGACGGGGGCAGGATTGAGAGGATGGCGCGGCATATCGTTACCGGGAGTTAGTTGCCCTTTAAGACGTCGCAGGGTGTGAGTCCCAGCTGTCCGCGCCCCGCTCTCAAATCTCGTTAAGTTAAGGAGATCCATCGTGAAAGAATATTTCGTCACCTGCGCTGAAACCTGCAAGCAATGCCAGGGCTACACGGATTGAGGTATGGGTATGACCTCTTTTATCCGCAACCCCCAGAATCTGAAAATCCCGCGCCGCGAATGGTACGAGTCCCTCCAGCGCGACATTTCCCCGCTGTTCCGGCCGAACCCCGCGGATTCCGATGTCGCCGTGCATCTGATGAAGCTGGAGAACTCGCCGGAGGCTATAAAGTTTTTCGCGTCGCGCTGCGATACCCTGACGGATTATGGGTATTGGTTTTTCCTTGGCGTGTGCTGGGTCCAATACACTGGAGGGAGCGACCTTGCTTTGTGGAAGCGGCTTTTCTCCGCAGATAGGCCGCAGCGTGATTCCTGCATGATGAAGCCAACGGAACGGCGTCTTTTCAACACGCTGCCCAAAGACGTGCACTGTTATCGGGTCCACCGGCAGAATGAAACAGATTGGATTTCCTACACCCTGGACCTGGACACGGCGAAAAAACTCGCGGCGGTTCGCGGCATTGACCAAATCCACGAATACCGGATTCCGCGCAAGCGCCTGCTGTGCCTGTTCCTGCGCCGCCACGAGTATGAGGTGTTGTGCCTGGATACGCGGTACGCGCGGACCTGCGGCGTCATTGACGTGAGGAAGGCGGCATGAACGCCTACTGCTTTTCTCACTGCATATCCTGCATGCCATGCGTCAATTCCAAATGCCGGTATGTTTTTCGTCCCTTCGTCTACGTCTGCGGCGAGTGCCACAAGGAACACGACTCAAAGGACCAAGCCGAGCGGCGCTGTCAGCTGATTGGCACTGACCATCCCGACTTTGACCGCCACGTGATGATGGAGCCGTAGCCATGACCGACAACCCCAACCGCCCTGAACCCACCAAGACCTTCAAGCCCAAAAACTACGCCCGCATCTTTGGCTCCTGCAAGGGCGAGCGGTGGGTGGATGACGGCGTGAAGACGTTCAAGGCATGCAAAAAATGCGGCGTCGTGAGTAAAAAAAAGAAGTGCCAGTTCTGCGGCACGGAGAGGGGAAAATGGGACTGTTAGGGGATTTAGTTCTCGCTATAGCTATTGGTCAAGAAATACAAAAAATACTAATGCTTCTTAATAACAATGAACAACCATCAGGCACAACTGATATTTATAATGAAGCGTTACAACATTGTATAAATATGCATTTTATACAAATAGACTCGCTAGGCACAATACACATTACAACAAGTGGTTTAGAGTGTTTGCAGCAAATGGAAAATACGTCGGCGGAAGCCGGGAGCACAAGATGACCACCGAACTTACCGACGCCCGACTGGCGAACATTGAGGCGGCACTTATGGCATATGAAAAAATGCAGGCCAGTAACGACGAGGTCCGGCGAATAGCCGCAAACGTAAATGCTGGAATACTTGCTTTTGAGTGCGCCCCTGATTTGGTTACCGAAGTCCGCCGGCTCCGCGAACAGTGCGAATCCATGCACGCCAAGTATTACCGCACAATCAACGCGCTTAAGGTTGGCCTGAATAATGCGGCTGTGCGGCTTAATGAGGCGGAGGGCGAAAACCATGAGGGAAATTGAAACTACCCGCATCATCAAATCCGTAACCTGTGACCGCTGCGGAGAAAAATACCCCTGGCCGGTGGATGGCTTCCGGACTCTCGTCCTTGACCATACCGAGTGGGACGAGCACAGAAACGCGCTCACGTCCGACGAGGTGGACTTGTGCCGGTCATGCCAATGCTGGTTGTATGACAAAATTGCGGCCGACAGAGGGCTGGCGGAGGTGCAGGATGAACACGCTGAATAGACTGAAAGAGATTTGCGCGGCCGCTACGCCGGGACCATGGTTTGTCTCTATCGGGCATATAATTATAGATACCCGCCATCAAATAGATTGCGGCAATGGAAATGTAGAAGTTGACGGCGAAGAGTATGCGCTTTTCCTGCCTGCTGAAAGCACAGACGCAGACGCAAGGCTTACCGCCACGGCGCGGCAGGCACTTCCCGCCCTGATTGATCTGGTGGAAGCGCTGGATAAAAAGGCCGTCCTTGTGGAAAGGGCCAAGGAATACGACTGGCACGCAGATATGGGGTACACCAACGCTTCAAAACGATTTGTTGATGAATTCGATAATGATCTGTCTGCCGCTATATCCGCCGTTGATGAAGCCCGGAAGCGACTGGAGGAAGTATGCCCGAAGTAAAGAACTGCCTGACGTGCCGGTGGGCCAAAATTGCAGGCATGAACACTTTTTTCTGTCTGTCCCCAGATCATCCGGTCAAAAATGACATGGTGTGTGCAATTGCTGGCAAATTAATTCACGACTTTAACGGTAGTGACTGGCTAGAGCTTGAGAACTGCCCGGCCCACCATCCAAAGGACGCCTCGCGTCCCATGGAGGAATAAAACGCCATGTCATTAGATACCTGCGAATTACTGAGCTACATGTGCCGCTCCCACAATTGGGCGACCTGCGCCGTCAGGAACTGGATGGGTTGCCCCTTCTGTCCTCCAGGCAAAACGACTGACTGTCGCAAAATCCATATGGTGGATTGGCGATATGTGGAAAACAACCTCATTCACAATGACAAAGGGATCATGTCTTTTACCGGATGGGTCAAGCCGCGATATCAGGTTGCGGACCACCCGCCCAAAGACGCCGGCAAGGGGCCGGAGGGGGAATAGAAATGGAACTCCTGAAGCCTCAAGCCATGTGTGACCGACTTCAGGTCAGCCGGGAGACCTTCCGTGAAATCTGGCGGCAATTCCCCCATATTTTTGCGGGTGCCGGCCGGGACTTGCGCTCTGCCCGCTTCTTATGGGATGAAGTGTCTCTCAGGGAGGCGGCCCATGGCAATCAAAAAATACCGGACAAAGGCCGGGCTGCGGTATCTGGTAGAGGTCTACCAAGACGGCGTTCGTGTGGCGAATCAGGGCGGCTTCACGTCAAAACGAGAGGCGCTCAACTGGGAGGAGGATTACAAGCAGCCCCAGACCTCCAACTTGAAGCCCAGCGCCTTGGCATTATATGAGGTCATCACCCTATATTTACTGGACGCGGAACAACGTCGAAAGAAAAACACCTTAACTTATAAAAAAGGAGTCTTGAAAAAATTCTCTCAATTCGTTGGCCGGGATGCTATTTTCAGCGACATAGACCGCGCCTGCGTTAAATCCTTCCTGAACAAATACGCTAAAGATATATCTTCAAAATCCGCCAATAAATATCGCGTGGAACTTTCCGCCTTGTGGTCCTGGGCCAACATTGAAGGCCACGCCCAAGGCAATCCGGCTCGCCAGGTTGAACCGTTTTCAGTCACAAAACATGTCCGTTACGTTCCCCCAAAAGAGCACATTTCCAAAGCCTTGGAGAGAGCCACGCGCTTTGAAAAAGATTTTATCCTGGCCCTGCTCCATACCGCTGGCCGTATATCCGAATTGCGTGAATTGACCTGGGAGGATGTAGACCTGGACAGGGGAACCGTCCGCCTATGGACCTCAAAGCGCCGGGGCGGCGACAGGGAACCTCGACTTATAGCAATCTCCCCCACCCTAAAAGATATCCTTTCTCGCTTAAGCGTTCAGCGCATCGGCGGGGAAACTCATGTTTTCACCAATCCCCTGACCGGCAGGGGATACAGCCGCCAAAGCCGAGAAATCAAGTATCTATTCCAAAACGTTTGTGCCCGCGCCGAAGTGCCGCTTTTTACGGCCCACTGCTTACGGCACTACATGGCCACGCACTTCAATGATCCCCGCCGGGCACAGAAAATCCTTGGACACAGCAATCTGAAAACCACGGAAATCTATTTGCACGACCTGGGCGTTGACACAGGCGCAGCAGATATTTTTGAAGCCATCACGAATCAAATCACGAATAGCGAGCCTGAAGTCAAAAAAGAAGGGGCTACTGTTTTGCAGTAACCCCTTGAAATTCTGGCGGAGAGGAAAGGATTTGAACCTTCGATACGCTTCCACGTATACACGATTTCCAGTCGTGCTCCTTCGGCCGCTCGGACACCTCTCCGCAGAGGGCACTTAGTAGCAGAAGCCCTGTATGATGGCAAGGAAAATTCCTGGCTGAGCTTTTTTCGGGGATTGCCTTTAGCGCCAAGAGCAAGTAGCATCACCAGGAAATAACGGCGCAACCCCGTAGCGCCACGTATAACCCGCTCCGCCGGGGGTGACATGTCGCCTTCTGAATCCGCCCAGACTTTATTGAGCATGGCTGATCTGGCCAGGCAACTGGCCTTGCCGGAATCGACGGTCCGCTATTACTGCAAGCGCTTCGCCGCCTTTTTGCCCTGCCGCGGGCAAGGCCGCTCCAGACGCTATGCGCCGGAATCCCTGGCTGTTCTGCAGGATGTAAGCGCGGCCATGCGCAAAAACAAAAACGCCGTGGCCGTGGAGCTGCTCCTGGCCGGCCGCTCCGGAAGGGCCGACCATGGCGAATCCGGCGCGCTCAGCCCGGTTGCGCTGAACGGAGCTTACTTCTACCGGCCGGATGCCTTGCCTTCGGAGGCCGGCCTGCAACTCATGCGCTTTATGGAATCGCAAACCCAGGCCCTGCAAGGCGTTGCCCAAGCTCTGGAAAATCTTAGCCAAAGTCTGGCCTGGCAATCTGCCGGAACGCGGGGCGGGGGCAAATCCCGTAAAAAAGAGCTCTCCACGCTTCCCCCGGCCGCCCAGGCCGTCATGGGCGGCGGCCGACCGGAAAGCCGTGAGGCCACGCCGGAAAGAGCCGGCGATGTGGATGCTTTGCATAAAGAAGTGCAGTCCCTGCGCACCCAGCTTTTCAATGCGGAAAAAGTCCACCAGGAAGATCTGGAACAGCTGCGCAAATGGCTGGGCCGCCTTGGCGAGGCCTTGGCAAAAAACTGAGCGTCCCTCCGGAGCGTACTTTACGGCCGCTTTTCCCTTCCCGCGATTACCTTGCTCCGCGCCACAAAATGCCGCGCTTGCCTTATTGCGGGATATGATGCTATTTCATCGCTAATATCGCCAATGATATATCGCTCCGGCGCGGCGGGGGAATGTAGCCCCGCCGGGCCTGGATAAAACCTGAAACTGAATCTCCACAAAAACTCCGAAGGTTTGAATGCCCAATCCCATCGCATCTGAGTCCGCCAAGGAGCAAAAAAACGCCGCCGAGTTGGAGCAACTGGAGCAACGCTTCCGCTTTGCCGGGCGGGGGAACGGCCCGGTGGACACCTTGTGCGGCATTGCCCAGGAAAGGCTCCTGGCCGCCCCATACGCTGTCCCCCAAAAAGGCGCCAAGCCTCCAAAGGTTGAGCCTTTTGATTTTCCGGTCACTCCGCTGGATCCGGTGAGCATCGTGCAGATGGAAGTAAAGCTGCCGCCTCTGCCGTCGGTTCTGGCCGAACTGCAGGAAGCCACGAGCAGCCGTAACTCCTCCGCCGGCCGGGTCGCGGAAATCATATCCAAAGATCCCGGCCTTACAGCCTGGGTGCTCAAGCTTGTGAACAGCCCGTTTTTTGGCTTTTCCGTTAAAGTGGATACCGTAAGCCGCGCAGTCACCCTTTTGGGCATGCAGCAAATCCAGACTCTGGCCATGGGCGGCATGCTCAACAATCTGGCTGTGCGCATCCCGGCGGACATTCTGAACCTGGACGCCTTCTGGCGGCACAGCCTGGCCACGGGCATAGCGGCGCAGGCCATTTGGAAACTCCTGGGGCGCAGCGAATCCGAACGCCTTTTTGTCGCCGGCCTGCTGCACGACTGCGGGGTGCTGGCCCTGGCCTACGCTTCGCCCAAGACCTTCCGCAGCCTGCGGGCCCGCCAGCTTGTGTCCGACGCCCCCAACCACGTGCTGGAAAAAGACCTGCTTAACTTTGACCATGCCCGGCTGGGCGGCATGCTGCTGCATCGCTGGAACATGCCCCTGCCGCTGGTTATGGCGGTTCTGCGCCACCACGACGTGGAGTCCCCTCAGCGCTACCCGGAAGCCGCGGCCGTGCATCTGGCGGATATCATCGCCTTTGCCCTGGTGGAGGCGCCGGGTGAAAACAACCTGGTTCCGCCGCTTTCCATGACCAGTTGGGACAGCCTGGGCTTGCCGCCCAACAAGCTGAACTTTGTGGCCGAGGTGCTGTTCACCAAACTGGACGAACTGCACGAGTTGCTGCGCTCGTAGCTTTAGCCCCCAAACCCTCGGCCTGATTCCGGGCTCTTCAAAAATATGCCGCCTTTGTCCGAATCCGCACCCGGACAAAGGCGGCACTCATTGGCGCAGCAAAACACCGATCCGGCGCGTCTTGCAAACCACGACCCAGAACGGATTAACTTTGAAACGCCCGCTTCGGCGCTTAACGGCGAAACAAGTTTCGCCCACACCAGCGCGGCGGCCATGGCGGTACGGCGCCCGCCCTGGCAAGGCCTTTCAAAATTAAAATGCCTTAGCGTGTTTTGGGGGCCGCGCTCACCGGTTCAGGCGCTGTTCCTGGCGCCGGCTTAGGCGCTGGTTTTGCCGGAGCCTTTTTGGCTGGCTTGGCTGGACCTTTTTTTCCCTTGGGAGCGCTCTTAGTGGAAACCTTGGCTGGGGGCACGGATTTTTCCGGCAGTTTTTCCGCCAGGGTCAGCACTGTATTCGCGTAAGTGGAACTTTTATTATACTTTTTTATGACTTCCATCTGCACCGGGCGGGAAAGCTTTTCCCTCCAGCCGCTCAGATGCAGGTAACGGGCCGCGCTGTGCACGGCGTCGGCCAGATTGAAGGGATCCACCTTGCCGTCCCCGTCGCCGTCCGCGCCGAGCAGGCTGATGTTGCTGGGCATAAACTGGCAGATGCCTATGGCCCCGTATACGGAACCCGGCAGGCCCAGGGGATCCGCGCCCACGCCCCGGCAGTGCCCCAGCAGCGCCTTGAGTTCGCCGTAAGCCCAGTCGGAGCGCTTGAGCAACGTGGACTGAAGCCAAGCCAACCGATCTTGATCCATGGGCAGGTCCGCCAGGCTCTGACCCATGACCTCCGGCTTGTTGGAAGCGGCCAGGCAGGCTAGGCTCCAGAAAGCCCGGTTTTTTCCCATCTGCGTGCCCAGGCGGGTTTCCACAAACAGAAGCGCGGCCAGGACGGTCCTGTCCACCTTGTATTTGCTCTGGGCGGAATCAAAAATGGCTTTGTGCAGGACCAGGAAATCCCGGCAGATTTTTATATTTGCCTCGCTGACCACGCCTTTGTACAGGCCGAGCGGTTTGGGCGGCGCGGCCAGCGGCGGTTTTGGCTCAAAATTGATGCGGAAAAGCTCCCGGATTTTCAGGCCCATTGGATCCGGAGAAAAGCTGTCTCCCAACCCGGCAAACCAGAACTCCACATCCGGCCCATGCAGGCCGTCGGCCTTAAGCCTGGCCAGCAGGGGAGCCCAGCAGGCGGATACGCCTTGCGTCGCTTCCGGCACCGCTGTGGGCGCGGCTTCCACAGTCGAAGCCGGACTGGAGAAAAGCGTCAGGAAGCAGAAAATCAGACTTGCGACTGGTGAAACAACTTTTTTTCTGTAAACTGAAAACATGCGCCTGCTATGGTTGTTATAGTTGAAGAACATGGCGAACGGTCTTTTATACGCCGTTAACGCCGGTTTGCAACAGGCGCGACCGAGGGTGAATCAATTATTGAAGGCGTGGGCGGCGGAGCGGTGTGCTCGCGGGCGCCAAAAATACCGGCTCCCCGGTGGGGGGAACCGGGGAGCCAAAGGGGAGAGATGTTACCATCTCCAAGCCTCTACCAACTGGGGGAGTTGGGAGGCTTTTTGTTGTGCCTTAGGCTGGGGAAGCCCTGGCCTTTAAGGAAAGGGGGGGTAACCTTAAAAACCAACACAACACTTTAATGTTAGCAAATATCATACCAATTCTATAAAAATTAATCTCCAAGTATTTTGCTATGTTATGTCAAGAATCTCATGTCGCCCCGCTCAATTTTGTGCGCTTTCGAACGATCCAATTTTAACCATGGTGCATAATCACACAGCAGTGCACAATCGCACGCCGCTACTTCTTTTCCTGGCTCGCTTTGGTGGCCGCCAGGTTGACCGCCTCCATAAACAAGTCCATGGGCAAAGCGCCCTTGACGACTATGTCGTTGACCAAAAAGCACGGAGTGCCGGTTATATCCAGTGTTTCCGCATCCTTCTGGTCTTCTTCCAGTTGGGCCTTCACTTTGGGATTCTTCACGTCCTTAAGCAGGCGGTTCACATCCAGTCCGGCGTCTTTGGCGGCTTGCCGCATATACGGATCGCCGTCCTTGGTTATGCGCAGGGGGTTTTCAAAAAATTCGTCAAACAGAGCCCAGCCCTTGGCCTCGTCCTGCATGAACGCGGCAATGGAGTACTCAGCGGCCAGACGGGCGTTGGGGTGTGACTCCAAAGGCAGATACTTGAAATACAACTTGAATTTTACAGATGGCCCGGCCATGGCCTGGCGGATCATCAAATCGGCCTGGCGGCAGTATGGGCAGGTAAAATCGGAAAAAGCCACCACGCGCACCGGCGCCTTGGCGTCGCCCCGGAACGGGCGTTCCTTCAGTCCGACGCTCTTGGGAATATTCATGTCCTGGAGCCACTGGGCCATAAGGGTCTTTTTGCGGCGCAGCGTGCCGCCCTGCTGGGCTATTTCCAGCACCATTTCACTGTTGTCGCGCAGCACGTCCAAAACCAGTTCCGGGTGCTGCTGCAACAGCTCCTTGAGCGTCTGGCGCAGAGCCTCCTTGGACGGAACGTCCGCGGCCAGAGCGGTCTGAGCGCTGAACAGAAGCGTGAATATCAGGACAATCAGGCGAGCCGCTATATTTAAATGTCGCATCAAATGCCTCCAAAATCGTTGCTTGCGAGCAATCCGCTTATTGCATCAAAAGCCTGGCCAGGGCAACAGCGGCCATGCCCACGGCCACTGTGCCAAAAAATCCCCTGGTCAGAAAACCCGTAATAAACGCCGGCACAGCGGCCAGCAAAAAAATATTTTCCGTGCCGATGAACAGCCGGCGTTCCCCGGCCGGCCCGGTCACCAGAATTTCCGAAACCAGCAGGGCCATAAGCACCGCCGGCGGCACCAGATCCAGCCAGCGCGCCAGCATGGGGTGCAGGCTGCGCGATGACAAAAGCAGCAACGGCAACGCCCGTGGAATATAAATGACCAGGAACATCCCGGCAATGAGCAACAGATGTTTTTCCGTCATTTGTCTTTACTCCGGTCATTTTTATCACCCGGCGCGCCAAGCCACCATGAATCCGGCAGAAACATCAGCAGCGTGGCGCTGAGCGCCGTGGCCAGCACCAGATTCCACTGGTCCACGCCGTTGACAATAAACGTCACGGAAAACACCCCGCCGGCCAGGGCGGCCAGCATACGACGCGGAATCCGGAAATGCGGCACCAGCAGGGCAATGAACATTGCGGCCAGCGCGTAATCCATGCCAAAAGCCTTTATGTCGCCGATTACGTTGCCGAACAAAGCCCCGCAAAATCCGCTGCCGGTCCAGAAAAGATGCGATACCACGTGCAGGCCCAGAGTCTCATCCCGGTTGACCCGGCCCTCGGCAAAGCGCACGATATCCACGGCGAACGTCTCATCAGTCATTTCCAGTGCGTAAACAGCCTGGAGCTTTTTACTCCAGCCGCGCAAGTACGGCGAGACCGCCGCGGACATAAGCAGATGGCGCAGATTGATGATGAAATTGGCCATGATTATAGCCGCCGCCCCGGCCTCGGTCATGAGCATGCCCACAGCAACCAGTTGGCCGGACCCGGCATAGGCGAACAGACACATCAGCCCGGCCTCCGCCGGACTCATGCCCGCGTTCACCGCCAATACACCAAAGGCAAACCCCACCGGCGCATACCCCAGCAAAATAGGCAGGGACATCCGCGCCCCACGCAAAAAATCCGCCCGGCTGAACTGGTAATCACCTCTATCCATAATAATGAAGAAGTCTCCTTTTTGATTACTTGGGAGCGCGGACCCGCAGTTACCGGCCGTGGGGGGGGGGGGGGGGGGGGGGCCCGCGGCGGCGCGGCGGGGGGGGCCGGCCCCCGAAAAAACCAAAAAAAAAAAAAAAGAAGAAATAGGATAGTGGTGTAAGAGAAAGAAAGGGCGGGGT
>JAVBSC010000090.1:0-31707 GCA_031547305.1 Desulfovibrionaceae bacterium
ATAGTCGGCGAAATCGAGGACGAGCATGACGCGCCCAAGGAGCAAGATATTCAGTCCGTTGGGGATGGCGCCTGGCTGCTCTCCGGCCGGGCTTTTCTGGAAGATTTGAATGAAAGCCTGAATCTGGATCTGGACTCCGACGAAGTGGACACCATCGGCGGCTATCTTTCGCAGTTGGCCGGCCGGGTTCCGGCCAGGGGCGAGTTTTTTGACCTTCAGGGTCTGCGCTTTACCGTAAAAGAAGCCGACGCCAAGCAAATCCGCCACATCATGGCGGCCCCTCCCGATTATGCGGCCGACCCGCTCCCGGAGCCGGCGGCAAAAGGCAAAGCCAGGAATACGGCCGGATAATGGAATTGTATTCCCGGACTATGCGCCTTGTTCTTGTTCTGGGCGGCGCGTTGGGCTTTTTTTTAGGGTTCCCCAATCCCTGGGCGCAGATTCCGCCCCTGGTTCTATTGGCTCCTCTGGCCGCGTATATTCTGGCCGCAAGTTCCCATACCTTCCGCCAGGCCTTTGGCTGGTGCTGGTTGCTTTCCATGCTGGGGCTCTCCGCCGGGCTTTACTGGCTTAGTCTGCCCATGCACGATTTCGCCTATGTGCCATGGGTCTTGGCGGCTCTCGCCGTTATGCTGCTCTGCTCCTACCTTGGCCTGTACGTGGGCCTGGCCGGGGGGCTGGGCCGCCTGTTCCGCCTGGCTCTGCCCGCTCCTGTCGCCGCGGTCGGCTTCGGACTGGCCTGGGGGGGCTGCGAAGTCTTGCGCGGTTATATTTTTACCGGCTTTCCCTGGCTTACCCTGGCCACGGCCTTCGCTCCCCTGCCGGAATGGATCCAGGCCGCCTCCCTGTTCGGCTCTTACGGGCTTTCCGCCCTGTACGCCGCTCTGGCCGCTCTGGCCGGAGAGCTTTTGCTGGGGTGTTTTTGCGGCCTGCGCCAGGGGCCGGGGCTGTCCCTGGGCATAGGCGGCAAAATGCCTTCCGCCGCCGGGCGAATAGCCCTGGTTGCTTTTATAGTCCTTTCCTTTGCCGGGCTCCGGCTTTACGGGCGCGCGGAGCTTTCCGCCCCGTGCGAGCCGCCCTGCGCGGGAAATCAGATCCTGGCCGGCCTGGTCCAGGGCAACGTGGATCAGAACCAGAAATGGGCGCCGGTCTACCAGGCGGCCACGGTCCGCCGTTATATTGATCTCAGTTCCCGGCTCTTCAAAACTTCCGGCCAGACGCAAGACAACCCTTGTCTGTTGATCTGGCCGGAAACAGCCATGCCCTTCGCCATTCAAGGCAATCCGGAGCTGGCCTCGCATCTGCGGGATTTTGCCAGGGCGCGCGGTTGTCTGCTGGTTTTTGGTGCTCCTGGCTACGAGCTGCCGGCCGGGAAAAAGGAAAAGGCCTTCAACCGCATCTGGGCCATTGACAAAGACGGAGTGGACCTTGGGCATTACGATAAGGAGCATCTGGTGCCCTTTGGCGAGTACGTGCCTTTGCGCCTGCCTCTGCCGTTTGTGGAAAATTTTCTGCAAGGCCAGTATTTTACCCCCGGCACTGCCGAAAAACCCATCCGTTCCGGAAACCTGGTTCTGGGTCCGCTGATCTGTTACGAGGCCATTTTTCCGGAATTGTCCCAACAGCGGGTGGAGGATGGGGCGAACATTCTGGTGAACGTCAGTAATGACGCCTGGTTCGGACGGAGTTCCGCCCCGGAGCAACACCTGCAGATGGCCGTGATGCGGGCCGTGGAGCAGGGGCGTGATTTTTTGCGCTGCACCAATACCGGCATCAGCGCGCATATTGACAAAAACGGCCGGATTCTCAAGCGCGGCGGCCTGTTCATGGCGGAAGCCATCTCCAGCCGCGCGGTTTTACACGAGGCCAAGACCTTGTATCATGATTTCTATTTCTATATTATGGCTATCCTTGTGGGCGGCCCGGCCGGTCTGGCGGTTTTTTGCAAATTGCGGATTAAATGGCGGGGCGGAGCCCCATCATAAATATAAAAGGATTATTCATTAATGTATCAGTTATCGGAATTGCGAGGTAAGAGCGCGGAGACGCTGGAGCTTTTTGACGCCCTATGGAGGCGGCTTTGACTCGGATGACGCCAGGCATCGCCTGGACGAAATAGAAAAGCAGTTGGCCGCCCCGGAAGCCTGGAGCGCTCCGGAAAAGCTTACGCCGGTCTTGCAGGAGAAAAGCCGCCTTGAGGCGGAGCAGGCCAGGCTGGCCGCCCTGGCTTCGGCCAGGGATGCCCTGTTGGATTGGCTGGCTCTGGCGGAAGAAGAGGACAGCCAGGAGGCTCTGGAGCAATTGGCCGAAGCCCAGGCGGATTTGGCGGCCAGGGTGGAACAGGCGGATCTGGAGCTGCTTTTGGCCGGGCCGGAGGATCGGGAGCCGGCCATTCTGGAAATACATCCGGGCGCCGGCGGCACGGAGGCCCAGGACTGGGCGGCCATGCTTCTGCGCATGTACATGCGCTGGGCAGATCGCCACCATTGCCGCACTGAATATTTGGATTATCTGGATGGAGAGGAGGCGGGCGTAAAAAGCGTGACCTTGCGCATAGACGGCCCCAATGCTTATGGGTTGCTCAAAGGGGAAAAAGGCATCCACCGACTGATCCGCATTTCGCCCTTTGATTCCTCCGGCCGCCGGCACACATCCTTTGCTTCCGTTGACGTAATTCCGGACGTGGGGCAGAACATCAACATTGTGATCAACGAGGCGGATTTGCGCATCGACGTGTTCCGGGCCGGAGGCTCGGGCGGGCAGCATGTGAACAAGACTAATTCCGCGGTGCGCATAACCCATCTGCCCACAGGCACAGTGGCCCAATGCCAGAACGAAAAGTCCCAGCACCACAACAAGGACACGGCCATGCAGATCCTCCGGGGACGGCTGTACGCCATGGAGCTGCGCAAAAAGGAAGAGGAAAAGAAATCCCAGTACCAGGACAAGGAAGCTATTAACTTCGGCAGCCAAATCCGCACCTACACTATGCAGCCTTACCGGCTGGTGAAGGATCACCGCTCCGGGGCCGAAATGACGGATGTGGAAGCGGTGCTTGACGGGGCGCTGGACAAACTTATCAGGGACAACCTGCTGCACGAACATGGCGGAACAGCGTAAAGACAAGCTAGAACAGGGACTTAATGCGAGTCTTCTGCACGAATTGGAGCAGGTCATTGAGCTGCGTGTAAAGTCGCGCGCGGCCTCCGGCCAGTCCGGATCAGCCATGCTGCTGGCCCGCCTGGTGGAAGGGCTGGACCAGGAAGACTGGAA
The DNA here is from genome assembly GCA_031547305.1 of Desulfovibrionaceae bacterium. Classification (GTDB taxonomy): domain Bacteria; phylum Desulfobacterota; class Desulfovibrionia; order Desulfovibrionales; family Desulfovibrionaceae; genus JAVBSC01. Next base: position 3,274 of record JAVBSC010000090.1, read on the forward strand.
AAAACTTGCTTCGGACGCCCGGCTGGAACACTGGCTGGGCATCCCCCTGCGTTCTTCCGGGGCGCAATCCCTGGCCGCGTTCCAGGACACCCTGGAAGAGCTGGTATTCCAGCGGGATCACGATTCTCTTACCGGGTTGCCGAACCGGCGCTTTTTTGACCGCCACCTGGGCATGGAGCTTGAGCGCGCGGCGCGTACGTCTTCGCCTTTAAGCCTGGTAATGTTGGATCTGGATAATTTCAAGCGTATTAACGATTCTTACGGCCACGCCTGCGGCGACGTGGTGCTGAAGCGCCTGGGCGCTTTTTTGCGTAAGGCCGTGCGCCCGTATGATATTCCGGCCCGTGTGGGCGGCGAGGAATTCGCCATAATCCTGCCCGGAGTGCCGCTCTGGAAGGCCCAGCGCCAGGCGGAACGCTCCCTGCGGGGTTTCCGTGAGGAAATTTTCCAGTGCCAGGGCGCTCCGGAATTCAGCATGACTTTTTCCGCCGGCGTGGCCGCTCTGCCCGGCAACGCCAGTGCGGACGAAATAAGGGACGCCAGCGCGGAAAAGCTTATGGCTCTTGCGGATAAAGCCCTGTATGAAGCCAAGCGCCAGGGCAAAAACATTGTGTTGGCTTCGGAGAGCGAAGGCGGGGCCAGGCAGCAGGAAAGCATTGTGCGGCCCAACGAGAAGGCCTTTCTGTTCGGCAAAATGGATGATTAGCCTTAGTACATTACGGATACGGAAAAGTGAAGCATATGCCAGAAAACAGCACTTTGAGCATTTCTGTTCTCAGCGGCAAGGGCGGGGTGGGCAAAACCAACCTGGCCTTGAACCTTGGCTACGCCCTGCACGCGGGCGGGTCCAAGGTGCTGCTTATGGACTGCGATTTTGGCCTGGCCAATTTGGACGTGCTCCTGGGCATTACCCCGGAACGCCACATGCAGGCCCTTGTGGACGCCGGGGTATCTCCGGATCAACTGGCCGTGCCCATTGAAAAAGACGGTTTTGATCTGCTGCCGGCCAATTCCGGCATGGCGGAGTTCACAGACCTGGAAAGCTCCCTGCCGTCGCTGTTGGCCGGCAAGGTGGAAGATTTCGCCCGGCGCTACGACTATCTGTTTCTGGACATCGGCGCTGGCATTTCCCCCACGGCGCTGGCTTTTGGCGCGCTCACCCATATGCGTCTGGTGGTGATCACGCCGGAACCCACTTCGCTTACGGACAGCTACGCCCTGATCAAAGTGCTTTCCAGCCGCTACAAGATCCGGGATTTTTTCGTAGTGGTGAATCAGGCGGAAAACGCCAAAGAGGAAGCCGCAACCTTCAAACGCCTGGCCGCGGCATGTTCCCATTTTCTGAACATCCACCCCATCCACCTGGGCAGCGTGCGCGAGGATCACAACCTGCCGGAAGCCGTGCGCCGCCAGTCGCCGCTATTCAAGAGCTTCCCCGACTCGCCGGCCTCCTGGGATTTTGTAAAAATCGCGGACAAGCTCAAATCCCTGCGCCGTGAAATGCTGCCCAGGATAAGCGAAGTTTCACCTTTGCAAAACAGGTGATAAAAATGGCCGATTAGACGGCTAGGGCGCGCAGTCCGGCCAGAACGTAACGCATCAGGTCGTCAATAAAGTCCGGGGCGGAGGTGTCCGTGCCGGGCAACACTTTGGTGCGCAGCTCCGCCGGCAGAATGATCAGGCTGATGCAAGGCAGGATTACAAAGGCCAGCGCCCTTTGCGCGGCGGCGGAACGCGGGTGCAGGCCGGTGATTTCGCTGATCAGCCCAAGCCCCAGAGCCGCTTTGCCCTGAATGGCGGATGCCAGCATTTCCGGCATATTCGGGCTGGGAGCGGCCATTTCGCGCATGAGCACTTTGCCCTCCCATGATCCTGGCGAACTCTCGGTGGTATGAATAAGCCGCCTGACAAAGGCGTGCAGCTTTTTTTCCGGGTCCGCGTCGTAGGCAATAATTTCCGTGAGATCCTCAACGCTTATGAAGCGTTGGTGCGCTTCCACCAGCACTTCCTCATACAGTTTGTCTTTTCCGCCAAAGTAATAATTCACCGCCGCGGTGTTCGTGCCAGCCAGTTCGCAGATTTCCTTGCTCGTGGCGTCGGCATACCCGCGTTCCGCAAATATTTTGCCCGCCGCGTCCAGAATAAGTGCGCGGGTGTTGATTCCATCGCGTCTGGGGGCGCGTTTGGGGGCGCGCCTGGGGATTAAAGGAAGATAGGGTTGTGTATTCATGCGCATCAGATAGCTTATGTTTATTAAAAAGTAAATTAAAATTAAAAACTCAAATTAAAATTTGATTTAATTTTATAATTCGGATATTTCGACTTGACGGTTGTTTTTAGCGTTGCCAGAAGCGAAAAGCATAAGGCTTGGATTCCCTGAATGCTCCAGCGTCGCGCCAGGCGGCCAGAGACGCAACCACATGGCGCGCGCCGCCCGCGGCGGCGCGCGCAAAGCGAAAACCGCGTTTTTCGCTTTGCGATCTTCACACCGCACCGGCAGGCGCGGTGTGACATGACACTAGGAAAAGGCGTGTGGTCATGAAGATGAAATTTGGCGTTGCCGCTGGTCTGCTGGCTTTGGGGCTTTTGGGGGGCGCGTTCTGGCTGCGTGTGGAAAGCGGCGTTCCGCAGGGGATTATTTTGTACGGCAATGCGGACCAGCGCCAGGTGGAGCTGGCGTTCATAGACGCGGAGCGCATTGTGGAAGTCCTGGCCGAGGAAGGCGATGTGGTGAAGCCCGGCCAGGTGTTGGCCAGACTGGAGACGCGCCGCCTGCGCGACAGGATGGCTGCGGTGGAGGCTCAGGTCATGGTTTCAGAAGCCGCTCTGGAGAGGCTGAAAAACGGCACCAGGCCGGAAGAAATTGACCAGGCCAGGGCCGCTGTGGACCAGGCGGAGGCGGAAGCGGCCTACGCGGCCCAGCAGTACAAACGCTACAGCGACATCTGGCAAAAATCCGGCGGCACGGCCGTGAGCCTTCAGAATGTGGATGAAACCAGATCCCGGCATAATGTGGCCCAGGCCGGGCTGCTCCACGCGCGCAAAGCCCTGGCGCTGGCCGAAGCCGGCCCGCGTCAGGAAGACATTGCCGAGGCTGAGGCCGTGCTCCTGAACAGTAGGCGCGCGCTTACTGAGTTGCGCAACAATCTGATGGACGCGGAACTTAAAAGCCCGGCCGCCTCTGTGGTGCGCCGGCGGCTTATGGAACCAGGCGACATGGCTTCGCCCCAGCGCCCGGTGTTCTCCCTCGCCGTGATCACCCCAAAGTGGATTCGCGCCTACCTGGCGGAAACGGAACTCGGCCTGGTACGGCCGGGTATGCCGGCAAAAGTATATACGGACAGCCGCCCGGATCAGGCCATTGACGGCACGGTGGGCTTTATTTCCCCGGTTGCCGAGTTTACCCCCAAAACCGTGCAGACCACGGAACTGCGGACCTCCCTGGTTTATGAAATCCGCGTTTACGTGGAGGATCCGCAAGACATTATCCGCCTGGGCATGCCGGCCACAGTGGTCTTTCCCGGTCTTGCAAGGCCGGCGGCGCCGGGCCTGGCCGCCAGGGTGAAGGACTGGTTTTCGGTGGAATAGTCACGGAACAGGGGCGTTAAGTGGTTTAGCCCCCTTAAGGAAGCATATGAACGCCGCTCCTTCGGAATTCGTTCTAGAAGCCGCAAACCTGGCCAAGAGCTTTGGCGGCGGCCGCAAGGGAGCGCTCGTCCAGGCGTTGGACGGAGTCTCCTTTAACGTGCGCCGTGGGGGCATAGCGGCGCTGGTCGGGCCTGACGGAGCCGGTAAGACCACGCTTCTGCGCATCGCGGCCGGGTTGATGCGCCAGGATTCCGGCGAGCTGCGCATCTTTGGAGTGAAGGCGGGCGCGGATAAAGGGGCGATTCAGGCGGATATCGGCTACATGCCGCAAAAATTCGGCCTGTACGAGGATTTGACCGTAGGGGAGAACCTGGACCTTTACGCTGACCTGCGCGGCCTGGATAGGCGCGAGCGAGCGGAGCGCTACGCCGCCCTGCTGGAAATGACCGGCCTGGAAGGCTTCCGGGGGCGCCTGGCCGGCCGGCTTTCCGGCGGCATGAAGCAAAAGCTCGGGCTCATCTGTACCCTGGTCCGCCCGCCCCGGTTGCTGCTTCTGGATGAGCCCGCCGTGGGAGTGGACCCGCTTTCCCGCCGTGAACTCTGGCATATTCTGGGCCAGCTTTCCGCGCAGTCCGGCATGTCCGTGCTGGTGAGCACCGCCAATCTGGACGAGGCCGCGCTCTGCGGCGATCTGACGCTGCTTTTCGCCGGCCAGGTCCTGGCCCGCGGCCGACCGGAAGAAGTGCGAGCCCTGGCCGATGGACTCAGCTATTCGGCCAGGCCCCTGGCCGGGGATACTCCGAGGGCCATGCAGGCGCGGCTGCGGCGCGCTCCCGGCGTCATCGACGCTCTGCCCCAGGGGGGAGCCGTGCGTTTTGTGCATGCGGAACTGAATGAGGAGCGGCTGGCGCATCTGGATGCTCCGCTGGCCGGGGCGGTTCCTCAGCCGGTTCCGCCCAGCCTGGAGGACAGCTTCATGCTGCTTCTCAGCCGGCACAGCGCGCCAAACGGCCGGTTTCCGGATTATGAAACGCAACCCCCAAAAAACGCGCCGCCCGTCAGGCCATCAGCCTTGCCGGATCCGGAGCCCACGCGGCATTCAGGGGCGGAGCGCGGCGAGCCGGTCATAGAGACCCGTGATGTGCTGCGCGTCTTTGGGGATTTCATAGCCGTGAACAGAATCAGTTTTTCCGTATACAGGGGGGAGGTCTTCGGCCTGCTCGGACCCAACGGCGCTGGTAAGACCACAACTTTCCGCATGCTTTGCGGCCTGCTTCCGGCCAGCGCCGGCACTTTGCGCGTGGCCGGGGTGGACGTGCGGGAGGCGCGCGAGGAAGCAAGGCAGCGTCTGGGCTACGTGGCCCAGAAGTTTTCCCTGTACGCACCTTTGAGCGTGTGGGAAAATCTGGAATTCTTCGCCGGCGCCTACGGCCTTAAGGGCGGCCGCAAAGAGAAGCGCCTGCGGGCGGCGCTGGAGGATTTTTCTCTGGAAAAATACCGTGATATGCCGGCCGGTAATCTGCCAGGCGGTTACAAACAGCGCCTGGCCATGGCCGTGGGGCTGCTGCACGAGCCGGCCATTCTTTTTTTGGACGAGCCCACCAGCGGGGCGGATCCCATGGCCCGGCGCGAATTTTGGGGCCGCATTTCCGATCTGGCGCAAAGCGGCGTGACCATTGTGGTGACCACCCACCTGATGGAAGAGGCGGAGTACTGCGACCGTATCCTTATTCAGGACAGAGGGCGCATGCTGGCCCTGGACACGCCGGGCAACATACGCGCCCTGGCTTCGGGCGGAGGTGCGGACAAGTCCGTGGCCAGCATGGACGACGCCTTTGTGGCGATTGTAAAGCGGGCCAGGAATAATCTGGAAGGAGCGGGGCAATGAGCGTTTCCGCATCCGGCCGCCAGGCGGCGCAAAGCCGCGCGGCCGCGCTTATCCGCAAGGAAACCCGCCAGATGCTGCGGGACAAAAGCACTCTGACCCTGGGCATATTCCTGCCGGTTTTCCTGCTGATCCTTTTTGGCTACGGGCTGTCCCTGGACGTCACCCTGGTGCCGGTCACTGTGGTTCAGGAAAGTTCTTCGCCGCTTACCCGCGATCTGTACATCCGGCTTGGCCTTTCCCGCTACTTCAGCCCCACCCTGGTCCATTCCATGCGCGAGGCGGAGGCCTTGCTTCGCAACGAACAAACGGACGCCATAGTCCGCCGCCAGGATGACCCGCCTGAAGGCGGAGAGCATGTCCAGATCGTCGTGAACGGCCGCGATGCCAACCGCGCCCGGATCATGCGTCGCTATCTGGAGGGGGCCGTGGGGCAATGGGCCGCCGGGGCGCGACCGCCCGGCGCGGCCGGGCCGGGCCTGGCGGTGGCCGAGCCGCGCATCTGGTACAACCACGCCATGGAAAGCAACTATTTTCTCGTGCCTGGCGTGACCGTGCTGATCATGACCCTGATCGGCGCGCTTCTTACCGCTTTGGTGGTGGCCCGCGAATGGGAGCGCGGCACCTTTGAGGCTCTTATCGCCACTCCGGCCCGGGAGGGCGAAATCCTCATCGGCAAGACCGTGCCCTATTTCTTCCTTGGCCTGATCGGGTTGAGCCTTTGTCTTGCGGCCTCCGCCTTTCTTTTTCAGGTGCCCATGCGCGGCTCCCTGGCGCTCGTGGTGGCCGCCTCCGCCCTGTACCTGCTGATCGCCCTGGGCATAGGGCTGCTGGTTTCCTGCACGATCAAGAGCCAGTTCCTGGCCAGCCAGGTGGTTCTGGTGCTCTGCTTCCTGCCCACCCTGATGCTCTCCGGCTTCATTTTTGACCTTACGAGCGCCCCGGCGCCGGTCTACTACCTGGGGCACATCTTCCCGGCCACCTGGTTCGTGGACCTTTTGCAGACGCTTTTTCTAGTGGGCGATATTCCGGAGATCATCCTGCGCGACCTGGCCGTAATGGCCGGCTTTGCCGTGGTCATGCTCGGCCTGGCCCGCGCGGCCATAAAAAAGAGGCTGGAGTGAGAAAGGACGGCACGTTATATTGTTTGATAGCGGGATAGCGGGAAGTTTTTTTGTTAATGGCGTCAGGCAAAGGCTGTTTGTATGGCTGAGTTTTTATACCGGGTCGGCGTGCTCTTCAGGAAAGAGGTGCGGATTATCCTGAAGGACCCGCGCAGCCGCTTTATTTTGGTTTTCCCCATCGTGGTGCAGTCCCTGCTCTTTGGCTATGTGGCCAGTTTTGATTTGAACAAGGTCTATTACGCCCTGCTGGACGAGGACAAATCCGCCGCTTCGAGGGATCTGGCCGCCCGCTTTGACGGCTCCGGAATATTCATCCGCGCGGCCACTCTGGAGAGCAGCTCGAAAATAGCCGGGCAACTGGACAACAAAGAAGCCCTCCTGGTTCTGCACATCGGGCCGCATTTTGAAAGCCGGCTGCTGGCCGGGCGGAGCGTGCCGGTGCAGGTGGCCGTGGATGGGCGCAACGGGAATATGGCCGGCATAGCTTCCAGTTACGCTTCCGAAATTATTGCGGATTTCAATCGAGACAGGATGAAAAGACAGGGGTTTGCGGTGGAGAACATTAATATATCCTTCCGCGCCTGGTTCAATCCCAATCTGGAATCGCGCTGGAACATCATTTCCGGCATGCTGGCCGTACTTTCCATGATCCAGGTGCTTCTGCTCACCTCGCTTTCCGTGGCCCGGGAAAAGGAGCAGGGCACCTTTGATCAGCTTCTGGTCACCCCCCTGGGCCCTTTGGCGATCATGCTGGGCAAGGCCCTGCCGTCGGTGACAATCGGACTCGCCCAATCCAGCCTGGTGCTGCTGATTGCCCTGTACTGGTTTAAAATACCTTTTGCCGGTTCCTACGCTGCCCTGTATGTATCGCTTATGGTCTTCAACTGCGCCGTGGTGGGCGTGGGATTGTGCGTTTCCGCCCTTACGGAGACCATGCAGCAGGCCATGCTGTATTCTTTTTCCATGATCATCCCGCTTATTCTGCTCTCCGGCTTTGTCACGCCCATAAGCTCCATGCCCACAGCCGTGCGCCTGGCCACTTACCTGAATCCGGCGCGCTACGGCATAGCGCTGTGCCAGCGTATTTACCTGGAAGGAGCGGGTTTTGCGGAGTTTTACAGCGATTTTTGCCCGCTCCTGCTTATGGGCATGGTCACGTTGTGGGGAGCTTCACGTATGTTCAGGCGGCATCTGGCGCGGGGGTAAGCGGCGCTGCTATTCGGCTTCGGCCCACACCCAGGATTTGGAGCTGGCCAGCAGGCGGCTGATGACCTTGTGGTTGCGGTAATGGTTTGGCCTGGCGGCGTTGATTCGGCCCAGGATTGGCACGCCGGCCAGGGCGAAGTCGCCGAGCAGGTCCAGGACTCTGTGCCTGGCCAACTCGTCCGGCAGGCGCATGCCGCCCAGGACGCGTCCGGCCAGCAGCGCGGCCACGTTGGAGGGTCTTGCTCCGCGAATAAGCGGCTTCCCGGTGAGAAAGCCGCCAATCAGGGCCGGAATGGCCCATTTTATATTGCCAAAGGAACGGGCCGGAGCGATTTCCCTGGCAAAAACCTCCGGGGTCATTTCACCTTCCCAGCGCATGGGGGCGAATCCACGCTCCTGCATGGATACATCCACAAAACAGGCCTGAGCAGGCTCCAGAACATAGTGGCCGTCCTTTCCAGCGGATATCTCAAATTTTTCCAGAATTTTTATAAACCGCTTGGGGCGGGGCAGAACGAGCCGGCCGCAGCCTTGCAGGGCCTTAATCCAGGCCAGGGCGCCGCCGTCCAGAAAAGGAACTTCCTCGGCATCCAGTTCCACAACCGTTTCGTCGATCTCGCACATCAGAAGGGCGGCCAGAAGATGCTCCACAGTTTTTACGCGCGCCCCGCTTTTTTCCTCCAGAGTTGAGCAGAGCGGGTATTCGCGCCACACATCCGGCCGGACCGGCAGTTCCGCTCGTATTTCCCCACCTTGCATCCGCCGGAAAACGATGCCTTGTGGAGGAGCGCCGGGCGGGATGGGCAGAATGCGGATATTGGCCTTGTGCCCGGTGTGCAGGCCGCGCCCGGACAGGCGAAGTTCCCGCGCCAACGTGCCGCGCTGCGGGCTCCAACCCGCCGGGGCGGAGACAACAGCCTTGGTATGAGCGGCTTGCTGCGCCATTCTGCACCCCCATTCAGACCGGGTTACTTTTTGCCAAGGTAAGGGGTGAAGCGCGACAGCAACTTCTGCAGGCCGGGGATTTGGACCAGAAGCAGGTAAAACAGCGAGCCGATCCGCCAAATCAGGCGTTCCGGCCAGGTAACGCGCCGGTACAGGCTGTGCAAAAGCTCCGCCACGTACACGCGGTATGGGTCGGCCTCCAGATCCGGGCATTGCAAAGAGAGCGGCCGTTGCGCGAACGCGTCCCTGTAGCCGGGCAGGTAATCCGCATCAAGGCGCTCCACTTCAGCATCAACCGCTTTGGCAACATCCGGGCTGATCTGGCTGGCCGACTGCGGCCGGAACGCGGCGCGCAGTTTTTTCTCCAGTTGCACTTCCGTATGGCCGTAGGGCAATTTAGAAAAGATGGCCGGGGTAAAATACGGCACAGCCTTGTAAGGGGGGTTCGGATTGTAGCGTTTTTGCGGGATCATTTCCTGGGGCAGGGTAAGACCGATAATGGCGCAAAAATCCGTGACGGTATTTTGCGCTGCATTATAATTCCTTATAATGACGTTTTCCCCGCCGATCTGGCCCACACAACGCTCGATAAGGCCGGAGGGAAACAAGATGCTCTTTTTGTTTTTGTACTGATGGTCAATGAATTGCTTATACGTGGCATTGGAATAGTTCCGCTTGCGCGATTCCAGGTACCAGTCCTTGGCAATGTCATCTATCCTTTTGACATACAAAATATACTTCAACTGATAGCCTGGAGCGGCCTTTTTGATATCCTCCAGGCTCTGGTCGCTTACGCCTTCCCTGCACAAGGTGTCGCTGCTCAGCACAATGGTTTTACACCCGAGCTTTTCCGCCTGGGCGACGATTTGGGCGAATTTTTTCCTTTTTACGGGGAACAGGTTCTTATGGCGGTAAAAATCAATGCCGCTTCCCGGCGGGTAATAAACGCCATGCCGTCGAAAAAAATCCCGATGTTCCGACATAAAGAACTGAACGCTCTTTGTTCCGGTCTTGTACATCCCCATGTGGATATAAATGGTCCTGTCGGTTTCGCTCATAGTTGTCATATCCGCTTTTTACTGGCGTATTCTGGGGGGTCCGGCCAGGATCATTTCCGCCAGGGTCAGGTCGATTTTTTGCGGCCCCATCTTGTGGCGCTTTAAGAACTCCATTTCCAGTCCGGCCAGGGCGCGGGAAAAGGGAGTGCGGTCCAGGGCCGGCGCTTGTTCGTTCTCCGGGTGCAGCTCCGCGAAGCGCCAGCAGCCCCGGAACTCCAGACGCTCGCCGTCCGGCCGGGCCAAAAAGTTTCTTGTCCCGTGCAGCCGGCAGATCATCAACCTGTAGTCATAAAGAGCGCACAAACCGCCTTCATTGAGCGGACACATGGCCGTGGGCACCTGGCGCGCGTCCAGGGCTTTCCTGCATTCATCCACATAATCCCGCGCCCTGGCGATAAAAAGTCCGCGCCGCTCCTCAGGCAGGGTCATCAGGCCCTTCCACAGGTAACTCCACTCCACCAGCGTGTGATGCCGGAAAAAACTGGTGCAGCAGTTTTGCCCGCAGCCTTCGCAGGACAGCCCGCCCGCATCGGCAACCTTGCGGTAAGCTTCCTGCATCTCGCTGTACAATTCCGCCAGCCTGGCGAATAATCCTGGTTTTTTCATCAGCTTGTTCCTTTTGAGGGGTTCAGCCAGGCTTGCGCGGCCCGTGTCGCTCCAAGCGGCTGACGCCGCATACCTCCGGTGCGGTTAAGGCGTTTGCCGCTACCGGTATTCCTTAGGCCCCGCAACAAGCGCGGCAGCGCCTGGAGCGACACGGCGGCGCAAAATGAGCTTTGCTTATTTTGCGTCTATGCCGCCGTAGTCGCGGAAAAAAGACGCAACGCCTCCCCAGGCGTTAAGGCTCCTCCGCCAACCATTTGGCCAGGGGACGGACGTATTCGGCCACCGGGGATTCGCCGGCCCGGATGGTATGGGTGGCGTATTTTTCGTACAGGAGGCGGCGTTCGTTGTACAGATCCTCGATGGTCTGGCCGGGTGCGATGGCCAGGCCGCGATCCGGTTTTCTGGCGATGCGTTCCAGAATAATCGGCAGGGGCACGGCCAGGTGGATTATTGGGCCGAGGGCGGCCAGAAAGAGCATGGCCTCGTGGCGGTAGACCACGCTGCCGCCGGTGGAGAGCACGCAACGTTTCAGGTTGATGTGCCGGATCACCGAGGACTCCATGTCCAGGAATTCTTCTTTGCTCAGGGCGTCCGCCACATTTTGCAGGCGCGCGCCGTACATGGCTTCGATCAGGTGATCCGTGTCCACGTGCGCCCAGTCAAGCAGCTTGGCCAGCTCACGGCCGTGGCTGCTTTTTCCGGATGCGGCCATGCCGATGAAGGTGATGCAGCCGTCCGGGGCCACCTTGCCGGGATGCGGGGCATAAGGGGGGGCGCTTTGGTTTGACATGGGGTTCTACCTGGCCCCTTTGGGGAAGAGGATTACGCCGATGGTTTTAAGGATTATCTTGAACTCCAGCAGGGCGGACATATGTTTGACGTAGTAAAGGTCATACTCCAGCTTGTAGCGGGAATCCTCTATGGATGCGCCGTAAGGGTAGCAGACCTGGGCCCAGCCGGTTACGCCCGGCTTTACGGTGTGGCGGATGTAAAAGTAGGGGATGTGCTTTTCCAGCTCGCGCACGAATTCCATGCGCTCCGGCCGGGGGCCGATCAGGCTCATTTCTCCTTTAAGGACGTTCCAGAGCTGTGGCAGCTCGTCAATGCGGGTTTTACGGATGAATTTGCCTACCCTGGTGATCCGGGGGTCGGACTTGGAGGCCCACTGCGCGCCGTTTTTTTCCGCGTCCGAGCGCATGGAGCGGATTTTGTAGACCGTGAACTCCCGCTCGTGCAAACCCACCCTGCGCTGGCTGTAAATGGCCCGCCCCGGCGATTCCAGGCGCACGGCCAGAGCGGCCAGAAGCATGACCGGCAAAGTGATGGCAAGCAGAAAGGCGGAGATGAGCACGTCGCAGGCGCGCTTGGCCCGCCGGGTGGAGCGGTTCACGTTCAGGTTGAAGCTGTCCGCCATAAGCAGCCAGTCTTCCTTGATCAGATCCACAGGCACGCGCCTGGCCAGACGCTCGTACAGACCGCGCATGTCGTCCACGCCCAGGCCGCGCAGCTTGGCGTTGAGCAACTCCCGCCCCAGACCGGGAGGCAGGGGGGCGTCGGCCATCAGGATGACCCGGTTGATTTTTTCGCGCTCCACAAAGGCCAGGGTATCTTCCGGCCTGCCCAGGCAGGGGCCGGCCGTTTCCGGATCCGCGCCTTCATCGCCCAGATAGCCGAGGATTTCCGCTTTTGGGATGTGCTGAGCCAGAAGGGCGCGGGCCCGGCCGGCTTTGTCCGCTCCCACGAAGATGATGCGCTGATCATCATCGCCGCTGGGGCCGAAGCGGTAATAGGCGTAACGCCAGCCAAGGCAGAGGGGCAGCAGAATGGCGGTCTGAAAAATAAAGGTCATGGGCGGGACGCGCAGGCTGCTGAAGGTGTAAAAGATGAATCCCGTGCCCACTACGCCGCCGCACACGGCCACAATCACCCGGATCATGCTGTCGCGGATGTCCTCGCGTCCCACGGAATAGCAGTCCAGCATGTAAAAGGTCAGAAAAAAGACCACCACGGTAAAAAAGGTGGCCCCGGAATAATCCCCGGCAAAGGTCAGGCCGGGAGGCAGCATGAACCAGGAGCTCACTTGCAGGGCAATGAGCAGGCAGAGCAGGTCCAGCAGCCGGAGGAACACTGTTTTATTCGGAGTCATCGGAAGTCCGCCTTATGCGCATGGCCTGGATGATTTTGCGCGCCACCAGGACGGCGTCGAATTCCTGTTCCGCCAGCTTGCGGCCGGCTCGTCCCATTTCCAGCGCCAGGTCGGGCGCCTGGATTAACCGCTCCAGGGCCGCCGCCAGGGCCGGCGCGTCTTTTGCCGGGACCAGCCAGCCGTTTTGGCCGTTTATGACGGTTTCCCGGCAGCCTGGCACGTCTGTGGCCACAGCCGGCCTGGCCATGCTCATGCCTTCCAGAATGGCGCAGGGCGTGCCTTCCCTGTAAGACGGCAGCACAATGGCCGAGGCTTCGGCAATGAACGGGCGCACGTCCTGGGTTTGGCCGAGGTATTCGATTATCCCTTCATCCTGCCAGGCGCGCAACATGCTTACGGGTACGGAGCCCAAACCTTCCTCCGGCGGACCGAGCACGCAAAAGCGCGCCTTCGGGTATTTGGGGCGGAGCGTTTTTGCGGCCTGGTAAAATTCGCGCAGGCCCTTGGCTTCCAGAAGCCGGCCGATCAGCAGAAAACGCGGCCCGTCATTGGGGAGCGGCGCGGGGGAGAAACGCTCCAGATCCACGCCTGTGCCCCGGCTCATGTGCACGGGCAGCTTCTTGGGTATTATGCCCAGTTTTTTGAAAGTGTCGTAATCATCCCGGTTTTGAAAAAACACCCCGGCGTTGCAGCGGAAAGCCAGGCGGTACAACAGGACGGCCGCCAGGCGTAGGGCGCGTTTGATTGGCGTGTCCGCCTCAAACATGTAGCCCAGGCCGGTGATCATGGAGAAACGGCCGTTCCGCCGGGGCCGCCCGGCCAGGGCCGCGGCCAGGGAGCCGTAAATGACCGGCTTTATGCTGGAGGAAAACAGGCGGTCCGGTTTTTCCTCCGCCATGATGCGGCGCAGGGCCAGCAGGGTTTTCAGGTCGCGCCAGGGCTTAAGGCCCTTGCGGTCCAGGGGGTAGTGGCGCAAATCCGCCCCCAATGCGGACAGGGCCTTAAGCGGGGTGTTGTCCTCATCCGGCAGAGTGGCCGGGCAAAGGCAGAGCACCTGGTGTCCGTCCCGCTTCAGCTCGCGGATCAGCACGCTCCAGAAGTTACTCATGGCCTTGGCCTGGTTGTTCAGGATCATAATCTTCATAAGGGCTGTATAACAGCAGAAGCCGGGTCTGAAAAGCGTCATGAGCATACTCCCTCATGCGGGCGCGTCTTCCTTGGCGGAGAACAAAAATCCCATAGCTTCGGCAGGCCTTGGGTTATGCGCCGGGGGTTACAAACAAGCCGGAGTGTTATCCTTAGGATAAATTTTGCGTGGCGGTTGATATAATGCTCGTAATTTTTCGTTATGGGATTATACTGTACGCAAACACGCGCCCAGACGCGTGAAGCGGCAGAGGAAAGGTTGTTAACAATTTTGCCAGGGAGTTGCTGCATATGTTGAAACAGGTATTTCTGGCGGCGTTTTTTTGCGTCGGGATCGGATTTTTGTCCGGGGGAGCGGTCTTTGCGGCCGAAGGATACGTGAAGCTCGATCCGGCCAAGTTCCAGACCGAAGTGGACGGCAAAAAGGTCGGCCTGTACACCATAACCAACAAATCCGGCATGAGCGTGAGCATCACCAACTACGGGGGCAGGGTGGAGCAGATCCTCGCGCCGGATCGCAACGGCAAGTTGGGCGATGTGGCTCTGGGCTATGACAGCATCGAAAAAATTCTGAAAGCTCCCAACTATATAGGCGTGTTCGTTGGCCGCCTGGCCAACCGCATCAACAAGGGGCAGTTTACCCTGGACGGACAGAAATACCAGATTACCCTGAACAATGGCCCGCACAGCCTGCACGGCGGAGTAAAAGGCTCGCGCGCCGTGGTTTTTGACGCCAAGCAGCTTTCCCCCAGCAGCGTGCAGATGTCTTATGTTTTTAAGGACGGCGAGGAAGGCTTTCCCGGCACGCTGCCCATGCGCGTGATTTTCAGCCTGACCGACAACAATGAATTTATGCTGCGCTATGAAGGCGTGGCTGTGGACAAGGCTACGGTGGCGGCTTTTACCTGCCACGCTTTTTTTAACCTGTCCGGGGATCTGGGCAGCACGATTCTGGATCACCAGGTGCGGATCAATGCGGATAAATACACGCCGGTTGACGCGGCGCTGATCCCCACTGGCGAGGAACTGCCGGTGGCCGGCACGCCCATGGACTTCCGCAAGTTCAAGGCCATCGGCCAGGACATCAGGAAAGACAACGAAATGCTCAAGCTGGGCAAGGGCTATGACCTCAACTTCGTCATCAACGGCTGGGAACCGCACAAGATAATCAAGCAGGCCACGGTCGTGGATCCGAAGTCCGGCCGCAAGATGGAAGTGCTCTCGGACGAGCCCGGCCTGCAGTTCTTCTCCGGCAATTTCTTTGCCGGGCAGCCGCCCTTCGGCAAGGGCGAGGTTCCGATCGCCTTGAACAGCGGCTTCGCCATGGAGCCGCAACGCTTCCCGGATACGGTCAACCAGCCCAAATGGCCATCCGTGGCCCTTAAGCCGGGCGAATGGTATTCTGGAACGATCATCTACAAATTCTCCGTGGAAAAAGGCAAAAAGAAGTAAAATGAAATCCGGCGAGGCGGCGCACGGCCGCCCCGCCGGATTTGCGGAAATCAAGGCCCCCCGGAAATTCCGGGGGGCCTTGAGGCTGTTGACAAAGTCTTCTTTGGCAGCAGCCCGCCACGTAGGCGCAGGCGGCATTCATTGACGCCGTGAAGCGCCGGAGTGGGCGTGCCTTTACAAAGCCCGGCCTTGCGGGGTTTGTCATCAATCTGAAGGCCCCCCGGAAATTCCGGGGGGCCTTCATTATTATTACATTTTCTGCCGTTTTATGTACCTGGTGTGCAGCAGTTTGTGGGCCAGCTCTCCGTACGGCTCGCCAAGGTAGTCCGCGTAGATCTTTTTGATGAACGGGTTATCGTGGGACTTGCTCAGCTTTTTGCGGGCGTCCTCGTTGTAAAGCGCCTGCATGCGTTTTTTGAGCACGTCCACGTCGCCGTGGTGGTAGGGCTGCCCGCCGCCGCCGATGCAGCCGCCCGGACAGGCCATGACTTCTATGACGTGGTAAGAGGCCTTGCCAGAGCGGATTTCCTCCAGCAGCACCCTGGCGTTGCCCAGGCCGCTGGCGATGGCCACCTTGACGTCCGTGTCGCCCACCTTGACCGTGGCGTGCTTGATGCCGTCCAGGCCGCGCAGGGGAGTGAAGACCACGTTGATCAGCGTTTCGCCGGTCAGCCATTCATAGGCGGTGCGCAGGGCGGCTTCCAGCACTCCGCCGGTCACGCCAAAAATGTCCGCCGCGCCGGAGGATTCGCCCAGGGGGGAATCAAACTCGCTGTCGTGCAGAGATGGGAAGTCAATGCCGGCTTCGCGGATCATCTTGATCAACTCGCGGGTGGTAATGACTATGTCCACGTCCGGCACGCCGTCCCGCTTGAATTCGTTGCGCCCGGCCTCGTACTTTTTGGCCAGGCAGGGCATGATGGAAACCACCACGACCTTTTTCGGATCATAGCCGAGCTGTTTGGCCATGTAAGTCTTGGCGACCGCCCCGAACATCTGCTGCGGCGACTTGCAGGAAGACGGCACGTCCAGCATGTCGTTGAACTGATGCTCAAAGAATTTGACCCAGCCGGGGCAGCAACTGGTCAGGATGGGCAGCTTGCCGCCGTGCTTCAGGCGGTGCACCAGTTCCGAGGCTTCCTCCATGATGGTCAGGTCCGCCGTGAAGTTGGTGTCAAAGACCTTTTTAAAGCCCATCATGCGCAGAGCCGTGGCCATCTTGCCGGTCACGGCCTGACCGGCCAGTCCGAAGCCTTCGCCCAGGGCGGCGCGCACGGCGGGGGCGGTCTGCACAACCACGATGTTGTCCGGGTTGCTCAGAGCCCCCCAGACCTTGGAGACGTTGTTCACTTCCGAAAGCGCCGCCGTGGGGCAGACGGCCACGCACTGCCCGCAGCTGGTGCAGGAAGTTTCCTTGATGGGCAGGTTGAAGGCCATGCCCACGTTGGTGGCAAAGCCACGGTTCACCCCGGAGAGCACGTTTACGGTCTGCACGTTGCTGCACATGGTTTCGCAACGCCGGCAGAGCACGCATTTGCTCATATCGCGCACAAAGGAAGGGCTGGACGTATCCACGTGCGGCTTGGGCATTTCGCCGGTATACTCAATTTCGTGGATATCCAGTTCCGCAGCCAGGGCCTGCAGCTCGCAGTTTGTGTTTTTGGGGCAGGTCAAACAGTTCTTGGGGTGGTTGGAAAGAATCAGTTCCACCACGGCGCGCCGGGCGCTGATGGTCCGGGGGGTATGGGTGAGTATTTCCATGCCGTTGGCGGCCGGAGTGGCGCAGGCCGGGGCCAGGGCGCGGCGGCCCTTCATTTCCACCATGCAGACGCGGCAGGTGGCGGTGCGGTTGTCCATTTTGGTGTCGTGCAGGTGGAAGTTGCACAACGTTGGTATATGGATGCCGAGCACTTTGGCGGCGTCCAGAATGGTGGCGCCGTCAGGCACGTTCACCGGGGAGCCGTTTATTGTAAGACTGACCATAAATCCTCTCTTATTTGAATCCGCTTACCTGCGGGTAACGGCCTTGAACTTGCATGAAGTTTCACAGGTGCCGCACTTGATGCACTTGGACTGGTCAATGACGTGGCGCTGCTTTTTTTCTCCGCTGATGCAGGAAACAGGACAGTCCCGCGCGCATTTGCCGCAGCCGGTGCAGGCTTCAGTGATGAAATAATCCAGAAGTTCGCGGCAGACTTTGGCCGTGCATTTTTTGTGATCCACGTGATCCAGGTACTCGTTCGCAAAATAGGTCATGGTGCTCAGAATGGGATTGGGGCTGGTCTGCCCCAGGCCGCAGAGCGCGGTATCTTTTATTATATTGCCAAGATTCCGCAGCTTTTCCAGGTGCTGGCGGGTGCCCCGGCCCTGGGTGATGTCCGTGAGCATTTCGTGCAGGCGTTTGTTGCCCACCCGGCAGGGCGTGCACTTGCCGCAGGATTCCTCCATGGTGAAGTCCAGGTAGAACCTGGCTATGTCCACCATGCAGTTGTCCTCGTCCATAACGATCATGCCGCCGGACCCCATCATGGACCCTATGGACATGAGGGATTCATAGTCGATCTTTATATCCAGGTTTTCTTTGCTGATGCAGCCGCCGGAGGGCCCGCCGGTCTGCACGGCCTTAAAGGCCTTGCCGTGCTTTATGCCGCCGCCGATTTCATAAATGATCTCGCGCAGGGTGATGCCCATGGGCACTTCCACCAGTCCGACGTTGTTCACTTTGCCGGCCAGGGCGAACACCTTGGTGCCCTTGGCTTTTTCCGATCCGATGGCGTTGAACCAGTCCGCGCCGCGCAGGAAAATGGCCGGCACGTTGGCAAGGGTTTCCACATTGTTGATGATCGTGGGCTTGCCGAACAATCCCTTGATGGCCGGGAAAGGCGGCTTGGATGTGGGTTCGCCGCGCCCGCCCTCAATGGAACGCAGCAGCGCGGTTTCTTCCCCGCACACAAAGGCTCCGGCTCCGAGCTTGATCTTGAGATCAAAAGAAAATTGCGAACCCATGATGTTTTTGCCCAGCAGTCCGGTTTCCGTGGCCTGCTTGAGGGCGGTTTCCAGGCGCTGGATGGCCAGCGGGTATTCCGCACGGATGTAGATGTAGCCGTGTGCAGCGCCAATGGCATAGGCGGCTATGAGCATACCTTCGATTACGCTGTGCGGGTCGCCTTCCATAATGGAACGATCCATAAACGCGCCGGGGTCGCCCTCGTCCGCGTTGCAGACCACATATTTTTCGCCCTTGGGCTGCTCCAGAGCGGTCTTCCACTTGACTCCGGTGGGGAATCCTCCGCCGCCCCGGCCGCGCAGGCCGGACTTGACGGCGGTTTCCACGGTTTCTTCCGGAGTCTTGTGCTCAAGACAGTCGGCCAGGGCGATGTAGCCTCCGGCCGCCACATATTCCTCTATTTTTTCCGGATTGATGATCCCGCAGTTGCGCAGGGCGATGCGCAGCTGTTTGCCGTAAAATGGTATGTCGTGCTGTTTTTCCAACCGCACGCCCGGACGGGCCGGGTCTTCGTAAAGCAGGCGCTCGACGATCCGGTTGTTTACAATGTGCTCCTGGATTATTTCTTTGGCGTCTTCCGGAGTTACTTCGGTATAAAAGACGTCGTCCGGGAATATCTTTACGATCGGGCCTTTTTCGCAAAAGCCGAAACATCCGGTCACTTCCGCGCTCACCGTGCCTTCCAGCCCGGCGGCCTTTATTTCCGCCTGCAGTTTTGCCAGAAGTTCTTTGCTTCGGGAAGAATGGCAGCCGGTGCCGCCGCAGGTCAGAATTTCCCGGCGCGGTCCTGGCACGGCGTTTTCGCGCCGCAAGTCCAGAAGAGGCTTCAGCGCTTCGTGCTCCTTACGCAAGTCGGCATAACTCGTTATTTTACGCATTGGCCTCACCCTTTTTGTCGCTGTGTTCGGCAATAATCTTTTTCACGTCGCCCTCAGTAAGTTTGCCGTAAACCTTGTCGTCCACCAGGACAACCGGGGCCAGGCCGCAGGCTCCCACGCAACGCAGGGACTCCAGGCTGAAGGCCTGGTCAGCCGAAGTCTGGCCCATTTTCAGGCCAAGCTGGGATTCCAACTCGCGGGATATTTTTTCCGCCCCGCGCACAAAGCAGGCCGTGCCCATACATACCTTGAACTGGCAGCGCCCCTTGGGCTCGGTGGTGAAATATGAGTAAAAACTTACCACACCATAAATTTTGGAGGCTGGTATGTTCATTTTTTCGCCGATGAACAGCATGACTTCCTTGGACAGGTAGCCGAAAATATGCTGCGCTTCGTACAGAACCTTGATCAGGCCGGATTCCTTATCTTCCACATTGCCTATATAGGCTTCCAGGCGTTTCAGTCCCTCAGCCCCAGGCTCGGTCTTCAACTCTTGCGCCATGTCTCTACCTCTATTTAAAAATGGATGAACGTAACCGCCAAAAACAGCCGCGCATCAGGGCCTGCCGACACTACAGGATTTTGGGCGTCCGCTGGGGAGGAGCACGGACTTTATCCGCCGCTGGCGACAGGCTTAAAGTCAACATGCCCTCAAGACTAGGCCAGACAGCCAAAAGACTCGGATCAACAACCCCTAAATCCCGCTGGCGTGAATCAATCGGAGCAAGCCCCGTGACCGCGCTGGCGGGTTCAATTGCCCGAGCCGCGAAGCGGTCCGGTCCGGATGCGTTGGCGCTCCGGCCCGGGCGCGCAAGCCCGGTTTGGGGAAGGGTAATTGCCTTGCCGGATAAAGTCAAAGCAAATTATAAAAGACACGAGTTTGTAGAATAATTGTTTATTTTTTGCGCCAAAAATGACAAGCATCCACCCGGCTGCCCCAGGCGGCCGTATTTTCGATCAACGGCCCGGAAGCCGGCAAGGGGGCGACGCGGAAGAGGACTACGGCGGTATGAAGGCGTATTGAGCCCCGAATGCGTAATTTTTTGGCAACCGTTCACTGGAGCGGGCTAATCACGCTTTAGTGAACGGTTTTACGTTCCTTATCCAACTGCTTTAGGTCGGGCAAAAAGATTGCGAGCAGTCCCAGAAGGGGCAGGAACGCGCAGACCGAGTAGACAAAGTCGATGCCGTAGGCGTCCGCAAGCCTGCCGAGCACCGCCGCGCCTATGCCGCCCATGCCGAAAGAAAGCCCGAAGAACAGCCCGGCCACTGTGCCCACTCTGCCAGGCAAGAGTTCCTGTGCGAAGACCACGATGGCCGAAAAAGCCGAGGCCAGGATAAGGCCGATGATGAAAATAAGGATGCTGGTCCAGAAGAGGTTGACGTGCGGCAGGATAAGGGTGAACGGGCTCACCCCGAGTATGGATACCCATATGACCAGTTTGCGGCCCACGCGGTCGCCCACCGGCCCGCCGACAATGGTGCCAAGGGCCACGGCAAAGAGGAACAGAAACAGGTGGATCTGTCCGGATTGCGTGGAAAGTCCGAATTTATGCTGGAGATAAAAGATAAAGTAGCTGTTGATGCTGGCCAGGTAAAAATATTTGGAAAAAACCAGCAGCAAAAGCACCACCAGCGCGCGCCTCACCAGGGAATCGGGATATGGGGATCTTGCCGCCGCGCGTTTGGCCGCGCTTTGCCGCAATTGCGCCTTGGCCCATTTGCCTATGCGGAGCAAAACGACAATAGCCGCCAGAGGGACCATGGCAAACCAGGCCAGGCTGCCTTGCCCGTAAGGCATGACCAGGGCCATGCCCAGAAGCGGCCCCAGGGAGGAGCCCATGTTGCCGCCGACCTGAAACAGCGACTGGGCGAGGCCGTAGCGCCCGCCGGAAGCCATGCGCGCCACGCGCGAGGATTCCGGGTGAAACACCGAGGACCCTGTTCCCACCATGGCGGCAGCCAGAAGCAGCAGGTGATACGTGTTCGCCACGGACATCAGCAGCAGGCCGCACAGGGTGAAACTCATCCCCACCGGCAGTGAATAGGGCTTGGGGTGCCGGTCCGTGTAGTAGCCGATAAAGGGCTGCAGTAAAGAGGCGGTAATCTGGTAGGTCAGCGTAATCAGGCCGATTTGCAGAAAATTCAGGGAAAAAGTGGTTTTGAAAAGCGGATAGATGGAAAGAATCAGCGACTGCGTGGTGTCATTGAGAAGGTGGGAGAGGCTGATCACCCCCAACACTTTAGCCCGCGGACGATCCGGCAGATCCGGCATCGTGGATATCGTTTGCATGGGATGGCTCTGTGGTCCTTCGATAATCCGGCTCGGAAGCGGCAATATGTATTATGCGATTCGGAACCGTAAAAAATAGCCGCGAGAAACAGCTTCGGGTGGAACATAGGACCATGTCCTGGCTTGGTCAAGGGGCGGAGCCGGGCGCGGAGCGCCAACGGATTGCCCATTCGGCGCCAAAACGCAATGCGCCGCGTCTTTCCGAAGCCGCGGCGCATTGCGTTTTAATTATAAAAGAAAATTATCCGAAGGCGGCAATTTTTTCATTCCGCTCGCCGGCAATGCGCACGCGGTTGCGGCCGGCGGCCTTTGCCGCGTACAAGGCGGTATCCGCCAGGGTGAGCAGCTCGCAGCCGTCCTTGCAGGTCAGATCCACGCTTCCCGCCAGGCCAAGGCTCATGGTCTGATGCAGGGCCACACCGCCTATGTTGAATGTCTGGGCGGCAATGCTCCGGCGCAGGCGCTCGGCCGTGAGTCTGGCGCTTTCCGGGCTGGCCTGGGGCAGCAGGATTACGAATTCTTCCCCGCCGTAGCGGGCGCAATAGTCAGATGCGCGCAAAGAGCCTTTGATTATTTCGGCCGTGCGCCTGAGCACTTCATCGCCCGCGCAATGCCCGTAATTGTCGTTGACCTGCTTGAAGTGGTCCAAATCGGCCAAAATCATGCAGAACGGCGTATTGTAGCGGGTATGCTTGTCCATTTCGGACTTCAGGCGTTCTTCAAAATGCCGGCGGTTGTGCAGGCCGGTCAGCCCGTCGTATTCAGCGTGCAGGCTGGCCTGGCTGAAGAGTCCGGCATTGTGCAGAGTCAGAGCCAGGTGCCGTGCGGCGGAATCCAGGGCCAAAGCCTGATCCCGGCCCAGGCTGCGCTCCAGGTCGGTAAGCAGCAGGACCACGCCAAGCGTGTTGCCGGCCACCCGCAGAGGCAGGGTAATGATGTGCCCGTCATCCGGTCCGGCCCTGCGCCAGGATTTGTCTTGATCCGTGAGGATCAAGCGCTCCAGGCGCGCTTGTCCGGCGGGCGCCTTCAGTTCGGCGCCGGCTTTTTCCAGCAGCAGATTCCGCCAGAGTTCGGCGCTGGAAGCATCTTCCGGCGTGGATACGAATACCCGGGCGGTCGTTTCTCCGCGTTCGCCATGCTCCCAGAGCGCCGCGTGCAGGGCGCGCACGGGGAAGAGAAGCTTGAATCCGGAAAAAGCGCTTTGCAAAATATCTTCGTACTGGAGGTTCTGGGTGGTATTGGTCAGGAAATTGACCAGGAAACTCAAAATTTCGTTTTTGCGCTCCAGGAGCTCGCGCTCCAGCAAAATTTCCTTGGTCATGCACAGCACGTCGTCATGCACCGCGAAAATGCCGGCCGCCTTGGCCAGGCGTCCGGCCAGGGCTTTGTTGCTCAGCGGCGGGCGCAAAACGTCCGCGTCATCGGCATCCAGAGCTTCTTCCAGATCTTCCAGGCTGTAACCTTTATCAAGGACTATGGTCATGGGCAGGCTGCGGACGCTTTTTTGCTCCGCATCCGGCAATTGGCGCAAAGCGCGGTTGGCGGCCGGAGAAAGAAAGACCATGGCCGTGCGCCCCTGTTCCAGCGCGGGCAAGGAAGGCGCCTGTTCCCCGGTCAGGCTGTCAAGCCGGTACTTGCCCCGGCAAAAGGAGCGGATTTGGGATTCCTGGTCCACGGGAAGCCCCCAGGCCAGAATTTCCTGCTCTTTGCTGCGTCTTGCCACTTTCTCCCTCCACTGAAACGACTAACTTTATAAAATGTCCGCTTCGGCGAGCAAAGCTCTCCTCAGATTGACGACGAACACCGCTAGGCCGGGGTTTGTAAAGGCACGCCCGCTCCGGCGCTTGCGGCGGCAATGAATGCCGCCCGCGCCCAGGTGGGATGATGATTTGAAGACAAATCCCCGTGAGCGTTTCAAGTGTGAAATGCTCCAGGCGCGATTCTCAAATTTTTATGCAAATACTGATCCTTAAATTGTTTTTTATTTGTAATTCAGTTTGTTATATAATGTGGAGCGGGCAAGTGTGGGAATTTTTTGACACCCCGTGATTTATCCAGCGCGCCTCTTGCATCTTGATTAGATTAATCGCATAGTATACCCTGTATTTGTAGCAAAGGAGCCATTATGGAATTTCGTGACGTTCCGCCGTATAAGGAAATAGCCCCCAGGTTGGTCGGGCTGCGAGAATCTCTGGGTCTTTCCCAGGCGGATCTGGCCGCTAAGGTCGGAGCCGGCGAGGAACTTGTGGCTTTGTACGAAAGCGGCACCCAGGAGATTCCTGTGAGTTTCCTTATGGACACTGCGCACGCCTGTGGAGTGGATCTTACTTCGCTGCTTTCCGGCCGCCAGGCGCATTTGTCCGGCTACACCATCGTGCCCAAGGGGCAGGGGCTGTCCGTGCAGAGGCGCAAGGATTATGACTACTGGAACCTGGCCCACAACTTCGCCGGCCGGCGCATGGAGCCTTTTTTGGTGCGCGTGCCGCCCAAGGAGCGGGAGCAGGTCACCTTTACCTCCCACAAGGGACAGGAATTCATCTATATGCTGGAGGGACGCCTGGAACTGCATCTGGACGACAAAATCAAAGTGCTGGAAGCGGGCGACAGCGCCTACTACAGCTCCCGCATTCCCCACGCCCTGCGCGGCCTTGACGGGGCCGACGCCTTATTTCTGGCCGTGATTATTTAGGGTGCGCGGACCGGCCCAGCGCCGGCCTGCGCGCCCGGAACCCGCCCTAATCCGCCTTGCGGCCGCCATGGTTCCGCAAGGCGCGGCCAATGGTTTTGCCGTAGTGTCACCATCAGTCAGCGCATCGGGATACGCCATGAAAAAATTGTCTTTTTCCAGCTACGAGGGATTTAGCCGGGATTTTAAAGTCGATCTGCCATCCGGTTATAACGTGGGATTTGATCTTCTGGGCCGCATAGCGCGGGAAGATCCGGAGCGCCTGTGCATCCGTCACGTTAACGATGCCTTTGAGCGCCGGGACGTCACTTTTAAAGAATTGGATCAGGCCGCCTGCCGGGTGGCCAACGCGCTCAAGAACCTGGGCATCGGCAAGGGCGACCGGGTTTTGCTCATTTTGTACCGCCGCCTGGAGTGGTGGGAAAGCCTGCTCGGCCTGCACAAGCTCGGCGCGGTAGCTATCCCCGCCCCGGCCCAGCTTACCCCGCACGATATTGAATTCCGTCTGAACAAGGCCGGGGCCAAAGCGCTGATTGTGGATTCCAGCCTGGTCAGCCGTGTTGACGAGGTGGCGGAGCAGTGCCCGGACCTGAAGCTGAAGGTGGTTGTGGGCGCGCCGAGCCTGCCGGCCGGCTGGAAGGATTACGTCAAAATCACCCAGGCGGCCGACGCGGAATTCCCCCGGCCCGCCGGCGCGGCCCTGGCCTGCGATACGGACCCCCTGCTGATCTTCTTTTCTTCCGGCACTACCGGCCTGCCCACAATGGTGGAGCACACCCATTACTACCCCCTGGGGCATTTATTTACCGGCATGTACTGGCATGATCTGGAGCCCGGCGACATGCACCTTACCGTGGCGGACACCGGCTGGGGCAAGGCGGTCTGGGGCAAGAGCTACGGGCAGTGGATGGCCGGCGCCGCGGTTTTTGCCTACGATTTTCGCGGCAAATTCGACCCGGCCGCTCTGCTCAAGGTTATTGCCGAGCACGGGGTGACTTCTTTTTGCGGCCCGCCCACGGTTTACCGTTTTCTGGTGCGCGAGGAACTGGACGGCTACAATCTTTCCTCCCTGCGCCACTGCACCACGGCTGGCGAACTGCTCAACGAGAGCGTTTTTCACGATTGGAAGGCGGCCACAGGCCTGAATATTTACGAAGGCTACGGCCAGACGGAAACCACCCTGCAAATCGCCACCCTGCCGTTTATGGAGCCGAAGCCGGGCTCCATAGGCCGGCCCGTACCGGGCTGGGAAGTGGAACTGCTCCGCGAATCCGGCGAGCCCTGCCAGCCGGGCGAAGAGGGCGAAATCTGCGTGCGCGTTGCGGAAAACCGCCATCCAGCCCTGTTTACCTGCTACGTGGGGGAAGAGGAGCGCACGGCCAAGGTGCTGCACGACGGCTGGTACCATACCGGGGACAAGGCCTGGGTGGACGAGGACGGGTATTTCTGGTTCCTGGGCCGGGTGGACGACCTGATCAAAAGCTCCGGCTACCGCATCGGGCCGTTTGAGGTGGAAAGCGCCCTGGTGGCCCACCCGGCCGTGGTGGAGGCGGCCGTGACCGGTGTGCCGGACCCGGTGCGCGGCCAGATCGTCAAAGCCACCCTGGTTCTGGCTCCTGGTCATATGGCCGGGGAAGAGCTTACCCGCGAGCTGCAGGAACACGTCAAAAAGGTGACCGCGCCCTACAAATACCCCAGGGTGGTGGATTACGTGGCGGAATTGCCCAAAACCATCAGCGGCAAGATCCGCCGCTCCGCCATTCGGGAAGCGGACGCGCTGGAGCAGGGCGAAGAGCGGGAACATGGCCGGGGCGCATCAGCCTGACCGGCTGCTCCGCAGCCCTGAATTCGGCCCGCGCCTGCTGTTTTTCAGCGGCGGAACCGCTCTTAAAGGAGTGGCGCATGCGCTCACGGCCTATACGCATAACGCCGTGCACGTCATCACCACTTTTGACTCCGGCGGCAGTTCCGCTGTCTTGCGGCAGGCCTTTGACATGCCGGCTGTGGGGGACATCCGCTTTCGAATAATGGCCCTGGCGGACCAATCCGTTCCCGGCAATCAGGAAAGCTGTCGTTTTTTTTCGCACCGCCTGAGCCAGGAAGCGTCGCAAGCGGCCTTGTTGGAGGATTTGCGCAGCCTGGCCGAAGGTGAGCACGCGCTTTTGCGCGATCTCAACCCGGACGTGGCCGGGATTTTCAGCGAACAGCTGAGCTATTTCCGGCAAATCATGCCGCCGGATTTTGATTTGCGCGGCGCCGCCCTGGGAAACCTGCTGCTGGCGGCCGGCTACCTGCGCAACAACCGCCGTCTGGACACGTCCACCTTCCTGTTTTCCCGTCTGCTGGACGCCAAAGGTCTGGTGCGGCCAGTGCTCAGCCAGCCGGCCCATCTGGCCGTGCGCCTGGAATCCGGTGAATACGTGGTCGGGCAGCACCGCTTTACCGGCAAAACCGCCGGGCTGGGACTTGAATCCCCCATTGCGGACATCTGGCTGGCGGATTCCCCGGATTTTGGCAGGCCCGTCTCCTTGAGTATAAGCCCTTCGCTGGCGGAACTCATCCGCACGGCGGATCTGATCTGCTACCCGCTGGGCAGTTTTTATTCCAGCGTGCTCTGCAATCTTTTGCCAGGCGGGGTGGGGCGGTCCGTGGCCGCCAATGGCGGCCCCAAAGTCTACCTGCCCAACCCCGGCCAGGATCCGGAGCAACTCGGCCTGGATCTGGCCGGGCAGATCCGCCGCCTGGGCCAGACGCTGCTCTGTGGCGGGCCTTCCGGCACGCCGGTCAGCGCCGTGCTGAGCGGAATACTTGTGGATTCGCGCTCAGGGCGCTACCAGGGCGGCATTCCGCATGACCTTCTGGCCGAACTGGGGCTGAAGCTTTACGATTGCCAGCTTATCACGGCCGGTGACGTGGCGGGACGGGAAGGGGATTCTTCCTGCCCCCAGGTGGACCCGGATCTGGTCTGCCGGGCTTTGCTGGACATTGCGGCCGGAAGACTGTGAACGGGTATGCGTGAAAACAGCGGCGCTTCAATTTTGCGGCGGATTCCGGCCGGGGTGTGGACGCTTGGTATTGTCAGCCTGCTCATGGATGTTTCCTCGGAGATGATCCACAGCCTGCTGCCCATGTTCATGGTTTCCACGCTGGGCGCGGGCGCTTTTGCCGTGGGCCTGATAGACGGCCTGGCCGAGTCCGGGGCTTTGATCGTCAAAGTATTTTCCGGCGCGCTCAGCGATTATCTGGGTAACCGGAAGTGGCTGGCGGTATTCGGTTACGCTCTGGGAGCGTTTACCAAGCCGCTCTTTGCCGTTGCGCCGGTCCTGGGTGTTGTGCTCACAGCCCGCGTGCTGGACCGCGTGGGCAAGGGCGTGCGCGGAGCGCCGCGTGACGCGCTGATTGCGGATATAGCGCCGCCTGAACTGCGCGGAGCCGCCTTTGGCCTGCGTCAGTCGCTGGATACCGTAGGCGCTTTTCTGGGGCCGCTTCTGGCTGTGGGCCTAATGCTGCTCTGGTCCGACGATTTTCGGGCAGTGTTCTGGGTGGCCGTGATTCCGGGGCTGCTGGCCGTGGGGTGTTTGGTTATTGGCCTGCGGGAGCCTGAGCGTCCGGTAGGAGAAAAGCGCATCAACCCGATCCGCCGGGAAAATTTGCGCCGCCTGGATTCCCGGTACTGGTGGGTGGTCGCGATCGGCGCGGCGTTCACCATGGCGCGCTTCAGCGAGGCGTTTCTTGTGTTGCGGGCCAGCGGCAGCGGCGTGCCCGTGGCCCTGGTGCCGTTGGTCATGGTGGCCATGAACCTGGTTTACGCGCTTGTCGCTTACCCGTTCGGCAAGCTTTCGGATAGCGTGAGCCATAGGGGTTTGCTGGCCTTGGGCCTGGTTGCGCTGGTGGCTGCTGATTTGCTGCTGGCCGCTGGCGGCCACTGGGGCGTGGTGCTTTTGGGCGTGGCGCTCTGGGGGACACACCTGGGCATCACCCAGGGGTTGCTGGCCACTATGGTGGCCAATGCCGCGCCAGCGGATTTGCGCGGCACGGCCTACGGTTTTTTCAACCTGCTCAGCGGCGTCGCCATGCTTCTGGCCAGCGTGCAGGCGGGCCTGTTGTGGGATCGCCTGGGGGCGTCCTTCACTTTTCACGCCGGGGCGGTATTCGCCTTAATCGCGCTTTTCGGACTGGCCTGGCGGCCCGTGCCGGATCGCGAATAGGCCCCGGATTTCTCTCTTTGGAAAAAAATTACGAATCTCACTTAAATCGCTTGACCTTTGACCGCGACTGAGTCATAAGTCCACTTCGCCGCTGCTGGAAAGCGGTTGGCGGGAAGGGTAACGGATTGTAAATATTTACGAAGTTATTCTTCAGAGTTCTTTGACAACTAAATAGCGAGTCGGGAAGAAAGAGAAAACAGCCAGCC
>JAVBSC010000028.1:0-9707 GCA_031547305.1 Desulfovibrionaceae bacterium
GGATCGCTGCACCGAGCATTTGCATGTGGTGCTGGATGCCCTGAACGACAGCCACGAGGAAAAACACGATCCGGACATGTCCGCGGCCCTGCGCCGGGTGGCGGACTCCCTTATGCCCGCCCTGCGGCACCTGGGCGGGGAAGACCCGGCCCAGCCGGCCCCGGATCTGGTGCGCAACATGAACAACAGTGTGGAGGAGGCGGAACGGAACCTGGAGATTTTTCGGAGCCGGACCGCGACGGAAGACCTGAGCCTGCGCGGCATGCTGCAACTGTTCAGTTTGCACCAGGCCCTGCGGCTCTTGGCCGAGGATGTGCTCTTGAGCTTTGAGCGTATCCGGAACCCGGACTTTAAAGGAAGTGCTAAACGCAGGCGGTTTGGTAAAAGGCAGGGATGATCGCGGTATTTTCATCAGGAATCATTTTAAAATTTATTATGAAATTATTCCTGGCGCCGGAACGGTCCGGCGCGCCGCCCAAGGCGGCGCGAGCGAGCTTGAAGCCACGTTTTCGGGCGAAGCGATCTTTATAAATCGGCCGATGGACGATTTATAAAATCAGTATGAGCATGGTTGACTACACGCTGGTCCCCGGCTAAGGAATTTCTTGCCGCTAACGGTTTTTTTATTTTTACACGGGCCGCTTCAACATGACTTTTCTTGTCGTCTCCCTCTCCCTGATGTTGGGGGGGGGATTTTGCGCGCTTCTGGCCGGTCCCGGCCGGACCGCCTTTATCCTGGGGCGGACCGCTCTTATCGCGGCCTGTTTCATGGGGCTGGCCGGGGTTTTGCCCGTATTCGCCGGGCAGGAATCCCAGGTTCTGACCCTGCCTTTTTCCCTCCCTCTGGGGCGGATTATTTTACGGCTGGATCCTCTGGCCGCCGTGTTCCTGCTCCCGCTTTTCCTTCTGGCCGCCATGGCGGCCCTGTATGCCGGGGAGCATCTGGAAGCTTCCGGCGGCAAGCGCCATATGGGCGCGCACTGGTTTTTTCTCTGCCTTCTGGCTTTTGGCATAGCCATGGTCGTTTGCGCCGGAGACGGCTTTTTGTTCATGGTCTCCTGGGAGATCATGTCTTTGGCGCCTTTTTTCCTGATCTACCTGAACGACGAAAACGAGCAGAGCCGTTATGCGGCCTGGGTGTACCTGGTGGCTTCGCATCTGGGGGCGCTGGTGCTGCTGTTTCTTTTTGCCGGATTGGCTCAGGAGGCGCGCGGCAGCTTTGCTTTTGCGGATTGTGAAGCCCTTGTTTTTCAGATTCGGCATGCGGATTTGTTCTTCTTGCTGGCTGTGCTGGGGTTTGGGGTAAAACTCGGACTCATGCCGGTGCACGGCTGGGTGCCGGCCGCCTACAGCGCCGCCCCCGGCCATGTGGCCATGCTTATGTCCGGAGCCATGATCAATGTGGGCGTTTACGGGCTCTTGCGCGTATACAGCCTGCTCGGCCAGGGCGCGGAATGGTGGGCCTGGCTGCTTATGGGCCTTGGGGCGTTTACAGCCTTCGCCGGAGTGGTCCAGGCGGTTCTGCAGCCCGGCATCCGCCGCGCTCTGGCCTATTCCAGCATAGAAAACATGGGCGTTATCTGCCTTGGGGTGGGCGGCGGCATGCTGGCCATGCGCCACGGCCGTCCGGAATTCGCCACCCTGGCCTATTGCGGCGCTCTTTTGCACTGCTTGAATCATTCCCTGTTCAAGGGGCTGTTGTTTGTCTGTGCGGGCAACGTGCGGCTGCGCATAGGCGGCGTGGCCCTGCATCTTTTGGGTGGACTGCAAAAACGCATGCCCCTGACCGGGCTGGCCTTTGCCGCTGGCTGCGCGGCCCTTTGCGCCCTGCCGCCTTTCAATGGCTTTGCCGGTGACTTTCTGATTTACCTGGGGCTGTCCCTGAGCGGCGGAGCGCTCCAGGGCTCGGAAAGCAGCCTGCTGTTCTGGATGGGGGTATGTGTTCTGGCCGCTGTGGGCGGGCTGTCGTTGCTTTGCTTTACCAGGCTGTTGGGCCTGGCTTTTCTGGGCGAGCCGCGTAGCGAAAAAGTATTGGAAGCCAGGGAGCCTGGCCCGGCCGCCCTGCTTGTCACCATTGCCCTGGCCGTCATTTGCCTGCTTTGCGGTCTGGCCGCGCCTTGGATTTGCCGCCTTGTTCTGCCCGCCTTGAGCCTGCTGCCCGGCCTGGATTCCGGCTTGGCGGAGAATCTGGACCGTCCGCTGGATTTGCTGACGAACATCAGTCTGTGGTTTGCCGTTTTTCTGGCGCTTCTGGCCGTGCTGTACCTTGCGCGGCGCGGACTTTCCCGTGGCCGCCAAGCGGCCGAAGGCCTGACCTGGGGCTGTGGCTACCGCCTGCCCGGCCCGCGCATGCAATACGGCGGCGGCAGCTATTCCCAACCCCTGAGCCAGCTTTTGCACCCTTTTGTGCGCCAGGGGGGGAACCTGCCCCGGCTGACTGAATATTTTCCCAAAACCGTACGGGCGGAGTTGTTTTTTCCGGACTGGATCTTCGGTGGCTGGAGCAGGCTGCTCTTCCGCCTGGTCGCCCGCCTGGCCGCCTGGAGCAAGACCATGCAGCACGGGCTGCTTAACGCCTATATCCTGTATATAGTTGTTGCCTTGGTGCTGGCGCTGATCTGGGGGCTGTGGTGATGGGCGAATTCGCTTGGCTTCCCTTGCTGAATTTTTTTCTGGCCCTGCTGCTGGCCCCGTTGCTGCCCGGAGTGATCAACAGGATTAAGGCCAAGTTCGGCGGACGGCGGGGCAAGCCCCTGCTCCAGCTTTATTTTGATCTTTGGCGGCTTTTGCATAAAAACGCGGTTTACTCCCAGACCACCACCTTCTTTTTTAAAATCGGGCCGGTGGTGAGCCTGGCTTCCATTCTTCTGGCCCTGGTCCTGCTGCCTTTTGGGGCCAACCACGCTCTGCTGGCGTTTACCGGCGATTTTTTCCTGGTGGCCTACTTTCTGGCTCTGGGCCGCTTTGCCCTGATTCTGGCCGCCCTGGACACCGGGTCTTCTTTTGAGGGCATGGGCGCCTCGCGCGAGGCCTGTTTTTCCGCCCTGGCCGAGCCGGTCTTCCTGCTTGGCCTGCTGGCCCTGGGCTTCTGGGCCGGGTCTTACTCCCTTTCCGACATGCTCGGGCACATCCCCATGAGCGCCTGGGAAGACAAATGGCCGCCCCTGTGCATTCTTGGTTTTGTGTTTTTCCTCATCCTGCTTCTGGAAAATTCGCGCATCCCGGTGGATGACCCGAACACCCACCTGGAGCTGACGATGATTCACGAGGTCATGGTGCTGGACCACAGCGGCCCGGACCTGGCCTTTATTGAATACGCGGCCGCGCTGAAGCTGTGGTTTTACTGCTCGGTGGTGGCCGGAGTGATCTCCCCGGCCGTGGCCGAGCCATGGCTGGATTTTGCCTGCACTATGGCCGTGCTGTTCGGCGTGGCCGTGCTGGTTGGCGTTGTGGAATCCTCAACCGCGCGGCTGCGCATGGAGCGGGTACCCGGACTCATGGCCCTGGCCGGCGCTTTCGCCCTGCTGGCCTGTCTTTTGATGTGGAGGTAGCCGGTGTTTGGAACTAGCGCTATGCCGGTCTGGCTGGAGGCCTCTTTGGGGGTTATTCTGCTTTCCAGCCTGGGGCTCCTGGCCGCGGAGCGCCTGCGGCACAGCATCCGCCTGGTGGCCGCGCAGGGGGCGGCCCTGGGGCTCATGCCCCTGCTGATGGATCTTGAGGCCACGGAACTGCGTCTTGTGGTCATCACCCTGATTTTTTTCTCCATCAAGGCTGTGGCTTTGCCCTACCTTTTGCGCCGCACCCATAACCATTTGCCGGTGGAGCCGCATCCAAAGCCGTATTTGGGCTATAAGCGGGCCATTTTCGCCGGCATCCTCGGCTTCGCTTTTTCCGTCTGGCTCATGCACCGCCTGCCCATGCCGGAAAACGATCTGTTCGAGCATATCTTTCCCACCGCCTTAGCGGCCATTTTCAGCGGGCTTCTGCTTATAGTCAGCCGCCGCAAGGCCCTGAACCAGGTAATGGGCTATCTGGTTATGGAAAACGGCATTTACCTCATGGGCCTGCCTTTAGCCGGGCATGAGGCTTTGTGGGTGGAATTGTCCACCCTGCTGGACATTTTTGTGGCTGTTTTCGTTATGGGCATAGCCATTCACCGCATCAACCGGGCCTTTGACAGCACGGACGTGGATCGTCTGGCCCTGCTCCGGGATTAGTCGACATGTTGCTACTGCTGGTCTGCCTGCCTCTTCTGGCCGCCTTGGCCTCCTGGTTCATCCCCCAGGACGTTCCGCGCCGTGTGCTTCTGCTGCTGGCGGCTTTTCTGCACTTCTGTCTTACGGCGTCATGCTGGATCCGCCGGCCGGAGCCTTTATGGGGGGACGTACTGGCCCTGGACGCCCTGGGGCTTCTGGCCCTGAGCATAACCAGCCTGCTTTTTCTGGCCGCCTCGGCCTATGCCGTGCATTATCTGGCCCACGAGTACAAGGGCAAGCGGCGGGATTTTCAGCACGGGCTGCACTTCACCAATGCCACGGAAGCGGTTTTTACCGCCTGTTTGCTGTTGTTCCTGTCTTCCGCCTCGCTGGTGGCCGCCACCCAGCACCTCGGCCTTTTGTGGGTTGGCATTGAGGCGACAACTCTGGTCACGGCCCCGGCCATTTATTTTCACCGGCACCGGCGTTCTCTGGAAGCCACCTGGAAATATTTGATGATCTGCTCCGTGGGCATTGCCCTTGCTCTTTTGGGCAACATCCTGCTGAACATTTCCGTGTACAACGCGGACAGTCCGATCGCCCTGACCGTGCCCCAGCTTCTGAAAAACGCCTCAGCCGTGCATCCGGCCTGGTTCAAGGCGGCGTTCATATTCATCCTGATCGGCTACGGGACCAAGATGGGCGTGGCCCCTATGCACACCTGGCTGCCGGACGCGCACAGCGAAGCGCCGTCCCTGGTTTCCGCCCTGTTGTCCGGGGCGCTTTTGAACGGCGCCTTTCTCGGCATTCTGCGCGTCCAGCAAATCTGTCTGGCCGCGGAGCTGGGCGAATTCAGCTCCAAGCTTTTCGTGGCCTTCGGCTTGGTTTCCCTGGCCGTGGCCGCCATGTTCATAGTGGGGCAGGCGGACTTCAAGCGCATGTTGGCCTATTCCAGCGTGGAGCATATGGGCATCCTGCTCCTGGGCGTCGGCATTGGCGGCGTGGCCAGCCAGGGCGCCATGCTGCACATGCTCGGGCATTCCCTGGTCAAGGCCGCGCTTTTTATGGTCAGCGGGAATATCCTGGCCAAGTACCACAGTAAGGCCATTCAGGATATCCGGGGCCTGGGCCGGATTTTGCCCGGCAGTTCCGCACTCTGGCTGGCCGGGTTTTTCGCTATTGTGGGTTCGCCGCCTTTTTCCATTTTCGTGAGCGAATTCAAAATACTGCAAGGAGCGCTGGCGGACGGGAGAATCCTTTTGGCCTGCCTGTACCTGCTGCTTCTGGGGATCGTTTTTGTAGGCATGGCCACAGCCATGCTGCGCATGTGCCAGGGAGAGGCCCCGGCCGGCCTGATCCCACAGAAAGCCGCCGGGGAACTCAATCTCCTTTCCCCGGCCCTGCTCCTGCTTTGCGCCATGGCTCTGGGCCTGCACGTGCCGGACTTTTTGGGTAACGTGCTTAACGAGGCCGCCGGGCTGATCAGTTTGCGGAATTAATTTTTAAAACCTTATAGTAGGGTATGTTAACTTTAATATGGCGGATTCATTATTAAGACGCCCATTTCGGCGCTTAACGGCAACAAGTTTCGCCGCCCCAGCCTTGGCACGGCACTTTAAAGTTGAAATGCCGTAAATGCCATGTGAGATAATCAGGTTCGACAAATTGTAACATAATAAAGGTTAAAATGCATTTTACCGCTATATTGGCCCTGTCGGTGGCTCTGGCAATGGACGCTCTGGCTGTGGCCCTGGCTACCGGCATAAAACTGCGCTGCACTTTTGTGCAGACCGCGCGTATGTCTGTTATTTTTGGCGGATTCCAGGCCTTCATGCCCATACTGGGCTGGCTCCTGGGGCTTTCCGTGCGCGAGTACATAGAAAATTTCGATCACTGGATCGCCTTTGGTCTGCTGAGCCTGATTGGCCTGAACATGCTGCGGGAGGGCTGGCAGGACAAGGAAGAAGAAGAATGTGTGGATCCCACCAAAGGAGTGGCTCTGCTTATTCTTGGCCTTGCCACCAGTATAGACGCCCTGGCTGTGGGGTTGTCCATGTCCCTGCTCAGGGTGGATATCTGGTTTCCGGCCGCGGTGATTGGCGTGGTTTGCTTTTTTATAACCGCTATGGGCATACAGGCCGGCCGTCTGTTGCGAGGCAGCGGCAAGATAAGTTCCAAAGCCGGCATGCTGGGGGGGCTTGTGCTTATAGGGATTGGCGTAAAAATCCTGCTTGAGCACGGGGTGTTTTCATAGATCCGGCGGGCTGGGCGTCGCGTCAAGAGACACCGGAGTGAATTCGCTTTAAGGCGCTGGCTCCCGCGTTGACGGCGGAGCGAGTTTTTTCCGCGCCTGCGCGGGCGGCCAGGGCTGGATAGCGCCAGGCCTGGTATGTATTTCAAGGTTAAAATGCCATATTGCTCCAGATGCAGAGCTTTTTGCGTTTTGGAAAACGCAAGTGTAATCTGCTCTGGCGTCGAGCCTGGATCGCCCGCGAAATCATAGGCTGGATTTGGCTTCCCCATCATAGTCAACTCGCTTTATTCCGCCGCGCGCGCAAGGCTTTTTCCCGCCCGCATACCAAGACGTCCTATGGTGTTGCATTGTATCCGCGATAAGCATAGCTGGATTCAGTCTATTGACAGCGGTAAAGTAACTATGCAAAATCTGACTATAAACTTTGGCATTTCTGTTGACATTCTCGTTAAAAAAAAGCAATATATTTCCGGATATTAGTGGCTGGAGTAAGAGGCGTGCTGGATACAAATATATTATATTGAGTATTTTATATCTTATCCCCGCATAGCTGGCAAAGTCGTTTCAGATTCAAGGTGGGAAGCAACAGAATCAAATATTAGCTTAAAATGTGCGGTTACATGTCATATCGAAATGCAACACATTTAAAGACAAAATGTGTTAGGGATTTATTGCAGTTCTGGTATAAGATCGCATCGCCATTAACTGAGAATGTATTGATGATATGGAATAGATGGATGAATGCGGTAAAAGAGTCAAGCCCAATAACATGGTTCTGGAAATGTGTTTTTATCGCGACGGCTCTTTGTAAAATAACCTATAATAAAATGAGCTATTTCTGATTGTTATATCTACACGAGGCGATTGATAAAAATATCATACTGGAATAATCTTGTCTGGTTTAATAAAGTAATTATGGTTCAACACGGAGGAATAATGGAGGATTCTCTACCTCTTCAAAAAGCAGGGGACTTGTTTTGAGGAGGGGTATTTAAAGCCGCGCGCCGTAGCGGTACAAGATGTCGGATACAGGCGCGCATCTAAGCAGGAGTGACTAGTGACTACTTTTGATGAAATATTTGATCGGATAAAATTGGCGACCAATACAAAAACCCAGATGGAATTGGCTGATGTGCTTGACATAAGGCAATCCAGCATTTCAGATGCCAAAAGGCGTAATTCCGTGCCGGCGGACTGGTATATGAAGTTGTTCTCCCGTTTCGGCCTGAACCCGGATTGGCTGAAAAACGCCGTCGGGCCCATGTACTTGCGGACCGAGCAGGGCTACGCTCCGGTCGATATGCCCGCTGGGGGGCATCTGTTTGAAGACGCCGCCCAGTACGGAGAACCAGACGCGAAAAGCGCGGTGGTATCCGTATACTCGACCTTGCCGGTTGCTGACGGCAGCCCGCGGCAGAGCATAGGCAAGCTGAACATTCCCATGTCCTATTCCCACCCCGGTCTTCATGTCGTGCGGATTGACTCTTCCAGCATGGAGCCATGTTTGCGCAAGGGCGCCTTTGTCGGGCTGGACACGACGCAGCGGCATGTGGTTTCCGGTGAACTTTATGGCGTTGACCTGCCGTACGAAGGCCTGTCCATAAAAAATGTCTACCTGGATGCGCAGAACAGTCGGATAATCCTCAGGTCTCACAACGCCGCGCACCCGGAAACGGAACTGCCTTTGGAGGGACACGACAAGCATATCGCCGGACGGGTAACCTGGGTCTTGCAACGCCTGTAAGGCAGCTTAAAAACCCGTAACTCCGGGTCAGTCATCCGGGCCGGGAATACGCGCTCAAGGCTGTAAGTAAAAATTGCGTGGATGCAATTCTGGCTGATAGCCGGGATACGGCCGGGACAAACGTCCCGGCCGTATCAGTTTCTTGCCCCCACCTTTCCCTCCGGTCCGGGTTCGGGCTTTGACATTAGTCGTCTTTTGCGCGTATGTGCATTAACGCACAGCAAATTTTTACAAAATTGAAGGCCGGTTTGTGCCGGCAGGAGCACCGCCCCATGCCCGATAATCAGATTTTCTCCCCAATGCTTGCTCCGGGCGATCTTTCGGCGGTTTTCCCCGGGTATGTTCTTTTGGTGGACCAAGGGCACGGACTGCGTTTTGCCAACAACTTCGCCCAACGGGTCTTTGGCCGCTGCGAAGGCCGCAAGTGCTACGAACTGTTACGCAACCGCAAAAAACCCTGCGTTCCCTGCGCGCCTTTTGAGGTGTTCCGGGGACAGGCCGGCATTTCTTACGAATGGGGGGATGCCGGGCGCAAAATGGCCTTTCAGGTGCACACCCACCCCTTTGCCGGACCAGATGGCGAAGGGTTGCTCCTTAAGCTGGGCGTGAATACCACAAACATGGCCCTGGCGGAGCAGGCTAGAACAAACAGCGAACAGCGCTACCGCAACCTTACCGATAACCTTACCATTGGCATTGCCGCCGTGGATCAGGCGCTCAGAATCAGCAACTCGAACACTCAGATGCTGAGTTGGTTCGGCCGGTCCGCTATGGAAGGGGCGACTCTGTGCTCCCTGTTTGGACGGCGTTGCGCCGGCCAGCCTGCCGATTGTCCGGACTGCCGCTTCAGTCTGGGTGTAAAGAACGGCCGCCGGGAAGAACATGAGTTCTCCATGAACGTTGGCGGCGGAGAAAAGCGATTCAGGCTGCTGATCTGCCCCACGACGCATTTTATGCTGCCCAGGCGTTCCGCGGTGATATTGCTGGAAGACATAACCGAACGTCTGGCAACAGCCGAAAAGCTGCACCGCGCCGAGCGGCTGGAGGCGCTGAACGCCCTGGCCGGCGGCATTGCCCACGAGATAAACCAGCCGCTTTCCGCCCTCAGCCTTTATGCCGGCGGACTTCAGATGCTTTTGGAAAAAGAGGCTGCTTTGCCGGCGGAAACAGCCCGGCAGCGTCTGGCTCTGATTCTGGATCAGACGGAAAAAATGCGTGAGATCATCGCTCAGATGCGCGCTTTGGCCATGCAGGGCAAAGCCCCCCCACCAGGAGCGGTGGATTTTGCCGAGGTGGTTTCCGGAGTGCTCGCCACATTGTCCGATAAATTCCAGGCGGCCGGAGTGCGGTTGATCCTGGAACTGCAGGCGGACCTGCCTCCGGTTCGGGCTGTGACTGTCCAGTTGGAGCAGGTTTTGATCAATTTGCTCAACAACGCCGCGCACGCTGTGGAGGCCCGCCCCAAGGGCCGGAGGGTGATCCGCGTTGCCGCCGCCCTGGAGGAAGCCGGGCA
>JAVBSC010000102.1:0-13227 GCA_031547305.1 Desulfovibrionaceae bacterium
GCAAGGTGCTGGCCGCGTTAGGCCTGCGCAAGCTGCACATGGAAAAGACGTTTCAGGATAACGCCGCCGTGCGCGGCATGATTGCCCAGATTCCGCATATGCTGGAGGTCAGCGAATAATGCAACTCCACGAATTATATCCATTTCCGGAAGAGCGCAAAGCCCGCAAACGCGTGGGTCGGGGCTCCGGCTCCGGCTCCGGCTGCACGGCCGGCAAAGGCAACAAAGGGCAGAACGCCCGTTCCGGCGGCGGAGCCCCGGCCGGGTTTGAAGGCGGCCAGATGCCCCTGCAGCGCCGTTTGCCCAAGCACGGATTTAAAAATCCTTTCAAAGTCACCTACGACGTGATCAATCTTGCCCAACTGGCTTTGGCCTTTGAAGGCAAAAGCGACATTTCCCTGGAGGACATCTACGGACGCGGTCTGGCCAAGGCCGGCCGGCCGGTGAAAATTCTGGGCAATGGCGAAATCAGCGCGGCCGTTACAGTGGAAGCTCATAAATTCAGCGACTCCGCCCTGAAGAAGATCACCGGGGCCGGCGGCGCCGTCAAAGCACTGGAAGGATAAGCAAGTGGCTCTAGGAGTAGATAATCTGGCGCGGACGCCCGAACTCAGGCGTAAGCTCGGCTGGACTTTCCTGCTGCTGGTGGCCTACCGCATCGGCGTGCACGTGCCCATTCCCGGAGTGGACAGCGCGGCCCTGGCGGAAATTTTCGCCCAGATGCAGGGCACGCTGTTCGGCATGTTCGACATGTTCTCCGGGGGCGGCCTCAGCAAAATGACCATTTTCGCCCTTGGCGTCATGCCCTACATCTCCGCGTCCATCATCATGCAGCTTTTGCAGGTGGTGCTGCCGGACTTGAAGCGCATGGCCAAGGAAGAAGGCCAGGCCGGCCGCAAGAAAGTCACCCAATACACCCGCTACGCCACGGTTCTGATCACCATCGTGCAGGGCCTGGGCCTGGCGGTCACCCTGGAAGGCATGCACAACCCGACGGTTGTGGCCGAACCGGGCTGGCTGTTCCGGTTTATGACCATCATGACCCTTACGGCCGGCACCATTCTGATTATGTGGATTGGTGAGCGCATTACGGAAAAAGGCATCGGCAACGGCATATCCCTGATCATCTTTTCAGGCATCGTGGCCGGCATTCCCCGCGGCATCATGAGTTCCTTCCAGATGATCTCCAGCGGCGCGATTTCCATATTCGTGGCCATCATCGTCCTGGCGATCATGGCGGCCGTGCTTTTGTTCATTATCTTCATGGAGCGCGGCCAGCGCCGCATTCCCATCCATTACGCCAAGCGGCAGATGGGGCGCAAAATGTTTGGCGGCCAGACCACTCATTTGCCGTTGCGGGTGAATACGGCCGGGGTTATCCCCCCCATTTTCGCCTCCAGCCTTCTGATGTTTCCGGCCACTGTGGCCCAGGTGTCCACCAGCGATTGGCTAAAAACCATTTCCGCCTGGTTTTCGCCGACCACGATTTTGTATAACGTGATTTTTATAAGCCTGGTGCTGTTCTTCTGCTTCTTCTATACCGCGATCATCTTTGATCCCAAGGATATAGCGGAAAACCTGAAAAAGCAGGGCGGCTTCGTGCCCGGCATCCGTCCGGGCCAGAAGACTCAGGAATATATTGACAAAGTGCTTACCCGTATCACCCTCTGGGGCGGGATGTACATTTCCGGCATCTGCGTGTTGCCGCAACTGCTCATCCACAACCTGAACGTGCCGTTCTACTACGGCGGCACCAGTCTGCTCATTGTGGTTGGCGTGGCTATGGACTTCATGTCCCAGGTGGAATCCCACCTGATTTCCCGCCAGTACGAAGGGTTGATGGGTAAAACTCGCATTAAGGGGCTGATGGGTTGAAAAAATTCCGGGTCATTTTCATTAAAAATGATAATGAACTGGCTTTTATGCGCGAAGCCAACCGCATGGTGGTTAAAATACTCAACGCCATGCTCGCCGAAGTGCGGCCAGGCGTTTCGACAATGCATTTTGAGAACATCGCTCAGGATTTATGCGCCCAGTTTAAGGTAAAGCCGGCTTTTCAGGGGTATTACGATTTTCCGTTCGCCCTGTGCTGCTCGGTGAATGAAGAGGTTGTGCACGGTTTCCCCTCGGAAAAGCGCATTCTGCGGGAAGGCGACATAGTCAGCTTTGACATGGGTGTGATTTACGAGGGGTTTTACGGCGACGCGGCGCGTAGCGCTCCGGTGGGGCAGGTAAGCCCGGAAGCCGCCAAACTTCTGCGCGTGACCAGGGAATCTCTGGAAAAAGGCGTGGCCGCCGCACGCGAGGGCAACATGCTTTCGGATATTTCCGCTGCGGTGCAGTATCATGCGGAAGCTAACGGTTTTTCGGTCATCCGGCGTTTTGTTGGGCACGGCATAGGCCGCAGCCTGCATGAGAAGCCCGAACTGCCCAACTTCGTCAGTTCCGCTTCGCCGCAACTGCCCCTGCAGGCGGGCATGGTTCTGGCCATAGAGCCCATGTTGGCTCAGGGCGTCTGGGAAGTGGACATTCTGGCTGACAAATGGACCGCCGTGACCCGCGACCGCAAACTGGCCGCCCACTTTGAGCACAGCGTGGCCATTCGCCCGCACGGCCCCGAGATTTTAGGGGCGGATGCGGAAGGGAAAGCCGGCATATAGCCTTGACAGTGATTATGGTAATAGGTACATAGTTTTGTTCCGGCCTTGGTTTATTTTTGCGGGCCGGTTTACGCAGATGGAGAGAGTCATGAAAGTAAGGCCTTCGGTAAAACGTATCTGCCCAAAATGCAAAGTGATCCGCCGCCGGGGCGTTTTGCGGGTGATCTGCGACAACCCCCGGCACAAACAGCGCCAGGGCTAGCCGAGTCAGGAGTATCAAGTGGCCAGAATAGCTGGAGTAGATTTGCCCAAGGGCAAGCGGGCCGATATAGCCCTTACCTATATTTACGGCATAGGTCGCGCCACCGCGCTGCAAATTCTGGATACCACGGGCGTTAACTGGGCCCGGGGCATCGATGATCTTTCCGCGGATGAAATTAACGAAATCCGCAAGGAAATTGAGCAGAACCACAAGGTGGAAGGCGATTTGCGGCGTGAAGTGTCCTCAAGCATCAAGCGCCTTATGGACATAGGCTGCTACCGCGGCCTGCGGCACCGCAAAGGCCTGCCTTGCCGGGGCCAGCGCACGCACACCAACGCGCGCACCCGCAAGGGGCCGCGCAAGGGCGCCGCGCCCAAGAAGAAATAGTCAGGTCCGCCAGGTGGCCGCGCCATAACATGGGGCGGCCGCTGAATTCAAAACCATTGAGAGTGAATCATGGCCAAAGCCAAGCGTACGGTCAAAAAGAAAGAGAAAAAGAATATCCCGGTCGGGCTTGCCCACATCCAGGCTTCTTTTAACAACACGATCATCACCTTTACGGATACCCGCGGCAATGCCGTGAGCTGGGCTTCGTCCGGCCAGGCGGGATTCAAGGGGTCGCGCAAGTCCACCCCCTTTGCCGCCCAAGTGGCCGCGGAGCAGGCCTCGCGCCGCGCTCAGGACAGCGGCATGCGCACGGTAGGGGTTTACGTCACCGGTCCGGGCTCCGGCCGGGAAGCGGCCATGCGGGCCATTAACAACGCCGGTTTTCGCGTTGCCTTTATCCGCGATATCACCCCCATCCCCCACAACGGCTGCCGCCCTCCCAAGCGGCGTCGCGTCTAGTTTCAGGAGGACCGAGCTTTGGCCAAGTATAATGAATCCAAATGCCGCCTTTGCCGGCGTGAGGGCAGCAAGCTTTTTTTAAAGGGCGACCGCTGCTTTACCAATAAATGCGCCTTTGAACTGCGCCCCTACGCCCCCGGCCAGCACGGCAGGGCCCGCAAGAAGGTTTCCGACTATGCGGTGCAGCTGCGCGAAAAGCAGAAGGTGCGGCGTATTTACGGCGTGCTGGAACGCCAGTTCCACAACTATTTCGTCAAGGCGGAAATGGCCAAGGGCGTGACCGGCGCCAATTTGCTGATCATGCTGGAGCACCGCCTGGACAGTGTCATCTACCGCATGGGCTTTGCCCATTCCCGGCAGCAGGCCCGGCAGCTGGTGCGCCACGCCGTGTTCACCCTGAACGGCCGCAAAGTGGATATTCCCTCTTTGCAGGTGCGGGTGGGCGATGTGCTGGAAGTACCGGAAAATAACCGCAAAATTCCGGTTCTGGCCGACGCCCAGCAGGTTGTAGCCCGGCGCGGTTGCCCGGCTTGGCTGGAAGTGGATGGAGCTTCCTTCAAGGGCACCGTCAAAGCTCTTCCGCAGCGCGAAGACATTCAGACGCCGATTAACGAACAGCTGATTGTCGAGCTTTATTCCAAATAAGCGGGGTTTTTCATGCTTAACAAACAAGGCGAAAAAGCGATCAATTCGCGTAACTGGTCCGAGCTGGTCAAGCCGGAGCAGATCCTGCGCGAAAGCGATCCGGCTGATTCCCTGTACGGCAAATTCATCTGCGAACCTCTGGAGCGGGGCTACGGCACCACCATAGGCAACGCCTTGCGCCGGGTGCTTTTGTCCTCTTTGCAGGGGGCGGCTTTTGTCGCCCTTAAAATAGACGGCGTGCAGCACGAGTTTACCACCATCCCCGGCGTGCTTGAAGACGTCACCGATATAGTCCTCAATTTCAAGCAGGTGCGCCTGGCCATGGACACCAACGAGTCCCAGCGCCTGGAGCTTAAGGTTTCCGGCAAGGGGCCGGTGACCGCCGGGGCAATCAAGTGCAACCAGCAT
This sequence comes from Desulfovibrionaceae bacterium, assembly GCA_031547305.1. Classification (GTDB taxonomy): domain Bacteria; phylum Desulfobacterota; class Desulfovibrionia; order Desulfovibrionales; family Desulfovibrionaceae; genus JAVBSC01. Next base: position 4,761 of record JAVBSC010000102.1, read on the forward strand.
GTTGAAGTGCTGGACCCGGAAACTCATTTGTTCACCCTGACCGAGGACGTGGAACTGCGCATGGAGCTGGAAGCCCGCATGGGCAAAGGCTACGTGACCGCTGACATGCATGACGACCTGGGCGACGAAATAGGCATTATCGCCATGGACGCCAGCTATTCACCGGTGCGTAAGGTGGCCTACACCGTGGAGCAGGCCCGCGTTGGGCAGATGACCAACTACGACAAGCTGATTCTGGAAGTCTGGACCGACGGCTCCGTGACGCCGGAAGACGCCGTGGCTTATTCCGCCAAGATCCTCAAGGATCAGATCAGCGTGTTCATCAACTTTGACGAGCGCATCTCCGGCGAAACCCAGAGCGGCAGCTCCGGCTCCAGCGATATTAACGAAAATCTGTTCAAGTCCATTGACGAACTGGAACTCAGCGTGCGGGCCACCAACTGCCTGAAGGGCGCGAATATCTCCCTGGTTGGCGAAATGGTGCAGCGTGCCGAGGGCGACATGCTCAAGACCAAGAATTTCGGCCGTAAGTCCCTGGATGAAATCAAAAAGGTGCTGGCGGAGATGAACCTTGACTTTGGCATGAAGATCGAGGGGTTTGACAAGAAATACCAGGAATGGAAGAGGAAGCAGCAAAATGAGGCATAGAAATTCCGGCCGCAAATTCAGCAGAACCGCGGCGCATCGCAAGGCGCTCTTCCGCAACATGGCGACCGCTCTGCTCACCTACGGGCGCATCACCACCACGGAAGCCAAGGCCAAAGAACTGCGCGGCGTGGTCGATCCCCTGATCACCCTGTCCCGCAAGAATGATCTGCACGCCCGGCGCGAAGCCTACCGTCATCTGGGCAACCACCAGTTGGTGAAGCGCCTGTTTGACGAAATCGGCCCGACCTTTGCCGGCCTTGACGGCGGCTACACCCGCGTGGTCAAACTGGCCCTGCCCCGCAAGGGCGACAACGCTCCCATGGCCATATTGGAATTGACGCGCGGTAAGCACATTGCCGAAGAAAAGGCGGACGCCAAGGCTCCGGCCACCAAGGAAGCCAAACCCGCTGAAAAGCCCAAGAAGGCCAAGTCGGAAGGCGAAGCCCCGGCCCCTAAAAAGCCCAGAGCGAAAAAAACCGAAACTCCGGCCGAGCCGGTCGCGGACGCCCCGGCCGCTGAATAAACGCGCATCCCCGGCCCTGCGGGGGCATCAATCTGGAAGCCCCTGGCAAATTTTTTGCCAGGGGCTCGTTTTGTTTCAGAGTTTCCGGCGTGTTACTTGATCACTCCGCAGGCGATTCTGGCGCCGCCGCCGCCCAAGGGTTGGGGTTGGTCGCTATAGTTGTCGCCCCCGGCGTGAATGACCAGGGCATGGCCCTTAATTTCCTTAGCCGTCAGGCCCTTTACGCGCTCCACTCTGTCGGCCTTGCCTTCCGCGTTCACGTTGAGCGCCGGCAGATCACCCATATGCCCGCCTTTGCCGGGCCCCATGTGGCGCCCGGTCTTTTTGGGATCAAAGTGCCCGCCGGCGGCCAGGCCGGCGGTCATTTTGCCGTCTTTTTCCTGCGGCGCGCAGGATGCGAACTCATGCACATGGAAGCCGTGCTGTCCCGGCGGCAGCCCGGTCAGTTCGGCGGTAACCTCCAGGCCTTCCGGCGTGTCGATGAAGTAAACAGCGCCAATGGACCGTCCGACGCCCTGGTCGTTAATCAGGGTCATGTCCGCCATGGCTGAATCCTTGGCCGCCCCGGCCTCGGTCATTTCCGCCAGGGCCTGGCCGGCTGGCGGCAGAAACGCCGCGCCAAGGGCCAGAATGATTGCGAATTTTGCAAGCATGATAATCCCTCCTGAATAAATATCCGGTTAGAGATGAAATTAGATTAGGGCAATATACCATTGTCTATAGCATTTTTTGGTGGCTTTGCCAGCAGGCGAATGTTATTTTTTATTTTTGAACCAAAGCATATGGATCTACCCCGGAGCTTCACGATATGAATGTTAAACAGCGGATTCTCCTGATCATAAACGCCGGGTCCACTTCCACCAAGGTGGCCCTTTACCGGGATGAGCTTCCCATTGCCCATGCCACCTTGCGGCACGGCGCGGACGAGCTTAAGCGTTTCGCCTCCATCTGGGAGCAGTATGAATTCCGCAGGAACGCCCTGCAGGACTGGTTGTCCGGCCAGCCGGCCAGCCTGGCGGACTGCGCGGCCGTTGTTTCCCGGGGGGGCCTTTTCAGGCCTGTGGAGAGCGGAGTTTACGCGATTTCTCCGGCCATGCTGGCGGATGCGCAAAGCGGCCTTTACGGCCAGCACGCCTGTGGCGTGGGCTGCAAAATTGCTTTTGATCTGGGGCTGGATCTTGGTTTGCCGGCCTTTACGGTGGATCCCCCGTGCTGCGACGAAATGGTCGAACAAGCGAGGTATACCGGCCTTAAAGGCATCCGGCGGCGCAGCGTCTACCACGCCCTCAACCACAAGGCCACGGGCCGTAAGCTGGCCGCCCGTCTGGGCTGCCGCTACGAGGATCTGACAGCCGTGATCGCCCATCTGGGCGGCGGCATTTCCATTGCCGCGCACCGGCAAGGACGGGTGATCGACGTCAACAACTGCCTGGACGGCGACGGGCCGTTCAGCCCGGAACGGGCCGGGACTGTGCCGGCCGGCGACCTGGTCTCACTTTGCTTTTCCAATCCGCATGCCGAAGACGAGATCCGCCGCCTGCTCAGTGGCCGCGGCGGCCTGGTGGCCCATCTGGGCCTGACGGACGGGCAAGCCATAGAAAAACGCATCGCGGACGGCGATGCCCTGGCCAAAGCCGTCTACGACGCCATGCTTCATCAGGTGGCCAAAAGCATAGGCGCGGCCGCCGCCGTTCTGGAAGGGCAGGCCGCCGCCATAGCCATTACCGGCGGGCTGGCTTATTCCGCATATATCGTTGACGCCCTGTGCCGTAAAATCGGCTGGATCGCCAAGGTCCACGTCTTTCCAGGCGAAAACGAAATGGAAGCCCTCTGCCTGGGCGCCCTGCGCTGCCTGCGCGGCGAAGAAGAAGTAAAGAAATATTGATAAGAGGATAACATGCTGACAAAGTTGAGCCAATTGCTGGAGAGCGCGGAAAAAAACCATAAGCGCATCGCCGTGGCCCAGGCCGCTGACGACGAGGTGCTTAAAGCCGTAAAAGCCACTGGCCAGGACAAAAAGCTGGCTTCTTTCACCTTGATCGCGGACAGGGAAAAACTTTTGCCGCTTTTGGACCGCCACGGGCTGGATATTTGCCGGTACAGCATTATTCACATGACTGACGAGGCGGCCATGGCCCGCCGGTCCGTGGAGATGGTCCGGGCCGGCGAGGCGGATCTGCCCATGAAAGGGCACCTGCACAGCGGGACTTATTTCAAGGCCGTCCTGGACAAAGACAACGGCCTGCGCGGTCCGGGCGTATTGAGCGAGCTTTCGGTTTTTGAAAAGGACTGGGACAGGGAGGGACTGCAGATAGCCACCTGCTGCGCCATAAACATCAACCCCAGCCTGGCGGAAAAAGTCCACATCATTAATAACGCCGTACTGCTGGCCAACGCTCTGGGCATCGATCTGCCAAAGGTCGCGGCGCTTTCCGCCATGGAGCAGGTCAACCCGAACATGCCGGAAACCCTTGACGCGGCCGCCTTAAGTAAAATGGCGGATCGCGGCCAGATTAAAGGCGCGTTGGTGGACGGACCCTTTGCCCTGGACAACGTGATGTCTCTGGAACAGGCCAGGCACAAGGGACTTTCCGGCCCGGTGGCCGGCCAGGCGGACATTCTGCTCATGTCCGACGTGCGCATGGGCAACATGTTCCACAAATGCCTGACTTACCTGGCCAGGAAGCGCGTGGCCATAGCCGTGCTGGGCGCGACCGTTCCGGTGATTTTCAACTCCCGTTCCGACTTCCCAGAGGACCGGATTTTAAGCATCGCCCTGGCCCTGCACCTTTGCGGCACGGCGTACGCGCAGCCAGGCAAGCAGGCCGGCCAGGCCTAAGAGCCAGCCAATGCCGCCAATAACGTCCCTGGGGCGCGGCCCGGCATCCGCCTGGCCTTCCGCCAGGGTTTGGCGCAACGGGCCAAGCTGGGACTGAAGCTCCTGGCGCACCATCTCGCGCAGGGCCGCATAGTCCGCCTCGCTCAGGCCGGACCGGGCTCCCGCGTTTTGCGCCGGCGGATTTACGCCGGGCGCCGGCGGCGTCTCGGCCTGTGCCTTTGGCGCGGCATCCGCCTCGCTTTGCTTCCGGCTCTGGGCCGGGAGTTGGAATTCTCCCCGGTGGCCTTCCCCGGCCAGGACTTCAAAGCTCAGATCCTGCGGTGTGGCCGGCGCGGGAAAACAGGCCAAGCCCTGCTCGTCGGTCGTACCGCTGTCCAATACCCGCCCCCGCGCGTCCCTCATGTTCACTTTGCCGCCGCGCACCTTGCTGCTTTTGGAAAAATAACTTTCCGTACAAATTCGCGGGCCGTCAGGCCAGGCGAAAATATACACACCATGCGCCAGCCCGGGCGTGGCCTGCAAGCAAAACAGAAAAACAGCGATTACTATTGGAATTTTTTTCATTTTTGACCTCTCGTGGAGGCTCCGCCTCCCCAAAATCCTCCGGCAAGGTGCTCAGTCCCTTGCAACCCGCATCCCCACAACCGGTGGCAATGGGCGTAGGCCGCCCATTTTGAGCAAAGCGAAGGCGGATGAACTCCAGCTGAATTCCCAGCCGGGGGAGTTTGAGGGGGGAGCGCCCCCATCTATTTTAGCGGCACAGCGGGGAGCATCTGGTGGAAGCGCACCCAGATCACCGCGCCTTCTTCCACGTCTTTTTCCGCGCCGTCGTGCTTGAGTTTATAGTCCGCCGCGTGCAGGGCGGCGAATCCCCACCAGCCGGGGACCGGGGCCGCGTAAGTGAATATTCCCGCGCCGTCCGCCTTGACGGTCTGGGTGATCATGCTGTCATAGGGGGCCTGGCCGCGTTTGTCCGGCCCCGGGTACCATTCGACTTCAACTTCGGCGTGCGGCTCCGGCTTGCCGTTAACCAGCACCTGGCCCTGGAATATGTTGCCGGCGTATAGGGCTGCTGGGTTGGCCAGGGGGACGATTTCCGTTTTCAGGCCCAGGGGCTGGTCCCAGCCTTCGGAATCGCCAAAGGCGTCCACATAGACCTTGGTGTGATGCACAATAAAGCTGTCTTCCTCTTTTTCAAAATAGGGCGTCGGGTCCACAGCGAAGACGTACAGACCGGGACGGGCCAGCGTGTACTCGGCGGACCAGACGCGGAACCCCTGTTCCTGGCCTTCCTTGAGGGCGGGGAGCAGATCCGTGGCCTTGGCGTTATGAAACACCCTGAAAGCCTGGGGCTTTTCCATATTCATGCCCGCATTGGCAAATGGATGCCAGAATTTCAAATCCAGACGCAGCTTCGCGTCCTTGCTTTCCATAACTGTGGGCTGAGAGGGTATGATCATGCCGAAGTGCGCCTGGGCCGGCACGGTGTGGCAAAACAGAACCAGGGCGCAGACAATGGGGATCAGGGATTTTTTCATGAACGGCTCCATTCGATTGAAACAATCGTGCTACGTTTTTATAATTCGTATTACTGTAAGGACAGGCTTGCGGGATGTCAAACAGAAAAAGATCCGGACTTCCATCTGCGCGGAAACCCGGATCTTTATTAACTTTGTCAGGGCATTACCATCAAATTGGGATTGCGGTTAAACGCAGACGGCAGCAAAAATTATCCCCATGGAAGGGTTAAGGAGGGAGGGGCCTGTGTAGGGGAACCTCAAGGGCGCGAGCCATTGTGGTTCCCCTACACAGATTCATTCGTCATACAACTCCCTGAGTATTTCCCCGCCGCCGGCTTCTTTGACGCGTTCGGCCAGGAGAAGGCCGCTTTGCCTGGGGGTGAAGGCCAGGCCGGAGATTTTTTGGCGGACGATGCGTTCACCCCGGCAGCCGGACACCAGGCCTTCAAGCTCAAAGGCGCAGGGGCCGGTCATGACGGCGTGGGCGGCTATGGGCACCTGGCAGCCGCCTTCCAGGCCGGCCAGAAAGCCGCGTTCGGCCTCCACGCAAATCCTGGTGGGCGGGTGATCCAGGAAGGCCAGGGCTTCTTTAAGGTCGGCGCGTGATTCGGCGAATTCAATGCCCAGGGCGCCCTGGCCGGCGGCGGGTAGAAAGGCCGGCGGCTCCAGGCGGGTTTGCATCGCGGCTGAAAGGCCCAGGCGGTTCAGGCCGGCGGCGGCCATGACTATGGCGGCGAACCGCCCTTCGGCCAGCTTGCGCAACCGGGTATCCACGTTGCCGCGCAGGGAAACTATGTCCAGGTCCGGCCGCAGGGCCAGAAGCTGGGCCTGTCGGCGCAGGCTGCTGGTGCCCACGGCGGCGCCCTGAGGCAGGGCCGCCAGGTTCGGGTAAATGGAGGAGAGCAGGAGATCCGCCGGGTCTTCGCGCCGCGGCACGGCGCCCAGGATAAGGCCTTGCGGCAGCTCCATGGGCACGTCTTTCATGGAATGCACGGCCAGATCCGCCCGGCCGTCCAGCAGGGCTTCCTCTATTTCCTTGACGAACAGCCCCTTGCCCCCGACCTTGGCCAGGGGCACGTCCAGGATGATGTCGCCCTTGGTTTTGATGAGCAGGAGCTCGACTTCCAGGCCGGGGTGGCGCCCGACGAGCAGGCTTTTGATGTGTTCGGCCTGCCAGAGGGCCAGTTTGCTGCCGCGCGTGGCGATGGTGAGTTTTTTGAGCATGCGCTTACTTGCAGGTGGCGCAACTGCCGCCGGAACAGCCGGCGCAGCCGCTTTTGCCGCCATTGCCGGAAGATGGGTAAGTTACGGTCTGGCCGGCCCTGGAAGGCCCGGGCACGTGAAAGGTGGCGCAGGACATCAGTTTTTCCGCCTTGGCGGTCCGGCAGTCCGGGCAGGCCGGCTGATCGTCGCCGAAGATCAGTTCTTCGAAGATTTTGCCGCATTTGCGGCATTGATACTCATAAATAGGCATAATAACTCCATTATTCCAGGTGCGGCATGAGTTCGCGCACGTTTTCGAACAGGAAATAATCAGTCAGGCGGCAAAGTAAATGCCCAAGTGTGATGTGCACTTCCTGGATCAGGGCGGTATTGGGGCCCGGCACTTTGAAGACGAAGTCGCAGAGCGGCTCCATGGCGCCGCCCGCGCCGGTGAAGCCGATGGTGCGCATGGAGCGCTCCCGGGCGGATTTTAAGGCGGCCAGCACGTTGGGGCTGTTGCCGGAGGTGGAAAGGCCCACAAGAATATCGCCGGTCCGCCCCAGAGCCAGCACCTGTTTGGAAAAAATCTGTTCAAAGCTGTAGTCGTTGCCGATGGCCGTCAGGATTGAGGTGTCTGTGGACAGGGCCAGAGCGGGCAGGGGAGGGCGTTCGATCATGAAGCGGTTGACGAATTCGGCGGCCAGGTGCTGTGAATCCGCCGCGCTTCCGCCGTTGCCGCAAAACATTATTTTGCCCTGGTTGGCCAGAGCCAGAGCGATTTCCTTGGCCGCCTCGACAACCAGGTCTGAGTTGGCGGCGAAAAATTCATCCCGCAAACGGCCGCCGGTTGCGGCATGTTCCCGGATGATGTTGTGAGCCTGATCGGACATAGCGACCCCATAAGAACAGACGCCGCGCGCCTGGGTTTAATGCAGCACGCCCGCTCCGGCGGCAATGACTGCCGCCCGCGCCTTCGAGGCGGTCTGCCGGCCTTGCCGGCAGCTTCAGACGCCGGCGCGGCTGAGATATTTGGCGTTTACAACGTTGCGCGGTTTTCCGTCCAGCCAGGCCCGGAAGTTTTCCGTCACAGCCGCGCTCAGGGCTCGCCTGGCGCGCAGGGTGGCCCAGGCCAGATGCGGGGTGATCAGGCAGTTCGGGGCCGTGAGCAAAGGGCTGTCCTGGGCCGGCGGTTCTTTGGGCAGAACGTCCAGCCCCGCGCCGGCCAGGCGGCCTGATTCGAGCGCCGCGCAAAGGGCCGGTTCGTCCACCAGCGGCCCTCTGGCGGTGTTTATAAGGTAAGAGCCGGGGCGGAGCAAGGAAAGAAGTTCTTTGTTCACAAAACCCCTGTTGTCTTGGGCCAGGGGGCAGTGCAGGCTGATCACGTCCGATTCGGAAAACAGTTCGGCCAGGCCGCGGAAGGCGAACGGCGCATAAGGCGGCGCCGGCTTGGGCCTGGGGGCATAAGCCAGAATGTTCATGCCAAAGGCGTGCCCCAGTCCGGCCACCCGTTGGCCGGTGTCGCCAAATCCCACCACTCCAAGGGTTTTGCCCACCAGATCGATCTGCGGGCTGTCCCAATAGCACCAAGTATTTCTTTGGCTCCAGCGCCCGGAGGATACCCCGGCCGCGTGGGATTCCACCCGCCGGAACAGGGCGAACAGAAGCGCGAACACATGCTGGGCCACGGCGTCCGTTCCGTAGCCCGGAACATTGCATACAGTAATGCCCGCTATT
>JAVBSC010000123.1:0-22495 GCA_031547305.1 Desulfovibrionaceae bacterium
CCTCATGGCCTTTGACCCGGAAACCGCGGGCGGGCTCATGAACACGGAAATCATCATCCTGGAGCATAACCTTACGGCGGACGAGGCCATCGCCAGAATCCGCAACGAAATAGAAGACAAGGAAATTCCTTACTATGTCTATGTGGTGAACGAAGCGGAAATCCTGGTCGGGGTGCTTTCCCTGCGCGACCTGATGCTCTCCAGGCCCGGCACACTGCTGGCGGACACGGCCAAGGGGCGCAACCTGATCAGCGTGACCTTCGACAAAGGCCGGGAGGAAATCGCCCGGCTGTTCGGCCACTACAACTTCATGGCCCTGCCCGTGGTGGACTACGAAGGCCGCCTCATGGGCATAGTCACCCACGACGACGTGATTGACATCATGCACGATCTGGCCAGCGAGGACATGCTGGGCATGGTGGGCGCCGGCGTGGACGAAAGCGTGGACACACCCTGGAAGGATTCCGTGACCATGCGCCTGCCCTGGCTCATCGTCAATATGGTCAATTCCGCCCTGTCCGCCGCCGTGGTGCTGCTTTTTGAAGGCAGCATAGCCCAGATGGCCGTGCTGGCCGTGCTCATGCCCATGGTGGCCAACCAGGCCGGCAATACCGGGCAGCAGTCGCTGGCCGTGATGATCCGGCAACTGGCCGTGGGCGGATTCGAGCGGCGCAAGATAATCGGAGTGATTACGCGGGAAAGCAAAATAAGCCTGACCAACGGCCTGTTCCTCGGCCTGTTCGTCTGGGGCGGGGTTTTCGCTTTTACCAGGAATACCCGGTTGGCCACGGTCATGGTTATGGCTCTGATTATGGATATGCTCCTGGGCGCGGTGGCCGGAGCCTCCATCCCCCTGATCCTCAAAAGACTGGGACGCGACCCGGCCCAGGCTTCCAGCATCTTTCTGACCGCGCTCACGGACGGCGCGGGGTTCTTTATGTTCCTCGGAATGGCCACGCTGTTTTTATTGTAACAGGAACCCAGCATGATTATTTCGCCTGAAAGGGTCTGGTTCTCCGATGATTCGCTGTGGGTGGAACTGGTCGACGCCCGCGTTATCGGTGTGCCGCTGACGTGGTTTCCAAAGCTTGCAGGCGCCGCTCCGGAACAATTGGAAAATTTTGAATTGAGCGCTTTTGGAATCCATTGGGAAGCTCTGGACGAAGATATCTCAGTTCAAGGACTTTTGGCCGGTCGCGGAGATTTGCTTACCCCTTCGCGGCAAGTTGCTTAAACCTCACTCCGCCCCGCCAAAGGGGAACCTGGTGCGTTCCGGGCCGCTCAGCGCCGGTTTGCCGATGCGCTCGGCAATGGCCCGCAGCATGTCCATAAAGACAAAGCGGTGGAAAGGCGAAACCGCGTACCAGTAAGCCCGGCCCGGCAGGCCGCGCGGCTTGAAGTGCAGGCTGAGCACCAGTTCCGTGCCCGGCCCGCTGTCTCCGCGCGGGTTGATCAGCAGGTCCATAAGTCCCTCGCCGGGCAGGCGCATTTCCGTGAACAGGAGCAGATGCTTTTGCGGCTCAATGGCCAGGACGCGCCAGAAATCCAGGCCGTCGCCCACGCACAGCTCCTCCGGGCTGCGCCGGCCGCGCTGTATGCCCGGACCGCCCGCAATCTTGTCCATCAGCCCGCGCAGCCGCCACAGAATATTCTTGCTGTACCAGCCCGCAGTGCCGCCGATGCGCACAATGGGCCGCCAGATCTCTTCCGGGGTGGCGTCCAGGCGGATGGCATAGGCATCGTTATACACGGCCGCGCCCGCGTAGCTTGCGTCCCCCCTTTGCACCCACTCCGGCACGCGCGGCATTCCGGCATCAAACCAGATGCTCTCGACGGATTGCTCCCGCACCCGCCCCAGGGCGCGCTCCATGGCCAGGCGCAGCGGGCTCAGCTCCAGCGGGAGGATCTCCCTGATGCGGTTTTCAGAGCAGATCACCTCGTTGCGCATGCCCTCAATGAGCGGCCGGGCCAAAGCCCCGGGTATGGGCGTGACCAGGCTTATCCAACTGGCGGAAAGCCCCAGGGTCACCCAGGGAAAAGGAATGATCAGCCGCCGGCGCAGTCCGGCCGCATCCGCGTACAGGTCGAACAGATCTTTGTAGCTCAGAATGTCAGGCCCGCCTATGTCATAGGTCTGGCCGGCGGTTTCAGGATGATCCAGCACCCCGACCAGGTAACTGAGGGCGTCGCGGATGGCGATTGGCTGAGTGCGCACATGGGTCCATCTGGGCGTGATCATGATCGGCAGGCGGTCCACCAGCCAGCGGATCATCTCAAAAGAGGCCGACCCGGCCCCGATAAGCTGGGAGGCGCGCAACGTCGTCACGGGAGTGTCGGACAAAGACAATATTTCCGACACTTCCCCCCTGGAGCGCAAATGCGCGGAAATTTCCGGATCCTCCGGCAACAGGCCGGACAGATAGACCAGACGCTCCACTCCAGCGCCCTTGAGCGCCCGGACCATGTTGTAGGCGGCCCGACGGTCCGCGTCGGTAAAGTCCCGGTGCCCGGCCTCCATGCTGTGCACCAGGTAATAAACCACCCCGCAGCCTTGCACGGCCCGGCGCACGCTCTCCAGATCATGCATGTCGCCCTGGGCGATTTCCAGATTCCCATGTCCGCCCCAGGGCCTGGAACGCACCTTTTGCACGCTGCGCGAAAACACCCGCACCAGACGACCCTGCCCCAACAGCAACGGCACCAGGCGCCCGCCCACATAACCAGTGGCCCCAGCCACCAATATCGGCTTTTCCATGGCGGCCTCCTTTCTTTGGGGAGGGGACGGAGTCCCCTCAAGCACCCACTAAGACTCCATAAGGGCGGCGACTTTTTCCATATTGTCGCTGATGGGCAGATGCTGGGGGCATTTGTCCTCGCATTCGCGGCAGTGCAGACATCTGGAGGCGCGCTCGTCCTCGTTGAGCTGGAATTTGTACATGGATTTGGCCCGCTGGCGCACGGAGTCCGCGTCCATCAGGAAGTAGTTGTTGTAGACGGAAAAGTTCACGGGAATTTTCACGCCGTTCGGGCACGGCAGACAGTAGCCGCAGGCGGTGCAGTCAACCGGCAACCGGGCCCGCAGGCCGGCCCGCACTTCGGCCGCGGCTGCGAAATCCGCGTCGTTGAGCCGGCCTGGGGCGGAGGCGATGGCCAGATTTTCCTCAACCTGGTCCATGGCGTTCATGCCGCTGAGAACCAGGTCCACTTCCGCCCGGCTCCACAACCAGCGAAAGCCCCAGTCAGCCATGCTCCAGTCCGGCCTGGCCCCGGCCAGAACGGCGCGCAGGTCGTCCGGCATGTGGTTTACCAGAAATCCGCCGCGCAAGGGTTCCATAACCACCAGCCCCAGGCCGCGCTCCTTGGCCAGGCGCGCCCCGCGTTGCCCGGCCTGGTATTCGGTGTCCAGGTAATTGTACTGGATTTGCGCGAACTCCCAGTCGTAGCTTTTTATAATGTCCTCAAACACGGAATAGATGTCGTGAAAGGAAAAACCCACGTGCCGGATGCGGCCGTCCCGGCGGGCTTCATCCAGAAATTCGAGCATGCCGGCCTGGAGCATGTTTTCCCACACGCCGGACTTCAGGGAATGGGCCAGGTAAAAATCGATATGCGTGGTTTGCAGCCGTTTCAGCTGGCTGTCCAGCACGGCGTGCATTTCTTTTTTGCTTTTAACCAGCCAGGTGGGAAGTTTGGTGGCCAGATTGACCTTTTCACGGTATCCGCCGGCCAGAGCCCGGCCGAGCCAGACCTCGCTTTCGCCCGGCCCGCCGGGGCCGGCCGCGTTGTGATAGGGATAGGCTGTGTCAATATAGTTAACCCCGCCATCCACCGCCTTGCGCAGCATGGCCTCGGCCAGGGGATAATCTATGTCCGAAGCTTTGGGGCCGCGCAGGGGCAAACGCATACAGCCGAAGCCGAGAATGGAAACTTCCTCGCCGGTTTTGCCCAGAATGGTTTTTTGCATGATGCCTCTCAAAAATGGTTTACGCTCTTTTTATACCCCCTTTGCCGTATCTTTGTCGATACGGGTATTTTGCGTATGTCACCGCCTCACGGGACTAAAGACAGAATCTCCTCCGGCTTGCCGATGAGCACCAGGGAATCGCCTTTGTTCAGTATGGCTTTCGGGTCCGGCACAAAGACAAAATCCCGCTCGCCGGGATGCTTGACGGCCACGGCCATGACTCCGTGTTTGTTGGTCAGGTTCAAATCCATCAGGGCCTTGCCCTCCCAGGCGTTTATGGTAACCTGCTGGAGCAGCACCCCGCCGCCCAGGGGCAGAAAATCCAGCATGCCGGGGTTGCTTACGCGGTGCGCCGCCTGCATGGCCGCTTCCACCTCCGGCTGAACCACCCGGTGCACCCCCAGGCGCATGAGCACCTTGCGGTGCTCCTGGCTGATGGCCTTGACGATGATGTGCTTGGCTTGGATGTCGTGCAGGTTAAGGGCCACCAGGATGGACGCCTCCATGGAATGCCCCACGCTCACGGCCACGCAGTCCAGATCCTGAAAACGCAATTGCTCCAGCAGGACTTTATCCGTGGCGTCGCCTTTGTACACCCTGGCCAGCATGTCCTGGGCCAGGCGCACCCGCGCGTCGCTGCCGTCAAGCCCGATGACCCGGTGCCCCAGTTCCGTAAGAGTGCTCCCGAACTGCAACCCGAATTTGCCCAGACCGATGACGCCGACTTCCAGTCTTTTCATGTATCCCCGCCTCTGTTTTTTTAATTGTGTCATCCACTTACGAACACCCGCGGATGATCATTCCCGGGCTGATGAAGTTGGAGGTACGGGGGCGGCACCACAAGGGCTCACGACCTTGCGGCTCCGCCCCCCGGTTCCTCTTCCCCCACCCCTCCTACCCTATGGGCAAATCCGCTTCCGGCAGGCGGTATTTGGGCTCGGTCTGAAACTGCTGCAGGGTGGTGATGAGCCAGATGGGCCCCAGGCGGCCGATGAACATCAGGGCGCAGTCAATGAGCTTGCCGGCTACGGAGAGTTGCGGGCTCACGTTGGTGGAAAGCCCCACCGTGGCAAAGGCGGAAACCGCCTCGAACAGAAGATCCAGCACCTGGAAGGGTGTTTTGCCGTGGTGGTTGGCCCCGCCTTCGGTGTAAACCAGGATAAAGGTGGCGGCCATGACGGTGAGCAAGGCAAAGGTAAGGAGCACGAAGACCTTGTTCAGGGTGGCCGTATCCACGGCCCGGCCGGCCACGACCACCTGGGAGCGGCCGCGCAGTTGGGCCCTGATGAAAGCAAGGAGCACGCTGAAGGACGTGGTTTTTATGCCGCCGGCGCAGGAGCCGGGCGAACCGCCTATGAACATCAGGACAATGAGCGCCAGCAGGGAGGCGTCCGTTATTCTGGCGATGTCCGTGGTGCAAAAACCGGCCGTGCGCGCGGTGACGGACTGGAAAAACGCGGGCAGAATCTGTTCGCCAAGGCTGGCGGTATCCGCATCGTTGGCAAAATGTTCCGTAAGCATGATCAGCAGCGCGCCGCCCAGGATCAGCCAGAAGCTGGCGCGCAAAACCAGTCTGGAATGCCGGCTCAATTTGAGCGGCGAGTGCGCGGGCAGGCCGGACCTGAACCGGATCGTTCCCGGCGCCCATTCGCCGGATGCGCGGCGACGATCGGCAATTCTGGCCCAGCCCACCCGCAGGCACTCGTCAACAACCGCAAACCCCAGTCCGCCGCAGACAATCAGCGACATTACGGCAACATTCACGCCAAGGTGCTGCTGCCAACCGATCAAATTGTCCGGCCACAGGGCGAACCCGGCGTTGCAAAAAGCGGATACGGCCAGAAACACGGCGTTGAAGACGCCGATGCGCTGCGACTCCATGCAGTACAGAGAAAGCGCTCCCAGCGCCTCCAGGGCCAGGATTGTCGTGACCACCCGTTGCAGAAACTTGCCCAGGTGAAAAGAAGGATCGTGCAGCAGGGCGTCGCCCACGGCCAGGCGGTCGGTCAGGGAAATGCGCCGGCTCCAGAAATAAAAGATCAAGGTTGTATAGGTGGTTATGCCAAGACCGCCGAGCTGGATCAGAATCATCATGACCACATGCCCGCCCCGGTTGAATACCGTGGAAGGATCCACGCTGGCCAGGCCGGTCACGCAGACCGAAGAGGTGGAAATGAACAGGGCGTCAATGAAGGCGACAGGGTCTTTGGCCGCGCAGCCTTCCCACCAGAGCAGAAATGTCCCGATCAGAATAACTGAGGCAAAGGCCGCCACCGGCAAGACAAAAGGCAGAGTGAAACGCTTTCTTTCCATTCGCAGCATATTGCACCTGAAAATGAAAAAAGCAAGAATTAAGGGGTTATTCCCTAATTCCTGCTTTGAGCATGGCAGCGTATGCGGAAAGCCAAAGGCATGGAGCCCCGCATTTATATAACGGAAAACAGCCCTGGGCGCCGCACCGCCATAAAGATTCAGCGCGCGCCGAAGACCTCGGCGTTCTCCTTCAGCATCTTGGCGGCTATCTTGCGCGAATCCACTTTATAGGTGCCGTTGGCCACATCCTGTTTGATGGCGTTCACCTTTTCCTGCCGCACATCCGGCGCGTTCTGCGCGGCGGTATGGATGCTGGTGCGCAACATGGCCTCCGGCGACAGGGTAACGGTATCGCCCTTGCCGCCAGCCTGGGCGTTCGCCTGAGTCTGTTGCGCGCCCGGCTTCAAAGCCTCGCTCTTCTTGAGTTGGGCCTGATAAAGATCCAGCCTGTTCAGATTATTGCTTATTTCCATAACTACCTCCCCCATGCCGGCTTGCCGTCCGGGGCTTCCGGGCCGTTTCAGGCCGCGAATTTCGCCAAAAGGCTACAACATGCTTTCATTCACTGTTTGCAGGGTCACATCCCACAACTTGCCCATAATCCGGTGTTTTTCGTCAGGGGGCAACGCTCGCGGGCCGTCCGGGCCGCTCCGCAGTATTTTAAAGTCCAGCTCTCCCGGCGGGTATTGAAAAATCAGCTCCTCGCCCAGGGACTCGTTCAAACGCTGCCGCACCTCCAGTACAATGGGGTTTTCACTTCCGGAGAATATCAGATTGTCCACGATCTCGCGGGAGATGCGCTCCACCATGAGGCGGCGCTTGACGTCCGGGGGCACGGATTCCCCCTGCCCGCCGCCGAGCCCGAGCAGCTGGTGATAACGCGCAAGCCTTCTGGATGATACCAGCTGCTTGCCGTACTGAAGCAGCATATGCCGCATATAGAATGACTCTGAATTCACCGCAATATCCCCTCGTCAGCTTTATCGGCGGACTTTCCCCAGACTTAAGGCTTTATTTTCAGTGGAGCGATCTTTTTTTTCCGGCCGGAGACTATTGCGAATTATAATATAGATTTATAGATATAAAATAACAATTAAAGATTCACTAACTCCACTTCTTCCTCCGCAAGGGACAGCTCCATGAACAAGCCGCCCACCCTGGCGAAGCGGGACGCATCGTCCGTGGTCATAAAGCGGATGTCGCCCAAAGCGCCGGGCCGGGCCGGCTCCCGCAAAAGGCCTTCCGTTGCCAGGCGCTCACGCACGGCCCTGGCCGTGGTCCGGGCGGAATCCACAATGGCCACCTCCGGTCCGGTGACCTTGCGGATGGCCCCGGCCAGGGGCGGAAAATGCGTGCAGCCCAGAACCAGGGTATCCGGCCGGGAGGATTCCCGGTTGAACAGGGCATCCAGATAATGCGCGGCCACGGCTTCCGCTATGGGGCCGCTCATCAGGCCTTCCTCGGCCAGCGAGACGAACAGCGGGCAGGCCTGGCCGAGCACGGTGAAGTCCGGCCGGAGCCGGAATATGGCCTGGTGGTAAGCCCGCTGCCGGATGGTGGATTCCGTGCCGATGACCGCGATGACCCCGCCGCATGAAGCCTGAACAGCGGCCTGCGCGCCAGGCTCCACCACACCCAGAACCGCCGTGTGGGGATAAGCTTGGCGCAGCTCCGGCAGGGCGGCGGCCGTGGCCGTGTTGCAGGCCACCACCAAAAGCTTCACGCCCCGTTCCACCAGCCTGGCCGTGGCTTGCAGGGAATAGCGGGCCACTGTGGCCCCGCTCTTTGTGCCGTACGGCAGGCGGGCCGTATCGCCCAGGTAGAGCAAATTCTCGCCGGGCAGTTCCGCCCGGATGGCCCTGAGCACGGTCAGGCCGCCCACCCCGGAATCAAAGACGCCTATCGGCAAATCGCGCGTGTCCATATCCAGTCAATCTTCCTCGCTCAAAAGCTCGTAGCTTCCGCCGCTCAAGGGGGCATGCAGCGCGTCCAGAACGCGCTCCAGCAAAATGCCTTCCCGGCAGGGCCGGGTGTGCCCGAAAGTGGCGCGTATGCCCATGGTCACAAAGTTCACGGCCCGGTCCATGGATATGGGCAGGCTGTCGCCCAGGAGCAGGCTGCCGGTGAGCACGCTGGTGAAAGTGTCGCCCGTGCCCGGATAAAAAGCCGGGATGTAGCGGCAGTCCACCTGCCAGAAGCGCCCGCTGCGCCGCTCAAAAGCGGCCACGGAGCTTGATCCCTTGTGTCCGCTCAGGGGCACGCTGGTGATCACGGCCATTTCCGGCCCCATGTCCGACAAGCGGCGCAGCCAGCGTTTAAGCGTCTTTTGGTCCATTACCGCCCCGGAATCCGGCAGGGCCGCTTCCGGGCAGGGCTCGTCCAGCAACAGGGCCGCTTCCGTAAGATTCGGGGTTATGCAGTTGGCTTTGCCCACCAGCTCGCGCATAGCCGCGACTATCTCCGGCGTCATGGTCGGATCCAGTTTGCCGTTGTCGCCAAGGACAGGGTCCACCACGGCCAGACCGCCCTTGTCCAGGCAACTGTTTATGCAGTCGGCCACAATGGCCGCCTGGGCCGCGGAGCCCAAAAAGCCGCTGTACACCGCGTCAAACTTCAGGCCCAGGCGTTTCCAATGCTCCAGAAAATCCCGCATGGCCGCGCTTAAATCCACAAAGCAAAAATCGTCAAACCCGCTGGTCTGGGTGGACAGCACCGCCGTGGGCAAAGGGCATACCTCTATGCCCAGAGTGGACAGCACCGGTATGACCACAGTGAGCGAAGTGTGCCCCAGGCCGGACAAATCATGTATTGCCGCGACGCGAATAACCGGAGACCGCATGGAAAATCCTCTTGTGTGGAATATGTGGGGAAGGGGAAAAACATCTTTTCAAAGGGGTTTTTCCCCCTACCCCACGCCGTATCACCTTTTCCCTAAACTTTTCATTATATTGCATATAACAAAAAGCCGCCTCAGGGATAAGGGCCGTTCGTACCGGCGAAGAGCACCACAGTCTTAAAAAAATTGCAAGCTTTATGCGATAAGGGTATAGAAGCGCAAAGCTTTGCCTTTGGCTTCGCTATATTCCAGGGAGACCCCAGCCGCATGCTCCTGTACATCCACGTGCCCTTTTGCGCCAGCCGCTGCGCCTACTGCTCGTTCTACTCCACCGTGCTCGCGCCCGGCGGCCAGGGCGCGGAAGCCTTGCGCGGCTACCTGGACGGCCTGTTCAGGGAGCTGGATTTCTGGTCTGAACGCCTGGAGCGCCCCAAGGTGGAAACCGTGTTCTTTGGCGGCGGCACGCCAAGCCTGCTGCCGGACAAGGCCGTCGCTCTGATCATGCGGCGGGTGCGCAAGGCTTTTCACCTTGCTGAAAGCGCGGAAATAACCCTGGAGGGCAACCCGGATTCCCTGCTTACTCCGGGCTATCTGGAGGGAATTTTCAAGGCCGGGGTGAACCGGCTCTCCATGGGCGTGCAAAGCCTGGATGACGAGTTGCTCCGCCTCCTGGGCCGCCGGCATACCGCCAGGGAGGCCATGGCCGCTTACGAGCAGGCCAGGATTTGCGGCTTTGCCAACATAAACCTGGACCTGATCTGGGGGCTGCCCGGCCAGCGCCTGCGCCTGTGGCTGGAAGACCTGCGGCACGTTGTGGAGCTTAAGCCCGAGCACTTGTCCTGCTACGGCCTGACCCTGGAGGATGACGCGCCTCTGCGCGAGGTCTGCGCCAAAGGCGCGCTGGAGCTGCCGCCGGAAAAAGATCTTTCCGGCATGTACGCTTACGGCGCGGAACTTCTGGAATCCCACGGCTACCTGCATTACGAAATTTCCAACTTCGCCCGCATGGGCTACACCTGCCGCCACAACCTGGGCTACTGGGAAGGCGCGGACTACCTGGGCGTGGGCCCGGCCGCCTCTTCCACCATCAGTTCCACCCGCTGGTCCAACCCGGCGGATCTGGAAGCCTGGGCGCTTGAAACGCGGGAAGGCGGCCTGGGCAAAAACGCCGAGCTCCTGGACCACCGGACCAAGGTGCTGGAACTGATCATGCTGCGCCTGCGCACCGCGCGCGGCCTGCGCTTTAAAGCCTACAAAGACCTTACAGGACGGGACTTTATGCAGGACAACCGCCAGCTCATCCGCGCCCTGCACCAGAAGGGTTTTTTACGCATCCGCAACGGCTACCTGAGCCTGACCAACGCGGGCATGCTGGTTTCCAACTCCATTCTGGAGCACCTGTTCGCCGCTGTCGGCGAACAGCTTAAAAAGGGCCTTCCGGCCGAATCCGCAAAATCTCTGGAGTGACGCCCATGTATCTTCTTCCGATCCTGCTCGCCCTGGCCGCCGGCGCTCTGCTGCCCGTCCAGAGCGGCGTAAACGCCACCTTGAACAACGACTGGGCGCGCAACGCGGCCCTGGTGTCCTTTATTTCCTTTGGCGTCGGCACATTGACCGCCGGCGCGTATCTGCTGGCCTCCAGAGCCGCCATTCCGCCGCTGAACGGCCAGACCCAGTTCTGGCAGTGGTGCGGAGGGGCCATGGGCGCGTTTTTTGTGGGCGTGAGCGTCTGGCTGGTGCCGCGCCTGGGGGCCTCGGCCATGATCGCCCTGATTCTGCTGGGCCAGATCCTGAGCGGCCTGCTCCTGGATCAGTTCGGCCTGCTGGGCTACAGCGTCCGCCCCATAAGCTGGCAGCGCCTTCTGGGCCTGGTCGTTATGGGATTCGGGGTTTTTCTGGTTAAAAAATATTGAAAATGGCAACGGGCACGCGTAGTAACGCATGCCCGTTGAGCTCCGGTCTGTCGGAGCAATGTGGCTTTATTGCTCCAAGACCCGGAAATCAATGCGTCAGGATGGCTCTGGCCGCCGTGTCCTGCACTTCGGTAATGAAGGGGATGCCGGTTTCCCGCTCCACTTCGCGGTTGGCGGAAGCTATGTCTGAACGGCTGAGTTCCGCCAGGCTGAACTTGCGCGCCCCGGCCATGAATTGCTGCAAGCCGGCGGCCAGCTTGTCCACCAAAGTCCACATGGCAATGGCCCCGAAAGGCAGCTCGGCCATGACATTCCGGCCGACCTTCTGTTGCAGGCTGTGATAGCCGGCAAAAATGGTCTCCGCGGAAAGGCCTATCTCTTCCACGCTCTTGGGCAGCCTGTCCCAGTTGCCGTACACCTTGTCCCGATTTTCCGGCTTAAGCACTCCCTCGATGTTGGAACCCAAAAAGCCCGGCACCATCATGGCCCGGCCCATACAGATGAGCTTGACGTAAGGCGCGCCCAGGGCCAAGCCCTTAAAGATGGCGCTGGGCCTTGCAAACCCGCCGGCAAAGGCCATGTCCGCCGGCTTGTGCCCCTGGGCGGCCACAAGGACGGCGTATTCGTGGGCCTTGGCGTGCAGCAGCAGGGACGGCACGCCCCAGTGGTCCATCATGTCCCAGGGGCTCATGCCGGTGCCTCCGCCGGCGCCGTCAACATTCAGCAGGTCCAGCCCGGCTTCGGCGGCCAGCTTTATGGCCATGGCCAGACCTTCCATGCCGTAGGCCCCGGTCTTCAGGGTGATGCGCTTGTAGCCCAGGCGGCGCAGGTAGGTGACGTTATCCAGAAAATCCCCGCGCACTTCCTCGAAACTATGCAGGTTGGTATAGCCAAGGCGGCTGTGCCGGTCAAAATGATGCAGGGCGCCATTGGCAAAAGCTTCCGCCACTTCCGGCAGATCCGGCCGCGGGTCCAGCAGGTAGCCCCGGTTTTGCAGGAATCTGGCGTATTCAATGTCTTTGACCGATATTTCCCCGCCAATGTCTTTGGCGCCCTGGCCCCACTTAAGCTCCATAACCACGGAGTCGCCGAACTTGTCCATTACGTATTCGGCCAGGCCGTTACGGGCGTCCTCCACATTCATCTGCACAAAAATCGCCCCATAGCCGTCATGGTAGCGCCGATAAGCGGCGATGCGGCGGTCCAGTTCCGGGGAATCCACAACTTTACGGTTAGTGAACTGGGAATCCGGGTCCACACCGACCACGTTTTCGCCAATAACCATGGGAATGCCGCACAGTGCGCAGCCAGCGGCGAAAGAATCCCAATACTTGGCCGCGACCGCCGTGGAACCAAGCGCCCCGGTCATGAACGGATAGCGGCACTTGATTTTGCTGCCGTTGCCAAAGCCGGTTTCCAGAGAGACCTCGGTAAACAGGGCGTCGCCCATGGCCGCGCTGGCGGGCGCGCCGCGCGCCCCGTAGTTGTAGCCCTGAATGCGCAAGGCATTGTAGCTTACCCCCAAGGGATTGGTATTGCCGCTGCCCGCCGTGATGGAGCCGAAATCCCTGGGGTACAGGGTTTCCCGCCCCTTAAGGCAGGACAGCCAGGTTTCGCACCGGCCCGCGCAATCCGCCCGGCACATGGTGCACAGGCCGGATTCCGTCGGGTTGCCTCTGTTGTTTGTGGATAAAACATCATTGCTCTTTAACTGCCGCATAAAATCCTCCTGTAAAAATTAACGGGCATCAGCGCTCCGTAACAACAAATTATCTATACGCATTATACAGATCAAGCAAAATATCCACTTTTCAAAGAACATTCCAAAATGTATAATTATAATACAATATAAAAGCGCTGCAATATAATTATAGAAAATAACATAAAAACATTTAGTATAATTTATTATTTAGCAATATAAAATATTATTTTTAAATTATTATAAAAAATATTACAATATAGATTAATTTTTAAGCACCAAACTGATTTGCGAAAAAACAAGAAGAATATGAGCGGTAATTACCGCTTGACCATTTACGCGTAATAGGAGTCATTCCATTATTAATTATGTAATGGCTTCTCAGTTTGACGACAAACCCGGCAAGGCCGTTTTTTGTAAAGGCACGCCCGCTCCGGGCTTCCGGCGGCAATGAATGCCGCCCCTCCTTTGCGGCGTGCTGTTGTCAAAAAATACTTCGAAGGCCGGCCGGCGATCCGGAGCGGCGGCAAAAAATCAAAAAAACAAAAGCCGTCTTTCTTGGTTTTTGCCGGTTCTTCTGTTATGTTTCGGAAATGAGCGAACATACCCATCTTCTGGTCATTGACGACGAAAAAAACTACCTTCTGGTGCTTGAGGCCCTGCTCACCGACGCGGGCCACAAGGTCACCACCATCAATGATCCGCTCACGGCCCTGACCTTTCTGGAGGAATCCGAAGTCGACGTCGTGGTCACGGACATGAAAATGCCGAAGATCAGCGGCAAAGACGTGCTCGCGCGCATCAAAAAGGATTACCCGCACGTGCCGGTGTTGATCATGACCGCCTTCGGCAGCATTGAAAGCGCCGTGGAGGTCATGAAGCTCGGGGCCTTCGACTACATAACCAAACCGTTTTCCAACGACGAGCTGCTGCTTTCCGTGCAGAACGCGGCGGAACTTTCCAAAGCGCACCGCCGCTACCGCCTGTTGTACGAAAATTTGCAGGAACGTTATGGCCTGCACCACATCATCGGCAAAAGCAAAGGCATTCAGGAAGTCCTGTCTCTGGTGGACCGGGCCGCGCCCAGCCGCAGCAACGTGCTGATCTCCGGCGAATCCGGCACCGGCAAGGAACTGGTGGCCAAAGCCATTCACTTCGCCTCCCCGCGCAAGAACGGGCCGTTCATCAGCGTAAACTGCATGGCCTTGAACGCCGGAGTGCTGGAAAGCGAGCTGTTCGGGCACGAGAAAGGCTCTTTTACCGGCGCTGTGGCCATGCGGCGCGGCCGCTTTGAGCTGGCGCACGGCGGTACCCTGTTCCTGGATGAAATCGGCGAGCTTTCCCACGACATGCAGGTTAAACTCTTGCGGGTGCTTCAGGAGCGCAAGTTTGAGCGGGTGGGCGGCACAGGGGAGATCGAGGTGGACATCCGGGTGGTTACGGCCACCAACAAAGATCTCCTCAAGGAAGTGGAACAGGGCAACTTCCGCGAAGATCTGTATTACCGGCTGAATGTGGTGCACGTGGCCCTGCCGCCCCTGCGCGAACGGCGGGAGGACATTCCGTTGCTGGTGGCCCATTTTGCGGAAAAAATCGCCAGGGACAACAACCAGCCGCCCAAAACCTTTGGCGTGGACGCCATGGACTACCTTACCGGCTACGAATGGCCGGGCAACATCCGCCAGTTGGAAAACGTGGTGGAGCGCTGCATGGTCATGGTCCAGGGCGCTGTGGTTATGGCCGAGGACCTGCCGCCGGAGGTCAAGGACGAGGAAACGCAGCTTAAAAGCGCCCTGGATTTTCTGCCCGTGCAACTGGATCTGGCGGACACTCTGGACAAACTGGAAGCCGCGTTGATCCGGCGGGCGCTTGCGCGCGCGGATTTTGTTCAGGTCAAGGCGGCTGAGCTTTTGGGCATATCCAAAAGCCTTTTGCAATATAAATTGCGCAAGTACGGGATTACCGGCCACTAAAACCAGATCTGACGGAGAGATTACATGAAACAGAAATTGAGCCTGTCCACCAGATTGACCAGGGACGACGTGGCCGGCATTCTGGAAGCCATTGTCGAAAGCCTTAAAGAAGGCCTGCTCAAAGTGCGGAAAAGCGACAAGACGCTTGAACTCCAGGTGCCGAAGGTGGTGGACCTGGAAATAGAGGCGGAGCAGCACGGGGACAAGGCGGAATTTGAGATTGAAATATCATGGCGCATCAAGCCCGGAGAGGTGCCGGAAGAGCCCGCTGCCGTCAAAGCCGCAGGAAAGGCCGCCAAAGACGCGGACAAAACCTCCGGAAAGGCGGAAAAGGCCGCGAAGGCCGCCGATAAGGCGGAAAAAAAAGCGAAACCCGAAAATAAGGTTGACGCGCCCAGGCCGGAAAAAAAGACCAAAGCCGCTCCCAAGGCGGAAAAAGCTGTAAAAGACGAAGCCAAGGCCAAGTCCGCCAAGGTGGAAAAAATAGCCAAGGCCGCGCCTGAAAAAGCCAAAAGCTCCAAGCCGGCCGGGGCAAAGAGCAAAGCGGCTCCAGATCCGGCCGCCAGCTGACTCCTTCCGCGCTTGCCTTGAGCGCGCAAATTGTGTACTGCCAGCCAGCCGGGCCTTTTGGCCCGGCTTCACTCCATTTTCAGGTCATAAACTAATGAAAGAAGAATTCGAGGCCCGCAAGGGCGCGGCCAGGCCCAGGCGCAAAAGCGCTTCCGAAGAATTGATCCTGCTGGATCGGGATTTAGTCAAGCTTCTGGCCCGCCGGGCCGGCCTGGTCACCAGAATGCGCGGCGGCCGGGGCCACGCGGCCACGCCGGACGCCATAAAGGCTGAAAAACGCGTGCGCGAAGCCTGGGAATCCGAAGCCCTGGCCGTAAGCCGGGATGTGCGCTTTGTGCGCAAACTCTACGACCTGCTCCAGGACTTGGAAGTCCGGCCCAGGGAACTGGAAAAAGCCCCTCCGGCCTATAACCTGGCCCCGGCCAGAAAGCCTGTGCGCCTGGATATTCCCGGTCCTTCCTGCGCCCGTTCCGCTACGCTCTGGGCCGCCCTGTACGCGGCCAAAGGGCTGCCAGTGGCCATCCGGGCCATGCGTGACGATTTGACGGAAGACTGCCTGAAGGCCCTGAACCAGGCCGGCGCCGCCCTGAGCCGTCCCAATGCCGAAACGCTGGAGAACAAAGAGCACCCGCCTCTGGCCTTTGCCGGCAAAACGCTGTACGCCGGGGAATCACCGTTGGTTTTCTATCTGCTGGCCTTCCTGAGCCTTGAACAGAGCGGCAAGGTGCGCTTTACCGGCGGCGCGGCCCTTAAGAGCGCGGATTTCAGCGCCCTGCGCAATTTTTTGCCGCAACTTGGCGCCCGGCTCTCGCACACTGTACCGGGCAGCAAAGGTTTGCCGGCCGGCCTGGAGATATCCGGCCTTCTGCCCCGGAGTCTGATCCCGCCGGCGGATTTGCCACCGGATGCTCTGCTCGCCCTGATTCTGGCCGCGCTGACCTGGAGCGCGCCGGTCACGCTTGATTTTTCCGCCCTGCCGCAAGCCCCCCTGCGCGAGGTTCTGGTGCTTCTGGATCCTTTGCTCAAGGCCTGCGGAATAAAGCCGGCGGAACGCGGCCTGGATACCGCGGGCGCAAAATTCACCCAGGCCGGGCTGGTCAGGCCGCCCCTGGATGCGCTGCTCTGCGCCCCGCTTCTTGCTCTGCCGGCCTTTACCGGGGGCAAGACCAGACTGCGGGGGACATGGCCCGAAGATCTGCCGCTGGCCATTGCTCTGGCCGGTCTGCTGGAGAGCGCCGGACTGAAGCCGCGGGTGGAAAAAGACACCGTGCAAACGGAAGCGGAAAAACCAGGCGTAACCCTGGCCGGTTTTGACCATAACGCCCTGCCTCCGGAGCTGCACCCCCTGTATCTGGCCCTGCTGGCCCAAGAGGAAGCGGGCGGCCAAGGCGGCGGCCTTACGGACCTGCGCCTGCCGGGCGGAGGCTCGGCCGGACTGGCTCGTGAATTTCTGGGCTGCCTGGGCCAGGCCACCCGGGAAGCGCTGGCGGCCAACCCGGAAACAGCGCCGGCCTTTAAAAGCGGGCAAGTCTGGGTAAGCCCGGGGCCCTTGTGGAGCCTGGCCTACGCCCTGTGCGCTTTTTTCCGGCCCGGCCTTAAGCTGGCCAATCCCGGAGAAGTCAGCGCCATTTACCCGTTGTACTGGGCCATTTTTAACGGACTGCCGGAGCCGGACCTGAGCCCAAAAGCCCCAAAAGTGGAAGAAGCGGCGCCAAAACGCCGCAGGGTGAAAACTTCGGCCTTCATAGATCTTACAGATATCCCTTCAGAACCAGATACGCCACGGTAAACACCGCCATGGCCCACATCAGGCCGGGAATGATGGACGGATTAAGAAGCTTTGCCGGCGGCTCCCATTGCAGGTCGTACAGGTCCAGGCTCTGGCTATGGCCAGGGATATCCCCTGCCCGGACTATTTTTATGGAAGCGGCCTTGGCCTCGTCCGCAAAGTCCAGCTTTTTTGTTCCGCCGGCAACGGATTCTATTTCCAAAGGGGGGGATATCGATCCGTCCGTGTGATGGACCTGAAGCACATAGCCGCCCCCGCCGCCGTAAGTGATGGAAACCAAATTGGCCGGGGGTGTGAACTTGATGCTTGCGGAGCCCTCGTCCACCGCCAAGCGGAGCTTTACATGGCTGGCATACAAAAAAATACCGGAAGCTCCGCCCGGCCGCCCCGGTTTCCCCACGCCGGCCGGGTCCAGGATCTGGATCTCCAGCCCGGCGTCCGGCAAGCACAGCCGGCTGCCATCCTCGGAAAGCATTCCTGGCGGAAGGCTCCCCATGGACAGATGCGCGGCGAAAGCGCCTGTTGCCCACAAAAGGGACAGAAGCAAACCAATCTTGGCGACGCGACGCATAACGCCTAGCCGGCGGATTCTCGCTCATTCAGCCAAGCCTGGGCCTCCGCGAGATTCAGGGAACCGTCATAAACGGCCCGCCCGCTGATCGCCCCCTGGAGGCGGCCGTCCAGGCTTAGTGGGTACAAGGCCTTGATGTCCTCAATGGAACTCACTCCGCCAGCCGCCAGCACCGGCACCCTGGACAGTTCCAGCAGGCGCCGGAGCGCCGGCAGGTTTACCCCGCTGCGCATGCCGTCGCGCTCAATATCCGTATAGATAATGAACGCCGCGCCCTGATCCTGGAGCCTCGGCACGGCCTCTTCAACCGTCAGGCCGGAATCGCTGACCCAGCCTTTGGTTTTGAGCCGTCCGCCCTCCGCATCCAGGGAGACGCCGATCCGGCCGGGAAAAGCCGCGCACATGGCGCTGAAAAGTTTTGGTTCCTCCAGGGCCACAGTGCCGATGATCAGGCGCTCCACTCCGGCTTCCAGGTAGCGCGCGGCGACGCGTTCGCTGCGTATTCCGCCGCCCACCTGCACAGGTATGGGCAGGGCCGCGCAGATGCGCTCCACAAGCCCCAGATTGACCGGTTCGCCTTCAAAGGCGCCGTCCAGGTCCACAACGTGCAGCCAACGCGCCCCCTGATCCCGCCAGCGCCCGGCCGCGGCCACAGGGTCCGGCGAGAAAACCGTTTCCTCCCCGGCCCGCCCCTGGCGCAGACGCACGCATTTGCCGCCCTTTATGTCCACAGCGGGAAAAATAATCACAGGCTGAGATCCTTGACCGCTTTAATCATGCCTTCGCGGGCCAGATCCACAGCCTTAACCCATTTGCCGCCACGGTTTATGAACTTGCCGGTTTCCAGCAGGTTTGAAGTCAGCGCCCCCTGGACCTCATCGTAGCGGGAACGGCCAACCAAAGTTTCGTTTTTCACGTCAATCAGGAAGATATCCGTGATCACGGAAGCCGGCGTGACCACGCCCATTTCCCCGCCGTCGCGCTCGGTGGCTTCCAGAATCTGCGGCACCAGCAACAGGTCCACATTCATGCAGCGTCCAACCCGTACCCAGTAGCCCAGAGCGGCCACGCGATTGCTGCCGTCGCGCGACGTCTTTTTCCGGCACGCCTGGGCGACATCGCCAAAAATGTAAGTCCTTTTGGTTTCCTGGCGCAGAACGTCCTCAAACGCGGCGTCCAACTGCGTAAACATCTTGGGGTCAACGCGCGGCGCGTCCGCGGCCATATAGCCGGCCATCATGTCGGCAGTGCTTTCCGGCTGGCTGTAGCCCACAATCCCGATCTGCAGATCGGTTCTGGGCGGCGGGCTCTGCCGGGGCTGGACGCAGGCCGACAAGGCCAGCGCGCAAGACAGCAGGATGAAACAAGCCAGAGATATCTTGAGCATGCGCATATCAGTCCAGACTCCCTTTGGTGCTTAAGGTTAAATCTCTTTCCAGGGCCACGGCCCTGCGCAGGGCCAATCCCAGACCTTTGCAGGCGGATTCCAGCAAGTGGTGGCCATTTTTACCGTAAAGCAGGTTTATATGCAGGTTCAGCCTGGCGGCGGAAGCAAACGCCTTAAAGAATTCCCGCCACAAATCGGCTTCCTGCCCGGCCAGGACGGGCGGCAGGAGCTCGCCCCCCAGAAACACCAGATACGGCCGGCCGGAGATGTCCAGCACGACTTCCGTCAGGGCTTCGTCCATGGGCACCTTGGCCTGTCCCACCCTGGCTATGCCCTTTTTGTCGCCCAACGCCGCCGCAAAGGCCTGCCCCAGGCAAAGGCCCACGTCTTCCAGGCTGTGGTGGGCGTCAACTTCCAGATCTCCCAGGCATTCCAGCGCCAGATCAAAGCCGGCCCAAAAAGCCGTAAGCCCGAGCAGGTGATCCGCCAGGCCGAAGCCGGTTTTAACGCTGACCCGGCTTTGTCCGTCCAAAGCAAGGTTAAGCTTTATCCTGGTCTCTTTGGTGTTTCTTTCCAGAGCCGCGCTTCTTTCGGTCATGGTTCAATCCCCGTTGGGCAGACACCCCGATTCAACATGGATTTTGCCTTGAGAGCAAAAATTTTTCAAGGATAAAAACAAAAAGGCAATATTTTTATCGCGCCGGTTTGCGGACGGACACGGGCAAAGGCGGAAAAACAGGAATCCGGGTCCTGGAATTTATGCTTTGCCGCCATCAGACGCTTCGTCCTCTTCATCTTCCTCGCCTTCTTCGTCCTCTTCATCCTCACCGGCATCGGCTTCCCCGGTCTTCTTCTTTCTGCCGAACACAGCGGCCACGTAAATGCTCACCTCATAGAGCAGAAGCAACGGGGCGGCCATCATAAGCTGAGAAACAACGTCCGGCGGGGTGAGTACCGCGGCCACGATAAAGTTGATGATAATGGCGTAACGCCTGAAGCGGCGCATCATATCGGCCGTGAGCAGCCCCATGCGGGCCAGGAAAAAGGCGAAAAGCGGCAGCTCAAAAATAAGCCCGAAGGCGAAGATCAGCTGCAGGGCAAACCCGTAATACTCGGACACCGAGGGCATAGCCTGGATGTAGCCGTGGGAATAGGTCATGAAGAAATTCAGGGCTGTGGGCAGCACTACCAGATAACAGAAACTGCCGCCGGATATGAAGAAAAAGGCGGAAAAAAAGGTCACCGGCAGGATAAAGCGCTTTTCCTCCGCATACAGGCCAGGGGCGATAAAGGCCCAGAGCTGGTAAAAAGTCAGGGGGCAGCTTACGAAAAGCGCGGCCACAAAGGATATCTTCAGACGAATGAAAAAGCCTTCGTACACGTTGGTGAAGATGATGAGGCTTTTATCCGGCAGGGCTTTAACCAGCGGCATGTACAGGTAGTCGGAAAGCTCCTGGTCAAAGTAATAACAGACGCAAAAACAGACGGCCACGCCAAGGGCGGCGCGCAAAAGGCGGGAACGCAGCTCGCGCAGATGATCGCGCAGGGTCATGGGCCGGGAATCCGCCTCGTCCTCGTCCTCATCTTCCTCGTCTTCGTCTTCTTCCTCGTCTTCTTCCTCGTCTTCTTCCACCGGCGCCACCGAAGCATCCTGAGCCGGAACCGGCAGAGATTCCGGATCTTCCAGGTTGCCCGGCGCTTCTCCGTCCCGCTCCTGAATTTCCCCCGGCAGCGGGGCAAGGGCGATTTCTTCCACCCGCTCCTCAGGCCGGTTCTCCGCCTGGGCCGCCGGGCGGCTGTCGGCCAGAGCGCCTTCGCCCGGGTGCGGAGCCGGCGATGACGGGGCGCTTTCCGCCATGGAAGAGGCTTCTTGGCCGGATTCCCCGTGCTTTACCTCATCCAGGACAAAAGAACTTTCCCGCGCGCCGCTCATGCCTGGCCGCCTTCACTCTGCTTAAGGGGTTCGGCCGGGGCAACGGCCGGTTCCGAGGCTGAAGGGGCTTCCAGGTTGGAACCGGGAGGCGGGGCGGAGGCATTGGCCTCGTCCGCGCTGGCAAAAGTCCGGGGAACTTCCGGCGCCGGGCTTGAAGGCTCCTGGGGCGCGGCATCAGCCGCGACGGCGGAGTCCGTCTGCGCGGCTTTTTTCTTTTTCTTCTTGGGCTTGTCCCCGAAGAACTCTTTTTCCGCCTCTTTCTTGCGCTGGTTGTGCTCCTCCAGGTTAATCTCCGCATTGATGGTGCGTTGGATATCCGTGGAGATACGGCGAAATTCAGAGGTGAACTTGCCCACAGTGCGCATGATGCGCGGCAGATGTTCCGGCCCCAGCACAAGCAGTGCCACCAGAACAATCAACAAAAGTTCGGTTCCGCCTACTCCGCCAAACATAACAGTACCAAATCCTTAAAGAGTTTCATTAAAACGACCCGCCGCGTGTTCGCGGCTCTATTCCCACTCAATAGTGCTGGGCGGCTTGGAGGACACGTCGTAGACCACGCGGTTCACGCCCTTGACCTCATTGATGATCCGCCCGGCGATCCGGCCCAGCACATCATAAGGCAGCCTTGTCCAGTCCGCGGTCATGGCGTCCAGGCTGTCCACAATGCGCAGGGCCACCACGTTCTCGTAAGTGCGGGCGTCGCCCATCACACCCACGGTGCGCAGGGGCAGGAGCACGGCAAAGCCTTGCCAGACCTTGGTGTACCAACCGGAAGCGCGCAATTCGTCACGCACGACGCTGTCCGCCAGACGCAGCACGTCCAGGCGTTCCTTGCTCACTTCGCCCAGAATGCGCACGGCCAGACCGGGGCCGGGGAAGGGGTGACGCTCGATGAACTCTTTGGGCAGGCCTAGTTCCGCGGCCACCTGGCGCACTTCATCCTTAAACAGCTCCCGCAGGGGCTCCACCAGTTCCAGATGCATTTTTTCCGGCAGGCCGCCCACGTTGTGATGGCTTTTGATGACCACGCCCTTGGGCGAATAAGATTCGATGACGTCCGGGTAAATAGTGCCCTGGCCCAGGAAGCGGACATTCTGAATGGTTCTGGCCTTTTCCTCAAAAATGTCAATAAAGGCCGCTCCGATGATTTTGCGCTTTTCCTCCGGGTCTTCCACCCCGGCCAGGCGGGACAGAAAAAGCTCCTCGGCCTCCACATAGTGCAGATTCAGGCCAGGCAGATGGGTTTTGAGCATTTTTTCCACCTGCCGCCCTTCGTTCAGGCGCATCAGGCCATGGTCCACAAAAACGCAGTGCAGCCGGGGACCGATGGCCTTGTGCAACAGGGCGGCCACCACAGTGGAATCCACCCCGCCGGAAAGCGCCAGCACCACGTTGCTCTCGCCCACTTTGGCCCTGCATTCGGCCACGGTGCGCTCCACAAAGGAGGGCATGCTCCAGTCCGCCTTAAGTCCGGCCACCTTGAACAGGAAATTGCGCAGCACGGCTGTGCCGTACTCGCTGTGCCGCACTTCCGGGTGGAATTG
>JAVBSC010000093.1:0-36802 GCA_031547305.1 Desulfovibrionaceae bacterium
GCGCGTGGTGATGAACTCGTCCTTCAGATAGCCATTTTCGTCAAAGGCCGCGTTGGCCTGGGCGATGACCTCGTCGCCTTCGCGCGAGGCGTCCAGGTAAACGATTTCATCGGTCACCTTGCTGTCGCGCACCACAAAGTAAGGCGTTTCGATAAAGCCGTAGTCGTTGACCCTGGCGTAGGTGGTCAGGGAGACGATCAGGCCGATGTTCGGGCCTTCCGGAGTTTCAATGGGGCAGATGCGGCCGTAGTGCGAGGTGTGCACGTCGCGCACCTCAAAGCCCGCCCTTTCCCGCGTCAGGCCGCCGGGACCCAGGGCGGAAAGGCGGCGCTTGTGCGTGACTTCGGACAGCGCGTTGGTCTGGTCCATGAACTGGGAAAGCTGGGATGTGCCGAAGAAGTCCTTGAGCACCGCGGCCACCGGCTTGGGGTTGATCAGGTCATGCGGCATGAGCGTGGCCACTTCCTGCAGGCTCATGCGTTCCTTGATGGCCCGCTCCATGCGCACCAGGCCTATGCGGTACTGGTTTTCCACCAGTTCGCCCACCGGGCGCACGCGGCGGTTGCCCAAATGGTCAATGTCATCCGCCGGTCCGTGGGAGTCCTTGAGCTGGGTGAGCACCTGGATGGCCTTAAGGATGTTGTCGTCGGTGAGCACGCGCAGGTCCAGGGGCTGATCCAGCTCCAGGCGCTGGTTGAGCTTGTAGCGGCCCACGGTGGACAAATCATAGTAATCCGGGTTGCGGAACAGATTGTCAAAAAAGCTGGCCGCGATTTCCGGCGTGGGCGGAGAAGACGGGCGCAGGCGGCGGTATATTTCCACCTGGGCGCTTTCCGTGCTGTCGGTTTTATCCAGCATCAGGGTGTCGCGAATGGAGGAGGAGGTGTCCGTGCCCTTGGTATGCAGAACGGCGAAACGCTTGATCTTGGCTTCGCGCATGCGGTCCATCAGGCCTTCGGTGATTTCCTCGGCCGCTTCGGCCAAAACTTCGCCGCTGTCCGGAATAATGATATCCTCGGCCAGGAACATGCCCTGGGCGAAGTCCGGCGGCACGTCTATGGCATCAAGCCCGGCTTCGGCGATCAGCCGCCAGGCGCGCTTGGTGATTGGCTTGCCGGCTTTGACGATGACCGCGCCGTCCTTGCCGGCAATGTCCATGTAGGCGTTTTCCTTGCGGTACAGATCCTTCTGGACTTCCCAGTGCAGGTAGTTTTTCTCGTCCAGCCGGAAGTATTCCTTCTTATAGAAGAAATCCAGAATCTGGGCGCGGTTCATGCCCATGGCTTTGAACAGAATGGTGGCGGGCATCTTGCGGCGGCGGTCTATGCGCACGTACAGGATGTCCTTGTGGTCAAAGTCAAAGTCCAGCCAGGAGCCGCGCATGGGGATGACGCGGCAGGAATACAGCACCTTGCGGCTGGAATGCGTCTTGCCGGAATCATGCTCGAAGATGATGCCGGGCGATCGTTGGAGCTGGTTGACAATGACACGCTCCGTGCCGTTGATGATAAAGGTGCCTTTTTCCGTCATCAGGGGCAGAGTGCCGAAGTAGATGTCCTGCTCCTTGATGTCGCGTATGGTGCGGTTCTGGCTTTCCTCATCCACGTCGTAGACCACCAGGCGCACAGTGATGCGGATGGGCGCCTCAAATGTCAGTCCCTTGCTGATGCACTCCGCCTGGTCGTACTTGGGCTCGCCTATGTCGTAGCGCACAAATTCCAGGCTGGCCGTGCGGTTGAAGTCCTCTATGGGGAACACGGAGCGGAAAACCGCTTCCAGTCCTTCTTGCGGACTGCGCTCCGTAACGCCTTCCTGAAGAAACTTTTTGTAGGAATCCACTTGCAGGTTGAGCAGATGGGGGGTGGGGAGGGTGACGGCGATTTTCCCGAACTGTTTTACAATCTGGCCCATTTTTCACCTCAAAAAAAACGGTTGCGTGGCGCGGCTTAAAGCCCCGCCGCCCGTAAAAAGCAAAGCCCAAAACCGCCTTTATAGAGTTAAAGAACGGCTTTAGGACGCGGCCGTAGGCCACGCTCCAGCGGGCAGGGAATTGCGTGCGCGATTCCGCCCGTAATAGCCGCGGCAAAAACACGGTTTTGCCGCGGGGCTGCGCCTTGCGCCTTTTTGGCGCGCGGCGCGGCGGACTTGCTCCGCCGTTTGCCGGGGGTGCGTTATGAAATTATAGCCCGGCAATAAAAAACGCAAAAAAGCAGCGACTGTTTTTGACAACAGCTCTGCTCTCCTCGCTGAAAACGAGACAATTATACCAAGAGGATATAGACAAAATAGATATCCGTTTCTGCAGAAACGTTTAAATTCATCCAACGCACGCGAACTGAACGATTTATACCATGAAAAAAGAAAAGGCAAGAGGAAAGTTTAAAAAATGTTTTATCCATTCAGGAGCATGCCGGCCAGTCCCGGCACGTCTTCCGCCTGCCCGACGGACTCCAACCCGTGCAGATCTTCCGGAGAGCGGAAGCCGTACCCATAGGATGCCCTTATAAAATCCACCCCGGCCCGGCGGGCGCCTTCGGCGTCGTACTTTGTATCGCCAATCATCACGGCCGCCCGTGGGTCCTTGGCCCCCAGGGCGGCCAGACACTGGTTGATGATGTCATGCTTGCTGAATCTGCCTTCATTGTCCGCGCCGCGCACCTCGTCAAAATAGGGGAGCAGCTCGAAGTGGCGCAGAACGTCCAGGGCGCTGTCAATCTTTTTGTAGGTGGCCACCCCGACCTTGCGGCCCACTTTTTTCAGGTCGCCCAGGAGCGCGGGCATGCCGGGGTAGACTTGGGCGTTGTAAAGATCCGTGCTGTTGTAACGCTGACGGAAGACCGCCACGGCCTCCTCCAGTTCCGGCTCACTCAGGGAATAGAAATTCCGCAGGGAAAGTTTTACGGGCGGCCCCAACCAGGCGTAAAGCTCATCCTGGGTGGGTTCCGGCAGTCCGAAGCGTTCCAGCGTGTATCTGATGCTGCCCCAGACACCTTCAGAGGAATCCAGCAGGGTGCCGTCAAGGTCAAAAAGAATATATTCGTATTTTTTCATATGGATAATCCGGATATTTTTCCGGGGGACGCGAAATGCCCGCCAAGTCCGGCAGAAACTATAGTCCCTGGCCGCCCGGCGCGTCCAGGGGTTTTTTATGCGGATGCTCGGGGTTGATTTTTACGAGTAATTGATGAAGACATATAAAATATATGATGATAATACGATTATTTGTTGATCAATCTTATGGGGGAGTCCGTATGGGCGGGGATGATCGGCACTTGGGGGAGACTTTTTTTGATAACGGCATCGCGGCCGCTTCTGAGATGGACAGAGCGGATATAGCGCTGTTGCTGGACGCGCTGGCGCGCAGGAAGCCGGCCAAAGTCCTGGAAATAGGCATAAGCGCGGGCGGTACGACGGCAATGCTTCTGGAGGCACTCCCCAAAAGCTCCAGCCTTTATTCCGTGGACATAAAAAAGATGCATTACAAGGATCCGACAAAAGAAACCGGCCACATAGCCGACGCCTTGCACAACCCGGCGCGGCACCCGGCCTGGCGCAAGTTTACTGGAGTGGACATCTACGCCTGTATAGACGAAATCGGGCCGGGAATCGATTTTTTGATCCTGGATACCGTGCATGCCATGCCCGGCGAGTTTTTAAGCTTTTTGACCGTGCTGCCGTATTTGAGCGAAGAATCCGCCTTGGTGCTGCACGACATAGGCCTGCACGTCCTGCATAAATCCAAGGAAGGCGCCGACTTAAGGAAACTTGACGATTATTCGCGCCAGGCCTGCTGCACTTCGCTGCTTTTCGCGGCCCTGCCCGGACTGGAGAAGACGGTTTCGGACGCGGCAATTCCCAACTGCGGGTTCATGCTCCTGGACAAAAGCCAGGCCATGCGTGACATTTTTATGGTCCTGAACCTGCTTTTCATAGACTGGCAGTACATTCCGCCGCCGCACATCGTGGCCGGCACGCTCAACGCCACAGGACGCTTTTACCCGCCAGGCGCCATCAGGCTGCTGGAAAAAGCGATCATCTACAACTTGAAGCTGCGTGGGGTTGCGATCTCCTCATATCTAACGGCCGGTTGAGCTGATATTTCTGATCGCCGGACAGCGTCTGATCCAACAGGCATAAGGAGGCCTGTAGCGATGATTCGGATGTCCGGGGCGGATCCGCCATCAAATTGCCGGAACGCCGGGGCGTGAGCTGTACAGCCGGAATTCCCGGCGGATTCCACCCGCCCCTTTACGGCGCGCCGCGCCGCCGCGTTCCCTGGTGAAACATCCTTTACCGCCATGGACTTGGCCCAGCGCCGGATGCGCGCGGCCCAACTAGCCCATCAACAAATAATGCTGGCGCAGGCGTTCGGCATCTGTTCTGGCCACGTAAATATCCCGGCCCTGCTCGTTTTTGCCGGAAAAATACATGGCTGTGGCCATGGTGCCGGGTGTTGGCACAAAGCACTGCGCCTGTTGGGGCTTCCAGTTGCGTTTTTTCAGCCAGGCGGCCAGCTCGCGCATATGTTCATCCGTGCAGCCGGGAAAAGCGCTGATCAGGTAGGGGATGACGTATTGTTC
Source organism: Desulfovibrionaceae bacterium (assembly GCA_031547305.1). Classification (GTDB taxonomy): domain Bacteria; phylum Desulfobacterota; class Desulfovibrionia; order Desulfovibrionales; family Desulfovibrionaceae; genus JAVBSC01. Next base: position 4,581 of record JAVBSC010000093.1, read on the forward strand.
CTTGCCGGCTTTGCGGGAAAGATAAGCGAATGAATCCAGAAAGCGGGTGAAGGCGTCCAGGCCCGGCTTGCGCATGAGGGTGAGCACAGCGTCGCAGGTGTGCTCCGGCGCGACTTTGAGCTGGCCGCCGGTGAACTCCATGGTGTAGGCGGCCAGGGCCTCCTCGTCCCGCAGGGCCAGGTCAAAACGCACCCCGCTGGCCACGCGCACGTGGCGCACCCCGGGCAGTTTGGCCGTTGCGCGCAGCAGGGCCACGGCTTCTTTCTGGTTCACCTCAAAGCCGGGGCAGATTTTCGGAAACATGCAGCTGGAGCGGACGCATTTGTCCGGCTCAAGTTTGCAGCGGGCCCGCCACATATTGGCGCTGGGGCCGCCGATGTCGCTGATGGCTCCGGCCCATTTGGGCGCGGCTTTGCCGGTGTCCGGCCCGGCGGCTATCCGGCCGGCTTCCGCCAGAATGGATTCCCGTCCGCGTGATGCGATGCGCCTGCCCTGGTGCAGGGCCAGGGAACAGAAGGAGCAGCCGCCGCCGCAGCCACGATGCGTGGTGATGCTGGTGCGGATCATCTCCCAGGCCGGAATGGGGGCGCGGTACATCGGGTGGGGCAGACGGGTGAAGGGCAGGGCGTACAGGCCGTCCATTTCTTGTTCAGTCAGCGAGGTGGGCGGCGGGCTTATAAGGACAAAGCGGCCGTCCGCTTCCTGCGCGGCAAACCCCGAAGCTTTCTGGACCTGGAGTTCCAGTTCCCGCGTGGCCTTGACGAGCAGAGCCGGACTTGCGGCTATGTCCGCGTGGGAAGGCAGGCGCGTGATGCGCTGGCCGGTTGATTCCAGGGCGGACAGGTCGTCTTTGGAGATCAGGGTGGCCAAGCCGGGCAGAAGCCGGCAGCGCGCCGCCAGGGCTTTGCGAAAAGCGTCCTTGGCGGCCGGGGGATTGGCCTGGAATTCCAAAAACAGGTTTTGGGCCGCTTGCGCGACCGCCAGAATGGCCCGCTCGCCCATACCGTAGATCAAGAGATCCGCTTTGCTGTCCAGCAGGATGGATTTGCGCAGGGAGTCGGTCCAGAAGTCATAGTGGCTGGCGCGGCGCAGGGAGGCCTCTATGCCGCCCAGCGCCACCGGCAGGCCGGGGAAGGCGCGGCGCAGGAGGTCCGTATAGACTATGCAGGCCCGGTTGGGCCTGGCTCCGGCCTGTCCGCCCGGCGTGTAAGCGTCGTCCCGCCGTTTTTTGCGAAAGGCCGTGTAGTGGGCCAGCATGGAATCCAGCGCGCCGGCGCTTACCCCGGCAAACAGGCGGGGCCGGGGCAGGGCGGCCAGCTTCTGGGCCGCTTCCGGTCCTTCCCAGGCCGGCTGGGCCGCAATGAGCACGCTGAAGCCGTGCGCCTCCAGCCAGCGTCCCAGCAGGGCCGTGCCGAAGCTGGGATGATCCACATAGGCGTCGCCGCTGAGCAGGAGCACGTCCGGCGCTTCCAGGCCCCTGGCCAGCAAGTCCTCGGCGGACACGGCCAGAAAAGCGGGGTGGCCGGCCTGGCTGGCCTGGGGCGCGGCACGGAGGCCCTTTTGGGGCAGATGGCGCGCCGCGTTGCCGCGCTTGGGCTGGCTCGTCCTTTTTATCTCAGCGGCGGGATGTTTTTTTCTCCCGCGCCAGGCGGAGGATTCTCCGCCGGAGCTTTTAGCCGGCCTCATTTTTGCGGAGCTTCGATCAGCGGCATGGTCTTCATGGTGGGAGTTTCCGGCACGCCGCCGGAACCCTTTGGCGGCATTCCGGAAGGCGGCATGGCCGAAGGGGGAGTTTCACCGCCGGTCGCGTTGTGCCGGGCCACGTCCTTGGAATGTCCGCCGGTAAACTCCGTCCACTCCTCCTGAGTGATCGTTTTGTCGTTGTTTTTGTCTATGGCCTCAAAGGCGGCTTCCTTCATTTGCGGGTAAGCGGCGGAAAATTCCGGCCAGTTGACCTTGCCGTCCTTGTCCGCATCCATTTTATCGAATTTTTCCTTTTGCGCGGCCGCGGCTTTCGATTTGTCGGCGAATTCCGGCATGGCCAGCGCCGGAGCGCTCAGGGCCGCCGCAATTAAGACGCTCAGGCCGATAAACAGATAAAGATGCTTTTTCATGCGTGCTCCTGGAGCAAATTAACTTTTAAGACGCCAGCCCCGGAGAATATCTTAAGTGCCGGGACCAGCCAAGGGGGTTTTTGAGGTATGGGCCAGGCCGCGCCGGCAAAAGAGATTTTGTCAGCGGATGATCCGGCCTGTGCTGGACGCGTCATAACCCGGCAGGGCCTCAAGTTCGCGGCGCAGTCTGGCTGACTGCAGGAGATCCAGAATGACGGCAACGCCGGGGTGGCTGTGCAGGTCCTCCGGAATGACCAGGTCACAGCGGGTGGAGGCCAGGGGCAGAAAATCCAGGCCAAAGGCCTGGGCGACAACCCGCAGGCCCAAAGCCGCGTCCGCCGCGCCGCAGGCCACGCGAAAAGCCCCTTCGCTGTGGGAGCGCGCTTCGTTCCGATAGCCGGTTATTGAGGCGGCCGGAATGCCGCGGCGCGCCAGCAGGCCGTCCAGCAGCTTGCGCAGGGCGGCCCCGTTTTCCCGGTTGACCAGGCGCACGTCCGGCCGGGACAGATCTTCGACGCCGCGTATCCCCAATGAGTTGCCGGACGCGATCATCAGGCCTTCCTCCTGGCTGGCGAAGGCTATGACCGCGCAGGCCGCTTCCGGAAACAAGGCGCGCACGGCTTGCACGTTGGCCTCGTCCCCTCCGGCATTGTGGAAGTGCGTGCCCGCGATATGCGCCGCGCCCTCAGCCAGAGTCCGCAAAGCCTGGCCGCTGGAGGCGAACACCGGATGGACGCGGATGGCCGGGGCCAGGCGCGCCGCATGCTCGCGCAGCAGATCCAGAGCCGGATCGCAGCCCAGGACCAGGACGGCTTTTTCCAACTCAGCCGAGGGCAGCAGCACTTCCACGCCTTTGGCGTCAGGCCGCAGCAGTCCGTCAGTTGGGCGCAGGCCAAAAGACAGGGCTTCCGTGCCCCGCAGGGGCGCGCCCACCAGTTCGCCCCGCACTCTGGCCAGGGCCAGGCGTTCCGCCGAGGCGGCCGGTCCGCCGATCAACCGGAATGTTTCCGTGGTGCGCGGCGCGTCTTCCGCAAAAAGTTCCTCCACCGCGCAGCCCAGCACGCGGGCCAGGCGCAGGGCCACCAGCGTATTCGGCAGGTAACGCCCGGCTTCAATGTCGTAGACGGCCTGGCGCCGGATTCCCACCAGGCCGGCCAGATCCTCTTGGGACAGGCCTTTTTGCTGGCGGCGTTCCTTCAGGGAGCAGCGCAAAATGGGGTGGGGGGCGGGCATAAGTTCTCCTGCCGCTGTGTTTCTTGACAGAAACTAGCACAGAGTATACTTAGCATCAATGACGTTTATAAACGTCAAAAAATTTTAAACACTACGCAGAGGGAGATTTTTATGCCGCATAAACTGGCCGCCGCAGTTCTGTTGGCTGTTTTTTCCTGCTGTCCGGGCATTGCCCCGCTGTCCGGCAAAGCCCTGGCCGCCGAAGCCGGCCTGACCGTCTTCGCCGCCGCCTCCACCACCAACGCTCTTACGGAGATCGCCAAGCTGTACGAAAGCGCCGGGCATGCCAAGGTCGCCCTGTCCTTCGCCTCTTCCTCCACCCTTGCCAAGCAGATTGAAAACGGCGCTCCGGCGGAAGTTTTCATTTCCGCCAACGCGGAGTGGATGGACCACCTGGAGAAGAAGAACTTGCTGGAGTCCGGCACCAGGGCGGATCTGCTGGGCAACAGCATCGTGCTGGTCGTCCCTTCGGGCAGCCCGGTGAAGCGGATCACCGTGGATTCCAAGCTGGACCTGGCCGGCCTGCTGGGCAAGGACGGCCGGCTGGCGGTTGGCGACCCGGCCCACGTGCCTGTGGGCACTTACGCCAAGGCGGCTCTGGAAAAGCTTGGCCTGTGGAATCAGGTGGCCGAGCGCATCGCCCCGGCCAAGGATGTGCGCTCCGGCCTGGCCCTGGTGGAGCGCGGGGAATGCCCGCTGGGCATCGTGTACGCCAGCGACTCCGTGGTTACGGACAAAGTGCGCATTGCCGGCGTTTTTCCCAAAAGCAGCCATCCGAATATTGACTACCCGGTCGCGGTGATCCAAAAGGCCAATGTGGCCGAGGCGCGCAAGTTCGTCGCCTTTCTGAGCGCTCCGGAAGCCAGGGCGATCTGGAAAAAATTCGGTTTCGAGATCCTGTAAATGTCCGATTTTGCCTTAACCCCGGCGGAAACCGCCGCGCTCTGGCTCAGCCTGAAGGTGGCCTTCTGGGCGGTGCTGTGCAGCCTGCCCTTTGGCATCCTGCTGGCCTGGATTTTATCGCGCCTGGACTTCCCCGGCAAGAGTCTGCTGGACGGCCTGCTGCACCTGCCCCTGGTGCTGCCACCGGTGGTTTTGGGCTACGTTTTGCTGGTGCTTCTGGGCCGCAACGGGGTTTTGGGCAAGGCGCTCCATGATGCCTTCGGCATAAGCATAGCTTTCACATGGAGGGGGGCTGTGGCGGCCTCGGCAGTCATGGCCTTTCCCCTTTTGGTGCGGGCGGTGCGCCTTTCCTTTGACGCGGTTGACAAAAGGCTGGAAATGGCCGCCCGCACGCTGGGGGCCGGACCATGGCGGGTCTTTTTCAGCATCACCATGCCCTTGGCCGCCCACGGCGTGGTTACCGGAATGATCCTGGCCTTTGCCCGCAGCCTGGGCGAGTTCGGGGCCACCATCACCTTTGTTTCCAACATTCCCGGCCAGACGCAAACCCTGCCCCTCGCCCTGTACACCATGACCCAGGTTCCGGACGGCGAAGCGGCGGCCATGCGGCTGTGCGTCATCGCCATTATCATCGCTCTGGCAGCCCTGATCGGGGCGAACGCCCTGGATAGAATCCTCTCCAGGCATATCGGGGGCTGAGCATGCATATCCGGGTGCAGCGCAGGCAGGGCGATTTTCAGATAGGCGTGGACATCACAGGGGATGCGCAGGGCATTACCGCGCTTCACGGGCATTCCGGCGCGGGCAAGACCTCGATCCTCAACATGGTGGCCGGACTGCTCAGGCCGGACAGCGGCCGGGTCAGCATCCGGGATTTTTGTATGTTCGATTCCGTCCGGGGAATCAACCTGCCTCCGGAAAAACGGCACATCGGCTATGTTTTTCAGGAAGGCCGCCTGTTCCCGCACCTCTCCGTCCAGTCCAACCTGCTTTACGGCCGGGGGCGTTCGGCTAACCATGTGGCCGGCCTGGAGCAGATTGTGGAACTTTTGGGCATTGGCCGCTTGCTGGAGCGCAAGCCCAGGAGCCTTTCCGGCGGTGAAAAGCAGCGCGTGGCCCTGGGCCGGGCCATTCTTTCCTCGCCCCGGCTGCTGCTCATGGACGAGCCCCTGGCCTCGCTGGACAGCGAAAGAAAAACCGAACTGTTGCCCTACATTAAGCGGCTGAACCAGGAGTTCCGCATTCCCATACTCTATGTGAGCCACGTCATGGAAGAGATCCGGGCCATCACGGATACCGTGATCTTCCTGGCCAATGGAAAGGCCCGCTCCTGAATAAAGCTAGGAGAGCGGGCCTTCGTTGTTCCGTTATACAGGCTTACTTGCCGGCCTTCAGATATTCATCGATATACTTGCCGCTGATGTAGTTTTCCGGCTTCGGAGCTTCCGGGATGCGCTTGTTCTGCACGTGGAACTTGGCTTCGGAATCCATGGAGGCTTCGACCACCTTGTCCGCGAAGAGCTTGGCGTTTTCTTTGGCGTCAAAGAAGACGTAGTGATCCAGCATCCAGGTGGCGCGGTCCAGCTTCAGGCCGGCGTTATATGTTTTGTTCTGGAAGTTCATGATTTCCTCAATGGCCTTGGCGCGTGTGGCCGGATTGTTGATGTAGTCCACACAGCGGAACCAGACTTTCAGGAAGGCCTGTACCGCTTCAGGATGCTTCCTGGCGAATTTTTTGGTGACGATGCCCACGTCCATCATGCGGATGTCAATGGGCTTGCCGGGCGCTTTGCCCAGCATGGTGCCGTCGAACATGATGGTGGCGTCCGGAATTTTGTCTTTGATTACCCAAACCTGGGGGGCCAGGGGCGTGATCGCGTCGCCCTGCTTGCCGATAAAAGCGATCATTCCGTCCGAGGGCTCCATGTGGATGAGCTGCACATCCTTGTCCGTCATGTTGAACTTGGACAGGGCCAGGTCCAGGAAGTAGTGCATGGACGAGCCGACTGTTGTCAGAATTTTCTTGCCGCGCAGTTCTTCCACGCTTTTAATCGTCGGGGGCGTCATGATGGTGAAGAGCGGGGTTACCTCCGCCATTACAAAGAAAAGGTCCGCGTCGGTGAGCTTGCGGGCGGCCGCGATGATGGTGGCCGTGGAGCCGATGAAGGAGATGTCCACGGACCCGGCGCCCATGGCTTCCGCCTGGGGCACGCCGGATTCGAAGTTGAGCATTTTCACGTCCAGGCCGGCTTCGTCAAACCAGCCTTTTTCTTTGGCCAGCACGGCCAGGGCGTGGGAGAAAGCCGGTTGGTAGGAGACGTTGACCGGGATTTTACCGGCTGCCCGGGCGGTGCCGGACAAGGGCAGAGCAATGACCAACGCCAGAAGAAGCGGTTTGAAGCTAAGACGCATAGTTGTCCTCCTGATAATCGTGTGGATATGAAATACCCCTAAGTGATTGGCCGTACGGACGACGAGAAAGCGTTCCCCATGAATGGACTCCGAGTGGCCTCGCTCATTGGCGGTGGGGTCCGGGGGGGCTGCCCCTCCCCGGGTAAATCTACGAAAACACTACTTTTGAAGCCCGGAGGCGGCTTGTTTGACCAGCTCCGGCAAGATGGGCTCGGTGAATTTGGCGTCTTTGCGCACGCCTATGCCCAGGTGGACCTGGGTAAAGCCTTTGCTGACCCAGCCCGGCACGTCGGCGGCCATGATGCGCACGCCGGGCATGATGATGATGCTGCCGGCGGCGGATGTTTTCTGGGCTTCCAGGTTGGGGATGTTGTTGCCCGGCTCGTTGTGGCCGCGGGTGAGGATACGGGCGTAACCCAGGCCGGCCAGGGCCTTGGTGTCGGCCAGGCGATCTTTGGAACCGTCAAAGGCCATGTGGCAGACCAGTTCCAGGCCAGCGCCGGCTTTGGCCAGGGCTTGCATGCGGGCAAGATCCAGGCTGCCGTCCGCCTTTTGCACGCCCATGACCGCGCCGAATTTCCGGCCCGGCATCAGGGGCAGGGGCGTGGACTTGAGAAGCTCCAGAGTTTTGAGCATGCCGGCGAATTCCGCCTCGGTGTAGTTAAAGTCGCGATCCGTGGGACGGATCATGACCATGACTGGAATCCTGGCAACGCCCGCCACTTCTTTAAGGGTTGCTTCGGCAGGAGTCAGGCCGCCCTTAAGAGGGGCCAGGACCAATTCCACGCGATTCGCCCCGTTATCCTGGGCAATGCGCAGTTCCTCGGCGTTTTGCACCACCACCTCAAGGCAGGGCGGGGGCGCGGCTACGGCCAGGGCCGCGCGGGTGGTCAGGGGGAAAAGGCATACCAGCAATGCCGCGATCAACAGAACAGGCTTTTTCATACCTAACTCGCTTGGCTAGTTGTTTTTTCGTTGAACTTGGCCCATACGTCGCGTTTGATTTTCTGGAACTCCTCGCTCATTTTCATGGTTTCCGTCCGGGGACGCGGCAAATCGACGTCGATCACGTATTTGATCACCGAAGGCCGCTCGGAAAGGATGGCCACCCGATTGGAGAGAAAAATGGCCTCGTCGATGTCGTGGGTGATGAAGAGCACGGTTTTGCGCTCCTGCTCCCAGATGCGCAGCAGTTCCTCCTGCATTTTGGATTTGGTCTGGGCGTCCAGAGCGCCGAAGGGCTCGTCCATGAGCATGACGGCCGGGTTGCTGGCATAGACGCGGGCCAGGTCCACCCGTTTGCGCATGCCGCCGGAAAGCTGCTTGGGCAGGTAGTTTTCAAAGCCTTTCAGACCGACCAGGTCAATGTACCGGGCGATAATTTCTTTTTGTCTGGCCGCCGGAATTTTTTGCACGCGCAGGCCGAAGCCGACGTTTTTTTTCACATCCATCCAGGGAAAAACCGCATCCGCCTGAAACACCACCCCTTTGCCGGAGCTTGGGCCGGCGCTTTTGGCGCCATTTATGAACACTTCGCCTTTGGACGGCTCCAGCAGGCCGGCGATAATCCGGATAAGCGTTGTTTTGCCGCAGCCCGAGGGGCCGATGATGCACATGAATTCGTTTTTCCGGATATCCAGGGAGATATCGTGGAACACCTCCACGATCTGGTCGCCGTCGCCAAAGGTTTTTTGCAGGTTTTTCAGGCTGAGTTCGTATGTCTCCGCCATATGCGGCTCCTTTAAAAGCTGATTAACTTTGAGACGCGCGCTCCGGCGCATGGCGGCGAAACAAGTTTCACCCACGCCCGCGCGGCGGGCGGCGATTCCAGCCGCCAGAGCAAATAAACGGTTTCAATGTTAATTTGCCCTAAAAAGTGGATTAACGTTGATGCGCCAATTTTACGTTCAGGGTCGGAGCGTACCGCGCGCGGTAGCCTTCCTGGTCAAGAACCTGCCAGAGCATGCCGCTGTTTTCGCCAGCCGCGCTCCAATCAGGAGGGCAGAGGTCGAAAAAAGAAAGCCGGCTGTTTACGCAACGCTGAAACGTCTCTTCAAGCTCCGGTGGATGAAAGGCCAGGCCGCCGTCATAGCCCAGGGTCACATGGCCAGGGGCTATCTCCACGGTGTTCCCGGGCTGATCCGGCATGGCGAGCAGTTCCCGGATCTCCGCGATGTGTTGGCGTATCGCCGGGCGCCGGATCAGGTTCAAGTCAACGGTCAAAATAGTTTTAAAATCGTTTATATGTTCGATTAGTCCGGTATGTCTCACTTTTTCCATGCTGCTTCGGATCCTGCGCATGCGCGACAGTTTCGAGCGATGTAAAAGGACGAAGCAGGTCGGGGATTCTCCGTGCATGGAAAGCGGCAGCTGGAGCGCATGGATGAGCGTTACGTCAGAGCCGGCAAGCTTGCGCCTGGCGTGCGAGGAGTTGATGATCGGCTTGCCGTGCATCAGGCCGCGCCGTATGGAGCCCATATCTGGTCCGAAGCTGAAAACGTCGTCCTTGAAATAGGCGTTCTGGAGCCAGTGCGGAGAAAAGAACGGAATATCCTTCTCGCTCCGGAGGTAAGAAATTACCCTTTCGCTATGGAGCAATTTTTTGCCGTCATATAAATATAGAAATTCATCCGTATCAATGAGCGTGTAGAACAGCGAGGAATCCCAGACCGCCTGGTACAGGGAGGCAAAATCGCGCGCGGCATGCGTTCGATCCTGGTCGCCGGAGAACCGCACCACAATCAGGCGTTCGGCATAGTCGCGGTAGGCGTCCAGGACGACCTCGTCGGACGACATATTGTCCAGGACGATGATTTTCGCCTCCGCTTCGAGCATGTTCAGGTGATGCTTGAGCCAGCGCTCAAGCAGGAGGCTCTCGTTTTTGGTTTTTATGATGATCCTTAAGGTGACCTTGTTGCGCTCTATGGCGTCGCGGATGCGATCCTTGTCGTCATCCCATATGAACATGAATGCTTTTTTGCGCATTTTTGAATCCTGTATGGCCAAAGATTCTCTGTAAGAATAGTATTCTTTGCGGCTACACCCTTTCCATCCAGCGGGTGAAATGGACTTCCACCTTGCGGATGAGCGTGTCCATGATGAAAGCCAGGGCGCCGATACAGATCAGGCCCACAAAGAGGATGTCCGTGCGCACGAAGCGCCGGGCCATGGTCAGCATGTAGCCCAGGCCGTGTTCCGCCGCGATGAGCTCGGCGGCCACCAGCACGCCCCAGGCCGTGGCCAGGGCCACGCGCATGCCTGTGAGAATGTACGGTGTGGCCGCCGGAAGCATCACGCCGAAAAAGATGTCCCATTTGCTGGCCCCAAAGGTTTGGGCCGCTTCAATATATAGTGAGGGCACGTTTTTGACGCCGGCGATCACGTTGATCACGCAGGTTACAAAGCTGCCCAGGGTGATGACGAAAAGTTTGGAAGGCTCGCCTATGCCGAACCATAAAATGGTCAGCGGAATGTAGGCCAGGGCCGGAATGGGACGGATGCACTGGATGAAGGGGTTCAATATGTAATCAAAGCGCTTGAACCACCCCATCAGCGAGCCCACCAGCACGGCCAGGGAGCAGCCTATGGCGTAACTTATCAGCACGCGGGTGGTGGAAACCTGAATGTTTACCTGCAAAGTCCCGGACTGCCAGAGTTCCACGGCGGCCTTCCAGATTTGCAGAGGAGATGGCAGGAAAAGGGGGTTGACCAGGCCCAGGGAAGTGATGGCGGCATAGGCGGCCACAACCGCCAGAGCGGCGGCGCCGCCGTAAACAAGGGCTGGTTTGCGCATAAAAGACAAAGCCATTCTTTAACTCCTTCAGGCTGAAACTATTTACACCTATAAAGCCAAGGACAAAACACCCCCCGTTGATGATTTTGCCGAGACACAGGGGGAGCGGACGTTGGCCGTCCGCTCCCCCTGTCGCATTTATTTAAAGGGCCACAGGCGCGCCGCGCCGCAGGGATTCTTCCACAGCCAGCAGGATGCGGGTTATTTCCAGTCCCTCGTCCACGCTCACCACCGGCGGCTTGTTGTTAAGCACGCAGTCCGCGAAGGTGTCGAAGCAGACCAGGTTGTGCCCAAAGGGCTGGCCGTGGGCGTTCACGTAGAAGGTGTCCGGGTGTTCGTATTTGGCCGGGCCGGCCAGGTGGACCATCTGATCGTGGGTATCCACGAAGACCGCGCCCTTGTCGCCCACCACCTCGAACTTGTAGTCCACAAGCTTGGGCATGGAATCAGGCAGCACCCAGCCGTTTTCAAAAAAGGCGGAAGTGCCGTCCGTGAAGCTGACCAGGGTGTGCACCCAGTCGTAGGTATCCATGCCCATTTTCACCAGCACTTTTTTAGTGCCGTGGGCGTATACCCTGGCTACTTTTTTGCCGGAAAACCACAGGGCAAGATCCAGGGGGTGACAGAACAAAAACCAGACCGGCGAGGTTTTGCCCGCCCAGCTGAGCATTTTTGTGGGCACATAAATGGTGTCGTTCAGCCGGCTGTTCATGGCGATGACGTCGCCCAGATCGCCCCGGTCGATGGCTTCTTTGGCCCGCAGAAAGGCGGGGTTCCAGCGGTTGGTGAAGGCCACGGTGAACTTTATGCCGCTGGAGTCCACAGCCTTTTTTATGGCCAGGCAGTCTTCCAGGGTGGTGGCCATGGGCTTTTCGCAAAAGACGTGAATTTTGCGGGCCGCGGCTTTTTCTATGAACTCCCGGTGCAGGTTGTCCGGCGTGGTCACGCAGACGATGTCCGGTTTCTGGTCCAACAGCTCATCGTAATTGAGGTATCCATTCACGGAGTGGCGCCCTGTGACGTCGTCCAGAAGCTTCCGGCTGACGTCACAAAAGCCGGCCAGTTCACAATGGCCGTTATGCGCCACGGCATCGGCAAAAAGTTTGCCGCGGATGCCGGCACCGACGATTCCGACTTTAAGCATATCCAAGCTCCAAAATATTTAGTGGGGTGGTTAATAAAGAAAAACACCAGCGCGGTTGGCCGCGCGAGCCCGCCCGCCAAGGCGTAAGACGCCCGGATCGGCAAGGCGGGCTTATATGCAGGAGTAGATCAGGACAGCCATTTTAGCAATTAAAATAATGAGATCTGTTAAGGGGTTTGGAGCCGCCGGCAAAGAAATGCGCATAGCGCCGTCCGGCCCGAAGCGCCGCCCCGGCTGTAATAATCCGTGCGTCTATTATAATTTTGCATATAATTCTATATTAATAACCCGCATGAATTTATAATTCTTGTGTATAAATCTATTTTTATGCTACCGCATTTTATAGCTCATCATATTTTTATAGGTTTTACCGATAATATGCGGGTAATCTTTATTGAGAGTCTTACTGTTGTGTCGGAGGCGCAACCATAGCGGGCAAAAGCGCTTTAATATCAGAAACTCGTAGTGTTTTCACGGCTCATTTTCAAGATCGCATTCGTTCATATTCTCTAAATACGGAGGTTATAATGCTTTGGTATCGTAATTTACGCATGACGGCTAAAATCGTGCTTCCCGTAGGCCTTATGCTGATACTGGCCCTGGGGGCGCTGGCCTGGCAAATCCGGGCGAAAAGTTCCAGCGCCATTGAGGATGTCGCCAAGCGTGAGCTGGCTTTCCTGGCCGGCCAATACGGCAATGAAGTCAAATCTCTTTTTGAGGTGGCTCTTGATGAAACGCAGGCTTTCGCGGACAGCATGGTTCCCCTGTTGGAGCGGAACGACCCGGTGGTCCGCGAGCGTTTTATTCTGATGTTGCAGGGCGTGCAGCAAGGGCGCACGGATTTTCTGGCGGCCGGAACGGCTTGGGAGCCGAACGCCTATGACGGCAAAGACGCCGAATACGCCGACAAGCCAGGCTCGGACAAGAACGGCCGCTTCATTCCCTACAGCGCGACCGGGCACGATCTGACCACGCTGCAGGATTTGGAAACCAGCGACTATTACGCCATCCCCAAAAAACTGGGGCGAAGCTACCTGACCAATCCCTATTTATACGATGTGGGCGGCAAGCAGGTGCTGATGGCCACCGCCAGCGCCGCAATCAAAACGGGCAACCGCTTCCGGGGCATCGTGCTTGTGGACATTTCCCTGAAGCAGGTCACGCAATCCCTGGCCGCCCTCAAAATCTACCAGACGGGCTGGGGGGCCTGCATCACGCAGGACGGCTCCATTGTCGCCACCAGCGACTCGGACAGCATGACCGGCAAAAAAATTTTCGACATTGGAGCGATCAAGGATTCCGCCGAGTTGCGCAAGGCGATGGCTAAAGGCGATCCCTTCATGGAAGTCAGCGACTACCGGGGCAAGAACAGCTTTTTTTATTACTACCCGATCCATTTCGCTCTGACCGGCCAGACCTGGTATTTTATGGTCAGCGCGCCGCTGAGCGAGGTTCTTTCCGCCGCGGCCGGAATCAGTCATATGACTATGATCTTCAGTGGCGTTGTGCTGCTGCTCTCCTTGCTGCTGATCTTCCTCATCGTGCGCACCAGCGTGCGTCCTCTGGGCGTTCTGGCCGGGGTGGCCCAGGAAATCGCGGGCGGCAATCTGAACGCCCCCATCCGCGATGAGGCTTTCGGCGGGGAAGTGCGTGAATTGAGCACCGCCCTGAAGAACATGATCGTCTCCTTGGTCGACAACATCAGCAAGGCCGAAGCGCTGGGCAACGACGCCCGCGCCCAGACCGCCAAGGCGGAGCAAGCCATGCGCGAGGCCGAAAAGGCCAGCCAGGCCGCGGAGAGAGCCAAGCGCGACGGCATGCTGGCCGCTGCGGAGCAACTGGAAGGCGTGGTCAGCATCATTTCGGCCGCTTCGGAGGAGCTTTCCGCCCAGATCGAGCAGTCGGAGCGGGGCTCTAGCGAGCAGGCCCAGCGCGTGTGCGAAACCGCCACCGCCATGAACGAGATGAATTGTACCGTGTCGGAAGTGGCCCGCAACGCCTCGCAAGCCTCGGAAACATCCGCTCAGACCCGCATCAGGGCGGAAGAGGGCGCGCGCGTGGTGCAGAACGCGGTGTCTGGAATCCAGAACGTGCAGGAGGTTTCCTTGGCCCTCAAAGAGGACATGAACGGCCTTGCCGCCCAAGCCCAGGGCATTTCCCAGATCATGGGCGTCATTTCCGACATTGCCGACCAGACCAACCTGCTGGCCTTGAACGCCGCCATTGAAGCGGCCCGCGCGGGCGAGGCCGGGCGCGGCTTCGCCGTTGTGGCCGACGAAGTGCGCAAGCTGGCCGAAAAAACCATGTCCTCCACCACCGACGTGGGCAACGCCATCAAATCCATCCAGAGCAGCGTGGACAAGAGCACCGCGCAGGTGGACCGCGCGGTGCAGCTTATCGATACGGCAACGGAGCAGTCCAACCGTTCCGGCGCCGCCCTGGGCGAAATAGTGACCATGGTGGACGCCACAGCGGACCAGGTGAGGGCCATAGCCACCGCCAGCGAGCAGCAAGCCAGCACCAGCGAGGAAATCAACCGTTCTGTGGAGCACATTAACAACATTGCCGAGCAAACCGCCCAAGCCATGCGCGAGGCCGGCCATGCCGTGAGCGACCTGGCAAAACAGGCCCAGTCATTGGGCGCGCTTATCTCGGAAATGAAGCGCGGGTAAGCACGCATTGCGTCGGACGCCCGGATTGGCTCGCCGCCGATCCGGGTTTTTTATTCCGGCGCGGCATTTCAAGGCTGAAATGCCGTAGAGCATTTTAACTTTTAGATTAAGCAATACAAGTTTCGCAAGCGGTATAGGGTTTCGCATTGTAATAATGCGAGATTCTCAAGATGAACAATACGCTTCGCGTCTGCCGAGCAATTTCAAAGCGAAATTGCTCTAAGTGGCGGAAGCGACCGCCCAAAGGTTGAATTCGCCGTCCCGCTCAATGCTTATATCGGCGAATCCGGCCGCGTGCAGGCTTTTTTTCAGGGTCACGTCGGTATAAGCGAAGCGGTGGGCCATAAAGGTGTTCCCGGCTGCCAGAAATGGCCGGAATCCGTAGAGAATGTCCAGCGGGGTGATCGCCCCCCGGTTGGTAAGAAGGACGGTTTCCTCCTCCTTTCCGGCGGCTATGTATTCCGCCACCTGGCGCAAATCCGGCAGAGTGATCAGGGCGAAGCCCTCCGGCTTGAGTACCCGCCGGAACTCCTTTAGAGCCAGCGGTGCTTCGTACGGGTAGAGATGCTCGACGTTGTGCGAGGAATAGAGAGCCTCGAATGAAGCGTCCGGGATCATGGACATGTCTGTTATGCTGGCCAGAATATCTGGATTTACGGCCGGATTTATATCCAGGCGCACTTCTTTCCAGTCCGGCGTTTTAAAGGTGCCGTGCAGCTTGTCCATGGTGTTGTGGCCACAACCCACATGCAGAACCCGTTTCTTTTTCATTGGGGTTCCGCTTGCTCTTTTTCCGAAGCGGACTGCTCTATGGCGTCCAGCTTCCAGACGCTGTCGGGATCATTGATCTGGCGGCTGAAGGTCCAGATTTCCCTTACCGTGCTCTGGCCGCTTTTCCCGCCGCTCAGAATGACGTCAAAGAACGTCCGGACTTTTTCTTCCAGGCCGACCTGGCGCACTTCAAGCACTTTTGCGTTTATGAGCAGAATATCTTTGTGCTCCAGTCCGAAATTTTCGGCGGATTCGTATTCCAGACGCTTGAACATCTCCGGCGTGGTAAAAAAGGCCAGATCCTCAAAGTCGCGGACGTCCCAGGACGCCTGGACCCTGGCGAACATAGCCCTGGCCCCTTCCAGAAAGGCCGTGGAGTCAAAGCCAGCCGGCAGTGGGCCGGCGGCCGGCGGCCCGAAGTTCTCGGTCGGAGCCGGGGGCGAAGCGGGAGGGCCACCCGGCCCGGGTTTTGCCGGCGTACCGGGCCAGGGAGAACCGCTCCGGCCTTGGCCTTTGCCGCTCAGATGATCCCAGGAAGCCTTGACCCGGCGTTCCACTTCCTCTTTAGTGCGTTCCCGGTAGGAGACCTCGGAATCCTCGTGCGCCGGCGGCTGCCCCGGGGCGCCGGGCGTCCGGTCCGGCCCGGCGCCGCGATCCGGACGGCCGGGGGTCAGCTTTTTTAGCAGAAGCCACAGGATAAGGCCGATGACCAGCAGATCCAGGACGCCGATTCCTGAAGGTTCCCGTCCGGAAAGCAAGGCGCCCAGGTAGCTGTTGTGGAAAAACTTCTGCGGAAAATCCGCTTCCCCGTCCACGGGCGTATCTTGGGCCGCCAGGGCCGGGGATCCGGCCAGGATAAAAAACGTCGCAACGGCCAAGGATTGATGAATATAACGCTTCACGAGCGCTCCAATACTTTAAAGGTAGAATACCATTTATTAATCATATGGCCATTCAGGGCCCGCAGTCAAGCTGTTCAGCCGGACCTCAGGTTCCGGCCAGGCGCGCGGCTGAGCACCAGCACGTCCGCGGTCGCGCCGGCCGCCTTCAGGCTCAGGCAGGCCTGGCCGGCGGTGGCCCCGGTGGTCAGCACGTCGTCCACCAACAGGATGCTCTGGCCCTTGACCGCGCAAGAGGCTCGAAACGCGCCTTCCAGGTTTTGCCGCCTCTGGGCGCGGGTCAGACCGGACTGCGTGCCTGTGCCGCGCACCCGCTCCAGCCACTCCGGCCTGAGAGGAATTCCCAGCCGGCGGGCCACCGGTCTGGCCAGTTCCAGTGCCTGATTGTAGCCGCGTTCAGCCAGCCGCGTCCGGTGCAGGGGCACGGGCACCAGGGCGGTGTACCAGGATTCGCTCGCGGCTTCCGGGCCTGGCAGCCCGGCGGCCAGGGCGCCAAGGGACGGCCCCAGGTACAGGGCCTGTCCGAATTTGAGCCTGAGCAGCAGGACGCGCAAAAGCCCCTGGTGCGCGCCGTAAAAAAAGATCCGGCCCCAGGGCGGCGATTCTTTGAGGCAATGCCCGCACAGTCCCTGGCTGAGCTCCTCCCAGGCGCTCAATTCGCCGCAGGCCGGGCAGAACCCGGAGCCACGCCTGGGAAGGGCGGCCAGACAGTCCGGGCAAAAAGGGTTTGCTTCCGGACCAGCCGCCCAGGGTTTGGTGCAAGCCGGGCAGCGGGACTCGCGAAAAAGAGTACGGATAAAGCTCAGTCCGGCTTGGAACATAAGCGCTCCAGGGCGGCGGCCCTGGCGTAATCCCGTACCTGGCCGGTCAACCCGGGATTGCCGCGTAAATCCGCTGGCCCGTCCAGTCCGCGCAACAGCAGCGGTTCCGCTAGGCTCAGGCCGAAAGCGGCAAAAAAAATCTTCAGGGTCAGCAGACTGCCGCTGAACAGTTTTTCGCCCTTTTCCCGCGCCGCTGTGAGAATGACGTGGGCCTTGCGTCCAGGGACGGCCTTTTGCCCGCGCATCCAGTAAATCTGGCCGCGATCGATCAGGGCCTTCAGTCCGGCCGGCAAATGGTAAAAATAAATAGGCGAGGCCAGAACAACAAAAGGCGCGTCCGCCAGCCCGGCCAGCAGCCGGGCCGCGTCGTCCGGCGCATCCGGCCCGGCCGGCGGCTCGAAATCCAACGGACAGGGCAGATCCGGCCGGCTGGAGCATCGCCCGCAGGCCCGGCAAGGGACTAAAGAGAGATTGCGGAGGAATGTGATTTCTTTTGCGATGCTGCGGGGGCTCCGCCCACTCGGGTTCCACCGCCAGGGGCTGTGGAGCCCCGCGTCAACAGTTATAGGATAATTAATTTCCGCGCTGGCGGATTGTTGTTCCGCAAGCGTTTCGGAAAAAGTTTCGTAAAACAGCTTTATGGCCAGCTCGCTGTTGCCGCCCGGTCTGGGGCTGGCGGCCCAGAACAGGCCGGGAGCTTGAGCGGGGCGGCCCGGCATGGCCTATCTGGCGAACTCGCCGCAAAACGGGTTGTTCCGCCGCTCGTCCGCGATCAGGGTGTCCGGCCCGTGTCCGCAACAGACCCTTGTCTTCTCCGGCAGGCCGAAGAGCTGGGTGCGGATGGAATCCACCAGCTGCCCCGTGTTGCTGAAGGGAAAATCCGTGCGCCCCACGGAGCGGTAAAACAGGGCATCCCCGCAGAACACGCAGCCGGGATCCGCCAAATAAAAGGACAGGCCGCCCGGCGTATGCCCAGGAGTGGCCAGCACGCGGCATTCCTGGCCCAGAAGCTCCAAAGGTCCGGCCTCCAGGTTGGTAAAAACGTAAGGCTCCACTACCGGAAAGCCCCATACGCCGCCCCTGCCGCCCTCCATATCCAGCAGGACAGAGTCATGGGCGCTGGCCAGAATCGGCGCGCCTGTGGCTTCGGACAGAGCCTTGTTGCCGTAGGTGTGGTCAAAGTGCAGGTGGGTATTCAGAATATGCGTAAGCTTAAGGTCGCGTTGCTCTAAAAAAGTCAGCAACTGGGCCGGGTTGCCGCCGGGATCCACAATTATGGCCTGTTCGGCGTTATGGATCAAAAAACAGTTGGTCTCCAGCGGACCAAGGGGAAAAGTACGTACGTTCATCCGATGTCCTCACGGCGGATTGGAATAATAAATTATCATATCTCTTGCCCGGCGCGAGCGCAAGGCCGTGGCGGGGCGGCGATTTTGTTCATTGCCCGCCTGTGCTTATCGTATTATGGTAACGAAAATCCCGGGGCGAAATAGCGTCTTGCTGCGCTTAACGCCTGAAAGAGCCGCTTAACGGTCAGAATATTTTAACTTTAAGACGCTCGCTTCGGCGTTTAACGGCGAAGGCAAGTGTCGCTTACGCCTGCGCGGCGGGCGGCGGTTCCCGCCGCGATTCACTCACTTCATTCATGCCTTTGGATTTTATGCCTTTGCCAACAGTCTGCGCGGTACGGCCGCGTTTAATTTTGTTACTCCCAAGGTGCGCATGAACGCTCAAAACGATTTTGAAAAACGCCCCATCTACCGCTTTCTGATGTTGCAGACGTTTGTGGTTTCCATGGCTTTAATGGGTTGGCAGGCGCTATACACCAACTTTGCGGTGGATATGGCCGGGGTCAACGGCGCTCAGAACGGTATGGTCCAGTCCCTGCGCGAAGTGCCGGGCCTGCTTTCCATCACCTTGCTGTTATGCCTCTTTTTCATGAGCGAATCCCGCCTCTCCGCCCTTTCCATAGTCCTTTGCGGTTTCGGGGTCTGCCTGACCGGCTTCATGCCGTCTTTTTCCGGGCTGCTTTTCTGCGCCCTGACCATGTCCCTGGGC
Organism: Desulfovibrionaceae bacterium; assembly: GCA_031547305.1. Lineage (GTDB taxonomy): Bacteria > Desulfobacterota > Desulfovibrionia > Desulfovibrionales > Desulfovibrionaceae > JAVBSC01. Next base: position 23,401 of record JAVBSC010000093.1, read on the forward strand.
TATCACTACTTTGAATCCATCAACCAGTCCCAGACCCTGCAGAACTTTAACGGCCAAGAGGCTCCCATAGTCATCGGGCGTCTGCGCTCCATGAGCGCGGCCGGCAGCTTTCTGGTGGGCGCGGGGCTTTTCGGGCTGACCTACTTTGTAAAATCCTACACGCTGCTCTTTATTTTTGCCGGGACTGCGGCCACGTTCGTGGGCGTGCGGGCCCTCCTGCATCCACCGGCCTCCAGCGAGTGCCAGCCGCAGCGCAAGGGGCTGGTTATTCAAAAGAAATACTGGCTTTTTTACGTCCTGACCGCTTTGGCCGGCGGCCGGCGCCAGATTTTCAACACCTTTTCCGTGTTCCTGCTGGTGGATCATTTCAATTTTTCCGTGCAGGAAATGACCGCCCTTTTTCTGTTCAACAATCTGGTGACCTGGTTTTTAAGCCGCCTTACCGGCAAAGTCATCAACAGCGTGGGCGAGCGCCCTCTCCTGACTATAAAATACCTCCTGCTGATCGGTATTTTTCTGGCTTACGCGCACAGCGGCAGCAAGTGGTTCATCGTCCTGCTGTATATTGCCGAGCAACTGCTCTTTAACCTGACCATCGCCATACGCACTTTTTTCCAGAAAATAGCCGACCCGGCGGATATTTCCGGCAGCATGGCCATGGGTGTGACCATGAACCACATCGGCGCGGTGGTTGTGCCCGCACTGGGCGGGATTCTCTGGATGTTTGACTACCGCCTGCCTTTTTATATGGGCGTGATTTTCGCGGCCGTATCCTGCGTGATGGTCCAGTTCATTGGAAAAGAGCTTGCCTTGGCGGCCGCCCGTAAGTAAAATAAGGGGACTTGTTTACAGGAGTTGCTTTGAATAATGGCTGTAAGGAATAAAAAGGCGCGCCGCGCGCAAGGTTTCAGGCCGGCGAAGGCCTTTTTGTTTTTCTTGTTTTTGTTTCTGCTTGCCGGGGGCGCCTGGTGGCTGTTCCGGCCAGTTGTGCCGGATAGCCCGGTAACGCCCTCAGCCGGAACTAACGTCTCTCTGCCCGCGGACCGGCCCGTGGCCAACGCCACGGAGGAAGCTCCCCCGATTGAGGGGCCGCCGGAAGAAGCCGCGCCTCAGGATTCCGGGGTGCACAGCGGCACGGTCAGCGCCGGCGACACGGCCGGGGGCATCCTTCAGGATTGGCTGAACCCGGGGGAGGTCAACGAGGTGGTGGACATGTGCAAAAACGTCTACCCCCTGGCCCGGATTCGTGAAGGCCAGCCCTATATGGTCATGGAGGACGAAGGCGGCTTTTCCCGTTTTGAATATGAAATAGACAGAGACCAGAAGCTGGTGATCTGCCGGGTGGAGGACAAATCTTTTACCGCGGCTCTGGAAAAGATCGACTACCAGGTGGTGCTGGAGCTGGTGGAAGGGCGCATCGATTCCAACCTTTTCCAGAGCATGGCCGACGTGGGTGAAGCGCCCACCCTGGCTATATCCCTGGCGGAAATCTTTGCCTGGGAAATTAATTTCATCCGGGATTTGCGCGAGGGCGATTCCTACGTCATTTTGGTGGAAAAACGCTTTCGGGAAGGGGAGTTCAGAGGCTACGGCAAACTTCTGGCCGCGCGCTTCGTCAACCAGGGAACGATTTACGAGGCCTTTCGCTTCACCCCGCCGGGCGGCATCCCTGAATACTACACCTCCACAGGCGAAAGCGTGAAGCGTGCCTTTCTGAAGGCCCCCCTGGCTTTCAACCGCATCAGTTCAGGTTTTTCCGCCAGCCGCCTGCACCCCATACTTCAGGAATGGAAGGCTCACCCGGCCGTGGATTACGCGGCCCCCACAGGCACGCCGGTAAAGGCCGTGGGCAACGGGCAGGTGACATTTGCCGGCTGGGGCAAGGGGGCCGGCAACTATATAGCCATAAAACACCCCAACAATTATGAGACCATGTATTTGCATTTGTCCGGCTTCGCCAGGGGACTCAAGGCGGGCAACAGAGTGCGCCAGGGCGAGGTTATCGGTTTTGTGGGCAGCACCGGTTACGCCACCGGGCCGCATCTGGATTTTCGCATGAAAAAGGACGGGCGCTTCATCAACCCCATTCAGGCCCTTTCTCCACGTAGCGAGCCGGTTGAAAAAAAGGATCTTCCGGTTTTTAACCGGAGAATTGAAGAATTGAGGGCATATATGAACGGGCGGAAATCGCTTCTGGAGCACCAGCCGGAATCCTGAGGCGCGCTTTGCGCGCATCAGGTTGATGACAAACCCCGCAGACCGGGGTTTGCAAAGGCACGCCCACTCCGGCGTTTTACGCGCCTGTTGACATAATCAGCGCGTGTGTATATTTATTTTAGTTCGCCTTGGTTGTGATGCTCCAAACCGCCAGAATTTGCCGGGGCGATTCAATTTTCAAGGAGCCGGATATGGCCAGAATTACCGTGGAAGACTGCCAGGAAAGGGTGGATAACCGCTTTTTGCTGGTGCAGATGGCTATAAAAAGAGTGCGCCAGTACCGCGAAGGCTATGAGCCGCTGGTGGATTCCAAGAACAGGGAAGTGGTCACCGCCCTGCGGGAAATAGCGGCCGGGAAAGTTTTGCCGGACGATTTGACCTACTATGTGCCCATGGAAGCGGAAGCCAAAGAATAACCGCACGAAACGCGAAGCAGCCGCCGGCGGAGCCGTCTGAACGTCCCGCCGCGCGGCTGTTTTATCCTTTTTTGCCATGACCCAACGCGATTACTACGAAATCCTCGAAGTGGAACGCTCGGCTTCGGAAGACGAAATCAAGCGCGCCTACCGTAAGTTGGCCTTGCGCTACCACCCGGACCGCAACCCGGACAATCCGGAGGCGGAGCTCAAGTTCAAGGAGGCGGCCGAGGCTTACGAGATCCTCAGGGATGCGGACAAGCGCTCCCGCTATGACCGCTTTGGCCACGCCGGAGTGTCGGGCAACGGGTTCGGGCAGGCCGGGTTCAGTTCCAACGAGGATATTTTCGCCCACTTCAGCGATATTTTCGGTGATCTGTTCGGCTTTGGCCGCATGGGCGGCCAGCGCGGACCGCGCCCGCAGTCCGGGGCGGATTTGCGCTATAATCTGACTATTTCTTTCCGCCAGGCGGCCAAGGGGGACGAAGTAACCCTTAAAATCCCCCGCCACGCCACCTGCGAAGTTTGCGCCGGCAGCGGGGCCGCGCCGGGCAGTTCTCCGGAAACCTGCCGGCACTGCGGCGGAACCGGCCAGGTGCGGCACAGCCAGGGCTTTTTTCAGGTAGCCATGCCCTGCCCCTCCTGCCGGGGCGAAGGCCGGATCATCACCAATCCCTGCGCCAAGTGCCTGGGGCAGGGCATAGTGGAAGTGGTGCGCGAGCTTTCGGTCAAAATACCGCCTGGCGTGGACAGCGGCAACCGCCTGCGCCTGCGCGGAGAAGGAGAGAGTGGCCTGTACGGCGGCCCGCCGGGCGATTTGTTTGTTGTCCTGGATGTGGAGGAAGACAAGGTTTTCCGTCGGGAAGGGCAGGATCTGGTGGTCGCGGCGGAACTGACCTTCCCCCAGGCCGCCCTGGGGCACAAGATCGATGTGCCCACTCTGGATGATCCTGTCCAGGTGGATATTCCCAAGGGCACGCAAAACGGCGAAGTTTTTCGCCTCCCCGGCCAGGGCCTGGTTTACCCGGGCCAGCGCCGGCGCGGCAACCTGCTGGTGGAAGTGCGGGTGCTTACCCCAAGGCATCTGAATGCCCGGCAGGAAGAACTGCTGCGTGAATTCGCCCGCCTGGAGGAAGAAAAGCCTCTCGCCAAGGCCAAGAAAATGTTCAAAAAAGTCGGCAAAGCCATGGGGCTGGACTGATGCCCGGCTTCACCCACCTTAAGGACGACGGCTCGGCCACCATGGTGGATGTGGGGCATAAGGACGTAACCAGACGCATTGCCGTGGCCGGAGCCACGGTGTGTTTGTCCGGAGAAACCCTGGATCTGCTGCTCAAAAAAGCCCTCCCTAAAGGCGATGCTTTGAACACCGCCAAAGTGGCCGGCGTGCTGGCCGCCAAGCGCACCCACGAGCTTATTCCCTTTTGCCACCCGCTGCCTCTGGATTTTGTGGATCTGAGCTTTGACGTGGACAAGGACGCGGCGAGAATCCATATTCGGGCGGAAGCCCGCACCAGTTCAAAAACCGGCGTGGAGATGGAAGCCCTGACCGCGGTCCAGGTGGCGGCTCTGACTATTTACGACATGTGCAAGGCCGTGCAGAAGGACATTCGCGTCACCGACTGCCGGCTGCTTCACAAAAGCGGCGGCAAGAGCGGCGACTACAACGCCGTTTAACCTTTCACCGCCCCAATTCCCGCTATAGTCCAGGCACGGTGATGCGCGATAAATCCTTGTCGCACTGCTCCTTTATGTAGGCATGGTTTTCCAGAAACATTTTAGCGAGCTTCGGCGCAAATTTGCAGCGGCTCTGGTCCTTGATGTATTTGAGCACTTGCTCCTCAGGCATGGCCTTGCGGTAGATTCTGTCGCTGAGCATGGCGTCGTATACGTCCACAATGGAAACCAGTTGCGCCTCCACTGGAATTTGATCCCCGCGCAGGCCTTCCGGGTAGCCTGATCCGTCCCAGTTTTCGTGATGGTAGCGGGCTATGCTGCTGCCCATCTGAATGGTGGCGTTGCGCGAGCCGGAGAGGATCTGCGCGCCGATGGTGGTGTGCTGCTGAATCTGCATGAATTCAGCCTTGGTAAGAATGCCGGGCTTGAGCAGCAGCGTGTCGCTTATGCCGATCTTGCCGATGTCGTGCAGTGGAGCGGCCGCCTTTAAAGTGTCGATTTGTTGCGGATTCCAGCCCATAAGCTGGCCCATGTAGGCGCACATGGTGCCGATGCGCAGCACGTGCAGGGCGGTTTCCTGATCCCGCGAGGCCAGGGCGGAGAAGAGGCGGCTGACTATTTCCTCCTGCGTCTCCTTAAGCGTGATTGTTTGCTTGCGCACCAGGGATTCCAGATCTGTGCTGTACTCGTGCAGCCGGCGCTCCGAACTGATGATCCGCTGCCCCACCTGCAGGCGCAGCCGCAATTGGGTGGCGTTGAAAGGCTTGATCAGATAGTCGTCTATTTTTCCCTCTGTAAAGCCCTTGATCAGATCCTCCAGGCCGTTGTTTACCGTGAGGAGGACAATATAGACGTACCCGGACGTTTTGGTGAGTTAGCGCACGCTGTGGGCAAGCTGAACGCCGTTCAATCCCGGCATGTTCCAGTCGGTTATCAGTATGTCCACCAGGTCATGGTTGCATATCAGATACTGAAAGGCGGCCTTTCCGTCTTCAAAATCCGTTACGGCGTGGCCCCATTCCTTTAAACGTGATACAACAAGGGATCTTGTCATTTCCTGATCTTCGGCCACTACTATGTTCATATCAGCCAATCCTTTTTATTATATTGCATTCATACGATGCTATAACGCGATTTAATTTTGAAACGCATCACTAGTCATTCACGGCCGGCAACGCCTGCCTGTTCCTCATGGGCGCGTGGCCATACGCGTATGTCGCCGTCAGAGCACTTCAAGGATGAATCGCTCCAATTCTTCTCGCAGTAACGCCATATCGCCCTCCGTTTGCCGGAAAATGAGCCGGCATTCGTCCGCGACCACCGGGAGTTTGTCGTTTTTGCCGATCAGTTCCAGGCTGAAGATGTTGTTATAAAGCGTTCCGGCCGTATAGTGGCTGGTGATTCCCTTGAGCGAATGCGCATGCGCGGCCAGCGTCCGGTTGTCATTGGCCGCCACGGCTTCTTTTATTTTGTTCAGAAGCTTGGGGGCGTCTCGCATGTATATGCGCATGGCGCTTTTAATATATTCCGCCTCCGTGCCGATGGTCAGGCGCATGAGCGCCATATCCAGAATGCCGTTTTGCGCGGGTTTGTCCGTTTTACGGCCGGAAGCGGCGTTTTCCACGTACCGCCTGGACAAATCCAGGGTCCGGCTGGCCGTGTCCAGGATTTTTTCGCCAATCGAGGCGTCGCGTCGGCCCAGGGCGAACTTCGTGGTCACGTTGTTCAGTATGGAAATTAAGGAAAGCAGGTAAAGCGGCTTGGAGACGTACCCGTCCATGCCCACGCTTATGTATTGATCTTCCGCCCCTTTTAAGGCGTGGGCGGTCATGGCGATGACCGGCGTGTATTTTTTGAACACGCCTTCCCGTTCCTGAGCCCGGATTTGCTTTGTGGCTTCGATTCCGTCAAGCACCGGCATCTGTACGTCCATGAACACCACATCATAATCGCGATCGCGCATGGCCCGCAGGGCGCTTTGGCCGTTATCCGCCACAGTCACCTTGTGCCCCAGGCTGGAAAGCATTTTTTGGGCCACCATCTGGTTCATTTCCATATCCTCCACCAGCAGCACGTCCAGCTTCGCGCCGGAGGCCAGGGAAGGGCCAATGTGCGCATGCGCTTCATTGCCCGGATCTGCGCCGGTATTTTGCCTCTCAAGAATATTGTGGATGGTTCGGGCAAGGTCGTCGGGCCGGACCGGCTTCATCAGATGCGCGCAATAGGGAGTATATTTTTCCGGATGAGCGGGAATTACGCTGGAAGAGAGCAAAATGACCGGTATATCCCGCAAGGATTCGTCATACTGCATTATGTCGATCAGATCGAAGCCGTCTTTTTCCGGCATTTGCAGGTCGCTGATCACAATGTCGCACTTTCTGCACATCGGGACGTTAAGCTTAAGGTGGCACAGGGCTTCGTCCACGGTGGAAGATTCATGCACGGCCATGCCGAGGGCGCCGAGCTGCTCCGCGAAAATGCGGCGGTTTGTGGCGTTGTCGTCCAGAATCAGCACCCGCTTGCCTTTTAGCGCGTCAAGGTGAACGGCTTTTTTGCCGTTTGCCGCCGGCGGCAGGACAGGAAGGCTGATCTGGAAGTGGAAGGTGCTTCCCTGCCCGGAATCGCTGGTAAGATTCAGAGTGGATTCCATCATGCCGAGCAGCTTGCAGGCTATGGGCAGGCCGAGCCCTGTGCCGCTGAAGCGCCGCGTGGTGGAACTATCCACTTGTTCAAAGGCGTTGAATATGACCTTCTGTTTATCCGGCGGGATGCCTATGCCGGTATCGGTTACGCTTATCAGGAGATCCGCTGCTTCTTCGGCAAGTCCCACGCATTGAATGCGTAGGGACACTTCTCCCTGCAGGGTAAATTTGAGCGCGTTGTTCAGCAGGTTTGTGAGAACCTGGCGGATGCGGCTGTAATCCCCTAGAAGGCGATCCGGGGCGTGGCTGTCAATTTGCACCAGCAGTTCCAGGCACTTTTTATGGGCCATGGGAGCCTGGCTTTTAACCGTGTCAAAAGCCAGGTCGCGCAGGCTGAACGGCGCCGGTTCCAGGTGCATTTTTCCGGCCTCGATTTTGGAAAAATCAAGCAGGTCGTTCAGCACCATGAGCAGGCTGTCGCCGCTGTTTTTGATTGTCGCGACCATGGAGGCCTGTTCCGGATTCAGTTCCGTTTGCAGGAACAAATCCGCCATGCCGATAATGCCGTTGAGCGGGGTACGGATTTCATGGCTTATATTGGCCAGGAACTCGTCTTTGGCCCGGTTGGCCCTTTCCGCGCCTTCCTTGGCCGCGAGCAGCGCCTGTTCCGTACTCCGCCGTTCCGTTATATCTATGAGAATGCCGCCAAGACCGATGATGGAGCCTTCCGCATCCACCACCGGAAATATCTGGGCCGTAAAAATGGCTTTTGGATCCGTACAGTTGAAGTGCCCCTCAATGAATTGCGGCACGGCCTGTTCCATAACCTTCTTTTCCGCCTCCAGCAGCGGCAGATTTTCGGGCCGGGCTGTCAGCGCGCTTTCCCCATCCCCCAGCAGGGAGTCAAGGTCTCTGGCGGCTAGGCGCGCGCACTGCCTGTTGACCATAAGATAGCGCCCGCGCGGGTCTTTAAGGTACATCCCCGCCCCGGAATTGTGCATGAAGGCCAGAAGCTGCCGCTCCTTCGTTTTGCTGGCTTTGGTGCGTTCAATGACCAGAGATTCCAGCTCCTGGGTGAGATCGCGCAACTGCATTGCGGCCTTGTCCCGTTCGATTATGCGGTGTTTCAGACGCCCGGCCGCGTACAATATGCCGGACGCGCCGAACAGCCACAGGCCGAAATAAGTGAGCGCCGTATTGCGTATGCTCTGATCCGCCAGGGCCAGAAGCGGCGCCATGGGCACGGCTATGCTTATGGCGCCGTTAATCGTGCCCGGGTCATGTTCCAGTTCTTTTTCCTTGTGGCAGGGCAGGCAGCTGTCGTCCAGCGCCAGGGGATAAAGCGTGCGCAGTTGGTCCTGTCCGTTGAAGTGCATGCGCCTGTGAATGGCCCCTGAAGGATTGTGCTTCAATTCCCGCAGGGTTTGCTCTTCCCACGCATCCGGTCTGTTTACGGGCAGCCTGGCGTTCAGCCCCACAATGCGGGCGGAAACGCCGCTTTTTAGTTTTGCCGCGTCATAGCTCATCTGGAGCATGGAGGTCGGGTGCATTTTGGCCAGCATCCCGATGGAAGTTTCCAACTCGTAATCACCCTCAAGGTTCGGATTCGGCTTGATGTCCGCGCTGACCGGCATGTAGGTCCCGCCAAGCCTTGAAATCAATCGGTGGTGCAGCGCATCGCTTTCCGCGATGGTTTCAGACTGAGTGTGGGCGTAGCCTTCCGTACGGTCGCGAATGTTGGTCAGCGTCAGCAGCGCGGATACAACGACAAGACCTGTCCAGATGAACAGGGACAAAAGGCCGAGTTTCAGGACGAACCGCTGTTCCGGCGAGGAAAGGCCGGCGGACTCATCGGGCTGGGGCGCCATAGGGAATCCTCACAGTATAACTGGTTTATTCCGGTTGTCGTCCAGCCGGAAAATTGTTACCAGAAGCCAGACGTTTTTCGCCAAGTCTGGCGGGAGCGGGCTGAAATGCGCCGTACCTCTGGTTTAACGGCGCCTTGGCAATGTGGGCCGGGCTTCATGATATTTATTATATATTAGTCTATATCATATTTCTACTATTGCTTTAAAAAAATTGCTTCGGAGCGGATTTATTTTAAGGCGCCCGCTCCGGCGTTTGACGGCGAAAGCAAGTTTCGCCCACGTCTACGCCTTTGCCGCGGGCGGCGCCCACAGGCCTTGGACATGTTAAAGAGGGTCGCGAATTGAATCAGGCGTGCGTTTTGAACAATGCCGGGGCCGTTCCCCTGGATGCGGTGCCGGTGCATGATTTGGCCGGGCTGCGCCAGTGGCTGGATACCGAGGTGCGTTCCGGGGGGCGGGTAAGCGTTCTGGCCGGCCTGCCCCTGGAGGACGGCCGGTTCAGGCTGTACGCGCTGCTGGCCAGGGACAGCGAGCATTCCCTGGCTGTGGCGGCCGGCGATATTGAGGGCAGAAAATACCCGGCCTTAACGCCGGGCTTGCCGGAACTGCATTTGTTCGAGCGTGAGCTGCACGAGCGGTTCGATCTTCTGCCGGACGGGCACCCCTGGCTCAAACCGGTGCGCTTTGAGCAGCCGGACGGGCCGGAGGCGGGCATAGCGGATTTTTACCAGGTGGGCGGCGAAGACGTCCATGAAGTGGCTGTGGGGCCCATCCACGCCGGGGTCATCGAGGCCGGGCACTTTCGTTTTCAATGCCAGGGCGAGTTGGTCATGCATCTGGAAATCTCCCTGGGGTACCACCACCGGGGAGTGGAAAATATTCTGCAGGCCGGGCCGGACAGGCGCAGCCTGCCGCTTATGGAAGTAGCGGCGGGGGATTCCACGGCCGCCCACGCCTGGGCTTATTGCGCGGCGCTGGAAGCCCTGGCCGGCCTTGTTCCCAGCCTGCGCGCCCAGCACATCCGGGACGCGGCCCTGGAACTGGAGCGCCTGGCCAACCATACCGGAGATTTGGGCGCCCTGGCCGGGGACGTGGGATTTTTGCCCACTTCCGCTTTTTGCGGCCGGCTGCGCGGCGATTACCTGAACATGAGCGCCATGCTCTGCGGCAGCCGCTTCGGCCGTGGCCTGCTCACTCCCGGCGGGGTGCGCTTTGATGTTGACGCGAAGATTTGCGCCGAGCTTCTGAAAAGCCTGAAATCCACGGCGCGGGACACCCATGGAGCGATCCGGCTGCTGCTGGATTCCACCTCGGTCCAGGCCAGAATGGTCGGCATAGGCGCGTTGAGCCGCCAAGCCGCCGACGATCTCGGCCTGGTCGGCCCGGCGGCCAGGGCTTCCGGTCTGGCCAGGGACTGCCGCCGCCAGCACCCCATGCCCGGCCTGCATTCCCGCGATGTGGTCATCCACACCTCGGCCAGGGGGGACGTGGCCTCCCGGACCAAAATCCGATATCTGGAACTGGCGGAGTCAATTCAGATGGTTGAGCGCCTGCTGGCCAACCTGCCGGAAGGCGAAATAAACGTCGGTCCGGAGCCGGGCTCCATTAAACTTGCCCCAAACATGCTGGCCGCTTCGTTGGTGGAAGGCTGGCGCGGCGAAGTCTGCCACCTGGCCATAACCAACGGACAGGGCGGGTTTGCCTGCTACAAGGTTGTGGACCCTTCCTTCCACAACTGGATGGGCCTGGCCCTGGCCATGCGCGACCAGCAGATTTCCGACTTTCCGCTCTGCAACAAGAGTTTTAACCTTTCTTATTGCGGGCACGACTTATGATCCATAAACTTATTATCGAGCGCCTGCGCCAGGGCAACCGAACCGTATCTTACCCCAAATCCGCGCCGGTCCTGCCGCCGCGCTTCCGGGGCCGCCCGGCTCTGGACGCCGACCTCTGCCTGCTCTGCAGGGGACGGGAGTGTTACGGTCCGGCCGGCCGGCCTCTCTGTTCCGAAGCTTGTCCTCTGGACGCCCTGAGCTTCAACGCCCGTGGACCGCTCCTGGATATGGGCAAATGTTCTTTTTGCGGTTTGTGCGCCCAGGCCTGCCCGGCCAAGGCGGTGGAGTTCACGCGGGACTGGCGGCTGGCCGCCAGCCGCCGCGAAGACCTGCTCGTCGCGCCCCTGCCCGGCGGCTCCAAGGCTCCATCGGACCAATCAAAGTTGGCCCAGCCACTGCCGGAACGCCTGCGTTCCGCATTTTCCCGCTCCTTCCGCCTGCGCCAGGTTTCCGCGGCCGGCTGCAACGCCTGCGAGGCGGACATAAATGTGCTTGGCACCGTGGTCTTTGATCTGCCGCGTTTCGGCATAGACATGGTAGCCTCGCCCCGGCACGCGGACGCGCTTTTAATCAGCGGACCGGCGCCCCGGAACATGAGCTTCGCCCTTCTGAGCGCGGACCGCGCCACGCCGGACCCCAAGCTGATCATCGCCTTTGGCGTGTGTGGCATTTCCGGCGGCCTGTTCCGTGACGAACTCCTGGCCGCCCACGGCCAACAGGGAACCCAGTCCGCCAACGGCGTCAGCCCGCACCTGAAAGTCGACCTCTACATCCCCGGCTGCCAGCCGCACCCCTATACCACTCTGGACGCCCTGCTGCGTACCCTTGGCAGAAAGGCGCCGTAATTTATTTTCTCTCTTTCTTTTTGGCGGGAAAAGTTTTAGCGTAGCGGCCTGTTTTATTGCCGTTATTGGCGGCCACTTTAATTTTTGAGGAAGTTGTCATGTCACGGATCATCATTTGCGAGGACCGCTGTAAAGGCTGTCTGCTTTGCGGCACGGTCTGTCCCAAGGGCATCATCGCCCAGTCCCAGCGCATCAACCGCCAGGGCTACAAGGTGGCGGAGCTTACGGACCAGCTGGCCTGCACGGGCTGCTCCTCCTGCGCTTTGATCTGCCCGGACTGTGCGATTACGGTAATCAAGAGCAAAAAAGGTAAGGGGGCATGAGCATGGCCGGGCAGAAACTTTTGATGAAAGGCAACGAGGCCGTGGCCTATGGGGCCATAGCCGCCGGCTGCCGCTGTTACTTCGGCTATCCCATCACTCCGCAGAACGAGATTCCGGAATTCATGTCCGGGGAGCTGCCCAAGCGTGGCGGGGCATTTGTGCAGGCGGAAAGCGAAGTCGCCGCCGCCAACATGTTGCTGGGCGCGGCCGCCTCCGGCGTCCGTTCCATGACCTCGTCCTCCAGCCCCGGCGTTTCGCTGATGCAGGAAGCCATTTCTTACATGGCCGGCAGTGAACTCCCGGCGGTGATCGTTAACATGAACCGGGGCGGCCCCGGCCTTGGCGACATCGGCACGGCCCAGGGCGACTACTACCAGAGCACCAGGGGCGGCGGGCATGGCGACTACCGCACGCTGGTTCTGGCCCCCAGCGGCTGCCAGGAAGCCCATGACATGATGATTGAGGCTTTTGAGCTGGCCTTCAAGTACCGCAACCCGGTCATTGTGCTGGGCGACGGCATTGTGGGCGGCATGAAGGAGCCGGTGCGCCTGTGGACTCCGGAGAAAATTAACGACCATGCGTCCGGGGACTGGCTCCTGAACGGCGCGGCCGGCCGGCCCAAGCGCCTGATCAAGTCCCTGTTCCTGGAAGAAGGCGCGCTTGCCGAGCACAACAGGCGTTTGCAGGCCAAATACGCCTCCATGCGGAAGGAGGCCAGGGCGGAATCCTTTGAATGCGCGGATGCCGAACTGGTCGTTGTGGCTTACGGTTCCATCGGCCGCATCGCCAAAAGCGCGGTGCGCAAGCTGCGCGCCCAGGGCCACAAGGTCGGCCTGGTCCGGCCCCTGACCCTGTACCCGTATCCCTCCGACGTGTTGCGCAAGCTGGCGGAGCAGGGCAAACGCTTCATCACCATTGAGCACAACTGCGGCCAGATGGTGGACGACGTGCGCCTGGCCGTGTGCGGCCTGGCGGAGTCCGACTTTTTCGGGCAGATGCCGGGCGACATTCCCGGTTCCGATGATTTCATCGCGCCGATTCTGGGCGCGCTGGGGAGGAAATAATGGCTCCTGACTTAGACGTGCTTACCCCGGCCTGCGATACGGCCTGCGTTGGGGAGTTCGGCCTTCAGCCGGGCGAGGAGATCGCCTTCAGCCGGCCGGAATCCCTGATTGACCGCTCCACCCATTACTGCCCCGGCTGCCACCACGGCATTGCCCACCGTCTGGTGGCCGAAGCCCTGGATGAGTTGAAGCTGCGGGAAAAAGCCGTGGTTGTCGGTTCCATCGGCTGTTCGGTCTTTATTTACAATTATGTGAACGTGGACGCCGTGGAAGCCCCGCACGGCCGCGGCCCGGCCGCGGCCACCGGCTTCAAGCGCGCCCGGCCGGACAAGTTCGTGTTCACCTACCAGGGCGACGGCGACCTTGCCTCCATCGGCATGGCGGAAATCATGCACGCGGCCAACCGGGGCGAGCGGATTTCCGTGGTCTTCATCAACAACACCGTCTACGGCATGACCGGAGGCCAGATGGCTCCCACAACGCTGATCGGGCAGAAAACCACCACCTGCCCTTCC
>JAVBSC010000066.1:0-3122 GCA_031547305.1 Desulfovibrionaceae bacterium
TAGACATAGTAAGGAATTTCCTTGTCTTCTATTTCGTTGCGGATTCTGGCGATGGCCTCGTCCGCCGTAAGGTTATGCTCCAGGATGATGATTTCCGTGTTCATGAGCCCGCCCGCGGTTTCCGGGTCAAAGGCCATGAGGTTGCGGATTTCTTCGGCGTCTTCGGACTCCAGGCTGTTCAGGAGCACGTCGCGGTGGTCTTCGTCCAGCTCGTCCAGCACGTCCGCCGCGTCATCCAGGTACATCTCGCCGACAATGCCGGCGGCCACGTCCGGATCCATGTTCTCCAGAATGTCCACCCGGACGTGTTCGTCCAGTTCGGCCAGGGTTTCGGCCGCGTTTCCGGCTGACAGGTTGCTGAGCATGCAGACCTGTTTTTGCAGAGGCAGGTGTTCCAGTTTTTCCGCAAGGTCGGCCGGGTGCTCAAATTCACCCAACTGGACTTCTTCGCCGCAGTCGGCCAGATTGCCGCCGGTGGACGCGGCTTTGCCCGCCTGCTCGGGCGGTCCGCTTTCCGGAATGGGGCGGGACGCTCCCAGGGTGGAATCCGCGTCAGGAAGGCCAGAGTCTTGGGGCTGCCCGGCAGGGGAGAACAGATCTTTTTTTTCTTCTTCCATAATTCACCTGCCAGAGCATTTTGCGCCCTAGATTGCGGGTGGCGAAGCTGGTTCGCCTTGCACTGATCCATGTTGTGAAAAACAAAACAGCAGCGCTTAAAAACGTTGCGTCGCTAGCGCAAAGCGCTATGCGGCCCGAGCGCCGGCCCTGGGCGGATGTTGACGAAAATCCCGCCGGATTCTACATAGCTGTCAAGAAATTCGTCTTAATTTATTAACCGTCTTTTTTGGCGTGCGCCTTTCTATCACTTAACCAGGATCGGCACAATCGATGAACTTCAGCCGTTTTGAAAATTTTTTTCAGGGCCGGGCCAGGGAATATCTTATTCAAAGCATAGACCTGGCCCTGGCGGAAGACGGCCGGGATCTGACATCCCGCGCGGCGTTCACGCCGGAAGCCGAACTCGGCGCGCTGGTGGTGGCCAAGCAGCCGGGCATTGTGGCCGGCCTTCCCCTGGTTCCGTTGATTATGGAGCGCGCCGCGCTGGCGGAGCCGGGCCGCTGGGACTGGCGGCCTCTGGCGGAAGAAGGGCGGAATGTCCAGAGCGGAGCCACCTTGTTCAGCCTCAAAGGCGGAGCGCGCCTGCTTCTGAAATCCGAGCGGATCATCATTAACTTCATCTCGCACATATCCGGCATTGCCAACCTTACAGCCAGTTACGTGGAAGCGCTGGCAGGCAGCGGCATAAGGCTTTTGGATACACGCAAGACCTTGCCCGGACTGCGCTTTGTGGAAAAATACGGCGTGCTTATGGGCGGCGGACACAACCACCGCCGGGATCTGGAAGAAATGCTCATGCTCAAAGACAACCACATCGACGCGGCCGGCTCCATTGCCGGCGCTGTGGCTCTGCTCCGGGCGGCTTATTCCCCCTGCCCGCCCATTGAAGTGGAATGCCGCGACCTGGACGAGGTGACCGAAGCCGTTGCCGCCGGCGTAAACCGCATTATGCTGGATAATATGCCGCCCTCGCGAATAGGCGCGGCCCTGGCCCGGATACCCCGGGATATCGAAACCGAGGTCAGCGGCGGCGTGAGCCTGGACAACATCCGGGCATTCGCCATGGCCGCCAGCGCCAAAACTCTGGCCGCCCAGGGCGTCAAACGCGGCCTGGATTTCATTTCCGTGGGCCGCCTCACCCACTCCGCACCGGCCGCGGATTTCAGCATGCGGCTGGGATAGTTTGTTGAGGCGGCACCGCCCCCGGCATGGGTATGGGGGATGGAATCCCCAATATATAAAGGAGACAACATCAAATGAATATTTCCGCGCAAATAGACGCGCTGCGGCGGGAGCTGGGCGGCCGGGCCACGATTATGGGGCACCATTACCAGTCTGACAGCGTGATGGAGCACGTGGACTTGCGGGGCGATTCGCTGGAACTGGCCCGGCGCTGCACGCGGGTTGACTCTGAACATATTGTGTTCTGCGGCGTGTATTTTATGGCCGAATCGGCGGCGGTGCTGGCAAAGCCGGGGCAGAACGTCTATTTGCCGCATCCGGGGGCCAACTGCGTGATGGCCCAGATGGCTCCGGCCGGTCTGGCCCGGCAAGTGCTGAAGCTTTTGAGCATGGGCGGCCGCAGGGTGGTGCCGTTGACCTACGTGAAGTCCTCGCTGGCCATCAAGGCGGTGGTGGGCGAGTACGGCGGATCGGTGTGCACTTCGTCCAATGCGTTGAAAATGCTGGAGTGGGCCTTTGGCCAGGGCGATGCGGTGCTCTTTTTACCGGACAAGAATCTGGGGCGGAACACGGCCAGGCAAATGGGCCTGCCTGAGCGGGATATGCACATTCTGGATATTCGCCGGGGCGGGGCCGGATTGGACCCTCAGGCCGCCGCAAAAGCCAGGTTGCTCCTTTGGCCGGGACTTTGCGCCATCCACGCCCGTTTCGGGGTAAAGCAGATCGAGGACTTGCGCAAGGCGCACCCCGGGGCGCGGGTGCTGGTGCATCCGGAATGCGGGCCGGAAGTGGTCCAGGCGTCGGACGCGGCCGGGTCCACATCCTTTCTGATCCGGTCGGTTGAGCAGGCCCCGGCTGGGTCCACGCTGGCCATCGGCACGGAAATCAACCTGGTGCGGCGGTTGGCGAACGAGCACAAGGGCCGGGTGACCGTTCTGCCCCTGACGCTGAGCGCCTGCTCGCACATGGCAAAAACCACGCCGGAACTTTTGCTGCGCTGTTTGCGGCATGTGGCGGACCTGGAGAAAAAGGTCGCCCCGGAAACGCTGATCACGGCGGACCCGAACCTGGCCGTGCCCGCCCGCGAAGCACTGGACCGGATGCTTCAGGTCTGTTCCTGAACTTGATGTGACATACATAACCCAACAAGCATACTCCTTAACCCCGTATCGCGGTTAAGGAGTGGTGGGGGCCGGGGGGGGGGGGGGGGGGGGGGGGGGGGGGGGGGGGGGGGGGGGCGGGGCGCGCCGGACGGCAAGCCGCCAAACCGGCGCCCCGCGAGAGGGCAGAGAAAACTCAGGGTGAGAGGTGGGGTGTGGGGA
>JAVBSC010000042.1:0-119691 GCA_031547305.1 Desulfovibrionaceae bacterium
GTCGTCGTAAAAGGTGCCGTAGTTGATGGAATCATAGGCGGCCAGATCGCTGGAAAGGGTCCAGGAAATGCCGGCGGCCTGGAAGATGATGGAAAAGGCCGCGATGTTTTCCGGCCAGGCCATTATTTCGCCCGCGTTGTGGATGAGCAGAATGTCCGCCCCCTGCACGTCCCAGGGCGTTTTGAACTCGTAGCCCGTGACGTCGGAAAAGTCCTCGTCGATGAATTCCACGTTGTCGCGCACCACCATGGCGTCCATTCTGGTGGAGGAGCCGGTGCGCAGTTGGAGCATGGAGCCGTTGTCGTGCAGTTCCGGCGGGTTAATGCCCAGTTCCTGGCTGAACAGCTTGCGGATTTCACGGGCGATCAGGCCGTTGTCCACGCCGATGGGGCAGGTCTGAGCGCAACGCCGGCACAAGTTGCAGCGATAGGCCAGCTCGCCAAGGCGGGCCACGGTCTTCCAGTTCAGGCCCATATCGCCATAGCGCCATTTGGCCAGGGGTTCCTTGACGATATATTGCTTGTAGATGCGCCGGAAGATTTCCGAGCGGAAGTTGGGCCGGTACATCTCGTTTTTGTTGGAGGCCTCGAACAGGTGGCAGGCATCGGAACAGGAGTTGCACTGGGCGCAGTAGTTCATGCTGGTTTCCAGCATGGGCAGGAATGTCCAGTTGTTTTCCGGGGTAAACAGCTTGCGCATGCCGTCCAGGAATTTATTGACCAGCTCTTCCTCTTCCGCGCGGGTTTTCGGCTTGGGGATCTGCAGGACCATCACGTCGTCCAGCAGGCAGCAGTACTTGTCCTGGGTTTCCTCTGAAAACGGCTTCCAGGGCATGTCCACAAAGTCGACCGGCAGCTTTATGTAGTCCTCTTCCCCGACTGAGGCGATTTTACCTTCCGCGGAGGAAACGTCCTTCAAATTTTGTGGGGCTTTCATTCTTTGCACCTTATTCCTTTTCTTCTTCCTTGGGTTGGGCGGGGTTGGTGGTGGCCACTTCGGCCCAGGACTTTTTCCCGTCTCCCTGGATATGCCCGGCCTGCCAGCTTACGGGATAACCGAGCACCACGCCGATTTTCTTTTGCGTGTTCAAGTTATCCTGGGTTGGCTGATCGCCCCAGCGGATGTCATGATACAGGAAGTATTTCATAAAAAAGTGCGCCATGTGCGTTGCCGGCACATAGGCGGCCAGAACAAAGCCCAGCAACAGGTAGAGGCCGAACCAGAAGCCGCCCACGGGGGAGAAGGAAAAAGTCAGCATGCTCACGGTGAAGTTGCAGGCCAGCCAGAAGAACGACGGGTTGGACAGCCAGGTCAGCAGACCCGCGGCGCCCAGAGCGATGAAGGCGTACAGGTTCAGGTAATGTTCACGGCTGCTGTATTTGCGCAGGTCTTCCTGGGTGAGGCGGCGATGCAGAAGTCCGGCTCCGCCGCAAATTATGCCGAGAAAGCCGAGCAGGCTGAGCACCTGCACCAGGTTGCCGATGGCGGTCAGGAAAATGCCGGGCGTGATGCCGGCAATCTGCGTCAGAGCCACGAAGAGAGTCAGAAAAATGCTGCCCAGCAGCAGGTACAAGCCCAAATGGAAGGGGTAGGTGCGGTACCAGAGCTTGGTGTTGGTTTCCATGGTGCAGTGCAAAAACAAAAGCTCTATGAGAATGCCCATCACTCCGCCGATAAAAGAGCTCTTTTGCTTTTTCTTCCACCAATCCACGTCCTCAAGATAACTGCCGCCGTAGGAGGCGCGGCCGCCCAACTCGTGGGCCACCGGGTAGAGTTCCCAGCGCACATGCACGGGCTTTTTGAGGTAATTGCTTACTTTTAAGGCGACAATGCATATGCAGGCTATCGTGCCCGCATACGCCACCAGATGCACAATAATTGACATAGGCTGTATCTCCTGGCCGGACTGGCCTTAGGGGGTGATTATAAAAGACTCTCGGATTGAAACCCGCCAGCCGCTTCTCATTTGTCCGCAAAGTATTCGGCAATGATCTTGCGTAGTTCCGCCGGGTTAATCGGCTTATTAATAAAAGCCTCCGGAAAGGGGAATCCGGAAAGCTTTTTAAGGTAGGTCCGCATTTTGTCTGAAAAGCCCGTGATGATGAATACCGGAATGTGCTTGAGGGTCTCGTCCGTTTTTAGCTGGCGGTAGGTGCGCACCCCTGATTGGTCCGGCATGCTCACGTCCAGGGTGATCAGGTCCGGCTTCAGCTCAGCGGCGGAGGCAAAGCCTTTCAGACCGTCTTCGGCCGTGGCCACCTCAAAGCCGCTGTCCTCCAGCACGGCGCTCAGATATGCCCTGATGTCGGATTCGTCATCCACGACCAGGGCAAGTTTCCTTTCTCGCATAAAAACCTCCGTACAATTGTGGTGTCAAAGCATACGACGTGACAAATCGCTCAGATGCAGGCGGATAAAATGAATAATCCCGATTGCTTTTCTCCGTTATGCAGATATGGCTATTTATTCGTAACCCCAGCATATTGCGTTATTTATCATATTGCAAGATTTAAGTTGGGCGCTCAACCAAGATCGGGGTGGGGAAATATATCGTAGGGTATGGCAGGGATACGTCCCGCTTCAGCAGGAGCGTCTCAACGCTAATCCGCTCTGGCGTTGCGAAGCATAGCGTAGCAGCGTCCGCGAGTTTTTCGCAGGCGGGTTTTGGGCCGTTAAGCGAAAAGCTCAAGCGTGATTTGTTCTTGAAGAAGAAAGAAAAAGGCAGGGGAAAATCCCCGGTGGGTTCTTATGGCGCTGCCGACGGCCTGGCGGGGAGGCATCACCCCGGCGCCGGTTTCATTCTTTGGCTTGCCCCCGTCGTCTTTGGCGGCGCGCCGAACCGCCGACAGGCGTTGGAGGTCATTCCATGGTGAATTACAAAATGGTTTCCAACTTCCTATAAGTCCGGGAACAGTTCGGCCAGTATTTTCAGCGCCGTCTCAAAATCGTAGCGACTGACGGCGGTTTGCAGGCGTTCTTTCTGCGCTCCGGGCAGGAGGCGCTCAAGCCTTTCCATATGCTGGTGCAAAAAGGGTTCGGCCTGGGCGTCATCGTCTTTCAGGTAAGCGTTCAACCCGCGCAGAAGTTCCAGATCCCCGGATTCAGGCGCGGCCGGGCCGGCATTTTCGTTTTTAGGATTTTCATCCCCGGCCGGGTGCTCCTGGGCCAGGGACAGGCGTAATTTTGCGCAAAGCTCAGCCAATTCCGTAAAGCAGGCGGCAGCGGCCAGTTCCAAAGGCTCGCCGCTGGTTCCGCCCTTGTGGGCGGCCTCCAGGGACGCGGCCAGTTCGCTGAGACGGGCCGCGCCTATGGAGCCGGCCAGTCCCTTAAGTGTATGGGCCACGCGAGTGGCTGCGCCGTGGTCGTCCTCGGCCAGGGCTTTTTGGTCTTCCTGCCCGGAGGCGCTGTAAAAATCCACAAACTGCCTGAGTAGGCGCAGGTAGAGCTTTTTGTTGTTGCCAAGGCGGGCCAGGGCTCCGGATGCGTCCAGGTAAGGCAGCGCCGGCAAGCCGTCCGGCGTCTGGGCGGGGGGAGTTTTTTGTGGGGTGGCGTCTTTCATTGGAGCCTCCTGTCCGGCCGGTCCGTTTTTTTCCGGAGCCGGTCCGCTTCCCGGCCGCTGCGAGCCGTCCGGGAATAGCCAGCGCGCCAGGGTGGAGTAAAACTTGTCCACTTCTATTGGTTTGGAGATATGGTCGTTCATACCAGCATCCAGGCATTTCTGGCGTTCTTCGGCCATAGCGTGGGCGGTCATGGCCACTATGGGCAGGTCGTCGTATCTGGCCTGGTCCCTTATGCGCATGGCCGCCTCATACCCGTTCATTTCCGGCATCTGCAAATCCATAAGAACCAGATTGAAAGGAGCCTCCCGGCTGGCCTCAAGCAGTTTTAGCGCCTCCAGGCCGTTTTCCGCAATGGCCACTTTTGCGCCGGAACTTTCCAGAACTTCCGCGGCTACCTGTTGGTTTATGGGATTATCCTCAGCCAGAAGGATGCGTATGCCGCTCAAATCCGGGATTTGCCCGGCGGCGTGCGCGGCGTTTGCGTCCGTCTGCCCCTGTCCCACCCTGTACAGGTAATCAGGCCGATTGCCGTGCAAAATTTCGGTGACGGCATCAAAAAGCAGGGATTTGTTGATGGGTTTGTTAATCACCCCGAGAGCCCCGGCTTTTTCCGCCTGCTGGAGCACTTCCGGGCGTCCGGTGGTGCTGGTGATTATGACCGGCGGCACATGCCTGAGGTTAAGTTCGTTGCGCATGCGGTAGCTGGCCTCTATGCCGTCCATGACCGGCATGCGCCAGTCCACAAAGACCAGCCGGTAATAGTCGTCGGAATCGTGCTGCCAGAGCAGGGCAAAGGCTTCGTCGGCCGAAGCGGCCCGGTCCACCTGGAAGCCCATTCCGGCAAGACCTGAAGCGAACATGCGGCCAGCCTCCTCGCTGTCGTCCACAACCAGAATGCGCGCTGACGCTTTGGTCGCATGGCCGTCGGAAGCCGTTATCCGTCCGCTGGTCACGGGGTCGAAGCAGGCGCTGAAAGTGACGGTCGTGCCCAGGCCGTATTCGCTCTCCACCTGAATCTCACCGTCCATAAGCTCCAGAAGGCGTTTGGTGATGGTAAGGCCCAGTCCGGTGCCCCCAAAGCGCCTGGTGGTGGAGCCGTCGGCCTGGGTAAAGGCCTGGAACAGCTTGCCCTGCTGTTCTTGCGTCATGCCTATGCCGGAGTCTTTAACCATAAAGCGCAGGCAGACTTTATCGTCCCTGGGTTTCCCCAGGGAGCAGGAAATGATGATTTCGCCCTGTTCAGTGAACTTTACAGCGTTATTGGCCAGGTTGGTGAGCACCTGCCCCAGGCGCAGGGGATCCCCCACCAGGCTCTGCGGCACGTCTTCATCCACGTCGAACAACACTTCAAGGCCTTTTTCGTCGGCTTTCTGGCTGATCAACGTAGCCGTGCTGTCCAAAAGTTCATCCAGGCGGAAGACTACCTTGTCCATGCTCAACTGGCCGGCTTCTATTTTAGAGAAGTCCAGAATGTCGTTGATGATGCCCAGGAGTGTGTTGGCCGCTGAGTAAATTTTGCTTATGTAGGAGCGCTGCTTGGGGTTTAGCTTGGTTTTGAGCGCAAGATAGGCCATGCCAATTATTGAATTCATGGGCGTTCTGATTTCATGGCTCATGCTGGTCAAAAATTCGTTCTTGGCCTTGTTGGCCGCGTCCGCCTGGGCTTTGGCGTCCATCAGTTCGTGGTTGCGCCCCTCAATTGCCGCTGCCATTTCGTCAAAAGTGGTGGCCAGAAGTCCCAACTCGCCGGTCAGACCCCGGATGGAGGTGCGGGCCGCCAGGTTGCCCCGGGCAAGAAGCCTGGCCGTGCCCAAAAGGTTGTTCACCGGCCGGAGCAGCGCGTTCCGGCTCATGAACCAGGCAATGGCAAAGGCCGCGGCCGTGGCGAACAGCAGCAGCATGACGTTGCGGGCCAGGTAATAATTGGGAACGGCATAGGCTTTTTCCGCGGCGAGGGAAATTTCCACGGTCATGTACGGGGCTTCCAAGCCGGGCATATACAGGCGCTGGAACCCGACCGTGTATTTGTCGCCCCTTTCGCTCATGGTTATGAAAAAGCCTTTTTCGCCCTCATGCTCGTTCAGCAGATCCCATTCATAGCGCAGGGATTTTGGGGAATCCCTGTCCGGGTTTAGTTGCGGCGGGTAGGTGTAGCCCACGCGCCCGTCTTTGTCCCTGATGCGGATGACGCCGCCGGGCGGCAAATCCAGGGTGCCCATGTCCATTACCTGGCGTTCCAGGCTGAGGCCGCATAAAAGCATGGAAATCAGTTTGCCGCGCTTGTCCATGAGCGGCAGGGCAAATGGGAAAACATCGTCGCCCGTTAGCGGATCCTTGTGGATGCCGCCAATGTAAAATTCCCGGCTTTTGGCCGCATCGCGAAAAACTGGCTGGCCGGCGATATTCGCGCCCGGCTTCATGTTTTTGGACGCGGCCAAAATATCACCGTCGCTGTTAGCCAGCAAAAAGTTGTTGTAAAATGGGTAATGCTGGTGGATTTTTTGCAAAAGCGCCGTACAGGCTTGCACATCGCGGTCCCGCACTTCTTCGAGCTGGGCCAGTGTCATGAGCAGAATTTTGGTGTTCCCGGAAACAAGCTGGCTTTGCACCGTAATGTTATTCAGGAGGTCCAGGCCTTTTTCGCGCACTTCAAGCATGGAACGATTACGGCTGTCCAGGCCGGAATACAGGATTATGCCCAGGGCCGGGAGCATTGCCAGAATGACAATGAAGTAGAGGGAGCGTTTTACGGATCCGGAAAAGAGCATGGCCTACCTCTCACCACAACTGCCTGAACAAATATTGGAGCATTCGCGATGCGCCGGAAAAATCCTTGCGCTCAATATACCGATAAAGCTGGCCCATGCGGCCGGCCCCCAGGTGCGCCAGCATCTGTTCCTTGAGCCTTGCCAGATGTTCCATGGCCTGGCCGTCTTCCTCGGCCAGAAGAAGCTGAAGTTTTTCCAGGCTGCCCCGCAGCTCGACGTTCTGCACCGGCACGACAGGACGCCAGGCGCGCAGGGTGCTGAACAACAGCGTGACTTCAATGGGTTTGGGCACATGGCCGTCCATGCCCGCGGCTAGGCAGGCGGCCACTTCGTCCGCCTGGCTGTGGGCGGTCATGGCGATTATTGGAATGTATTTGGCGTCCAGGTGCGTATCCTGGTGGATGCGCCAGGTGGTTTCGTAGCCGTCCATCACCGGCATCTGCAAATCCACAAAAATAAGATCAAAGGCCGGACGCCGGCGGGCGGCGGCCAGTAGGCGCAACGCCTCGCTGCCGTTGGCCGCCGTGGTCACCTCCACCTTGCCTTCCAGCATTATTTCCATGGCGATCTGCTGGTTTATGGGGTTGTCTTCCACCAGAAGCACCCGCATACCGGCCACGGACACGTCCGAATCAGCCGGAGCATCGTCCAGGATCGGCAACGCCTGAGGCTCTGCATAGCCGGCGCCGGGGCCCATGAGGCCCATCAGGGTATCCATGAGCACGGAACCGTTGACCGGCTTGTGCACAAAGGCGTCCACACCGGCGTTTTCAGCCTGCAGGCGCATTTCCTCGCGGCCCATGGAGGACATGGCAATGATGAAGGGCGGTTTTTTTAGCCGCAGCCCTTTTTTGACCAGGCGC
Organism: Desulfovibrionaceae bacterium; assembly: GCA_031547305.1. Lineage (GTDB taxonomy): Bacteria > Desulfobacterota > Desulfovibrionia > Desulfovibrionales > Desulfovibrionaceae > JAVBSC01. The sequence continues at coordinate 7,192 of JAVBSC010000042.1, forward strand.
ACGGTTTCCGCGCAATTGTCCAGATCCGCCGCGCGCCACTCAAGCATCATGAAGTCGTATGGCATGTTGCGCTCTTCGGCCTTCAGCAGTTCGTCGCAAGCCGCCTTTACCCTGGAGTGCAGGGTGTGGTTCAGCGAAAAACCGCTGAGTTGGGAAATCAAAAACTTGGCCGTGCTTTCGTCCTGGTCCAGAATAAGCACGGAACGGCCGTTCAGAGCGCCGCTGTGGGCGTTCTGCATGGCCGGGTTGTAAGAGAAGCGCGCGGTGCAGGTGAACGCCGTGCCCCGGCCCCGTTCGCTGCTCACGCTTATGTCGCCGTTCATCATCAACAGCAGACGCTGGGTTATGGCCAGCCCCAGGCCCTTGCCCCCGCCGGCGAAGCTGCGGCCAGGACTGGGCGGCGCCTGGGTGGCGAAGGCGTGGCGCAGGGCGGCCAGTTGCTCCGGGTCCATGCCCTTGCCGGAATCAGCCACGGCAATGCGCAGGCAGGCTTCGCCAAGGGAGAGTTCCGCCAGGTTGCAGCTTATGCGCACCGCGCTGTTTTCCGAGTGCTGGATGGCGTTGTCCACAAGCTGGCCTATGGCCTGCTCCAGGCGCAAAGGGTCTCCGATCAGGTAAACCGGGACTTCCGGGGAGACTTCAACCGTAAGGCGCAGGTTTTTATCCTCCGCCTGCTCCCTGAAGCGTCCGGCCACGCTTCCGAAGACGTCGCGCACGGAAAAGCGCACTCTTTCCATATTCAGCTTTCCGGCTTCCAGCTTGGAAAAATCCAGGATATCATTGATGATGCGCAAAAGCACCTTTCCGGAGGCGTGAATTTTGCTCACATAGCCGTACTGGACCGGATTCAGATCGCTTTTCAGGGCCAGGTAAGCCATGCCCAGCACCGCGTTCATGGGGGTTCTGATTTCATGGCTCATGTTGGCCAGAAACTCCCCTTTGCTTTTTCCGGCCTGTTCGGCTTTTTCTCTAGCCAGAATGAGTTCTTGTTCCCGATGCTGCAGAACGTCGGCCAGTTCGTTGAAACTCCTGGCCAGATCCCCCAGGATTCCCTTGTTGTTTTTTTCCGGAATGCGCAGGCTGAAGTCGCCTTTGCCCAGGGCGCGGGCCACGCGCAACAAATCGTTGACCGGTTTTTTGAAGATCAGCGAACTCAGGCTCCAGGCGGCCAGGATGGCAAAGAGCAGGGCCAGACTCAGGTAGACCAAATCCCGGCGCAAAAGATCGCGTACTTCGGCATAGGCGCTTTCTTCTTTGGCGGTGAGCAGCACCGTAAGGTACGGAAAGTCGTTGCCTTCGAATATGATGTTCTGGAAAGCGGCCAGCAGATCGCCCCTGGTGCTGGCCGTGCCTGCGGGGCCGTCATCCAGCAGCGCGATCGCCTCGGCCGGGGGGACGCGCTCGCCCGGCCCGCTTTCCGGCGGATAAGAAAAGGCGGTATTCCGATACCGGTCCAGCATGTACACCGCAAAACCGGGTGGCAGGGAAAAGGTGTCCAGAAGCCTGGTGTAGTAGGAAAGCCGCATGGTGGCCACCAGAAAGCCGTCCAGCTCGCCCCTGGAATCATGCACGGCTTCGGCAAAAACCATGGCCGCCCAGGGGCTTTGCGGATTGATCACGTGCCCGGCCATGAAGGGCGTGCCCTTTTTGGCCAGAAAAAAATAATCGCTGTTTTCCAAGGGGGAGGCGTTCATGGGCTCCGCGCTGGCCAGCACCGTGCCGTCGGCGGCCGCAAAGGCCAGGTTGTCATAGGCGGGATAATTGCGGCTCAGGTTACGCAGGACGTAATGCAGAGCCTCGTAGTCTTTGTCCTGCAACTCGCGGATCTGGGCCAGGCTCTCCAGCAGGGTATGCGTGCTTTCTGAAACGCCCTTTTGCTGCACCGCAATGGCCCGGACCAGACGCACGGCCCGTTCTGACACCGCTTTGGCCGCCTGTGAATTGCGGTCCAGACCGGTGCCGAAGATGATCAGCATGGCCGGCAGAACCGCCAGAGTGACGCAGATGGCCGCGGTGCGGAAAAAAGAGCCGAAAAATAAAATTTTCATGTTTATCCGGGCGGCGGACCGCTGGGAATCCGGGACTATTTGCCGCTGGTCAGCTTGTTCCAGTCCCGCTCCAGGGCGGGCAGCAGATCCGGCGGGAGCGGGGTTTCCATTTCCATTTTGTTCAGCAGCTCTTCCTCGGGGTACAGGCAGCGGTTGTTGCGCACGTCCTCATCCAGCTTGCCCCAGGCTTCCTGGTTGGGGGTGGAGTAGCCGGAGTCCTGGCTCAGCCGGGCCGCCACATCCGGCCGCAGGATGAACTCCAAAAATTTATAGGCCGCGTCCAGGTTTTTAGCATTGGCCGGAATGGCGATGGTATCCACCCAGATGGGCATGCCTTCCGCCGGCAGCACAAAAGTGTAGCGCTCCTTGTTGGCCTTTTCAAAAAAGCCGATCTGGTTCCAGCTTACGCCAACGGCCACCTTATTTTCCTCCATCGCCTCAAGGGCGTCCACGGTGTTGAAGGTCTGCACGTTAGGGGCCAGTTTTTTGAGGCGCCCAAAAGCTTCCTTGATGTGGGCTGGATCCTTGTCGTTTATCGAATATCCCAGGCTCAGGAGCATAATGCTCATGGTGGAGCGCAGATCATTGGGCAGCATAATCCGGCCGGACAGCTCCTGGTTCCACAGATCCGCGTAGGAATTTACCTTGCCTGGATCGATAAGCTTGTTGTTTACTATAAGCCCGACCACGCCCCAGAGCAGGGGCAGGCTGTATTGGCAGCCGGGATCATAGTTGTTGTGCGCCAGGCGCGGCATGAGGTTGGAAATGCCCGGCAGGCGCCGGTGATCCAGAGAGTGCAAAAGACCGGCTTCTTTCAGCTTGGGCACGAATTCGCCGGATGGGGTTACGATGTCGTAGCTGAAGCCGCCTTTTTCCATGTTGGCCAGCATGATTTCGTTGCTGGCGAAATAGGTGAAGTTGATCTCAACGCCCGTCTCCCGATTGAACTCCTCCACAACCCATTCCGGCATATAGGAAACCCAGGTGTAAACCTGCAAGGAGCCGTTGCCCGCAAAGGTTGTCGGCGCATGCAGGAAAAAAACGGCCAGCAGGGCGCCGATAATTTTTTTGACGGACATAAAAATCACCTCACAAATTTATGGGGGGGGTACGGCCGTCCCCAGGCAGCCGGTTGGTTTTTGCTGAAATACCAATGTTATTTTAATAGCCCAGACCGGAATTTCCGGCAACAGAAATCCTATTCGGCAATGCGTCGATTATGGCAGTTCAACTTTTTATTTCAGCCTGCCTCCCTTTTCATGCGCCGCAAGCACGGCGTCAATAATATGCCCGCGCACCGCCATGCGATCCAGGTGGTTTATGGCCGCTATGGTGATGCCGGCCGGGGAACAGACCTGTTCGCGCAGCACGGCCGGATGTTCTCCGCTTTGTTCGGCCAGGGCCACGGAGCCTTTGAGCATCTGGATCACGATCCGCCTGGCCTCCGGCCTGGTAAAGCCCAAAGTCACGGCCGCTTCCATCAGGGCGTCCATAAAATGAAAGACGTAGGCCGGGCCGCACCCGGCCACCGGGGACAAAATTTTCATTTTGTCCTCAGGCATGGGCATAGCCAGCCCCAGAGCGCCAAAAAGCCTTTGCAGCAGTTCGGCGTCTTTGGCTTCCAGCGCTGGATCTTCCAGGCAGAGGCCAAAAATGCCCTGCCCCACTGCGGCCGGGGTATTGGGCATGACCAGGGCCGCCGGGCAGCGGCCCCGGAGCGCTTGGCGTATTTCCGCCAAGCTTACTCCGGCCGCAATCGAAACAATCACCTGATCCGGCCGCAGCCCCGGAGTGAGGGCTTCCAGCATTGGCAGAATCTGGTACGGCTTTACCGCCAGAATGACGATCCGGGCCTTTTCCGCCAGTTCAGCCGGGCTGTCCGCCAGGGCAACGCCCTTGCCCCGGCAACGTTCCAGAGTGCGGCTGTGGGCGAAAAGCTTCAGCTTCAGCCCCGGAACCGGCTGGCCGGCCAGGCCTCTGAAGATGGCCCCGCCCATGTTGCCGCAGCCGATCAGGCCCAGAGTTTCAAGCATCACGCAATCTCCAGGCGGTTAAAGAAGAAGGCCACTTCCACAGCCGCGTTTTCCAGAGAATCCGAACCATGCACGGAATTCGCCTCCAGGCTTTCCGCATATTTGGCCCGGATTGTGCCTGGCTCGGCCTTGGCCGGATCCGTCGCTCCCATGAGCTTGCGGTAGCGGGCCACCGCGTCCTCGCCCTCCAGAGCCACCGCAAAAATGCGGCCGGAACACATATAGCAGGTCAAGTCGTTGTAAAACGGCCGCGCGCTGTGCACAGCGTAAAAAGCCTCCGCCTGCGCCTTGCTCAGGCGCAGCATCTTCAGCCCCACAACCTTCAGCCCGCTGGCCTCGATCATCGCCAGAATCGCTCCGCCCAAGTCGCGCTTAACCGCATCCGGCTTGATCATGCAAAGAGTCCGTTCGCGCATTGTCCTATCCTTTTTTATTAGTGTTTAAAGAAAACTATTATCATAAATTGAGGGGTCCGCCCCCAAACTCCCGGCCAGGGAGCGTGCCCCGTAAATGGGCTCCAAGGGGCGCGGCCCCTTGGCAGGGGGGGACGGGGGACGGAGTCCCCCGGTCAAATCGTCAGTCTTCTATATATTCCTGAGCTATGGCGTCAAGGTATGAAGTTTGACTATTTTTACTTCCGGGTTGCGTTGTTTTTGCCAGGTTTTCAGGGCGGCCAGCGTGCCGGGCAGGGGGTGGCCTATGGCTATGGCCCGGCCGCGTTTGAGGGCCAGTTTTTCCGCATGGCGCAGTTGGGCCAGGACGGCGCTTTCGGCCGGGTTGACGTCCAGGAAGACGTCGCGCCTGAAGCTGGCCAGGCCGGCCGCCTTTGCCCCGGCGTAAAAGCGGCTGGCCGGGTGGGTCAGGCTATCCAGGGCGATCAGGCGTTTTTCTTTGAGCACGTTCAGCACCGGGGCCATGGCCGTGGCGTTTTGCGTGAAGCGCGAGCCCATGTGGTTGTTCACCCCTATGGCATAGGGCACTCGCGTAAGGCTTGCCTCCAGGCCGGCCCGGATGGCCTGGGGGGGCATACTTTGCAAAAGAACGCCAGGTCCGGGTTTTACCTTGGGGTAGTCCAGGGGTTCCATAGGCTGATGCACCAGGACGTCCAGGCCGGCGGCGTGCGCGGCCCTGGCCGCCTGGGCCGCGTGAGCGCTGTAAGGCCAGATAGCCAGGGTAACCGGAAAATTCAGATTCAGCAGGGTATGCAAGGCGGGCATACTCTCGCCGATGTCGTCCAGAACCACCACCAGTACGGCTTGTTCGCCGGGTTTGCGCAGGCGGTCTTCCAGCGTTGGCGGCGAAGGGGGAGCCGGGGGCGGGGGGTGAAACCCGTCAGGCAGAAGCAACAGGTGGTGTGTGGGCAGGCTGTGGACAAAAATGAGCCAGGATTCGCCGGGTCCGGAGCCGGCTTCCCGTTTCAGTTCCGCCTGGGGCGCCCAGGCGGGCAGACAATCGGCCAGGGCCTCGTCAAAGGCCTTAAGATCCCGCCCCAGGGGAATTTGCAACTCCTGGAAAAAATAGCTGGGGGAGTTGGCCCCGCCGCCGCTTTCCCACCGGCTGACTTTAAGATCCCGGATCAGTTCCGGGGAAAAACCCAAGCTCAAAAGGGCTTGGGTAATGGCGTAATCCACCTGTTTGATGGAGTTTTCCAGAGAAAATTCCAGAGTTTCCTCGTAAGGCAGGGCATGTTTATTCAGGGACAGGCGCAACGTGGGGTGCGCCGGTGGTTTGGGGGGCTCGGTCTCAAGCGTTGCCGGTGGGGCGAAAAACAGCGCCCCAGCCCCGCAAAGCAGGAGCAGCAACAATAAACCGGCCGAGAAGAGACGGATTTTTTTCATGAAGAAAGACAGAAAGACATTGATTCCCGGTTTCGCGGGAATGCGGAGTTATTCAGCCGCCATTCCCGCGAAACCGGGAATCAATGTCTTTGGTTTTTATACCGTTGTCAACAGCCTGAAGCGGCCCGGGGCCTTTTTTAGGTCCCGGACCACTCGTTGGCGAAATGCTCCAGGCCCTAAAACTGGATCTGGTGCAGCCGCGGCAAACCCTTGAGCATTTGCAGGCCCATGCGCAGTTGGTTGTCCTTGGCCAGGAAGTTAGACGCTTCCGGGTCCACCACTTCCTTGGCGATTTTTTCCGCCTTTGCTTTGTCTTCGTCCTTTTTGTCCTTGCCGTTTTCCAGGTGTCCGGCAAGGTTCTGCTCCCGCACGTTCAGGCGGGGCATTTTGGGGGTCGCGTCATCCCGTGGGGTTTCAAAGGGCACGTTGAAATCCGGTTCTATGCCCTCGGCCTGGATGGACCGGCCGCTGGGCGTGTAATAAAGCGCGATGGTAAGCTTGAGGGCCGAACCGTCCTTCATCTTGAAGAGGTTCTGGACCGAGCCTTTGCCAAAGGTGCGTTCGCCCAGCAGGGGCGCGCGGTTACGGTCCTGCATGGCGCCGGCCACGATTTCCGCGGCTGAGGCCGAGCCGGAGTTGACCAGCACCACCATGGGCTCGCTCACGTCCGAGTATTGGGGTTTGGCTTTGAATTCTCGGACCGAATCGCCCTCCCGGCCGCGCATGGACACAATGACCCCGTCCTTCAGAAACAAGTCGGAAACGTCCACGGCCTGGTCCAGAAGACCGCCGGGGTTGTTGCGCAGATCAAGAATAATGCCCTTGAGCGTGGTTTTTTTGCGGGCCGTGGCCAGGGCGTCCAGAAGTTCCTCGGTGGTGCGCTCGCTGAAGCGGGACAGGCGGACCCAGAGGTAGCCGTCCTCCAGGTAGCGCGACTTGACGCTCAGAAGGGGGATCACGTCGCGCTTTATGGCGAGTTCCACTGGAGCCTTGGCGTCCTTGTGCAGGATCATCAGTTTGACTTCCGTGCCCTTGGGGCCGCGAATCTTTTTGACCACTTCCTGGCCGGACATTTCCATGGTGGGTTCGCCGTTGATGGTCAAAATGGCGTCTCCGGCCTTCATGCCGGCCTTGTCCGCCGGGGTGTCGTCAATGGGGCTGACCACAATGACCTGGCCGTTTTCCGTGGACAGCTCCACCCCGATGCCCACGAATTTGCCTGATGAGCCTTCTTCAAACTCCGTGAATTCTTTAGGATCCATCAGGGCGGAGTGCGGGTCCAGGCTCTGGAGCATGCCCTTGATGGCCCCGTTCATAAGGTCCTCGGTGCTGACCTCATGCACGTAGGCTTCGCGCACCAGTTTGTATACCTGGCTGAAGCGCTTCATGTATTCAAAGTCTTCCTCCTGGCCTTCCGCGGCCAGGGCCAGACTGGAAAACAGCAGAAGCAAAACGGATGCGCAGGTCAGGCTGCGTAAAAATCGGGGCATGGGGGAACGCATATCGTAGTCCTTTTATGGATAGTCAGTTGGCGGTGAACCAACTTTCAGGATTAATGGCTTTTTGATGAAAACGCAATTCGAAATACAGGCCAGGGCCGTCAATATCCGGATAAAATCCCGCTCGTCCCAGGAGCTGGCGCGGGCTGACGTCCTGGCCGGGGCTTACGGAGCTTTCCGAAAGAAAGGAATAAACGCTGAAATACTCTTTGCCGTGCTGTAAAACAACCACCTGGCCCCGGCCGCGCATGGTGTCGGCAAAGACCACTTTGCCGCTGTAAACGGCCCGCACCTCGCTGCCCTGGGCCGCGGAAAAGCCCAGCCCGTTGACCGGCAGCCTGCCCTCCGGCCTGAAGCGCAGTTTTACGGAGCCGGAAACCGGCAGAGAAAGCCGGCCCTTGGCTTTGGCTATATCGCCCTGCCCGCTTACGCTTTTAAGCGTAAAATTCAGGTTTTTGATCAATTCCAGGGTGGAGGCCAGTTCGGCTTCCGCATCGGATTTTTCTTCACGCAAGCGGGCCAGGCGCTGTTCATAGCCCACCCTGTCCTTGAGCAGGCGGGCTTTTTCCCGTTCGATTTCTTCGCTGCGCTGGCCGAGCTGGCGGCCGATGTTTTCGCGCTTAAGCAGGGCCGCGTTCAGATCCCGCTCCTGGGCGTCCAGGGTCAGACGGTAGGCGTTGACCGCCTTGTAAAGCTCGGAGGACCAGACGTATTCACGGTCCGTGACCGGCCAGTCCGGCAAATCCCGGCCGCCAACACTAAACCGGCGGCTGTGCAGTTCCCAGAGCGTTTTAAGCAGTTCCGCCAGCATGGCATCCGTTTTTTGGCATTCCACCAGCAGGGAGTCGTATTCCCGCTTGGCCGCTTCTTCGTCGCCGGCCAGACGCAGCATTCTGTCCTGTTGCTCCTCCAGGCCTGATTCCAGCTTGAGAATGCGCGCCTCGGCCTCGGCCAGGCCGGTATCTAGCCGGCGCTCCTGATCGCTCAGGCGCTTCAGGCTGTCCCGACGTTCCCTGGCCCTGGCCTGTTCCTGCCGGATGGACTGCAAAAGTTCGCTTTCGCCCGGCTGTTCCGCGGCCCGGGCCGGCAGGCAGAGCGCCAGAAGCAGCGTCATGGCCAGGCCGCATTTAACTATCGACTTCATATTCCAGAAAATCCCGTAAAGGGCAGCCCCCGCAAAGCGGTTTTTGCCGCCGGCAAAAGCCGTTGCCCACCTTTACCAGCAGGGCGTGGTATTCGTTATACAGGGCCGTGTCTTCCGGCAGAGCCTCCATAAAAAACTCACGCAGGCCAGCGTATCCGATTTCTTCTTCCACCAGGCCGTGGCGGCTGAAGATGCGCTTGGTGTAGGCGTCCACCACAAACGTGGGCCGGCCCAGGGCATAGAGCAGGATAGAGTCCGCTGTTTCCGGGCCGATGCCTTTTACGGTCAGGAGTTCTTCGCGCAGGCGCAGGGTATCATAGTCCCGCAGGGATTCAAAATGCAGATCCGCCGGAGGGTCCTTAGCGCCGGCCAGGCCGGCCAGAAAGGACAGAAATGCCCGCAGGCGCTGCGTTTTAACCCGAAATGACCCAGAGGGGCGGATCGCGTTTTCCAAGGTTTGCGTGGGAGCCAGCCACATGGGCAGGGGGGCCAGGAGGCCGGCGTTTTTAAGCCCGGCCAGGGCTTTTTCCACGTTGCGCCAAGCCGTATTCTGGGTGAGGATCGCTCCGACGGCCACTTCAAAGGGCGTGTCGCCCGGCCACCACCCGCACGGCCCGAAGTGGGCGGACATGGCGTTGTAGTAGCTTAGAAGGGTTGTTTCGCGTTTGCTCATTGGTAAGCCGGTGTTGTTAAATTGGCGAACATGCCCGCCGGCGCGTGGCGTCACGCACCCTGCCTGGGGCTGAGAGGGCGGCCCCTAAGCCGGCAATAGTCAACTCCAAACCAGCGCGGCCCATTCTCCGTCCAGAATGCGGCGGGCCGGGGGCAGACCCTGCTGTCGGTAAGCGGATTCCACGGCATCAGCCTGGATATCCAGAATGCCTGAGAGCACCAGGCGGCCGTTTTTGGCCAGGGCTTTGACGATGTGCGGGGCCAGTTCCTTGAGGGGCGCGGCCAGGATGTTGGCCAGAATCAGGTTGAAGCTCTCCTGGCCGGCTTGTTCAATGCTGCCGCGCCGCAGGTCAAAGCCCGGCTTGCCGCCGGGCGCCAGGCCGTTGAGCAGGCTGTTTTCCTGTGAGTTTTCAATGGCCAGCAGGTCAATATCCAGTCCGAGGCCGGCCAGCCCCAGCTTGGCGCAGGCAATGCTCAGAATGCCCGAGCCGCAGCCCAGATCCAGAAAACGGTCGGCCGGGCTGATTTTATTCTGCGCCGCCAGTTCGGAAATGGCCCGCAGGCACAGGGCGGTTGTGGCGTGATGCCCGGTGCCGAAGGCGGTCTTGGGTTCAATGAGCAGGACGGAGGACTGGGAATTTTTATGCTCCTCCGCCAGCCATGGCGGCAGAACCAGAAACCGGCCCGCCTGGACCGGGGTGAAGAACTCGCGCCAGGCGATGGTCCAGTCCACGTTCGGCACAACGGATCGCGTAAGCCGCAAGCCGGGCAACCGCTCCCGGAGTGTGGCCTCCAGTTCCGCGCAAAAAGCCTGGTTTTCCGTATGCACGCGGCAGAGCAGGCGGCCGTCGGGCAGAGTTTGTTCCTCCCAGCCGTGGGGCACGGCCAGGGCCAGCACGGCGGAAAGAAAATCGGCGTTTTCCTGTTCTATGACGGCTTCCAGGCGGATCAAGTCAGGCATGGCGGCTCCGGGGATTATTTTGTCAGCACAGCCTCAAGCTGTGTCCGCTGTTCTTCTGGCACAAAAAAACCTGGCAGGCAATCATCCGCAATGATACGGAAGTAAGGTTGGTTTGAAAACTTTTCCCGTTCCGCGAGGTTGGCCATGGGCATCTTGTGCGCGATTCTTGGCATTGCTGCGTTCCTGTTCGTGTTCGCAGCCTGTGGCAGCAATCTGCTCTACTGGTATGAGGCGCTGAATGCCCCCTGCGCGGCTGTTCCGGCGCCCAGGCCCGGCCTTTGGACTTGTCTGCGAATATTTTGGCTTTCGCTGGGCGGGTATCTGATTGAGGCGGCTGTCCTGCCCATGGGCTGGTTTTGGGAGAGAAAACCCGGTTTTGATCCCGGAGCGGGCAGAGGACCGCTGGTGCTGGTGCATGGTCTTCGCTGCAATGCCGGGGCTTGGCTGTATTTGGCCGGCAGGCTGAAAAAGGCCGGCTGGGCGGTTTCCGTTTTTGTCTACTCCAGCCGTTTTTCCGCTCTGGAAAACGTTTTCGCGGATCTGGACGCGCATATCCGCGCCGTCGAACTGGCCTGGCCCGGCCGCAAACCAGTGCTGGCGGGGCATAGCCTTGGGGGCCTGCTCCTGCGCCGCTGGCTGTTGAACCCGGTCAACGCGGGCAGGGCGGCGGGCCTGATCACTCTGGGAACGCCGCACGGGGGCAGCAAAATGGCTGCTCTGGCCAGAAGCCGCCTGACCAGAAGCCTTTTGCCGGACTCCGGCTTCATTGCGGATCTGAAAGCGGCTTCGACTCCGGGAGTTTCCTGCGTGTCCCTGGTCAGCCCGACTGACGACATGGTGCTGCCGGCGGCGGGCCTGCTGCCCCCGCCGGGCTGGAAGCTGCGGGTAACCGGCCTGGTCAGCCATTTCGGCATGCTTTATTGCCCCAGGGTGGCCGGAATGCTGCTTGAAGAGCTGGAAAATTTGCCCCCGGCAGGGGAAAATTCCGATTTTAAATAAAAATTTCATAAACGTAATTTTGATATAGAATCAGAAATAGGACGGGATTGTGAGGAGGACGCCATGATCGGATTCCAAAAAGCCGCGGCCCTGGTTCTTGTGCTGCTTTCGGCGGCCTGCGCCCCCAAGAGCCGCCTGGACGCCGCCCTGGACAACCTGACTGACGTCAGCGCGGCCCGGCAATTTTTTGGCGAGCCGGATTTTCAGGCTCCCATGGCGGACGGCCGGATCCGTTACGACTGGCAGAGGAGCGGCCAGACTTTTGTGCCCGGTCAGTATGTGGAGCGGGAGATTTTTGTCGGCTACGATGAGGACGGCTACCCTGTGATCTGGCGGCAGAATGTTTTTGTGCCGGCGCACAACCAGGAGCTTTCTTGTCGTTTGAGCCTGATTGCGGACCAGGCCGGCCGGGTGCTGCAAAAATCACGCGAGGGCAATGATTGCGATGCGCTGCTGCGCGGGCAGCCCGCCCAACCGCGATAACCCGGAGTTGAAAATCTCACCTGGCGCGCAACTTGCCATGCCGGGCCGGCTGCGCTAGTGTGCCCGAATGATCCAGGTACGCCATCTTTCTCACAGTTTCGGGCCGCATTGGGCTTTGAAGGATTGCTCCTTTACCCTGCGCAAGGGCGAATTTCTTTTTCTGTCCGGCCCTTCCGGGGCGGGCAAAAGCACGCTCCTTCGCCTGCTGTACGCCGGCGCGTCAATCCAGCGCGGGGACGTCAAGGTGGCTGGCCTGGATTTGAAGAACATGAAGTCCGGCGATGTGCCCCAGTTGCGCCGCCAGGTCAGCGTGGTTTTTCAGGATTTTAAAATCCTGCCCCAGCGCAGCGTGTACGAAAATGTGGTCCTGCCGCTGGAAGTGCGCGGCCTGGCCCAGGCCCACGCGGAGCGCCGGGTGCGGGCCGTGGTGCGCGCCCTTGGCCTGGACGCCCGCATGAACGTGCCCTGCGGGGAGCTTTCCGGCGGAGAGCAGCAGCGTGTGGCTGTGGCCCGGGCTTTTGTGATCAATCCCAAAGTGCTCCTGGCCGACGAGCCAACCGGTAACCTGGACCCGGAACTCTCCCTGCGGCTCATGGATTTGTTCAAGCAGTTCCAGAACTACGGCACGACCATGATCGTGGCCACGCACAGCCTGGAACTCTTGCGCCGCCACCCCGGCGCCCGGCTGATGCGCCTGGAGGACGGCATGATCGTCTACGCCAACTGGCCCGGCGCCACACTGTACCGGGGCCTGGCCCACGCGCAACGCCCGGACGAGTGCGGAGGCGCGGAATGATCCGGGTCGTTTTCCGCCTTCTGGGCCAGGGTCTGCGGGATCTCGGCCTGAATCCTTGGGCCCAGTTGCTCACTTTTGCCGCCGTAACCCTGGTGGCCTTTCTGTCCGGCCTGTTCCTCATGGCCTTGACCACCCTGAACCACCAGCTAGGCACCGTGCGCGGTGAAACTGTGTTTCAGGTCTACTGGCGGCCCGGCACGGATCTCAACCTTGTTCGCGAACAATGGAGCGGCCTGCGCCATCTGCCAGGCTTTTCCCACGTCGTCACCTTCACCCCGGACGAAGCTATGCAGGAGCTTGGCAAAAGAATGGGCCGCAACCTGCCAGGCACAAAGGATTTTACCTTTGAAGCCGGCAAAAGCCCCCTGCCCGCCACCGCCTTGCTCACCTTTGCCCCGCGCGATACGGACATAGAAACCTGGCTCAGGGAAACCCAGCTTTACCTCCAGCAATTGCCGGGCGTGGAACGCGTGGCCGCCACCCCCCTGCGCGACGAGCTCGGGCAGGCCTGGCGCAAGGTCAACCATTACGTCATGTGGCCGGCCATAGGCTTTCTGGCCCTGGTCCTGGCCCTGGTGGTCAGCAACACCGTGCGCCTCTCCCTGCTGGCCCGCTCCCTGGAGGTGGAAATCCTTCAGCTCGTCGGCGCCCACCCCTGGTACATCCGCCTGCCCCTTATGGCCGGCGGGGCTGTCCAGGGCCTGTGCGGCGGCCTTATGGCCCTTGTGCTCCTGCGCTTTATGCACCTGCAAATCCGCGACGTCCTCAACTTTCCTCCCCTGCTAATGGAAATCCAGTTCCTGCCTTTGAGTTTGTCCGTGATGCTGGTGGCCGTGCCTACGTTTATGGGGATTGCCGGGAGTTGGGTGGCAATTAAAAATAATTGAACACCCAACCTCCATTAGGATGGTTGCAGGGGGTTGATCCCCTTGCCGGGGTATACGGGGAGGCGGGCCTCCCCTTAGCGCAAACGAAATGATTCCACTAAAAAAGGATATATCTATGGCTACGCGCAGTAAAAAAATGACAGCCGGTCCGGAGAGGGCCTCGCACCGTTCATTGTTGTACGCGTTGGGTTTGACGCGGGAGGAGATGGAGCGTCCGTTGGTGGGGGTGGTGAATTCCGCCAACGAGATTGTGCCGGGGCATTTGCATCTGAACACTCTGGCCCGGGCGGTCAAAGCCGGGGTGAGTCTGGCCGGCGGCACGCCGCTGGAGTTTCCGGCCATCGCGGTTTGCGACGGTCTGGCCATGAACCATGAGGGCATGGGGTATTCTTTGCCCAGTCGGGAGATCATAGCTGATTCAATAGAGATAATGGCCACGGCCCATCCTTTTGACGCTCTGGTATTTATTCCCAACTGCGACAAGTGCGTGCCCGGCATGCTCATGGCCATGCTGCGTCTGAATATCCCCTCGATTCTGGTCAGCGGCGGTCCCATGCTGACCGGCCGGAGCGCGGGCGGCAAAAAAGCGGACCTGATCAGCGTGTTCGAGGCGGCCGGCCAGCTCAAGGCCGGGCTGATCACCGAGCAGGAGCTTTGCTATATGGAAGAAAACGCCTGTCCCGGCTGCGGATCCTGCGCCGGCATGTTCACGGCCAATTCTATGAACTGTCTGGCGGAAACCATCGGCCTGGCCCTGCCGGGCAACGGCACCATTCCGGCCGTGGCCGCCGCCAGAGTGCGCCTGGCCAAGCATGCCGGAATGCGGGTTATGGATTTGCTGGCTAAAAACATCACTCCGCGCTCCATTGTAACCAAAGACGCCGTGGCCAACGCCGTGACCGTGGATATGGCCCTGGGCTGCTCCACCAACACGGTGCTGCATCTGCCGGCCATTTTCCGCGAAGCCGGGCTGGATTTGGATTTGGATATTTTTGACTCCCTGAGCCGCTCCACCCCGAACCTGTGTAAGCTTTCTCCAGCTGGGGAGCACCGTATTGAAGACCTGCACGCGGCTGGAGGCATTCCGGCCGTGATCGCGCAACTGGCCAAAGCCGGCCGCGTCAATACCGGCGTGCTTACCGTGACCGGCAAGACTTTGGGGGAAAACCTGGCCGACCTTAAAGCCGAGGTAAAGGATCCTTCCGTCATCCGCCCGCTGGACAACCCATATTCCCAGGAGGGCGGCATAGCCATCCTCCGGGGCAACCTGGCCCCGCAGGGCGCGGTGGTCAAACAGTACGCCGTGGACCCGGCCATGATGAGGCGCACCCTTTCCGCGCTGGTCTTCAACTCTGAAGAAGAAGCATCAGCCGCCATCTGGTCCGGCCAGCTCAAGGCCGGCCAGGTTTTGATCATTCGTTACGAAGGCCCGCGCGGCGGGCCCGGCATGCGCGAAATGCTCACTCCCACGGCGGCCATCGCCGGTATGGGCCTGGGCGCGGACGTGGCACTGATCACCGACGGCCGTTTCTCCGGCGGCTCGCGTGGCGCGGCCATCGGTCACGTATCTCCGGAAGCCGCGGACGGCGGCCTGCTGGCCCTGGTCCGGAACAACGACCAGATTCTGATTGACATTCCGGCCAGAAAGCTGGAATTATTAGTAAGCTCACAAGAACTCGAAACACGCGCCAAAAACCATGTGCCGTATAAAAAGGAAATAAAATCCGGCTTCCTGCGCCGCTACGCCCGCCAGGTAAGCTCCGCCGCCACCGGCGCCATGTACAAAGAAGAATAGTTTTTAATTTGAGGAGGCGGAGCCTATCCAAGCCCCCGCCTGAGCCCATTGGCGGGGAGTTTGCGGGGCCGCCCCTCAAATCAAAAAGAAGGTTTCATCATTATGTGGGAAGCGGATCCGCAGAAAAGATATGAGGCCTGGTACGAGACGCCGGCGGGGATGTTTGCCCTGGAGCGACAGATGGCGCTTTTGGGGCGTCTTATCGCCGGCTGGCCCAGGCGCGGGCACACGCTTTTGGAAGTGCAGTGCGGGAGCGGCCGGTTTTTGGAGGCTTTTTGGGAGGCCGGGCTGGATGTTACCGGTTGCGAATCAGACCAGGGGCTGTTGGAGGAGGCCAGGAAGCGTCTGGGGCAGCGGGCGGATTTTTCCGTGAGCAATCCCGCGTTGCTGCCCTATGAGGATCAGCGGTTTGATTATGCGGCCTGCGTGGCCGGCCTGGAGTTTTTGTCCGAGCCGGAGGCAATGCTGCAGGAGCTTTTTCGCGTGACGGTGCGCGGGGCTCTGATTGCCTTCCCGAACCGCTGTTCCCTGGCCGGGGTTTACGCTTCCAGAGGCGGCCGGGCCAAAAAAATAAAGGATGCCGGGCCGGACAAGCCGTATTGGCACACTCCCTGGAGCGTCTGGCGGATTTTGCGCCGGGTGGCCGCGGCCAGGCATACCACGTGGGGCAGCGCGCTGATCGGACCGGTCTGGAGCTGGAAGCCGCATTGCTGGGCCTGCCGCATAAACGCGGGCATTCGTCCGCCTCTGGGCGCATTTGTGGCACTGCGCGTGGACCTTGCCCCGGCCAGGGCCTGCACCCCGCTTTGGTTGCGCGCGAACAAACTGGCTCCCAACAGCACGGGGCTGATGTTCAAAAATCCCAACAACCCCTAACATCCCCATAGTTTATTGAGTTCGGCCAAAAAGTGTCTTTGCCCGGCCAGGCGCAGATCCGCCAGCAGGGCGGGCAGGCCGCTGACCAGGGCTTGCAGGGCCGCCAGGTCTCCGCTGTTGTCCAGCACCAGGTGGCAGGCGCGCATTTTTTCCTTTTGCGACCATTGCCAGGAATCCATGAGCGCGACCGTACTCTCCGGCCAGCCGCGCAGTTTGGTCAGGCGCTCCAGGCGCGTCCGCTCCGGGCAGAATACTCCGACCAGCAGCGGGGCTTCGCTGCCTGGACCCGGTTGTTTTTTGTCCCGCCCGCCTTCCAGATAGAGCGGCACTTCGGCAAAGAGCGGTTGGTCCGGGTCAGTATGCGCCTGCCAGAAGCTCTGCATGTCGTGGAAGACCAGAGGGTGGATCAGGGCTTCCAGCTCTTTGCGCAAGGCCGGTTCCGTACACATGGCTTTGAAAAGAGCTGCCTTGTCCACCGGGCCGGAGCGGTCCGGCACAAAGCGTTCCCCAAAACGCCCGCGCAGGAGCACGCAACCGTCCGCACCCGGCTGGTACAGTCTGGCCACGGCCGCATCCGCGCTCCAGGTGGGCAGGCCCAGGCTGTCCAGGGCTTTCAGAACAGCTGACTTGCCGCAGCCGGGCACGCCGGTGATTACCACTCTCCGTGGATTTCGCGTGTAAAAAAGCGCGCTCGCGGCAAAATCCTCCGGTGGGGACAGGCAGAAATCCAAAGGAACCCCGCTGGCCGGGTGCTTGAGTTTGAGCTTCCAGGCGTGGAGCATCTGCCGGGCCGGGGGGGCCGCAAGCGTTGCCGTGCCCGGTCCGGGCCAGATGCTGGAGGGGCTGGAAGGATACACATTGTCGGAAGCGGCGCAATGGGGGACTTTTGCCGGATGCCCGTCCGAGGCTTGATTTTTTGGCCCGTAGACGGAATCGCCCAGGATGGGGTGCCCCAGGTGGGTCAGATGCACGCGGATCTGGTGGGTGCGGCCGGTGTGGATGCGTACGGCCAGCAGGGCGAAGCGGCCCAGAGGATCGGCGTACAGAGTGCGGTAATCCGACTGGGCCGGCCGGCCGGATTTGAGCACGGCCATTTTCGTCTTGACGCTGGGATGGCGGCCGATGGGCTCCGCGATCATGCCGGCAGCCGGTTGCGGCGTTCCCCGGACCAGGGCCAGATATTCCTTGTATATTTCCCGGCGACTGAACATAGAGCTCAGCTTAAGGCGTACTGGCTCCTCCAGGGCCACCAGCAGCAGGCCGCTGCTGTCCTTGTCCAGGCGGTGGACGATTCCGGGGCGCAAGCCTTCTCCGGCCGGGGTGGCGGCCAGTTCCGGGCAATGCCGGATAAGCCGCTGGGCCAGGGTGCCGGTCGGGCAACTCGGGCAGGGATGCACGGTCAGGCCGGCCGGCTTGTCCAGGGCGGCCAGGAAGGGGTCGCGGTAAATAAAGCGCAGTTCGCCGTCCTCCGGCTGCAATTCCGGCGGCGCGGACTCAAGGCGGGCCAGCACTTTATCCCCCGCTGCCAGGCGGCGCTTTGGCGCAAGGCAGGGTCGGCCGTTAAAGCTAACCTGGCCACGCAGAACGGCCTGTTTGATTTTTTCCCGCGAAAGTTCGCCTTCCAGCGCCGCGCTTAAAAACACATCCAGGCGCAGGCCGTCGTCCGATGGTCCGGCCGTAAAGGCGAGTTCCCTGAAAAACGTCTTATCGTGCTTTTCTTCCATATAAATCATATCCGCCGCTTGACCGTGCTCTGGGCAAGCTTTACAACCCAGGATGACGCGCGGCAAAGGGTTTTGCCGAATTTTTATCAGCCAAAATAATACGGAGCACAAGATGGCAGTTTACGTTGTGGACCATCCCCTGGTCAAACACAAGTTGGGCCTGCTCAGAAGGCACGATTTGCCGGTGCGCGAGTTCCGGGCCGTGTCCAATGAACTGTGCCGCCTGCTGGCCTATGAATGCACCAAGAGCCTGGAAACGGAAAAAATAACCGTCCAGGGCTGGGCCGGGCCGGTGGAAGTGGATCGCATAAAGGGCAAAAAAATTACTGTGGTGCCTATCCTGCGCGCCGGCATGGGCATGCTGGACGGCTTTCTGGATCTCATCCCCGGCGCCAAAGTCAGCGTGGTGGGCATGTTTCGCAATGAAAGCACCCTGGAGCCGGTCAAATACTACGTCAAACTGGCCAAAGACATGAAGCGCCGCCAGGCGGTAATTCTGGACCCCATGCTCGCCACCGGCGGCACTCTGTGCGCCACCATCAGCCTGCTCAAGGAGGCCGGATGCCAGAGCATTGTGGGCATATTCCTGGTGGCCGCGCCCGAAGGTCTGGCCAGACTGGCGCAGCAGCACCCGGACGTGGACGTCTACGCCGCGGCTGTGGACCGCTGCCTGGATAAAAACGGCTATATCCTGCCCGGCCTGGGCGATGCCGGCGACAAGATTTTCGGGACTAAGTGATTATTGTACGCAAATAAGGAAAGCCGTGTTGTTGCGGCCGATGGGGGAGGCGATGGCCCGTTCCGGGCTCAGGTCCAGGCTGGCCGGGGCATTATCGGCGGCTGCCTGGCCGACCAGGTTGGCCAGCAGGTCAAAGGGGCGCCCCAGGGTATTCAGTTTGCGGCCCATGGTTTGTTGGGGCTCCAGAGCGTAGCGGGAGGTCGCGGCGCTGTTCCAGGCGGTTATCTGGCCTTCGCGGTCCGTGATTATCAACACCATGGGCAGGGCGTCCAGCAGGCCGGTTAGTTGTTCGCCGGATTCCAGGCAGTCCGCGCGCATTGCTGTGAGTTGCTCGGTGAGCTCCTGTTCCCGGCGGGACGAGCGCGCTTGCTCCGTGATGTCCTGCTGCACCATGACCATGCCGATGAGCTGGCCTTCAGAATTGCGCATGGGATTGAAGGCCATGTTCAACCAGCGGGTTTCGCCCCAGGGGGAGGCGTGTTCCAGGCTGTTAACCGCGGCTTCGTGTCCGTTGTAGGCCTGGCGGATGGCGTTTTCCACGTCCTGGCGAGGCAGGAAGGGATCCTGGAGAATATTGAAGCGCCGGCTGCCCACCCCGGTCACGTTGCTCCACAGGGAATACCAGGCCGTATTGGCCAGCCGGAGTTGGCCAATGGGATCAAACATGGCTATGCCCAGCGGAGTGCGCTCGATCAGCACGCGGGATTGCTGCTCCTGTTCTTCCAGAGAGCGCTGGGCCTGCTTAAGGGGACCGATGTTTTCAAAAAGCAGGAGTTCCGTGTTTTCATTCTGCCAAAGCACTCGGTAGACGCTGCAGATCACCCAGCGCACGTCGCCCAATCCGGTCAAGAGGCGCAGGGTTACCCGCGAAGGCGTGGCCGGGCCGTTTCCCGAGCGTTCCAGGCGGGCTGTGTTCAGGAGCGGCAAATCCTCGCGGTGTACAAATTCGTTTATGCTGACGCCCGCAAGCCTTTCTTCCTGTTCCCCCAGCATATAGGCCAGGCTGGTATTGACGCAAAGCAGGTTATTGCCGCGCATCAGGGCAAAGCCTTCCTGCATAAGGGAACAAAGCCTGGACAGATTCAGGTTGGCGTTCGGATCCTGGGGCAGGCTGGGAGCAGGCGTGATTTGCCTGGCCTGTTCCGGCGGTTTGGAATCGTCTCCCGGCGTTTTTATAAAATGCATGCCTGTCAGCAAGGCAAAGGACATGACCAGGCAGGATATAAAAAAACAGATGTGTAGAAAATCAAAACCATAAGAAGGATTGAAAACAGTCAGGATCAGGTACAGTAAAAAACCGCAGTTTACAAAAACCAGTATCCAGGCAAGAGAAACCCACCAGCGGCCTTTGGACGGAGGTGTTTCACCCGGAGTGGGAGTGGCTTGGGTTCCGGAATCGTGATTCGCGGGTGTGGATTTTTCCGACATTTCCTGTATGCTGCCAAAAAAATAATGGTTACTAGTTTGTTTTCTATATCCTTTGAGCATTGGGAGTACAAGTACTTTGAGCTTTAAAAGGGAAGAAAATTCAGCTCCGCCGGCTTATGGGAGGCGCTGGGAGAAAACCGGAGCGCGTTTCACAATCCATCTTGCGGCGAAAAAGCAGAATTTCCGGCAACCGCGAGCAAGCGGTGAAAAAGGTGATGAAGGAGCAGCCGCGCTACGCCGGAGAGGTTTTTTCGCCGTTGCCGCGGCGGGCGCCGGAAGGCTGGTTTTGCAGCCAGGGGGGATTTGAGATGCGCTCAAAGCCGCAAGAATGGCTGGTGTTCAGGCTGGGCGCCCTGGGGGACGTGGTTTTGCTGACCGGGGTACTGGACTGGTGGCACAAAACGCGCGGCTTGCGCTTCAGTGTTGTGACCAAGGAGGCTTTTGCGCCGGTCTTGCAGGAGCACCCGGCCATAACCAGGGTCATCCCGGCCGCTCCGGAAAAGCTGCGGACCGCCGGAATGCTGCCCTGGTTCACCGCTCTGGCCCACCAGCACCAGGGCCAGGGGCTTTTGGACCTGCACGGCACCCTGCGTTCCGAAGTGCTGAGTTTTCTTTGGCGCGGCCCGGTGCGCCGCTATCCTAAAAAATCCCTGCTCCGCCGCATGTTTCTGCTTTCCGGCGGCAAGGTGTCAGCCGGAGAGCTACGGGAATTCAACGTGCCGCAGCGCTACGCCATGGCTCTGGAAACCACGCCGCCGGCCCAGCGGGATCTGTTGCCCGTGATCACGCTGCGGCCTGAGGAAAGCGCCTGGGCGCGCGCCCGGCTGGAAGATTTGTTCTGGCCGGGCGTAAACCCGCTGGCCCTGCATCCTTTTGCCACGCACAGCCTGAAGGCCTGGCCCGCGGAGTACTGGCGGGATTTAGCCGCGCAACTGGACGCGGCCAGCCTGCCATGGTTTTTTGTGGGGCTGGGACAAGCCCCGTTGCCGGAGCGCCGGGAAAATTTGAGCAACACCACAACCCTGCGCGAATGCGCGGCCCTGCTCAGCCAGAGCCGCCTGCTGGTCACCGGGGATTCCGGCCCCATGCACATGGCCTGCGGGGTGGGCGCGCCGGTGCTGGCCATGTTCGGCCCCACCACCAGGGAGTGGGGTTTTTACCCTGCCGGGCCGAAAGATCGCGTCTTGGAAGCCGATCTTCCCTGCCGGCCCTGCTCCCTGCATGGAGCTAAACCCTGCCCCAGGCAGGGCGAATGCCTTAAAAGCATAACCCCGGCCATCGTATTTGAAAACATTCTGGAAATGTTGAATGCCGTGGGGAAAGAGCCCGTGACGATTCGCGAATGAAAGAGATGATTGCTCTATAATGATTTGCCGGCAAATCCTTGTCGCGAAATAGGCGTAGGCGAGATTTGTCCGCCGTTAAGCGGCCATGTTAAGCGTTAAACGCTCTAAATGCGGAGCGTGGCCAGCAAGAAGCCTGAGCGGTTAAATATTATTCCTGGTGGGAACAGCATGAACAGTTTGAGGACGGCTTTATTGCTTTTAGTCGTATTGACCCTGGGCGCGCCGGCGAGCGGCGCGGCCGCCGGCGATCTTACTCCGCGCCAGCGGGAGATCTGGGAAAAAACCAAGGCCAGGCTGGAACAGGTTTACGCGGCCAAAAAGATTATTCCGGCTCCGATGAGCGAGGCGGAAATCCGGACCATTCGCGTGCCCTTGGTCTGCGCAAATCCCCTGTCCGGTGATTTGCCGTGGAATTTGCGCCTGGCCGAAGCCCTTGGGCATTCCGCTTATGTCGGGCCAACCGGCCCGCTGCCCTGGGACGCCCAACTGCTGCTGGGGTTTGACCGCAACCTGAAAATGCATGATGGCGACGCTACATTTTTTGACTTCATCCTGGCGAGTAAACACCAAATTTTCACGCCGGACGGCCTGTTGGGATTGTTTGCGGATTTGGGGAGCATGCTGAGCGAAGAGCCGTTGGATTTGAAAAAAGCCAAGCGGGTTTTTTTAGCCAGAGCCAAGGGGCTGCCCATGGTGCTCAACCTGCCGCAACTTGGCGGGGATGAGATTCCGGGCCTGTGGCTGGCCCGGACGCCATTGGGCTGCACCCCGGTGCTGCACTTTGACTATGACGATTTTCCGGAATTCTACCTGCGCAACGCCTGCCTGCTGGACTACGTAAGCATTTACGTGGGCGAAGACTGGGAAGAACATTGGGGTGGCGGCATGCGGGACGGCTTGATGTTTGGCGAGCGCATGATTCTGAGTCCGGAAGAATCCCAAGCCGCTTTGGAAGCCCTGAAGCCGCAGCTTGAGCTCTTGAACAAGGCGGTGGAAGACGCCCTGATGATTCTGGCCGAAGAGGATGAAGAAAATTAGATGTATTCAGGCCGGGCTCCGTGCGAATTCGCTCGTGCGAAAACGCACGTGTGCGTAAGGAAGCAAAAGAATTTTTGGGATGCGCCCAGGCGATTATCCATTAACATTGCGAAAAAACTTGGTATAAAAGCGGAATACTTTACAGGCGGCATTGGCACGGGCTTTGCTTTAGGTAAAACAGCAAAGCGCAAAGGCTTATTCCCCTATGTAAGTCTTCCCGGTTCCGCCGGAATTTGCTCCTGAACCCCTAAGTCAGGTGAGATTCGGATCTCAATAGAAATCCCAAGGAGTGGTTGCCTTGGGTTTTCTTTTTTCAAGACCGGGCAAATTCAATCCGCCAGTCGCGCTTCTTCCACCGCGTGGCAGGCGACAAGCGCCTCTCCGCCCAGGGATATCGGCTTTGGGACTTCCCGGCGGCAACGCTCGTTCATGTAGCGGCAGCGGCCGTGGAACACGCAGCCAGGCGGAAGATCAATGGGGGTGGGCACGTCGCCTTCCAGGCGCAGGCGCTTTTTGCCCGGATTTTTGATGTCCGGAATAGCGGAAAGCAGGGCCTGGGTATACGGATGGCGCGGTTTGTTGAACAAGGCGTGTACCGGAGCGAGTTCGCACAGGGCGCCCAGGTACATCACGGCCACCCGGTTGGAGATGTGGCGCACCACGGACAAATCGTGGCTGATGAAGATATAGGTCAGGCCGTGGCGCTCCTGCAAATCCATCATCAGGTTAAGCACCTGGGCCTGGATGGATACGTCCAGAGCGGAAATAGGCTCGTCCGCGATCACGCATTCCGGCTCCAGCACCAGGGCCCTGGCCAGCGAAATGCGCTGGCGCTGCCCGCCGGAAAACTCGTGCGGAAAACGCGTCCGCCAGGAGGGGGAAACGCCCACCTGCTCCATGACGGCATCCACCTTGCCCTTTACCTCCGCCTTGCTCAAAGACGGAAAATGAAAGCGCACCGGTTCCTCCAGAATCTGGCTCACCCGCATGCGCGGGTTCAAAGAAGCGTAAGGATCCTGAAAAACCATCTGCATCTTGGTGCGAAAAGGCATAAAGCCCACGCTGCTCAAGTTGTCTATGCGCTCGCCCCGGTAGCGCACGCTGCCGGACTCCGGCCGGTACAGCCCGATGATCGTCCGGGCCAGGGTGGACTTGCCGCAGCCGGACTCGCCTACCACGCTCAAAGTCTCTCCCTCACGCACGGTCAGACTGACGTCGTTCACCGCATGCACCACCGTGCGCTTGCGAAACACCCGGCCGTTCCTGAACCGCAACTGATCCAAAAAACCGCCGGAAATATCAAAATGCTTGACCACATTTTCTAAACTTAAAAGATCACTCATTTGTAGATTCCTTGCTATTTTGGGGGCTCCGTGGCTTTTTGTCGCGATCTCGGCGGCAGGGATGCAAAATGAGCAAAGCTCATTTTGCGCCGCCTTACCGTTCCAAGGCGCCACCGCGCTTGCCGTGCGGCTATGGAGCTATCCGCCCCTTGGCAGGGGGCTGGCGGGCGGAGTCCCCCGGCAATCAAATTCGCCAACTTCTTCTATAACTCCGCCATGTGGCAGGCCACGCTACGGCCGTGGCTGGCGCGGAAGGCTGGAGGTTGTTCGCGGCAGATATTCCTGGCCAAGTTGCAGCGCGGGTTAAATGGGCAGCCCGGCGGCTGGTTGGCGAGCGAGGGCATGACACCGGGGATCTGGTTGAGCCTGCGGTCCAGGGTGACGCTGTTTTGCGGCAGGGCGCCAAGAAGCCCGCTGGTGTATGGATGTTTCGGGTTGGCGATGAGATCGGCGGTCAGGCCGCTTTCCACAATGCGGCCGGCGTACATTACGGCCATGTGACGGGTGACCTGGGAGACCACGCCCAGGTCGTGGGTGATCAGAATCAGTCCCATATGTTCTGATTCGCATAAAGAGAGCAGGAGATCCATGATTTCCGCCTGTATGGTCACGTCCAGGGCTGTAGTGGGCTCGTCCGCGATAATCAGGGAGGGCGAGGCAAGGAGCGCTATGGCAATGACGATGCGCTGGCGCATGCCGCCGGAAAACTCGTGCGGGTACTGGCGCAACCGACGGCCGGGCGAGGGGATGTAGACTTTGGCCAGACACTCAAGAGCTATCTCCTCGGCTTGCTTGCGGGTGATTTTGCGGTGCGCCTGCAGTGTCTCCACCATCTGGGAGCCAATGGTCAGAACCGGGTTCAGGGTCATCATGGGATCCTGAAAGATCATGCTGACGCGGTTCCCGCGCACGGCGCGCAGCTCTTTGGGGGAGAGACGCAAAATGTCGCGGCCTTCAAAGAGGACCTGGCCGTCCTGGATGAAACCTGGTTTGCTGACCAAGTTGAGCAGAGAAAACCCGGTTACGGATTTGCCGGCTCCGGATTCTCCCACCAGACCCAGGCGGCCGCCGGGAATCAGACTGAAGCTGACATCTTTGACCGCCGCATAGGTGACTTCCCGCCTGGGGAAACAGACGGTCAAATTTTTTACGTCAAGCAGGGGGGCGGAAGCGGTCATGCTCAGCTCTTGTACAGTTTGGGGTTCAGGTAATCGCGCAGCCAGTCGCCCAAGAGGTTGATGGACAAGACCAGCAAAATGAGAATCAGGCCGGGGAACAGGGTTATCCACCAACTTCCGGAAAAGAAGAATTCGAAGCCGGACTTGATCAGCGAGCCAAGGGAGGGTTGGGTGACCGGCATGCCCAGGCCAAGGAAGGACAGGGCCGCCTCGCTCATGATGGCGTTGGCCACCTGCACGGTGGAGATGACCAGGACCGGGGTAAGGGTGTTGGGCAGGATGTGCCGCCACATGATGCGCCGGGAATCCAGACCGATCACCCTGGCGGCTTCCACGTACTCTTTGCTTTTTTCCGCCAGCACCGAGGCGCGCACGGTGCGCGCGTACTGCGGCCATTCAGAGAGGCCGATGACCACGATCAGGAAGGGCAGGGCGATTTTTTCGTAATTGGCCACACCAAAGACCATCTGGAAGATCGCGCCAAGAAAAATGGCTACCATGTACGAGGAAAATGAAAGCTTCACATCCGCCACACGCATGATGATGGAATCCGTGAGCCGCCCCCGGTAGCCGGCCCACAGGCCGAGCACGATGCCCAGAACGGCCTGCAGAACCACCGCGCCGACGCCGATGGCCAGGGAGGTGCGCATGCCGTAAAGCATGGCGGAGAACATGTCCCGGCCCTGGCCGTCCGTGCCCAGAGGAAAGTTAGGACTGCCGCCGTCTTTCCACATGGGCGGGGTTTCCGCGTCCATGATGCTGAAGTTCGCGCCGTCGTAAGGATCTTGCTGGGCGACCAGCGGAGCAAGCAAAGCGGCCAGGAGCAGAGCCGCGAGCAGCAGGGAACTGCCCAGAGCCACGTAGTCCCGGCGGAAGCTGTACCACATGTTGGAGGCTAAAATTTTCTTGAGCATGGCCTACCTCACCCCCGCTATACGCACTCTGGGGTTGACCAGGCCGTAGATTATGTCCACCAGCGTGTTCACGGTTACAAAAATCGCGCCCACAAAGATCATGTAGGCCACCAGCAGGGAAGTGTCCGCCCGCTCTATGGCTTCCAGAAACATGTAGCCCATGCCCTGCCACTGAAAGACCGTTTCCGTCAGAATGGTAAAGGCGATCATCTTGCCTAACTGCACGCCGCCCACGGTAATAACCGGCATCAGCGTATTTTTAAAAGCGTGCACCATGACCACGCGCAGTTCCGACAAACCCTTGGCCCTGGCGAACTTGACATATTCGCTTTCCAGGGCTTCCATCATTTCAGCCCGGATGAGCCGGACGAACAAAGGCAGCATGATGGAGGACAGGGCCAGGGAGGGCATGATAATATGCTTCCAGCCGGCCAGAGTGGTCAGCCCGGATTCCCAGAAGCCGAAAAGCAGGACAGTGTCGCCCCGGCCAAAGGACGGCAGCCAGCGCAATTCCACGGAAAAAAGGTAGATCATCAGAATTGCGATGAGAAAGACCGGTATGGACACTCCAAGAATGCTGAAGCCCATGCAGAAATGCGAAAACAGCGATTTGGGGCGGTAGGCGGAGTACACGCCCATGGGAATGGACAACAGCACAATGATTATGGAGCTGACGATCACCAACTCCATGGTGGCCGGAAACTTGGCCAGAATGACTTCCATGGCCGGCTTTTTAAAAATAAAGGATGGTCCCAGATCCCCGTGCAGGGCGTCCCCCAGAAAACGCCCCCACTGCACCAGAAAAGGATCGTTAAGGCCTAGTTGATCGCGCAAAGCCTCACGCTCCGCCGCGGATACGGACACCCCCACCATGTCCCGCACCGGATCTCCGACCGCATGCTTGATGGCAAAGCCCAGAAAGCTCACCACAAACATGACGATGAGCGCTTGCCCTACTCTTCTGACTATAAACGCAAACATGTCGCTCCAATATTTAGAGCGGGGGTCGCTGCCCCCGAGCCCCCGCCGGGGCCGTCTTACAAGGTTTTGTCCACCTTCGCTTCGCTCAGGCCGGACAGCCCGCTCCCCCCTTTATCGCCTGTCCTGTTACGCCTGCGTAACAGGACAGGCGATAAAGAGTTCCAAGGGATAAGCCACTTGGCGGGGAGTTGGAGAGAAGATTATTCCATTACCAGATCGCCGAAGCGGGGGTGGTTGAAGGGGTTGACGATATTGGTGAAGTTCTTGACTTTTTTATTGGCGCCCCAGGCGTGGGGTTCAAAGTGCAGGGGTATGTAGGCCGCGTCGTTGTAAAGAATGCGTTCGATTTCCTGGAGCATGGCGGTGCGTTTGGCCGGGTCGGTTTCCGACTGGCAGGCCAGGGCCAGCTCATCCACTTTTTTGTTGCAGTAGTTGCCGCTGTTGTAGGCGCCATAGCCCTTGGCCTTGTCCGGGCACATCATCAGGTATTCGGTATAGTTGCCGGCGTCCTCGGTGTCCGGGTGCCAGCCGACCATCTGGATGTCCGCCACCTGGGCGTCGAATTCGTCCCAATACTGGGAGCGGGGCATGGTTTTGAGGCTGATCTTGATGTTGATCTTGGCCATCATGCTAACAAAGGCCTCGGCGATTTTCTCGTCGTTAATGTAGCGGTTGTTGGGCGCGATCATGGAGAATTCCAGGCCTTTTTCGTAGCCGGCTTCCTTCATGAGCTGTTGAGCGCGCTCCAGGTTGTAGCGGGGCTTCAGATCCTTGACATAGCCGTCCATGTCCGGCGGGATTTGCTCGCTGGTGGTAATGGTGCGGCCGCGCATGATTTTCTGCACGATGCCGGCGGTGTCCGTGGCCGCTATGATGGCTTCGCGCACCTTGATGTTGGCCAGCTCCGGCCGGCGCTTCTGGTTCATCTGGATGGTGATGACGCGGGAACTGGGCATGGTTTCGAACTGGAGGTTCTTGTCGTTGGCGACGCGGTCGTAGTCCTGGGTGGGCACGGGGTAGATCATGTCCACGGCGTTGGACAGCAAAGAGGCCACGCGGGTGGCGTCGGTCTTGATGGGCTGCAGCTCAAAGGTGGCTACGTTGCCGTGCGGCCCCCAGTAATCCGGGAAGTTTTTCAGCTTCAGGTGCACGCCCTGCTCGCGGGAAACCAGCATGAACGGGCCGGTGCCGGAAACATTGGCGTTGGCAAATGATGGTCCGGTTTTTTTGATCTGGTCCTTGGGCTCGCCGCGCTCGTCCGTGCCGGTGTAGAAAGCGCTGTCCATCACAAAGAGATAGGTGACCATGTTCAGGACCAGGCCGTAGGGGCGGGTGGTGACCAGGTCAATGGTGTTGTCGTCGACGACCTTGGCCTCGCCGAACGGTTCGAACAGGGCTTTATAGTCCGGGGAAGTCTTCATGCGGGCCAGGGTCCAGGCCACGTCCTTGGCGGTCATGGGATTGCCGGAATGGAATTTGACGCCCTTGCGCAGGTGAAAGCGGTAGGTCAGGGGATCAATCTGCTCCCATTTTTCCGCCAGGCGGCCTTCCAGCTTCATGTCCTTGGTCCAGCGCAGCAGGGGATCAAAGCACCAGTTGGAGTAGGCTACGTTTTCCTCAGCAAGCTGGGCCTGGGGGTCCAGGGAGGTTGGGTCCGAAGATACGGCCACGCGGAAGTGCTTGTCCGGGGCGGCGGCAAAAGCGCTGGCGCAAAATACGGAGCTCAGTAGAGCCAAAACAAAGAAAAGCAACAGCTTACGGACAGACAATGCTTTCATGCGGGTTCTCCTGAAAGATTATGGTGACACAGGGAAGGAAAAACTTGCGGGTGGCTGATTTTGAAGTAAATCAGGCAAAAAGTAAATAGGCCCAGAGCAGGATATTGGCGCAAATAGCCATGAGAACCGCTGCCGATCCCGCATCTTTGGCCTTTTTGACCAGGGGATGAAAACCGGGGCTTACCAAATCCGCCAGGCATTCCACAGCCAGGTTCAGAAGTTCAGCCACCATGACCACAAGCCAGGCCCCGGTCAGAAGCAAGGCCGTCGCTTTGGAAAAGCCCGCAACCCAAGCCATAAAGGGTATGAGAACCAGGACCAGGGTTTCTTGCTTGAAGGCGGTTTCCGAGTGAAAAGCGGCGCGCAGGCCTTGCAGGGAAAACCTGAAGGCCGCGAAGGCGTGGGCCACATGTCCTTTGGGAACTATCGGCGTTTGCTCTGGCATGTCAGCTCTTTTGCGGCTCAAGGCAGAACTCCACGGTGAATTCCCCGGCCGCGCTGTTGAAGGGAATAGCCATGACTTTGGCGTGCGTCATGTGGGTGATGGTATGATTGTCTCCCGCGATTATAGAAGGGGTGGAACCTTGGAGCACCAAACCGTCTCCGGCCAGCCCGGCCCTGGCCTGGCCGGAGATCATGTTGGTCAGCTCGCCCACGGCGTCCTGAGCGTCTTTAATCGGATCCTCGATTTCCCCAAGCATGGCCGTGACCAGGGCCATGGCGCTGGCCTTGGGAAAAGACACGGATATGGTGCCTCTGCATGGGCCGGTGACTCCGACAATAGCGGAAATATCCCCCCGGGCCGTATGGTTTTTCTTAATATAGGGTTTGCCGGGATTGGCGTCCAGGCTGGCCATGGTGCGCAGAATATTTGAGGTGGCCCTTATAAAATGTTTGGCTACAACTAAATCCGGAAGCATGCAATCCCCCAGAAAAATAATCCGGACTAAAAACAGATCCGTAATATCGCTTACATAATAATAATGCCTCGTTCAGTCAAACTTAAAGGTCGCCCGGCTCTTTAGGTCCGCCGGCAAAAGCGTGGAAATTAATAAAGGCATGGATTCCAGCGTTCGCGGGGAGGACGGGGTGATAGTAACGCAGCGGAATTTTTCACCTGTCATTTCCATGTGCGCTGGAAGTCATGCATTTTCTGTCTTTTTTCGGATTTGCCGGTTTTCTTGTGGCTTGATTCCCTAGGGACGGCCGGGTAAAGACTTCGGCTTTCGTCAGTATTGCCAGCACAATCGGATTAATCCGTTTGAACAAAATATTTTCCATGCGCCAGAACAAAAATCCGATCAGCAGTCCAGCCAGCCAGCCGGCCAGGACATCGCTGGGAAAATGTTTGCCCAGGTACAACCGGGAATAGCCGGACGCAGCCGGTATGACGTATACAGCCGGGGAAAAGGCCGGCCAGAAGCGGGCCACCAGGAAGGCCATGGCCATGGAGTTCACGGCATGGGCGGAATAGAATGACTCCCCGCCGTCCAGGCCGCTTTGGTGGTCCCAGGGCCTTTGAATCCACTGGTCCTTGCCTTTGTAATAATCATAGCGGTAAATGCCGGGCATGAAGGCGGAGGGTCTGGTTCTGTCCACCTCATGCTTAGTGATGCGCGTGGAGTTGTCCGCAAGCAGGACGGCCAGGACTATGATGAGGCAGCGGGTGATTACCGGGGCGGAGGCGACAAGCCCCTTGCGCCAGACGTACAGTCCCAGGCAAAAAAGCGAGGAGCAGACCAGCGCGCTGGTGGAGGAGCAAAACCGCATGATCCCGTTGAGATGCTCGCTGTGGCCATGCACGTTTATCAGGTAAAGGAGTTTTGTGTCCAGAGCGAGCAGGGAATCCAGCATCAGCAGTCCGGTTTTTTTACAAAAAACGCGCCCGGAGCATCCCCGCACAAGGGGAAAGCCGCCAGGGCGCGGTGATTTACTGGGCGTTCCGGGTAAGGTAATCTTGGACCGCGGCCACAGTAGCTGTGGCGTCACGCTGAAAAGCCGCCTGAGCCGCGCCCAGCCTGGTCTGGTCCGCCCTGTCTTTAGCCGCGTGCTCCAGGGCCAGAGCGCTCTGATACAATCCGTCACTGCCGACGGTGCCGGCCAATCCCTTTATGGTATGGGCGAAACGCTCCAGAGATTCCATGTCTCCGGCGGCGATCAATTTAGCGCTTTCTTCTCCGGCCGCCGCGTTATCTTTTACAAATCTGTCCAAGATCTTACAATATAATTTATTGTTGCCGCCCAACCTGGACAGGGCGGTTTCAGCGTTCAGGTCCACTTCCATACTCCTTTGAGATGGCTGGCGCGGCGCCGGAAAAGAACATTCAGCTCGCGCCCAAGGCCCGTCGGTGGGCATATTTTTTACAGCTAACCTTTTTCCCGCGTACTTTCCAGCATTTTTACAAAGGATCGGAATATTGCCGGGGAAGCGGAGCGGATTGACTCTGAGACGCCCGCTATGGCGCTTAACGGCGAAGCAAGTCTCGCCCGCGCCTACGCGGCGGCTCCGGGGAGGACAGCGCCCCACCCGGGGGAGAGACATTTCATAGATGAAATGCCTTAGTTTTCCCGCCTGTCCAGGGCGCGGCAGTTCACCGCCTCGGCCAGATGGGGCACGGCAATGGCGTCACTGCCCTCCAAATCCGCTATAGTCCTGGCAATACGCAGAATCCGGGTGTAGGCACGGGCGGAAAGGGCCAGGCTTTCCACCGCCTTGCCCAGAAATTGCTGCCCCTGGGCATCCAGGCGGCAATGTTTTTCCAGGGCCTTGCCGGCCAGATCCGCGTTGCGGCGCATTTTTGTGCCGCTGTAGCGGATGTTCTGCAAGGCTCCGGCCGCCAGGATGCGCTCGCGCATGGCAGCGGAATCCTGACCCGGCCCGGCTTCGGCCCGCAAATCCTCGTAAGGCACGGCCGGCACTTCCACATGCAGGTCAATGCGGTCCAGAAGCGGGCCGGAAAGTTTGGCGCGGTAACGCTGCCGGTCCGCCGGCGCGCAGGTGCAGCTTTTGCGCTGGTCAGTGAAGTATCCGCAGGGGCAGGGATTCATGGCCGCCACCAGCATGAAGCTGGCAGGAAAAGTCAAAGCCTGGGCGGCCCGGGAAATGGTCACACGGCCGTCCTCCATGGGTTGGCGCAGCACCTCCAGGGCTGGCTTACGGAATTCAGGCAGTTCGTCCAGGAACAAAACCCCCCGGTGCGCCAGAGAAACTTCCCCCGGCCTGGGAAAAGCCCCGCCTCCGGCCAGGCCCATGTCGGAAATGGTATGGTGCGGCGAGCGGAAAGGCCGGCGCAGGATCACGGACTGTCCGCTTTCCAACAGGCCTGCCACGCTGTAAATTTTGGTCACTTCCAAGGCCTCGTCAAAGGACAGGGGCTGGAGCACGCTGGGAATGCGCTGGGCCAGCATGGTCTTGCCGCTGCCCGGCGGGCCCAGAAAAAGCAGGTTATGACCGCCGGCGGCGGCGATTTCTATGACCCTTTTGGCGTGCTCCTGGCCCTTTACCTCCGCGAAGTCCAGGCCGGGGCCGCTGAATTGCTCGTCCCAATCCGGCAGGCAGGCGGGCTCCGGCTCCAGGCGCGCTTCGCCGCTCAAAAAAGAGATTGCCTGGGGCAGGGAGTTCAGGCCGTAAACCGGCAGGCCTTCCACCACGGCGGCTTCGGCGGCGTTGGCTTTGGGCAGCAACAGCCCCCTGGCTCCGCGGGATCGGGCCAGGATGGCCACTGGCAGCGCGCCGGGCACGGGCCGGAGTTCCCCGGTCAGGGACAGTTCGCCCAAAAAGAAAAAGCCGTTCAGGCTTTCCGGCGGCACAAGCCCGCCGGCCGCAAGCAGACCCAGGGCCAGCGGCAGATCGTAGCCCGTGCCGGCCTTGCGGCGATCCGCCGGGGCCAGGTTTACGGTGATCCGGCCTCCGGGAAGGCGCAAATTACAGTTGCGCAGGGCCGTAAAAACCCGTTCCCTGGCTTCCTTTACGGCGCCTTCGGCCAGGCCCACCATGCTGAAGCTGGGCATGCCGGAGCGCGTGAAATCCACTTCCAGATCCACCTGAAAGGCATCCACGCCGTGCAGAGCGCCGCAAAAAGTTTTGACTATCAATGCACGCCCGGCAGGCCGTGTTCGCGCAAAATCGCGTCGCAACAGCCCAGGTGGTAGCAGGCGTGGCGGATCAGCGAGACAATGGCGTTTTGATTGGTAGCGTGCTGGTTGCGGTACCTTGAAAGAACTTCGTGTTTGTCGGCCAGCGTCGCCGTGGACTGCCCGTCCAGAAAGGCATTGACCATGTCCTTCATGCTGGCGGCTAATTGGCGCACTTCGTCTTTGCTGGGGCCTTTTTCCGGCGTCTGCTTGAACATGACCACGTCAGCCGGGTAAAGAGTCTGTTTGGAAGACGCGCCTTCCGGCAGGGCAAAAAATTCCACGCAGGCGAAGGTGTGGAAAAATTGCTGCCAGACAACATAGCCGCCGGCTTTTTTATTCCACAGCCCGTCCGGGAAGATTTCGACCTGTTTGAGCAGCAGGTCGTGGAAGCGGTTAAATTCAGCGCGAAAAGATTCAATCACCGGATCCCGCATGTTAAATCCCCTTGGTTTTAATCGCCTAATGCACAGCCATGCCCAAACGGCTCCAGCGCAGACCGGTGGGCGGATAGCCGGAATCTCCGGCGTCTCCGGCGGCAGAGCCCCAGGACCAGTAAATGCGCCAGGCCTTGCCGCGTATGGAATCGCGGTCCACAAAGCCCCAGTAGCGGGAATCTTTGGAATCGTCCCGATTGTCGCCAAGAACGTAATATTTGTTCGGCGGCACGGTCACTGGCGGGAAGTTGTCACGCTCCTTGCGAATGAATTTATCCACATGCCGGACATAGGGTTCGTCCACCTTCACGCCGTTGCGGTACAGGACTTTGTCGCGCATTTCCAGCGTATCGCCCGGCAGCCCGACGATGCGCTTGATAAAGTCCATATCCGGGTTTTCCGGGTAGGGGAAGACGATGATGTCGCCGATGGCCGGATCCCAGACATCGATGACCCTTTTGGTCACAAAGGGTATTTTTACGCCGTAGCTGAATTTGTTCACCAGCAGGCGGTCGCCGATAAGCAGGGTGTTCAGCATGGAGCCTGAAGGAATCTGATAGGCCTGGACGATAAAGGTGCGAATGATCATAGCCAGGATTACGGCAATGACCAGAGCTTCGCCATATTCCCGCCACAGCGGTTTTGCGTGCATGTTTAAAATCTCCTGCAACAGTTGGGGCCAGTCCATTTTTTACGCCCCGCATGGAAAAAATTGAATTACTTAATTTGCTGGCTAAATGATATTGTGTTCCGGATTTCCGCCTATACCGGCTAAAAAACTGCGCGCGCCAGAACAGTAGATTTTTTATCCCCACATGAACGGATTGCGGATGGGGGGCCGGGGAGGGCAGGCGCGGCCCCCTCTAGTCGTCTCCGGGTTTGAGGGCGGCCAGAAAGGCTTCCTGGGGCAGTTCCACGTTACCCATGCGTTTCATGCGCTTTTTGCCTTCTTTTTGCTTTTCCAGCAGTTTGCGCTTGCGGGTAATATCGCCGCCGTAGCATTTTGCCAGGACGTTTTTGCCCAGGGGGGAGTTGCGTTCCCTGGCAATGACCTTGTTGCCGATTGCGGCCTGGATGATCACTTCAAAAAGCTGGCGCGGGATGGCGCGTTTAAGCTTTAAGGCCACGGCCCTGCCCTGATGGTAAGCTTTATCCTTATGCACTATTACGGCCAGCGCGTCTACCGGATCGCCGTTGATCATAATGTCCAGCCTTACCAGATCCGCTTCCCGGTAGTCTATAAACTCGTAATCCATGGAAGCGTAGCCGCGGGTGCCGGATTTCAGGCGGTCAAAGAAGTCGTAGACTATTTCCGCAAAGGGCAGCTCATAGGTAATGATCACCCGGCTGGCCGTGAGGTAGCGCATGTCTTTTTGCCGGCCGCGCTTTTCCTCGCAAAGCTTGAAGACGTTGCCCAGGTACTCGCCGGGCACGTGGATGTCCATGAGCACGTACGGCTCGTAAAAGGCACTGATGCGGACGGCGTCCGGCAGTTTGGCCGGGTTGTCGATCATCTGGATTTTGCCGTCCGTGCCGAGCACTTTGTAAACCACGGAAGGCGCGGTGGCGATGAGATCCACCTGGAACTCGCGCTCCAGGCGTTCCTGGATGATCTCCATGTGCAAAAGGCCCAAAAAGCCGCAACGAAAGCCGAAGCCCAGAGCCTGGGATGTTTCCGGCTCAAAGGAAAAGGCCGCGTCGTTGAGTTGGAGTTTTTCCAGGGCGAACTTGAGCTGTTCGTAGTCCGCGTTGTCCGTGGGGTAGAGACCGCAGAAAACCATGGGCTTCACTTCTTTGAAGCCGGGGACTGGTGCGGCTGCCGGATTGGCGGCCAGGGTGATGGTGTCGCCCACGCGGGCATCGCCGAGCTGCTTGATGTTGGCGCATAAAAAGCCGACCTCGCCGGCGCTGAAACTGGGGATATCCACCTGCTCCGGCGAAAAGGCGCCCAGGCGCAGCACCTCGTATTCCACACCGGTGGAGAACAGGCGGATGCGGTCGCCTTTACGCAACGTGCCGTCCATGATTCGAAAGAGCACAATCACCCCCTGGTAGGAATCGTACCAGGAGTCGAAAATAAGGGCTTTCAGGGGCGCCGCCGGGTCGCCTTCCGGCGGCGGCAGGCGGTCCACAATGGCGTCCAGAACCTCGGATACGCCCAATCCCGTCTTGGCGCTGATGGCGATGGCCTGGGAGCAGTCCAGGCCTATGCCATCCTCTATCTCCGCCTTGACCCTTTGTGGGTCCGCGCTGGGCAGATCCACCTTGTTGAGCAGGGGGATGATTTCATGGTCGTGGTCCAGGGCCAGGTAGACATTGGCCAGAGTCTGGGCCTCCACGCCCTGGGAGGCGTCCACCACCAGGAGCGCGCCTTCGCATGCGGCCAGAGAACGCGAAACTTCATAGTTGAAGTCCACGTGTCCGGGGGTGTCGATAAGGTTCAGGATATAGTCGCGGCCGTTGTGCGCTTTGTAGGGAATGCGCACGGTCTGGGCTTTGATGGTGATGCCCCGCTCGCGTTCCAGATCCATGCGATCCAGGTACTGCTCGCGACGTTCGCGCTCGCCGACCAGGCCGGTAAGCTCCAGAATGCGGTCGGCCAGGGTGGACTTGCCGTGGTCAATATGGGCTATGATACTGAAATTTCTTATGTGTTCCTGCCTGGGCATGTGTCACCTTGCGGATAAAGCTTAAAACGGATGCGCACAGCTTTGCCACGCCCGGCCGAAAAAGGCAAATGGAGACTTAAAGCTACAGATGTTTGCCCAGTTCTTCATGCAGTTTCAGAAGGTCGACCGGCTTGCTCAAATGCCCGTTCATGCCGGCTTCAAATGCCCGGTCCACATCTTCTTTGAAGGCGTTTGCGGTCATGGCCACAATGGGCACATTTCCGCCTCTGGGGTTGCCGCTGCGGCGAATGGCCCTGGCCGAGGTATAGCCGTCCATGACCGGCATCTGGATATCCATAAGAATCATGTCGTAAAGCTCCGGCGCTTTTTCAAACATCTCCAGGGCTTCCTGCCCGTTGGACGCCTCGGCTATTTCTATGCGCAGTGGTTCCAGAAGGTAGCGCAAAATTTCGCGGTTCACTTCGATATCTTCCACCACCAGGACGCGCCGGCCGGGGAATTGAAGGACGCGCTCCACCGGCCGCGCCGCTGGCAAGTCGCGGATCCCGCGGGATTCGTTCAGCGCTTTGGCCAGGGCGGACGGCAGCACGGGCTTGAACAGGACGGCGCTGAACCCGGCGTGGCCGGCGTTCCGCGTTGCTTCCGCCTCGTGCATGGGCATAAGCAGCACCATGGGCGAGTCTTTGTCCGTGGCGCGAATGCGTTCCAGAATACCCGCTTCGCCAGGACCGCCTATTTTGTTGTCCAGCAGAATCAGGTTGACAGGTTGGTTTTTTTCTTTGCCGGCCTCAAGTTTGTTCAGCGCCTCTTCCAGGCTGCCGGCGCATTCATGGCGCAAGCCGCGCGTGGCCATAAGGCCGGACAAATGCTCCAGCGCCCGCGGGTTGCCATCCGCAATGAGCGCATGCAACGGGTAGTTTTCATAAATTTGGGGTGGTTCGCAGAAATTGTCCGGAGCTTTCGCGATTTTGAAGCGGGCGGTAAAGACAAAACGGCTGCCTTTGCCCGGCGAACTGGTTACGGTTATGTCCCCGTCCATGTGGTTGGCGAGTTTTTTGGAGATGGCCAAGCCGAGGCCGGTGCCGCCGTAGCGTTTGGTGATGCTGGAGTCAGCCTGTTGAAAGGCGGAGAACAGCCGGCTCATCTGTTCTTCGGACATTCCTATTCCGTCGTCGGTGATGCAAAACTCTAAAAGCGCCACATCACCGGCGCGCTCCCTGAATTGTATTTCCAGGCCGACCACGCCGCCCGCCTCGGAAAACTTGACCGCGTTGGAGAGCAGATTCAGGATGATTTGCGCCAGACGCAGGGAGTCCCCATACACGTGTCTGGGCACGTCCGGACCGATGGTCACCAGGATTTCCTGATTTTTTTCCCTGGCCTTCACTCCGACCACGTTGATTACCCCGGCTATGGCGTCCTCCAGGCAAAAATCCTCTTTGAGCAGCTCTATGTTGCCGGACTCGATCTTGGAAAGATCGAGAATGTCGTTGATGATGTTCAAAAGGTGGGCGGATGAGGATTCCGCCTTGCCCAGGCAGGATTTGATTCTGGCGACTTCATTCGAGTTTTTGGCCACCTGGATCATGCCGATGACCGCGTTCATGGGCGTGCGTATTTCGTGGCTCATGTTGGACAAGAACTGGCTTTTGGCCTGATTGGCCAATACCGCGGCCTCTTTGGCCTGGTGCAGTTCCTCGGTCAGCCTCACCCGTGGCGTGATGTCCATGGTCATGCCGATGGTCCGGGCTGGCCGGCCTGCCGGGTTGGACAAGGTTCTGGCGTGGTTGTTCAGGTGCCGGAGGCCGCCGTTTTCCAGTACGATTTTGATGTCGCCGAGCACGTTTACCGCCACGATTCCATGATCCAGCAGGCGGTCCAGATAACCGGCGTCCGGAGGGTCAATCATTTTCCGCCGGAAATGCTCCACAAGTTCCTTAACAGAAATGGGCGATGGCGCGGCAATATCGAACAGCCTGGCCGCCTCGGCATCAAAACTGAACATGCCGCTGTTCAGATCCGCTTCCCATACACCGGCGCTGGAAGAGGAAAGCGCCACGTCAAGGCGTTCCTTGGCCGCGATGATTTCCGCGTCTTTGGCCAGCAGTTCCTCGGCGGTGTGCAGGTTTTTCTGTATGCTGAGCAGGCGCCTGTTTTTAGATCGCATTATGACCGTTACGGCGAACAGGCCGAATATTATAATCACGGCCAGCACAAAAAGCACAATGACCAGTATGAAGGCCTGGGGGTTGAGCTCGTACAGAGACGGGGGCTTGTTGACAAAGGTGGCGGAGCGCGGAACCAGGGATTCTTCCAACGCGAATTCGCGCATGGCCGCGGCGTCGAACATCCAGGCGTTCAGATTCGCGGTGTCCCGCAGGGGCGGGGTATCCGAAACCCTGGCGCCGTCCAGCACCCGCAAGGCCATCCTGGCGGCCAGGTCGCCCTGGACCCTGGGCAGGACATATTTTCCGCCCAATTGCCCGTAGCCTAGGCTGTGCGCCATTAGGCCGAACATGGGCACATGCGGCGCCGCTTTTTTCAGCATGGCCTGAATGTCCGCCTGGGCATACTGAAAGTTGTCGTTGCCGTTGTGATAGCGCCCGAACAGAATCACGGAGTTCCAGGGCAGAGCCTTGAGGCCCTCCAAAAGATCGCTTGTTGGAATGTTGGCGTTGTGGACCACCGACAGCCTGCCTTCATACGGCTCAAGCTGCTGTTCAATCTGCTTTCTTACGGCCGCGCCGGCCTCGGTATAATCGTTGATTACAAAGAGCGTCTTGGTCTGGGGGTATATTTTGAGGATTTGTTCCGCGGCATCCCCGGCGGAGACGCTTTTCCACACTCCGGTATAGTTTTGTCCCAGTTGCCAGATATATTCCACATCTCCGTCTATGCTGCACACCACCACCGGTATATTGTTGAACAAAATGCTGTAGTATGTGCAGATAAAGGACAGGGCGTCGTTGTCCGACACCAGGATAATGTCCGGGGCATTGGATAAAAACATTGTCCTTACGGAATAATAAGCGCTTTTGGCGCGCTCGTAATCCGTACGGAACCGGTTGGAGTAGAGCGGGATGTTATAGTAGGAAATATCGTCCCGGGAGGAAAAAACCTCGTCAATGCCCGCCTTGATCTGTTGATCCCAAGGGTCGTCCGGATGATAGGAGGATATATGGAGCACTTGCTTTTTGCTCCCGTCCGCTCTTTCTCCTTTGAGAATTTTGTCGTAGGCGCCGTCTTTTTTCATGTTTCTCAAACTCTCGGCGATGGCCGGAGCGAGTTCCGCATTAGCCTTATTCAGGTAGATAAAAGAGCGGATGGTTTCAATGGTGCCCACCCTCTTCACGGCGCTGGAAACGATCAGGCCGCTGTCAAATGTGCTGCTGGTGACGACAACGTCGCATTCATGGCCGGCTAGGGCCAGATTGAGTTCGTAAAACGTTTCCCGTTGGACATGCCCGCTGATGTTCTTGGGGAGGCGGTTGAAGATGTATGTTTTTTGGAAAAGCGTTCCCACGCGCAATCCGGCCAGATCTTCCCAGGTTTTTATACTGATGTCGGAATCCGTGCGCGCATAGGCCTGAAAGCTGGTTGCCGCCAGTTGCTCCGGCACCATGACCAAGTTGGGAAAAGCTTTTTCCAGGCCGCTGACTTGCGACGCCAGGGCGTCGCGCTCGCCGGAATTGGCCATCTGTATGGCGTAGGACATGGGTGCCGCGTCCATGGTCAGGGAGTATCCGACCCTTTGCAACGCGGCGCTTATGAATCTGTCAATCAGCGCGGATTCATCCAGGGCGACGACAAAGTTCAGCTTTTGGGACATTCCGGCGTGTGACCGCTTGTTTCCGGGCACAAGCAAAAAAACGCACAGGAGAAAGAAAAAAAACTTTTTCCCCATAAGCCGTCTCGCGGGTGTTGTTCAACTGGCGCGCAAATTCCGCATGTTACGGTGCCGGGCCGCATTGGAGCGGACTGACATTGAGAATGTTCCTCAGCTCCGCCAGGGTTTGCTTGCAAATCCTCAACAGGCCGGTGAGGGACTTTCCTGTCCGCCGGTGCGTAAATTCTCCATAACAGTTTTGTTATTTTATCATTATATTTAATAATAAGCAAAGTATATAAAAAATATTTAAAAATTCGCGAATGGAGTTTGTCGGGAGATTGGTGGCTAATCGGAGTTTGGGCGTTCGTTGCGCAGTTCCAGAAGCCCTTGAGCAATGTGGCGCAGCCAGCCGGCCGAGGCCGCCGGGTTGCGGGTCAGGCCGTGCTCCACGACTTTGCAGGAAAAACCTTCTTTTTCCAGGCGGGACCTCCAGGAACCAGCCTGCGGCCCCCACAGCGCGTTGCGCGCCTGTTCGCCTGCCACGGCCATGAGCGGCACCAGCCAGACGGTCTTGCTCCCGCTTTTTTTCAAATCCGCCAGAGCGGCCTCAAAATCCGGCTTGTCCCGCAGGACCGCGCTGAAGAACAGGGGGTCCTGCCTGGACAGGTAATATTGCAATCCGGGGTAAACCAGGCCGCCCGCGCCCCTTACCCCGTGGCCGGCAAAAAGCACGGCCTCGCCTGGTTTACGCTCCTCCGGCATGGAACGGGCCAAAACTCCGGCCAGCCATTCCGCGTCCTCCACTGAGGAAATAAGCGGAGCGCCCACAACTACCTTCTTCAACCCGCCGGGCAGGCCGGACTGGGAAGCGGAAATCGCGCGCACGTCCTCATATTCGTCGCCCGGCACCACGTGCAGGGGCTGCACAAGAACAAGGGTCACATCATCGCCGGGCAAATCGGCCAGAATCTGGGAAAGAGATCTCGCGTTTTCCCCGCCTTGCTGCGACTGCCGGCGCGCATCCACGGCAGTGTGGGCCAGAAGCACCTTGAAGGGCGGATACTTGGATTGGACAATATTTTCCAATATTCGCAAGCTTTCCCGTGCTTCGTCCAGAGAGCTGCCAAAGGCGGTCAGCACTATGGCGGTGTTCAGCAGTCCGGCCACAGCCGGGTCGCTTCTGTCTGTATAGGCGGCCAGGGCGGGACGGCAGAGCTGGGCGGCCAAAAGAAGCGCCAAAAGCGGAACCGCAAAGTAAAAACGCGGAATATTCACCTTAAAAAACCTCCTCCGGGACATACGGCATAAAAAAAGAGCCTTCTTGCCCTGCGGCAAAAAGAACCCCCATCTTGAGTTCTTGAAAAGAAGGGACAGACCTCACGACCCAATCCTGCCCGCAAAAACATACCAGCACGGAACTGGGCTTGTCAACGCGGGTTATTTTATCAGGTCCGGCGGTGGAATGATAATTTGGGGTTCCGGCCCGTGCCCTATAGCTGCGTGGCATGGTGGGGGGAGGAGTCCCCCGGCAAATCATTACTCCTACAACGCCTTTGAGGTGGCCATCAGGTAGAGTTCCTGCGGATCCAGAATCAGGATGACGCTGCCGTCGCCCATGATGGTGGCGCCGGAGATTCCTTTGAGGTCACCCAGGTAGCTGCCCAGGGGTTTTATGACTATTTCCTGGCGTTCCAACATTCTGTCCACCACCAGGCCAAGGCGGCGGTCGTTGTCGTGGATGACCACTACCGAGAGCACTTCTTGTTTTTTCATGTTGCTGGGCAAGCCGAGCATTTCGGCCAGACTGACTATGCCCAGAACTTCGCCGCGCAGGGTCACGGCTTTGCGCCCCTTGACGTCGGTCAGGCGGCGGGCCTCGATTTTGGTGGTTTCCGAGACCGAGCCCAGGGGGATGGCGAACAGGTCGTCCGCCACTTCCACCATCAAGGCGTCGATGATGGCCAGGGTCAGGGGCAGGGACAAAGTGAAGCGCGTGCCCTTGCCCACTTCGGAGTGGATGTTGATGCTGCCTTTCAAGCTTTTTATGTTGGTGCGCACCACGTCCATGCCCACTCCGCGCCCGGAGATGTCCGTAATGGTCTCGGCGGAGGAAAATCCGGGAGCGAAGATCAGCTCGCGGGCCTCGCGGTCGTCCAGCACCTTGGCTTCTTCAGGGGTGATGACGCCTTTGCGGATGGCCACTTCGCGCATTTTTTCCGGATCTATGCCCTTGCCGTCGTCCTCCACTTCAATGGCCACGGAGTTGCCGCGATGCGAGGCGCGCAGCCAGACTTTGCCCTTTGGATCCTTTCCGGCGGCGCGGCGCACGTCTTCCGGCTCCACTCCGTGGTCCATGGAGTTGCGGATCAGGTGGACCAGCGGGTCGCCGATCACTTCCACCACGCTTTTGTCCAGTTCGGTTTCCTCGCCTTCCATAATCAGGTCCACTTCTTTGCCGCTTTTGCGGGAAAGGTCGCGCACCAGGCGCGGGAAGCGCGAAAATACAGAGGAAACCGGCACCATGCGCACCTTCATGATGGTGTCCTGAAGGTCGTCGGAAATCCTGGCCATGGCGTAGGTGGTTTCCGTAAGCTGCTGAGCCACCTGGCCGACGTCCACGTTCTGTTCGGTTTCCAGATGCCTGGCCAGCATGGTGTAGCGGTTGCGGTTGATGATCAGCTCACCGATAAGGTTCATTAAATGGTCGAGCTTTTCATGATCCACACGGATGGTGGACGAAGCTTTGGGCGCGGCCGCGGCGTCGCCTCCCGCCGCTGGAGCGGCGGTTTTGGGGGCGGCCGGGGCCGGAGCTGCCGCCGGAGCCGGCTTGGCTGCCGGCGCGGCGGCTGGAGCGGCTGTGGCTGGTTTGGGCGCTTCTTTGGCCTCTGGCGCGGGGGCTTCCTTGGCGGCCTTGGCTTCCACCGGTTTTTCCCGCTCGGCTTTGACCTCGGCCGCCTTGAGCGGAGCGGATTCTCCGGAGTCCGCCTTGGCCAGGGCGGACTGAATCATGTCGTTGATTATGGAGCATTCCTGCTCCAGCAAATCCGCCAACAGGCTGAAATCAAGCCCGCTGCTCCGGGCCTGGTCCACAATGCCGGCGGTGCGCTGGGCGTAGATTTTTATTTCTTCCAGGCCCATGTAGGCGCAGCTGTTCTGGACTGTGGTAAGGGAGCGGAAGGCCGCGTCCGCGAATTCATTGTTCGAACCGTCTTTGCGCATGCCGGCAATGGCTTCGTCCAGGTGGGCTTTTTGCTGGGCCACGGTTTCGCGGAACACGGCCGCGTCGTCGGCGTCCTTGCCCGGAACTCCGGCTTGGCTGGAGGCCTCCGGCGTTTTTGCCTGGTCTTTGGGGCTGTCGTTCTTTTTGATCAGCCCTTCCGGCAGCTC
The DNA here is from genome assembly GCA_031547305.1 of Desulfovibrionaceae bacterium. GTDB lineage: Bacteria > Desulfobacterota > Desulfovibrionia > Desulfovibrionales > Desulfovibrionaceae > JAVBSC01. The sequence goes on from JAVBSC010000042.1 coordinate 50,109, forward strand.
AATGGCTTCCCCGGCCACGGCCTTGCGCAGCTTTTCCAGCAGGCTGTCTATTTTGAACGGACGGGCCTTGGTTGTGGGAATGTCTATGCGGGCGATCAGGGCTTCCTGCACGTCCACCACCAGGAGCAGGATATCCACCAGGGAGTTGCTTACATTAAGTTCATCCTTGCGCACGGAGTTGAGCAGAGTTTCCGCTTCGTGGGTCAGACTGTTCAGTTCATGGTAGCCGATAATGCCGCTGTTTCCCTTGATGTTGTGGAAATAGCGGAACAAGTCGTTGACAAGATCGTGCTGGCCTGCCGGATGCTTTTCCAGTTCCAGCAGACCGTCCGCCAGATTGGAGGAATTTTCCCGCGCTTCCTCAATGAAGTCCCTGAGGTGGCCTTCGCCAAATGCGGTCAGTACATATTCCGGCAATGGAGGAAGGCTGTTGATCCAGTCCTCGGTATCCACGCGCTCCCCGGCGGCATCCCCAAGCTCGGCAAGAGGCCGGGCTCCAGCTTCGACTGTTGGCTCCGGTTCCGCAAGATCCTCGGATTGCGCCACCGGCTCTTCGGCGGCGGCCGGGGAGGCGTCGCCGGCCGGAAATTCCCCGGCCAGAATGGCTTCCAGGGTGGCTATTATCGGCGCGGTATCCACGTCGCCTTCGGTGCCGGTTTTTTCCAGGCTGTCGATCATCTGGCGCAGGGCGTCCGTGCAGGTAAGGATGACATCCATGATTTCCGAAGTCGCGCTCATGACTCCCTTGCGCAGCTCGTCCATGACGCTTTCCGCCTTATGGGCCAGACCGTTCATGCGGTTCAGGCCCAGAAAGCCCGAAGCTCCCTTCAGGGAGTGCATGGGGCGGAAGATCTCGTTGAGCAGCGAAAGGTTATCCGGGGCCTTTTCCAGCTCAAGCAGGTTCGGCTCTATTGTTTCCAGATGTTCTTTGGCTTCAACTATAAAATCCGCGAATATTTCCGGATCCATGAATTCCTGGCTCATATCCACCTCATTGCGCGGCGCGTGGTGTCAACTATCTGGAGCATTTCAGCCTTGTAAGTCCCTGGATTATACATATCGGTAAATTTGTATAGTCTTAAGTGCTTGGCGCGTAAAAAAATACTGGCCGGCCGCAATTCTCAAACGCCGAGGAGCATTTTTATATTTTTCAACATTTTGTCCGGCTGGGCCGGCTTGACCATGTACAGGTTCGCGCCCAGGCTGATGCCCTGCTGTATGTCTTTTTCCTGACCTTCCGTGGAAAGCACCACTATGGGCAGATCCCGGTAGGTGGGTTGCTCGCGCACGGTTTTGATGAAGGTGAACCCGTCCATACGCGGCATATTGATGTCCGAGACGATCAAGTCAATATGCTCGGCTGAATAGAGTTTTTCCAGTCCGTCTATGCCGTCTTCGGCGGTGATGACCCTGAAGCCTTCCTTTTTCATGATAAAAGCCACCAGGTTGCGTACAGTCTTTGAGTCGTCAACGATTAAGATGCATTTGCTCATTGCTGATCCCTGCTTTTGCTAAAGCAATTCGGTTTTTGCCCGCCCCGTCCACTGCTAGCGGAAGCCAGGCCACGCCGCGCGGGCCTGGTCAGGGCATTTCAATATTGTAAATATCCTAACGTTGCAAAATGCTGTCAATTATACTGTCTACGGAAACGATGCTTATAAGCTTGTCATTAAGTTTTACCAGCCCGGATATGCAGGCGACGTTTATGCCAAGGCTCGCTTCTATGGCCCAGTCTATGTCCGCCTGGGGAATGCGGTACATGGTGTGAATCCGCTCGATAAGCAGTCCGAGTTGCAGGCCCTGGCGGCGGCAGATGATAATGAACTGGTCTTCGCCCTGTCTTTCCGAATCCACGGCAATCATGTCGCGCAGCCTGACCAGCGGCGTAACCTTGCCGCGCAGATTGATCACCCCGGCCACAAAGGGTGGGGCGGCCGGAAGCTTTGCCGGGGGGGAGTAGCGGATTACCGACTGCACCGCCACCGTGGGCACTGTGAATTCCTGCTCGCCAAGAAAAAATCCCACCATTAAAAGTTCCGGCTCGCGCCTGAGCTGCTCAATGAGCGGCTCTTCTCTGGACATTTCCCGGTGCGCGTCCGGCGCGGCATCCTTGGGGGGACCCGCCGGGTCAATGCCAAGCTTGCGCAGCACGTCGCCTTCTTCCAGCCCCAGATATTTCTGCATAAAAGCGCGTTCCGCCGGGGTGAAGCCGCCCTGGGCCGGATCAGTGGCAAACTGCTGCTCCTGGAAGTATTGTTCAGGCGTTTTACTCATAACTCTAAAATCTCCCTGGCCAATTCCTCGTATTCCAGCGCGCCTCGGCTGTGTTCGTCTATTTCATAGATCACCCGCCCTTGGGCGCTGGCGTCTCTAAAGCGCGTGTCTATGCCGATTACCGTTCTGAACATCCTGTCCCCCATTTTGGCGGCCAGAAGCTCCAGCACCCGCTGGCAAGCCCTGGCTCTTCTGTCGTACATGGTGGGCAGAGCCCGATAACAGATGGGCGCGGGCAGCACCTTATTCAAAATTTTTATCGTGTCAAAAAGCAGCTTCAGCCCGTGCAGAGCCAGAAAATCCGTCTGAATTGGCACAATCAGCAGATCTGAGGCCACCAGCGCGTTCACCAGCAAAATGCCCACATGCGGGGGGCAGTCCAGCAAAATAAAGTCATAGTCCGTCCTGAGCGCTTCTATGGCCTGCTGTAGAATCGCACCTTTGCCCTTGCGGCCGCGCAGATCCACCTCCAGTTCGGACAGGCGGATGCTGGCCGGCACCACGTCAAAAGGCTGATTGTCGTTTCTGGATATGATGCGCTGCCAGGCATCCTTCCAGCCCTGTTTTTCCTCGATCTCCGGGTTGAAAATATCGTGCACGCTGGCGACCAGTTCATCCGGGTAAAAGCGCAGATGCACCGAGGCGCAGGCGTGCGGATCCAGGTCCATGACCAGGACTTTTTTTCCCAGGCGGGTCAGGGCGGCGGCCAAGGTGACGGTGGTGGTGGTTTTGCCCACCCCGCCCTTCTGGTTGGCCACGGCCAGCACCCTGGCCCTGAGCGTTTCTGGCGCCACGCTGTCCCGCATTTTTTAGGCCTGCTTGTTATAGACTATGGCCCCGGAGTGATGCTCCGGTTTGAAAGCGCGCGAAATATTGTGCAACGACTCCGAATGGCCGATGAACAGGTATCCTCCGGGCAGCAGGTTGTCGTAAAACGATTCGATGACCTGTTTTTTCATCTCATCATCAAAATAGATGATCACGTTGCGGCAAAAGACGATTTGCGAACGCTCGACGCGCTTCAGGGCCATGCGGTCGCTCAGGTTTATGTGGCCGAATGAAACCAGAGTCTTCAAGTTGGAATTTATGGCGAACTGAGTACCGATCTGGGTAAAGTACCTGGTGACGATCTCTTTTGGCGTGGTGCGCAGGGCGTATTCCGCGTATACGCCGCGCCGGGCCGAGGCGAGCACGGCTTCGGATAAATCGTTGGCGGTTATTTTTATATCCCAGGCGTTTATTTCCGAACGCAGGACTTCGTGGAGCATGATGGCCAGGGTGTACGGCTCTTCGCCCGTGGAGCAGCCGGCGGACCAGATGCGCAGCCGGCGCTGTCCTTTGGCGCGCAATTCGTCAATCGTCCGCTTGAGAATGACGTTCTGGAACACTTCCAGCTGCGGCGGGTTGCGGTAAAAGCTGGTTTCGTTGGTGGTGATGGCTTCAAAAAGCTTCATCAGCTCCGATTTTTTATTCACATCAAAGCGCAGGAAATAGTAATATTCCCCAAAGCTTTTCAGGTTAAGTTCCCGGATTCTGTTGTTCAGCCGGTTTTCCACAAGGTATTTTCTGTTTTCCGCAATGTATATGCCGCACTGCTGGTAGATGAAGTCCCTGAGCTGCTTGAACTCGTCGTCCGTGACCTTGAGTTCGCGCGTGGCGGCAACGGATTTGGCGAACAAAGACATAAAGGTTATTCTCCCGCTTCCTGGCGGATTTTGGCCAGGGCATCTTCAACCGCCCGCTGGATTTCCGGCGACTGGTGATCCACAAAGGGCAGCAAGGAGCGAAAAGCCACTTCGCCGCCTATTTCGGACAAGGCCTCCACAGCTTTAATGGCCACAAGTTCATGGGGATCGTGAAGCAGTTCCACCAGTTCCTGGGCCGCTCTTTCAAAGCGCCGTTCGCCCAGTTTTTCCGCACACCTGGCCCGGATCCACGGGTCTTCGTCCTTAAGGCCCTGGTACAGGCACATGGTCATGCTTTCTTCCGCGCAGGTGCCCAGCACGTCAATCGCGGCCAGGCGCACGTCGCGGTTTTCGTCATACAGGCAGGGGGACATCTTCTGGATGCGGCTGGCCGGCAGCGGGCATTTGAGCCCCATGGACTCCACGGCCACCTTGCGCACGTCCGCGTCCGGATCGCTCAGGGCCAGGGACAGAAAGTCCTCGTTGGCATCCACGTCGTAATGCCCCAGGGCATATATGGCCATCATGCGGCGCACCGGGTTCTCATCCGTGGACATGCCCCGGAAGTGCTCGTTCAGGCCAGCGTCATGCAAGGCTACGCAGGCTTCCAGAGCCGCCTCCTTAACGTCGTCGTAGCGGTGGTCCAGGAGCTGCAGAAGGCTCCCGCCAACCACCTCCGGCCGGCCGTTGCGGCCCAGGTACAGCAGGGCCGCTTTAAGCACGCTGCCGTCCTGGTGTTTGCCCAGCACGTCCAGGAAGAAGTTCTCGTCGCCCGGGCCGGCTTTGCCGGCCAGCTCGATAATCAGGCTGCGCTGCAAATCCCGGCCGCGCTGCCAGAAAGCTTCCTTAAGCAGGGGCACGATTTCCGGGTTGTCCATGCGGCTCAAAGCTTCCACGGCAATGCCCGTCTCCAGATCCGAACCGCTGAACAAGGCGCCTTTTATGGCCGCGCTCGGGCCGGCTTTGGCCAGCAACTCAATTGTGCTCATCAGGCGTTCATGGTCTTTGTCCGGGTTCATGCCGGAAGCCAGCTCCAGGATTGCCCGGGAAGCGTCCTCTCCGCCCAGGGACGCCAGCCCCCTGGCGGCGGAGTCCTGTATTCCCGCGTCTTCGTCGGACATGGCCGCAAGCAGGTAGCTGCGCATGCGCTCAGCTTCCTTGGAGCCTAGAAGGGCCAGGGAACTGCCGCCCAGGATGTTCACCACCGCCTTGACTATTTTGTTGCACAAAGGGGATGGCGCGTTGTCCAACTGACGGATCAGCAGCGGCACGGCCTTTACGTTGCCCATTTCGCCCAGGGCGTCCACGATCATGGAGGCCACCAGGTCCGAGCTGTGCCCCAGAGCTTTGAGCAGGGCGTTGATGGAGGATTCCGCCCGTATTTTTATAAGCGCCTCAATAACCGAGAACTGCACCCATTCCTCGTCCTGCAAGGCCCGGTTCAGGCTTTCCGCGGCTTCGGGGAAGGCCAGGCTGCCAAGGCTCATGGCGGCCTGGTAGCGCACGTTCACTTCCGGGTCGCGCAAAAGGGCGTTGCTCAAAGGGCCCACAGCCAGGATGCTGCCGGAGGAACCAAGGATGTCCGAGGCGAAAATGCGAATGTCCACATCTTCATCGTGCAAAAGATCGCATAGAGTAGGAACGTCGCTTTCGCTGACGTTGCGCAGAAGTTCCATGGCGATGTTGCGCACCGGGGCGTCTTCTGAACGCAAAAGCGGAAGCACCGCGTGCAGCACGGTGGCCCCGCCTATTTTGCGCAGGGCGCGCTCCGCGGCCTCCTGCACCCCTATGTTGGCGCTCTGGATGTGTTTGACCAGGAGCTGCACAGCTTCCTCGTGCCGGCCAGCGCCGGCGGCAAAAGCGCCTTCGCGGATTTCTTCCGGGCTTTCACTGTTCAGAAGGGCTATAATATTGGTTTGCTCTGCCATAAAAATTCCTTGCTTACGACCGGCGTTGGCGCGCCGGGGCGTCATGGACGCCCGCCCGCCTGTTATTTGAACAAGTTTTGCAATATCGCCGCGGCCATCTGGTCCAGATCCACCACTTCATCCGCCAGCTTGGCGTCCACGATGGCTTTGGGCATGCCGTAGACCACGCAGGTGGATTCGCTCTGAGCCAGGGCGCGACCGCCTTTTTCCTTTAAAATCCGTACTCCCTCCAGGCCGTCGCTGCCCATGCCGGTCAGGATCACCCCAAGAGCCCGGCGGCCCAGGGTCTTGCCCACGGATTCCATGAGCACGTTGGCCGAAGGCTTGTACAGAGCTTCCTTGGGATCTTCGGACACGGTGACGATCAGGCCGCCGCGCTGCTCCAGCCGGATATGTTTGCCGCCGGGCGAAATATAGGCCCAGCCCGGCTTGAGCCGCTCGGTGTGGTCGGCTTCCTTCACGTTTATGGCGCAAAGTGAGTCCAGCCTGCGGGCAAAGGGCCCCGTAAAAGCCGCCGGCATGTGCTGGGCTATCATGATGGGCACCGGAAAATCCGCCGGCAGGGCGCTCAGGATTTTTTGCACCGCGGGAGGGCCGCCGGTGGAAACGCCTATGGCCAGCACATCCCTGGCGCTACGGCCGGCCGGCAGGTTGAGGACGCAGGGGGCCGTGTTGGTGGAGGATGTAGAGCTTGCCGGTATTGGCCTGGGACCTGGCCGGAGCGATGTGGCCGGAGGGCAGGGAACCTTGGGCGCGGTTTGCGGCAGCGGGCTGCGCAGGGGACGCATAAAAGCCCGGCGTCGGGATACTGCCTTGACTTTTTCGGCCAGTTCTTTTTCCAGATAAATTATATCCAGCGAGACCGTGGATTTTGGCTTGGGAATAAAATCCATGGCCCCGTAATCCAGAGCCTTCAGGGTGACTTCCGCGCCTTCCGTGGTCAGGGAGCTGACCATCAGGACCGGGCGCGGGTTTTTGCTCATAATATGCTGTAGGGCGGTCAGGCCGTCCATGCGCGGCATTTCGATATCCATGGTTATGACGTCCGGATCCAGCTGGGGGACCAGATCCACGGCTTCCTGGCCGTTTGTGGCCGTGCCGCAGATTTTGATGTCCGGATCCTTTTCCAGCAGGGTGCTCAGCGCCTTGCGCATAAAGGCGGAGTCATCCACGACTAAGACCTTGATCACAAAAGTCCTCTCCTGTTGTCCTTCAACATTTTCCGAGCCCAACCAAGGCTGGAGCGGCTCCTGCCGGTTACCCCGCCGTTTGACGGCAATTCGCAAAGGCGGGCCGCGCGGAGCGCTCTCCAGCTTTTTTGATTTTGTCGTTCAATAATAGCGTAAGACCGCAATAATGGAAGACCATCATTGAAGCCCTAGCATAAAATTCTGAGAAGGCACAGTTTTTATTCTTTGCATTAGAACCAATCGCAAAAAAATTCGGCTGCAAAAGCATCCTCTGGCATCCGCTGCGCCAGTGGCGAAAAAGCCTTCTAGTTCGGACTTGCTCACGCCGCCTTTGTAGTCTTTTTCGCCGCTTCCTTGGAACCGGTTTTATCAGAAACCGCTCCCGCATGAAAATGCGCCCCCCGGCGTAATTGCCAGGCATTTCACCGCCCGCCCGCGAAAGCGGGCTACGGGATCTGCCCCGGATAATTCTTTTAAATCTTTACTAAACAATTTATTTGATTGCAAACAATAAAGAAAGTGGCCGCTATGTCCGGGCCTGAAAACACTTGAGGCCGAACCGGCCTTGAGGTATTGCCTGAGAGTCGTAACGAATCCGATCCGGCCTGGGGGTATTTTGGCGCAGCATCTGGTAGTGCAGCTTGCCCGCTTTGGGGATTTGGTGCAGAGCAAACGCCTGGTTCTTAGCTTGGCGCAACTTCCCGACTCCACGGCGCATCTGGCTGTGGACGAAAGCCTGGCTCCTCTGGCCAGCATTCTATATCCTTTTGCCGTTGTCCACGAACTGGCCGCTCACGCCGCGCCTGGCGCCAGCCCCGGCCGGGCGCTCCAGAAAAATGCGCGCGCCTTCAGCCTTTTGGCAAAGCAGGATTTTTCCGGTATTTACAACCTTAACCTAAGCCCCATGGCCACGGCTCTGGCCGGGATGTTCGACCCGGCCCTGGTGCGCGGCTACCGTCTGGAAAATGGCCAGCCCCTGGCGGACCCCTGGTGCGATCTGGCGGCCCGGCTGACCGCCTCCCGCCGGACCTCCCCCCTGAATCTGGCGGATTTCTGGGCCTGTTTGCACCCTGCCCCGCTGGACCCGGCCCAGGTCAATCCCCCGGCCCGGCCGGCCGGCTCCGGCAAAATAGGCGTGGTTCTGGCCGGCCGCATGGCCCGGCGCAGCCTGCCGCCGGAAGCGCTGGCCGCCTGTTTGCAAGCCGTGTTCGAAGCCAGGGGCGGGCCGGAGGTTCTGCTGCTGGGCTCGGCCCAGGAGCGCCCTCTGGCCCGGCGTCTGGCCCGGCTGTTCAGCCAGCCGCTGCTGCAAAAGACCAGCGACCTGAGCGGCGTCTGCGGCCTGGAAGGCCTGCCGGAAATTCTTAAAAGCCTGGATCTGCTGCTCACGCCGGACACCGGCCTGATGCACCTGGCCGCCAGCCTGGGCGTGCCGGTGCAGGCGTTCTTTTTGTCCTCGGCCTGGTGTTTTGAAACCGGTCCCTACGGCTTGGGGCACCTGATCTGGCAGGCCAAGAAACCCTGTTCACCATGCCTGGAAAGCGCACCCTGTCCGCACGGGGTGGCCTGCCTCAAGTCTTTTTCCCACCCGGCCTTTTTGTCCCACCTGGCCGGCAAATTCATCGACGACTGGCCGCCCGACCTGCTGGGCCTGGTCAGCGGCCTGGACCCGTTGGGGGTAACTTACCGCAGGGTTGACGGTGCGGACGAACAGGCCGGAGAGCGTTCGCGATTGCGCGGCCTGCTGGCGGAATATCTGGGCGTCGGCCTTTTTGAGCCAGGCCTGGGCCGGGCCGACGGATTGTTTCTGGAGCGGGACTGGATGCTGCCGGGAGCTTCCCAAGGGGGTGTCTTATGATTCGAGTGCTTGTGGTTCTGCCCCTGTACGGCGGCTCGCTGCCGGTGGGCCGCCATTGCGTCGCGGCCCTGGCCGAAGCCGGCTGCCTGGTGGAGGTATTTGAGGCTCCGGCCTTTTACAGCGCCTTTGAAGCGCTCAAGGATTTGAAGGTCCGGCGGGAGCGCCTGGATTATCTTTCCAACAGTTTTTTGCAGCTTCTGGGCCAGGCTGTCCTGGCCAAGGCGGATGTTTTCGAGCCGGATCTGGTGTTTTGCCCGGCTCAGGCCCCCCTGAGCCGCCAGACCCTGAAAATTCTGCGCCAGAACGGAGTGGCCACGGCCATGTGGTTTGTGGAGGATTTCCGCCTGTTCACCTATTGGCGGGCATTTGCCCCGTACTACGACGTCTTCGCGGTAATCCAGAAGGAACCGTTCATTCAGGAACTCCAAAGCCTGGGCGTGGCCAACGTCCTGTACCTGCCACTGGCCGCCCGGCCGTCGGTACACCGCGAACTGGAACTCCCGTTGCCGGAAAAATCCCGTTACGGATCGGATCTTTCCTTCATGGGCGCGGGCTACCCGAACCGTCAGCGGGCCTTTAAAGACTTGTCCGGTTACAACTTCAAGATCTGGGGAACGGAGTGGGATAACGCCCCGGATCTGGCCCGGCTGGTGCAAATGGGCGGGGCCAGAATCAGCCCGGAAGACACGGTCAAAATCTTCAACGCCAGCAAGATCAACCTTAACCTGCACTCCAGCGTAAATCCGGAGGAAGCCGTAAGCCGGGGCGACTTCGTCAACCCGCGCACCTTTGAAGTGGCCGCTTGCGGCGCTTTTCAGCTTGTGGACGAGCGCGGCCTTTTGCCGGAACTTTTTGCCGCCGACGAAATGGCCACTTTCTCCTCCCTGCCGGAGTTGAAGGAAAAAATCGACTATTACCTGAAAAACGAGACGGAACGCAAAACCCTGGCCCAAAAGGCCAAAGCCAGGGTTCTGGCCGGGCATACCTATAAACACCGCATGCTCGCCCTGCTGGATTTCTGCCGCGCCAGCCTGCCGGGCTGGCCCAAAGAGCGCGCCTCCTCCTCCTGGCCCGAAGACCTGTCCCCGGAATTGAAGCAAAACCTTCGACAACTGCTTGAAGAACTGGGCCTGACCCCCAACGCGGACTTCAATACCCTGATCACCGCCCTGCGGACCAGAAGCGGCCGCTTGAGCCCGCTGGAAAGCTCCCTGCTTTTTCTGGACGAATGGAAGAAGCAGTATTTAAAGGAATAAAACATGGGGATCGAATTCAATGCCGCATACTTGCAGGAGCTTGAGGAATATCTGAAATCCGGCGCTCTGGACCGTGATTTTTGCGGGGCCACGGATGAGGAGCGTCTGGAGATTTTGGGTTTTCTGGACAGGCTTATGGACGTGGCGGATCTGGCGGACGAAGCGGCCACCAGGCTGATCTTCCGGGATACCCCGCTGGGGGCCATGGCCGGATTGCAGCCTGGCGGAGAGGGATGCTGACTCCAGGTTCGCCACTTACGGGGGCCGAGGTTTCCGCCCCTACCCCCTACGCAAGGCCCAGAAATTGCGCCGCAGCTTTTTGCCGTCCGGCGCGGGCAAGTGATATTCCAATTGTCCTGCGGCCAGCCAGCGGGCTGGCAAAACACGGGGGAGCCGTTCCAGCATCATGAATACGGCTAATCCGCCTTGCTTCAAGCCCGGCGTGATGAAGTCCAGAAGTTTTTGCCAGGGCATGAAGGCTCGGCTGAGGATGAGATCCGCCGGTTCCGCCTGGGCCATGAACGCCTCGGCCCGTCCCCGGAACACTTTGGTGCCCGGCACGCCGCAGTTGGCCAGGGCGTTTTGCAGGAACAAGGCGCGTTTTTCCCTGGCCTCCACCAGGGTGTACCGGCCTTTGGTCCAGATCAGGCGCAGGGGGATGCCGGGCAGACCGGCCCCGGCTCCCAGGTCCCAGATTTGCGGCTCCTGGGGCAGCGGCAGGCTGTTCAAGAATTCGGCCAGGAAAAAGCTGTCCGCCGCCAGGGTGTTCAGAATTTCCAGCCAGCTTTGCGGCCCGACCAGGTTCATGGCCTTGTTCCACTTGAGCAAAAGGGCCAGATAAGCGTAAAGTCCCTCCAGCGCCGGGCCGGGCGGTACAAAGCCCAGAGCGGCGCAGGCGGCTTGCAGGTTATTTTGATTAAGTTCCATAATTTTGAGTATACCGCGATGTTGTGGGTCCAGGGTCATCAGGGCTCCAACACATCAATAACGACATCTTCATAAAAAAAGGAGCCAGTGGCGATATGCATATAGCAAACGTGTTGCTTTTTCCAGGCCAGGGTTCGCAGGAGCCCGGCATGGGGCGGGCCCTGGCGGAGCGGTCCGGGGAAGCGATGGATTTGTGGAAGAAGGCGGAGAAGCTTTCCGGGCTGCCTTTGCGCGGCATTTACTGGGAGGGCGGGGATGGCGATATGGCTGACACCAGGGCGTTGCAGCCGGCGCTTACGGCGGCTAATCTGGGGTTCTGGCTGGAGCTTTCCCGGCGCTTCAAGCCGGACTGCGCGGCCGGGCATAGCCTGGGCGAGTACAGCGCCCTGGCCGCGTCCGGGGCGTTGGACGCGGACAGCGTGCTCGGCCTGGTTTCCTTGCGCGGCCGCTTGATGGCCGAGGCGGACCCGGTCGGCCGGGGGGCTATGAGCGCGGTGCTCAAGCTGGACGAGGCCGGGGTGAACGCACTGGTGGAGAGCGCGAAGCAAAAGAGCGGCAAAGAGATTCTGGTGGCCAATTACAATACGCCAGGCCAGTTTGTGGTCAGCGGGGATAAAGAGGCCATCGCGGCGCTGGAGGAAGAGGCCAGGGGGCTGAAGGCCAGGGCCGTGCGCCTGGCTGTTTCCGGCGCTTTCCACAGCCCGCTCATGGCCGGGGCCGCGGCCGAATTGAATAAGGCCCTGGATAAGGCCAACTGGTCCAGGCCGCGTTTTCCGGTGTACTGCAACGTGCACGGCCGACCGGCCGCGGAAGCCGGGGAGCTTAAGGAACTGCTGAAACGCCAGATGACTTCTTCAGTGCGGTGGATATCCACCATCCGTAACCAGTATGCGGACGGGGCGCGGCGTTTTGTGGAATGCGGTCCCAAAGCGGTGCTGAGCCGCATGGTGGGGCCGATTTTGTCTGGACTGGCTGAGGAAAGCGCATATAGTGTCGCCAGCGTAGGCAGCCTGGAGCAACTGGATTCATTTGCCTAGTCGGGTCTGTGGGCGCCAGAAGAACTGTGTTCCCGTAATCATGCATAATCAGGAGGCGGATATGAGCAAGGAAGTTAGGAAGGCTCCGGCGCAAAAAGCGGTAAAAGAAGCCCCGGCCAAGGTTGCGGCCAAACAATCCCCCCAGGAGTGTTTTTGGGACATCCGCCTGAAAGAGGTGGCCAAGGCCCTGGAAGGGAGGAATTACGAGGTTACCACGGTGCAGACCCTGAAAGAGGCGGCCGCGCTGGTGGAAAAAAAGATTATCCCGGCCCTGAAGCCGGCCAGCATAGGCGTTGGCGGCTCCATGACCGTGGTGGGAGCCGGGCTGTACGACGTGTTCGGCAATTTGAAAAAAGTGGACTTCGTCAACCCCTACAAGGCCGGTCTGAGCCCCGAAGAGGCCATGGAAGCGCGCCGCAAATGTCTGGTCACGGATTTATTTTTCACCTCCACCAACGCTCTCACCAGGGAAGGGGACCTGGTCAACCTGGACGGCTTCGGCAACCGGGTGGCGGGCATGATCTTCGGACCGCGCAAGGTTGTGCTTCTTGTTGGCCGCAACAAGATTTGCGACAGCCTGGACGAGGCCCAGGTGCGGGTAAAAAATACGGCCGCGCCTATGAATACCATTCGCCTGAACAAAAAGACGCCCTGCGTCAAGACCGGCTTCTGTATGGATTGCAGCAGCCCGGAGCGCATCTGTAACTACTGGAGCATAATAGAGCGTTGCGGCATTCCCAAACGCATCCACGTGGTGCTGATCAACGAGGATCTGGGATTTTAAGCGAGCAGGCGGGCTGCCTTTTTTTGTAGCGGGTGCGCGTTTTACACGTATGCCCGCTTTTTTATGCCCCGCGGGTAATGGTTTGTGAAAACACTTGGAATTTCCTTTCATGTTGGACTATGAACATAATAAGGCAACTTTTTACAGGTCACGCGTGTAGGGCAAATTGACATTGAAAATGTTCTTTCGCTCCTGCGGCGGGAACCGCCTGCGTGATCACGGACATGATGACTGCGGGATTTCACGGAGCGGAACCGGCGGAAGTAAAATATGGGGATACAGTGGCGGTTTTCGGCATTGGCCCGGCGGGGCTGATGGTCAATAAGCCGAAAGATTTGATCAAGCCGGTTATCCGCCGGGCTGATCGCAAAAAAGTTTTGATAAAATGAGTCCGGATTCGGCATATGCCGAATCCGGACTCATTTTGATTACAAATCCCGAAGAGGGGTTTTGTAAAGGCGGAAATCCCTTTCCAGGATATTACACGCAGCCGGTGGGCTTGGGCAGGCCGGCCATTTTGCAGGCGCCTTTGCCGGGTCCGGAGGGGAAGAGTTCGTAGACTTCTTTCAGCTTGAAGCCGGTATTCTTGGAAAGAATACGAACCATGGGCGCAATGCCGTTCTTCTTGTAATAGTCCTGCAGAAAGTCAAGGATCTTCTGGTGATCAGGAGTGATTTCGCTGATCCCTTCGGATTCCTTCACATATTCCACCCATTCCGGGCTCCAGTCATCATAATGAAGCAGAAAGCCGTCTTCATCCACTTCAAACGATTTGCCCTTGTAGGTTACTTCAGCCATTTGCGTCCTCCTTGGACTATTTTCTGCTGTGCTAAAAAGCGGGGTTCAACCTGGTTGCAACCACTTGCAACTCCACCAAAACACCACAAAGCTAAAACATCTGCCGCAAGGCCACATCACGGTTGCCGCCTGTGCGCAAGCCGCATGAGCAGCGCCGTAGACCAGGCCGACCGCTGTTAACCTTCGCTCTGTACGCATTTTCGGATTTATTTGCAAGTGTCCGCGGCCAGAGTATTGCATGTGACACGAAATATATTGTCACAAAAGAAAAAAAGATTCAATGGAATTTGATCCTCCGCCTCAGAGCGCCAGCGGGCTGTTCTTGTGCCAGTACATAAGATTGAAGCGGCCGCGCATGTCTTCAAGCATTTTGCCTTCCAATTCGCCCATGTCCCGGATTCTTATGAACACCATGCGATTTTGCCCCCCGTCCTGCTGGGAGGTAAGCACGGAAACCACGCTGGCCTTGTGTTCGCGCAGGGCGTCCAGAATCGGGCGCAATGTGCCGGGTTCGTTTTTAAGCTCAAAAGCCAGTTGAATGCCGCCAACCCGCACCCCGGTTATGTCCAGGAGCACCTTGAAAATGTCGCTGTCCGTGATTATGCCGGCCAGCCGGCCGTTGCCGTCCACCACGGGCATGCCGCCGATATGTTTTTCCACCATCAACAGGGCGGCTTCCTCCACGGAATCGTCCGGCTTAAGGCAAACCGGCTTTTTGGTCATGATGTCTTTGACCTTGAGTTCGGAAAGCAGATAGTAAAGCTCGTGCATATCCAGGGTGGTGGCTTTGGAAGGCGAGGCTTCCTTGACGTCCCGGTCGGAAACTATGCCGACGACACGCCCGTCGTCATCCAGGACGGGCAAGCGGCGGATGCCCTTGTCCTTCATAAGGCGGGAGGCTTTCATCATGGAAGTGTCGGGCGTGATGTAGATTACGTCTTTGGTCATCCAGTCGCTTATGCGCATAAAGTTCTCCTTTTGGGCGGGATTTGACCCCCCGGATCCGGATGGGCAACGGCAACCCCTGAACGTCGCAGGTCAGTGGTTAAAAAATGCTATTCCTCGTTTTATGTTGCCATGAAATTTCGTAAAAATAAAGCCTATCGCCCAGAGTCCACCCCGTAATCAACTTTGGCGGCAAAAAATTGCCGGACCACCGGTCTATGTGCTATTCAAGCACATGCGCAAGCTCGGCATAGTTTTTTTCCCGGCCTTTGACTGGGCCATCAGCCCCACGCATCCGGAGCGGGAGGAGCGGCTGCTCTACACCCTGGACCAGTTGGAGGAAGAAGGGCTGTTCGATTTGCCGGGCATAAGCCTGCACAATCCGGATATAGCCAGCCGGGAAGACGTGGAGCGCGTCCACTTTTGCCTGCCTGATTTTGAGGCGGTCTGCCCCGTGCCGCACCGCATCGCGGCCGGCGGCGCGATCCGCGCGGCCAGTCTGGTTATGGAAGGCAAGGAGGACCGGGCCTTTGCTCTGGTCCGTCCGCCCGGCCACCATTCCATGCGGGTGTCCCACGGATGCCGCGGCTTTTGCAACATCAATACCGAAGCGGTGATGCTGGAGCACCTTCGGGCGCATTCGGGTTCTTTGCGCGCGGCCATAGTGGATACGGACTGCCACCACGGCGACGGCACGCAGGACATTTACTGGCAGGATCCGAACACGTTGTTCATGTCCCTGCACCAGGACGGTCGGACCCTGTACCCGGGCAGCGGCTTCGCGCATGAACTGGGCGGGCCGAACGCTCCAGGCCGGACCATTAACGTCCCTCTGCCTCCGGAAACCGGTGATGAAGGCTTTTTGTACGCTCTGGACAACCTGGTGCTGCCCCTGCTGGCGGATTTCAAGCCGGATTTGATCATTAATTCCGCCGGGCAGGACAATCATTACAGCGATCCCATCACCAACATGCGTTTTTCAGCCCGAGGCTATGCGGAGCTGACCAGACGGCTGAACCCGCATATTGCGGTGCTGGAAGGCGGCTATTCCGTGCAGAGCGCCCTGCCGTACGTGAACCTGGGCATTGCTTTGGCCCTGGCCGGCCTGGATTACAGCGGCGTGCGGGAAGCGGGCCACAGAGCTGAGGATTCCGCCCAGGGCGCCAAAGTAAGCGACTACATAAAGCGTTTGTGCGACGCCTTGTTAAAAGTTTACTTTAACCCGCCCGGACCGTTGCAAGACGGGGAACTGAAAAAAGACGCCAAGGGCGTGTTGTTTGTGCGGGAGCGGGAGATTTATTACGACGCGCAGCGCCTGCTGGAAAAGCGGCGGGAAAGCGTGACCGTCTGCCAGGACTGCGCCGGGGCGCTGTTCATAGAGACGGTTTCGGAAAGATCCCCGCTGGCCGCCTGCGTGGCCATACCGGCCGGAGCCTGCCCAAAATGCGCGGAGCGCGGCCGGGAGTTCGCGGCCCAGGCCCGGAAGGACCGGCGTTTCAGCCGGGTGCTGGTTCAGGATAGGAGTGAAGAAGGGAAATAATATAATTCAAGGATGTGGGAGGCGGGGGGCTGCGGGACGGAACACCTAGGGCTCTCGCCCTTCAGATTGATGACAAACCCCGCAAGGCCGGGGTTTGTAAAGGCACGCCCACTTCGGCGCTTTACGGCGGCAATGAATGCCGCCTGCGCCTACGTGGCGGGCTGTCGCCAAAGAAGACTTTGTCAACAGCCTCTAGGGCTCCCGCCCTTGGGTGTTCCGCCCCGCGGTTTTCTTCTACCCCTGAGGGTAAGAATCCCTGGCGGGCACAGTGCATTTGCCCAGCCAGGCGATGGTTTTGCCCAGGTGGCGCATATTGTTCAGACCTTCGTCGTCTTTGGCCACGTCGCCCGGTTCCAGGCCGTAGCCCATGTTCCAGTAGGTGGAGCCGGGCACGATCATCCGGGATATGGAGAACAGGTGGTTCAGGCTGTCAAAAACGTGGATGGCACCGCCCCGTCGGGCCACGGCCACGGCCGCGCCGATCTTGCCGGCCAGCAGGTTGCCGTTGGCCATGCAGACGAATCCGGCCCGATCGATCAGGGCTTTTATTTCCGAGCTAAGGTTGGCGTAGTAGGTGGGGGAGCCCAGGATAATGGCATCCGCCTGGATCATTTTGGCAATCCACTCGTTGATCGGGTCATCCTCGGTAACGCAGCGCTGGTTTTTGTTTTTAAAACAGCTTCCGCAGGCCAGGCAGCCGCGCAGAAGCCGGCCGCCCACCTGGACCAGCTCGGTTTCCCAGCCGGCGCTTTTGAGTTCTCCCAGCACGGTTTCCAGCATCATGTGCGTGTTGCCGTTTTTTCGCGGGCTTCCATTGAAGGCCACTGCTTTCATGTCTGTCTCCATTTGGGGGTTGCGGTTAAGATGTATAAAAACGTATGCATAATCACCGCTGGTTTGTCCATAAATAAGGGGCGCGGATGGCAAAGGCAAGGAAAGCGGGCAAGCATATTGCCTGACCGGGCGTTTCATGCCAAAAACAGCCCATGATTCGCGGCAGACTGGCTCCCAGCCCCACCGGACTTCTGCACCTGGGCAACGCCTGGGCCTTTTTGCTGGCCTGGCTGGGGGCGCGCTCCCGGGGCGGCAAGGTAATCCTGCGCCTGGAAGACATCGATCCGCAACGCGCCAAGCCGCATTTTGCCGAACAGCTCATGCGGGATTTGCGCTGGCTGGGCCTGGACTGGGATGAAGGCCCGGACGTTGGCGGTCCCGGCGCCCCTTACCAACAGAGCGCCAGAACCGGATATTATGCGGCGGCGCTGGAGTCTTTGCTGGCGCGTGGATTGGCCTACCCCTGTTATTGTACCCGCAAGGAGCTGAAGGATCTGGCCGGCGCGCCCCAGGCCGGCGATGAAACCGCGCCCCGCTACCCCGGAACCTGCCGGAATTTGTCGCCGGAGGCGCGGGCCGCAAGAGAAGCTGAAGGCCGGCGGGCGGCCATACGCCTGCGCTTTGGCCCAGCCAGCCTGGGGGAATGCAACATCCGGGGCATTCGGGATCTCATCCTGGGTCCGGTGGATTTGCCGCCGGAGGACGACGATTTTGCCCTGCGCCGCTCGGACGGTGTTTATGCCTACCAGCTGGCCGTGGTCCTGGACGATATCGCCATGGGGGTAAATCAAGTGGCGCGCGGCCGGGACATTCTGGATTCCACGGGCCGCCAGCTTTTTTTGTACAGACTGTTCGCGGCCGCTGCCCCGGCCTATGCCCACCTGCCGCTTATCCTGGACCATCAGGGTTTCCGGCTGGCCAAGCGGCACAATTCCCTTGCGTTGGCCTCGTTGCGTGAATCCGGCCTAGGGCCGGAAAAGGTGATCGGCTGGCTGGCCGCCATGGGGGGGATGCTCAAGGAATTCCGGCCTGTTTCTGCGGGGGATTTGGTACGGGAGTTCAGCTTTGCCGAGGTGCGCCGGGAAAACATCATTCTGCCGGAAGATCCGGTAGAGGCCATGAAAAAGTCGTCAACATGCCTTTAACCTGCGCCACAACGTGGTCCGGCTTATGCCCAGAATCCTGGCCGCCTTTGTTTTGTTGTTGCCGGCCAGGGCCAGGGCCTCGCCCAGGCCGCGGGCCGGCGCGGCCTGGGCGAGGCCTGTCTGAACAGGATTTCCCGGCAGGGGGCAGCTGTTCTTGAACTGGTCCAGGGCTTCGTAAATATCCCTGGGCTGGAGCATCTGTCCGCCGGCCAGGGCGGTCACCCGCTCGCACAGGTTCAGCAGTTCGCGGACGTTGCCGGGCCAATCGTGCAGCAGCAGGACTTCCGCTGCCTCGTCCGACAAATAGATCGGTTGTCCGCGCAACTTCAGCCCGAATTCTCGCAAAAAATCAGCGGCCAGGACCGGGATGTCCTTACTGCGTTCGCGCAGGGGCGGTATGGTCAGGTGGAGCACGTCCAGCCGGTAGAGCAGATCCAGGCGGAACAAATCCTGGGCCGCCTGGTCGGACAGGTTTTTGTTGGATGCGGCAATGACCCGCACGTCAATGGGCAGAACCCGGTCATGCCCCAGGCGCATGACGTTCTGCTCCTGCAGCACTCGGAGCAGCCGGCCCTGAAGGGAAAAGGGGATTTCCGAAACCTCGTCCAGAAAAATCGTGCCGCCGTGGGCCATTTCAAACAGGCCCATTTTACCGCCTCGCGCCGCGCCGGTAAACGCGCCGCTGACATAGCCGAACAGCTCGCTTTCCAGCAGGCTTTCCGGCAGGGCCGCGCAGTTTACGGCCACGAACGGCCCGCCCTTTCTTGTGCTGGCGTTGTGGATGCTCTGGGCGAAAACCTCTTTTCCCGTGCCGGTTTCTCCGTACAGTATGATGTTTGAATCCACCCGGCTGAACTTTATGGCCTTGGCTATGGCTTCCTGAATGGCGAAGCTGTCTCCGATGCAGTCGTTGAAGGTGTAGCGGGCCGTGTGGCCTTTTTGGTGGATAGTGGAGCGGACCCGGCCTTCCATTTCCTGCAGGCTGACCGCTTCCTGAAAGGTGGCCACGGCCCCGGCCACCAGATTGTCAACCAGGATGGGCTGAAGATTGGCCACAAAGGTGTTCTTTTCTTTTTTGTAAACCGCGCCCAGTTGCGGCACCGCGCTTTCCAGCACTTCCGGTATGCCGGAATCCGGCATGACTTCCGCGATGTGCCGGCCGGCCAGATCCGCCCTGGGGTTTCTGTCATGGTCCAGGCTCAGCCTGGCCGGGGTGTTGCAGGTGGTGATGAAACCCTGCGCGTCCACGGCAATGACCGATTCATAAATATTGTCCAGAATGGTGTGCAGGCGCACGGCTTCGGCCCTTTCCTTTCTGGCCACCAGGGCGGTTCTTTTCGCCTCCTCTATGGCGTGCAGCAGAGCGGTTTCGCCGGATTCAATGATGATCACGTCAACTTTGAATTCCCTGGCCAGGCGGTTCGCCAGCGCGCCGCCTATGACCACGCGCACGCCCTTGGCCACGCTTTCGCGCAGGCAGCCCCGGGTGTCTTCCTCGTTTGTGGCTATGTAGTGCAGCAGGTTGATGCCAAAGCCCCCGGCCACGTCCTGCACGCCGTCCACCATGTTCTGGGAGCCGATGACCGCGATGTTGTCCGGACCATACGCGGCTCTGCATTTGTGCAGAGCCCGGATCACGTCGTAGCCGGAAACCTGAAGTTCCACGCAGGGCAGGCTGTTCTGAAAACGCGCGTTCAGAGCCATAAAGCTGGCCCCCCGGCTTATGACCACGTCGCAGTCGGAAAGCTCCAGTGAGCCGATGGCTTTTTCGCCCACCACTTCCACCACCCGGAGAGCCAGCGAGGAATCCGCATGCCTTGCCACAATGCGGCGGGCCAGTTCGGTAAGATGAGGATACGGGGTGACGATTGTTATTCTGATCATGCCTTTTCCTATATTGAATCTTCTAGTTGCAAGATGTTTCAATCATGTTTCTATGTTACGCTCTATAGAAACAGCATGAAACTATTGTCAAGAGGTGAAACTGGAAGGTATTGGTTCAAAAAATAGACAGTGCATATTTAAATAAATAAAATCATCATATTATATTGATATCTGCTTGGGGGTTTCTCTTCGGCACGCACATTGCTATAGTCAAACGGCAACCACTGGGGTGGCTTTGCCTGCCCCTGATTATGTTTCATGCATTGAAACAATTCTTCCCGGCGCGAACCTGTCGCGCTGTGGTGCCGATATATTTCACGTTTTCTTCTCTTCCTCCGGCCGCACGGCCTGTTGGAAACAAGGGGCCGCTGAGGTCCCAGAAAATATAGAAGATTATGAAGATGCAAGGAGCCGCCGGAATCCGGACTGTTCTCGCGCACTTTGCCAGCGCGGCCGGTATCCATATCCCGCAACCTTCTTAAATTCTAACAGAGAGGAACCGTCGATGATCCGAATCAACTGTAGCAAGCTGTTCGTCGTTTTAGCCGCTCTGACCCTGCTTATTCCGGCAACGGCCCTGGCCGCCGATTTCAAGTATCCCACCCGCAATATTGAACTGGCGGTGGGCTGGGGCGCCGGAGGCGGCACGGATCTTTTCGCCCGGTCCATAGGCAAGCCTTTTGGCGAACTGCTCAAAACCAACGTGGTGGTGGTGAACATGCCGGGCGCCTCCGGGGCCATAGCCGGTGACTACACCACCAAACAGGCGGCGGACGGGCACACCATCTGGGCGATTTCCTCCAACTACGTGGTCAACGTGGCCGCCGGCAAAACGCCGCACGGTCTGAACGCTTACGAGCCGGTGCTCCGCCTGCAGCACGACACCACCTGCCTGGCTGTGAACGCGGAAAAAAGCCCCTTCAAGACCATTGACGAACTGGTAACCCACGCCAAAGCCAATCCGGGCAAACTAACCCTAGGCGGCACTGGTTCGGCCAGCTTTGACGAAGTCATGGCCGTCATGCTGCTCAAGGCCATGGGCATTGAAATGCAGTATGTGCCTTACGAAAGCGCCGGCCAGATGCAGGCCGCCCTTCTGGGCGGGCATATCGACGCCCTGCTGGACGAGTTCGGCCCGCTGGACAGCTATTTGGCCAGCGGCAGCATGCGTCCTTTGGTGGTTCTGTCCAAGGAGCGCGTCAGCAATTTTCCGAATCTGCCTTGCACCGTGGAAAAGGGTTGGGATTGCACCATAGGCATCTGGCGCGGCATTCTGGTTAAAAAGGGCACGGACCCGCGCATTGTGAAAATCCTGCACGACACCTTCAAGGAAGCCTCCAATGATCCGGCTTATCAGAAGCTGGTCAAGGATTCCCACCTGGATCTGCGGCCCGGGTATCTTAATTCCGAGGACTTCGGCAAGTTCCTGGCTCAGGAAGTGGCGGACATGAAAGCCGCCATGAAAGAACTGGGCATGTGACATTCCGTTTGGCCGGCGGAGGGACGGCTTTGGCCTTCCGCCGGCTCTAAAGCGTCCGCAACACCATAGAAAAACTTACTTTCTCCTGCCAGGAGTGCGCCATGATCCGTCGCTACTGTAAGCAATACGGCGAGATAATCTTACTGCTCGCCCTTATCGCGGCCTGCGCCTTTCTCGTCAGCGTGGGGCTGCAAATCCCGGTCGGACGAGGCAAATCGCCCATCGTGCCGTCAACCTGGCCGGTTGCTTCACTGCTGCTCATCGCCGGCAGCTCGCTGATCATTCTCCTGCTCCGCTTTTTACGCAAGAGCCAGCCAGCGCTGGAGGACAAGCAAAAGGAAGACGCCCAGCAAAGCGACACCGTGCCGGGCGAAGGGGCTGAAGACGCCGCCCATCCGCAACGCGCCTTTTACACCATTTTGTTCATGGTTGGGTACATGGCGCTTATTCCATATGCCGGATTTATGGTCACCACCCTGGCGGGTATGGCGCTTTACATGCTCAGCGTGGGCGTAAGGCGCATCTACGCGATCATAATACCGCTGCTGCTGACCGCGCTGATCACCGGCATCTTCGGAATCGCCCTTAAAGTGCCTTTGCCGCGCGGCGTAAGCGTTTTTCAGAGCTTTTCCTATATGATTTATTAGGCCGGGCTTCAGCCGCAAGAGGAAAAGACATGGACGCAATACTCGGAATGCTCAGCGTTTTAACCCCGTATCACTTTCTGATCCTTTCGTCCGGCACGCTGTTCGGATTAATCTGCGGCGCTCTGCCGGGCATCAGCGGCACCATGGCCGTGGTGCTGCTCATACCCATAACCTATTCGCTCACCCCGGCGGCCGCTTTTTTACTGCTGATCTCCACGTATCTTTCAGCGGTGTTTTCCGGCTCCATCAGCGCCATTCTGTTCCGCATTCCCGGCGCGCCGGAAGCCGTGGCCACCACTCTTGACGGCTACCCCATGGCCGAGCGTGGCGAAGCCTCCAAGGCGCTGGGCTGGGCCATTGCCGCCTCCGCCCTGGGCGGCACTTTCGGCACGCTCATCCTGATCACCCTGGCTCCGCAAATGGCCAAGTTCGCCCTGAGCTTCGGTTCGCCGGAATACTTCGCCCTGGCTGTGGCCGGCATCAGCGTAATTTCCGTAATGAACAAGGGCAACGAGCTTAAAGGTTTCATCTGCGCCGGCCTGGGGCTTTTTCTGGCCACCATCGGGATAGATCCCATGGTGGGCAGCAACCGCTTCACCTTTGGCAGCGCGGAACTTATGAGCGGAGTGAATTTTATTCCGGTGGTCACCGGCTTGTTCGCGGTTTCCGAAGTGCTGCGCAAAATCCAGGGCGCTGGCACGGTGGACCCCGCCAAAGTGGCCCGCTCAAAAAATACCAGAAGCACCTTCCCCTCGATCGGGGAATGGCTGCAGGCCGGCCGGCCGGCGTTGTTCGCCCGCTCGTCCATCCTGGGCACGATCATCGGCATTCTTCCCGGCGTGGGGGCCACCACGGCCGCCGTGCTTTCTTACAGCGAAGGCATGCGCTGGTCCAAAACCCCGGAAAAATGGGGCACCGGCATTCCGGAAGGCATTCTGGCCCCGGAATCCGCCAACAACGCGGCGGCCAACGGCGCCCTGGTGCCTTTGCTGGCCCTGGGCATCCCCGGCAGCGCCACCACGGCGGTCATGCTCGGGGCCTTCATAATCCACGGCATCCGGCCTGGACCGACCTTATTCACGGACAACATCGCCTTGGTTTACGCCATTTTCGGCGGCTCACTGGTATCAAACATATTGTTCATGCTCTACGCCCAGCCATTTATCCGCGTCTACGCGCACATCATCAAGGTGCCTTACGCCCTGCTCGCGCCGATCATCCTGATTCTCTGCATAGTGGGCTGCTACTCCGTGCGCAACAGCATGATGGACGTCTGGATCATGTTTATGGCCGGCATCGCCGGATATGTGCTGGAGCACTATAAATTTCCCATAGTTTCCATGCTGCTGGGCCTGGTCCTGGGGAGCCTGGCGGAAACGGAGTTTCGCCGCGCGCTCATAACCTCGCGCGGGGATTTCATGATCTTCCTGGAGCGGCCCATCTCCCTGGTTCTTTTGGTTATCGCTCTGGCCGCCTTTGCCTTGCCGCTGATCCTGGAGGCGCGGCGGCATTTCAGGAGCGGCGGAAGCCGGGCCGCCAGCGCGGTTCTCGACGCCGAATAAGCGGTTTTCACCCGGCTCCGCGTTTTGCTTTTTCGTTCAAGCCTTTAACGTAGGAGGTTAACAGCATGGACGAACTGTTCGGGATGCTGGTCGTTTTTAACCCGTATAACCTGCTGATCCTTTCGGCCGGCACGCTGTTCGGTCTGATTTGCGGAGCCCTTCCCGGCATCAGCGGCACCATGGCCGTGGTCCTGCTCATTCCCATAACTTATTCCCTTTCCGCCACGGCCGCCTTTTTGCTGCTGATCTCCACATATCTTTCGGCCGTGTTTTCCGGCTCCATCAGCGCCATTTTGTTCCGCATTCCCGGCGCGCCGGAAGCCGTGGCCACCACTCTGGACGGTTACCCCATGGCGGAGCGCGGGGAATCGTCCAAGGCGCTGGGTTGGGCCATTGCCGCTTCCGCCCTGGGCGGCATGTTCGGCACGCTCATCCTGATCACCCTGGCCCCGCAGATGGCCAAATTCGCCCTGCAATTCGGATCGCCAGAGTATTTCGCCCTGGCGGTGGCCGGCATCAGCGTAATTTCCGTAATGAACAAGGGCAACGAGCTTAAAGGTTTCATCTGCGCCGGCCTGGGGCTTTTTCTGGCCACCATCGGGATAGATCCCATGGTGGGCAGCAACCGCTTTACCTTTGGCAGCGCGGAACTCATGAGCGGCGTGAGCTTTATTCCGGTGGTCACCGGCTTGTTCGCGGTTTCCGAAGTGCTGCGCAAAATCCAGGGCGCTGGCACGGTGGACCCCGCCAAAGTGGCCCGCTCAAAAAATACCAGAAGTTCCCTGCCTACCATGAAAGACTGGCTCCGGCCCGGTCGGCCGGCCCTGTTCGCCCGCTCGTCCATCCTGGGAACGATCATCGGCATTTTGCCCGGCGTGGGGGCCACTACCGCCTCTGTGCTTTCTTACAGCGAAGGCATGCGCTGGTCCAAAACCCCGGAAAAATGGGGCACCGGCATACCCGAAGGCATTCTGGCCCCGGAATCAGCCAACAACGCGGCGGCCAACGGCGCCCTGGTGCCGTTGCTTTCCCTGGGCATTCCCGGCAGCGCCACCACGGCGGTTATGCTCGGCGCCTTCATAATCCACGGCATCCGGCCGGGGCCGACCCTATTCACGGACAACCTTGCCCTGGTTTACGCCATCTTCGGCGGCTCCCTGGTATCGAACATCCTGTTCATGCTTTACGCCCAGCCATTTATCCGCATCTACGCCCACATAATCAAGGTGCCCTACACGCTGCTCGCGCCGATCATCCTGCTCCTCTGCATCGTAGGCTGCTACTCCGTGCGCAACAGCATGATGGATGTCTGGACCATGCTTTTGGCCGGATTCGCCGGGTATATTCTGGAATATTACAAGTTCCCCATCGTCTCCATGTTGCTGGGCCTGGTCCTGGGGAGCCTTGCGGAAACGGAGTTCCGCCGCGCGCTCATAACTTCGCGCGGGGATTTTATGATTTTTCTGGAGCGGCCCATTTCCCTGGTCCTCCTGGCGGTTGCCCTGACCGCGTTTGTTCTGCCGCTGTTCCTTGAGGCGCGGCGGCACTTCAGTCCAAAAAAGGCCCAGGCCGCCAGCGCGGCCAGCGGCCCAGAATAATCAACCCATTAACACTGTTAAGGAGCATGCTGATGTTAATTCTGGATTCCTGCATAGGCTGCGGAAAATGTACGCCGTACTGCCCCATGGACGCCATAGCCGTTGTGGAAAAATCCCCCAAGGTCAAAGTGGCCAGGATCAACCTGGACGAATGCGTGGAGTGCGGCGTGTGCCTGAAAGCCGGGGTCTGCCCCACGGATTCCCTGAAAAACGAGGACAAGCTTTCCGAAGCCCGCTTGTTGCGCAAAACCTTCAGCGATCCCTGGGTTACCCATCCCTCCACCAATGTTTTGGGCCGGGGCACGGAAGAAATGAAAACCAACGAGGTGACTAGGCGCTTCGGCAAAGGCGTGTGCGGCATAGCCGCGGAGCTGGGCCGGCCGGGCACGGGCACGCGTTTTACCGACGTGGAAAAAGTGGCCAAGGCCTGCGCCTCTTGCGGGGTGGAATTCGAGCCCTACAACCCGGTGACCGCGCTTATGACCGACAAGAGCAAGGGCACTATAAAGCCGGAATTTCTCAATGAAAAAGTCCTGTCCGCCATTGTGGAATTCATCTGCCCCAACGAAAAAGTCGTGCCTGTGCTCCAGGCCATCAAAAAAGTCTCCGGCGAGCTGGATACGGTCTTCAGCCTGGAAATATGCTCCCTGGCCGAGGACGACGGCACATTCCCCATGTACGACTTTATCGTCAAGGCCGGGTTCGCGCCGTCTCCCAACGGCAAGACCAACATCGGACTTGGGCGTTTACAGCTCAAAATGTA
The DNA here is from genome assembly GCA_031547305.1 of Desulfovibrionaceae bacterium. Lineage (GTDB taxonomy): Bacteria > Desulfobacterota > Desulfovibrionia > Desulfovibrionales > Desulfovibrionaceae > JAVBSC01. The sequence goes on from JAVBSC010000042.1 coordinate 76,241, forward strand.
GCGGACGCATCCGCGCAACCATCATCCGGCACTTCCTGATTCACAAGGAGAAAAAATCATGACCCATACCCTGCACAGAAGAGGCACCAGGGAATCGTTGAAAACCGACTACATAGTCTTTGGCATCACGGCGCAGCAGTTCAACGGCAAAGGCTCCGCCCCGGTGCTGAGCAAGTTCTTCGACATCGTCGGCAAACACAAGCCCAACAACATGGGCGATATGCGCCAGGGCAGCCGGCTTACCGTGCCCGACCTGGCCCCGGGCGTGCGCGACAACTCCATTGTCCATGCGGTTTTCAACGACGCCGCCAGCCTGGAAAAAGCCGTGGCCGACCTGAAAGCCGCGGACCTGGGCATTTCCATAGTCATCTCCTCCCTCTGCGACGACGTGGCGGAAATCGCCAAAAAAACCGGAGTCAAGCTCCATACCCAGGAAGTCTCCCTGGGCATCCACGGCAACCTGAAGCGCCTGCCGCCCGAAGACTTCCTGCACGTCACCACCCAGTGCGGCCACGGCATGATCGCCAAAGGCCTGGTCAAGCATATGGTTGAACGCATCAAAAAGGGCAAGATAACCCCCCATGACGCCGCCGAGGAAATCTGCAAGCAGTGCACCTGCGGCGTGGGCAATATCAACCGCACGGAAGCTCTGCTCGCAGGCATGGCTGGAACGACCAATTAATTCTTCTATACATTGAAGCATAACAGCGCTAAAAGCCGCCTCAGGAAAATCCCGAGGCGGCTTGCGCCGTTCTTGAAACAGATAATAGTGATGGAGACCCGGCCTTGAAGCAACAGCCGCTTGTTGAACTCAAAAATATTTCCCTGCTCTATTCCGGTGTGCCGGCCCTGGATTCGATATCCCTGCGCATCAGCCAGGGCGAGCACACCGCCTTGCTCGGACCGAACGGATCCGGAAAATCCACTCTGCTCAAGGTTATCCGGGCGGAGAGTTTTCCCGCGCGTACGGAAAACAGCGCCATACTGTGGCATCCGGAAGGCAAGCCGGATGCCTCGCCCCTGGCCGGCCGCGGATTGTCCTCTCTTGTCTCCATAGCCCAGACCGAACTGTACCTGCGCAGCCGCTGGAAAATCAGCGGTTTGGAACTGGTGATCAGCGGGCTCTACGATTCCCCCATTCTCTACGGCCAGGCGGAGGAGGCGGACAAGGAAAAGGCTCTGGCTCTGGCGGACAAACTCGGCCTGATGAAGTTTATGGGCTCGGGCATAGACAGCCTGTCAAGAGTGCAGCTTCTGCGCCTGCTCTTTGCCAGAGCCTGCGTGAGCGAGCCCAAGCTGCTTCTGCTGGACGAATGCCTGGACAACCTGGATGGGCGGCACCGCAAACAGCTGACCGGATTTTTGGAGATTATCGCTCAAAACACCACTTTGGTGGCGGCAACGCACCGGGCTGACGATCTGCCGGTCTGTCTGCGGCGCGGGGTATTTATGGACAAGGGCCGGATAACCCGTATTGAACCCCTGACTCAACCGCAAAGCGTCGCCTATGCCCCGTCCGCGCCAGGCAAAAAATCCGGGCCGGGGAAAAAGGGCGAAAAGCCGGTCTTTCTGCTGGAAAACGCTTCGGTCTTTCTGGGGGGCGCGCCCATTCTGCGGGAAATCAACTGGAAGGTCATGCCGGGTGAACACTGGACGGTCATGGGCCCGGCCGGGTCCGGCAAGTCCACCCTGTTGCGTCTTTTGGCCGGGGATCTTTACCCCACCCTGGGCGGCCGTATCGAACGCCGCTTGCCGGGCCGCAAAGAGCCCCTTGCAGCCGTTGCGGAAATACGCCGGCACATCAGCCTGGTCTCCGGTGACATGCAGGCCGGCTACGAATACAACGTCACAGGCGAGCGCTTTGTCCTGGGCGGGTTGGAAGGCGGACTGATGCTTTTTAACGAGCCCACGGAAGAAGAGCGCGCCGAGGCCCTGGCCTGGATGGCCAAGCTGGACGCCGCCCACTTCGCGGAGCGCCCGTTGCGCACCCTGTCCACCGGGCAGACGCGCCGGCTGGTTCTGGCCAGGGCCCTGGTGGCCGCGCCCAGGGTGCTTTTGCTGGACGACCCCTTTGCCGGCCTGGACCCGGAATCCCGCGCCAGGGTGATCGGCCTGCTCCGCCGGATGTGCGCCACGGAAAACATTCAGACTATCATGATCACCCGCTACCCTGAAGACGCGCTTGTGGATTCCGGCCGGACGGCCGTGCTGCGTGAAGGTCGCCTGGAGGTTTTCGGATCTTGAAGCCGCGAAGTTCCCATAAAAAATTTGCCGGTTGAATTTCTATAGATATTATATAGAGTTTTTCTGGAACATCGGTGAATTTTCTGCTAGGCCTTTTGCCATGGCGGGCGTAAAAGCGTTGTCAAACGCCCGAAATGCCGTTTTCTTGAAAAGCCCGTTGCCGGCCGCCAGGTTTGTGGGGCCACGCGGACGCAAAACCTTTTTTTGAGTGCAAAAAACGCCGGCCGGCCCGGATGTATGCTGGAGACTGCGACATATGGATATTTTTCTCGTACTTGGCAAGGCCACCCTGGTGGCCAAAATAGTTCTGGTCATTTTGCTGCTTATGTCCGTGGGCAGCTGGTCCCTGATGATCTACAAGTTCTTTTCCCTGCGTTCCGCCCGCAAGAAGGTGGAGGGCGGGCTGGTGCGCTTCACGGACGCCCGGGATCTGCGTGAAGCCGTGCAGTCCCTGGGAGGAGACGCCAACTCCCCGCTTTACCATGTGGCCCAGCAGGGCGTGGCGGAGTTTAACCGCCTTAAGGAAGCCGGGAACAGCGGCGAGGTGGTGGCGGACAACGTGCGGCGCTCTTTGCGCCAGGGCGTGAGCGAGGCCATGGTCCACCTGGGCTCCTCGCTGTCCTTCCTGGCCACAGCGGCCAATACCGCGCCGTTCATCGGTCTTTTGGGCACGGTATGGGGCATCATGTATTCCTTTCACACCATCGGGCAGGAAAAATCCGCCTCTCTGGCGGTTGTGGCCCCAGGCATATCCGAAGCGCTCATAGCCACGGCCATAGGCCTTTTTGTGGCCATTCCGGCCACTGTGGGCTACAATATGTTTTTGGGCATGATCAGCACCATTGAGGCGGAACTGGTGAACTTCGCCGGCGTGTTTCTGAACCGGGTGCAGCGCGAGCTGCATATGAACCGCCCTTCCCGCGCTCCGGCGGATAATTAGGAGTCCCTTATGGGCGCATCCGTAGGACGCAACAAGGGCTTTGTGGCCGATATAAACGTGACGCCCTTTGTGGACGTCATGCTGGTTTTGCTGATCATTTTTATGGTAACCGCCCCCATGATGACCGAAGGCATGGAGGTGAACCTGCCGGCCACCAAGGAGGCCAAAAGCCTGACCACGGAAAACGAGAATATCGTGCTGACCATCCGCAAAGACCGCCGTATGTTTCTGGATACTTACGAAGTGACGGAAGACACCTTGGAGGCGCAACTCAGGGCCAACGTCATCAAGCCGGGCAAACAGCTTTTTTTGCGGGCCGACAAAGACGTGGATTACGGCCGGGTGGTGGAGGTAATGGGCCTGGTGCGCAGCGCCGGGGTGGAAAAGGTCGGCCTGGTGGCCGAGCAGCCCGCGGCTCAGCCCGCAGCCCCAAAAGGCTCCGCCGGAGTACGTTAAGCTGTGGACAGTTCCCGTCTGGCAAGCCTTCTGCTCTCAATCTGCCTGCACGCGGGCGTGCTGGCCCTGGTGCTGCTCTGGCCGGCGCCAACGCCAAAACCCGTGGATCTGGGCCTGCCGGTATTTGATTTAGGACCCCGCACTCTTGGCGCGCCCGGACGAAGCACCAGCATTCCCAAAGCGCCGGACGCTCCTTTGGCCCCAGGGACGGAAAAACCCGTGGCAGGCGGCCAGGACAAGCCTTTGCCCGAACAGCCCAAGCCGGACAGCCAGGACCTGCCCGTGCCTCCGGATACCCGCAAGGAGCCGCCAAAGCCGGCCACTCCAAAGCCGGAGCCGCCCAAGCCCCAGCCGGAGGATATACCCATACCGCCGGAAAAACCGGAACCGGCCAAGCCGGACCCGCCGAAACCCGTGGAGCGGCCCAAGCCGGAACCGCCAAAGCCGGAGCCGCCCAAACCGGAACCGGCTAAGCCGGAGCCGCCCAAGCCGGTAACCAAGCCAGTTCCCAAAGAAACTCCGGAGGACGTGCTTAGAAGGGCTCTGGCCGACGTCAGTAAAAACGCAACCCGGAGCGGCGGCGGGAGCGCTCCGGACAGAAGGCTTACCGGCAAGCAGGGGCAGGATCTTCTGAATTCCGTTTTAGGGGATTTGGCCAAGAGCGCCGGCTCCGGCACGGACGCGCACGGCGACGGCCCCGGCGGCAGCGGCGGGGACGGCAAAGGCATTCTGGGCACTTACGGGGAATCCGTGAAGTCGCGGATTCAGCCCAACTGGGCTCCGCCCCCGCGTATGGACCGCCGTGTCCTTAGGGCCAGGGTGCAGATAAGCATACCGGCCAGCGGCGGTTCGGCCACGGATGCGAAGATTCTGGATTCTTCCGGGGACACGGCTTTTGACAATTCCGTACTCCGGGCCATTCGGGACACCACCAACCTGGAGCGGCCGCCCGGGCCGGAGTTTATGGAGATGATCATTAATTTTGACTCCAGCGAACTGCAAAAAAGATAATAATCCCCTTATGGAGATTTAATATGGTTAATTGTTTGCAATGTCTGGTAAAATCCGTTTGCGCTTTGGGAGTTTGTCTGCTTGTTCTGGGCCTGCCGGTCAGCCCGGCCCACGCGGCCGCCACTCCGGAAATACTGATCAACGCCACTCAGTACCGGATTCGCATCGCCATGGCTGATCCTTTGGGGTCCGCCTCAGGCGCTCCCACGCTGCAAAAATACATTCAGGGCAACTTGTCCTTTTTGCCTTTTGTGCAGCAGCTTGACCAGCGCGGCATCCTTGGCGGCACGAAACTTCCAGTGGCCACCGGGCCCGAACTGGACTTCAAGCGCTTCCAACTGGCCGGGGCGGATTTGCTGATCACCAGCAACTGGGTGGCTTCCGACAAGGTTGAGCTGCGCACCTTTGAAACCACCAGCGGCAAATTCGTGTTCGGCAACATCTACAACGTTGGCAACGACGCCGCCCTGGGCGATACGGCGGACAAGTTTTGCGCCGAACTTATGGAATCCATAACCGGCCGGGGGGATTTTTTCCGGGCCACCATCGCCTTTTCCAAGTCGGACGGCAAAGGCAAAAAGGATATCTGGGCCGTGCGGCCCACGGGACGGGAACTGCGGCGCCTCACCAACATGCCGGGCGAGGCGATTTCTCCAACCTGGTCGCACGATGGCCGCTTTGTGGTTTTCAGCCACATAGACATCCGCACCCATGCCCTGGGCGTATGGGACAGCACCACCCGCATGACCAACCGGATAAAGTTCCCCGGCAATACGGTCATCGGTCCATGCTTCATGCCGGACAACAAGGTGGCCGTGAGCCTTACCGACGGCCAGAACCCCAGCATCTTTCTGCTGAACTACGCCTTCCAGAAGGAAAAAAGACTGGTAAACAGCTCCGGAATTGATGTTTCGCCTTCCGTGGACGCGGCCGGCGCCAAGATGGTCTTCACCTCCAGCCGCCAGGGCAATCCTCAGATTTTCATGAAGGACCTGCGTAGCGGCGCGGAAACACGGGTAACCAGCGAAGGCAACTACAATACCGATCCCAGCATCAGCCCGGACGGCACTCTGGTGGCTTACGCTCGGCTTACCGGCCAGGGCAACCGCATTTTTGTGCGGGATCTGCTTACCGGCCAGGACCGTCAGGTCAGCTTCGGTCCTGGGAGCGACGAGCAGCCGGCTTTTGGCCCGGACAGCTATTTTATAGCCTATTCATCAAACCGGGGTGGGCAGCGTCTGATCTACCTGACCACCCGGCACGGCGGAGATCCAAAGCAGATCCCCACTGGTCCGGGCGACGCGGCTTTTCCGGATTGGGGGGTATTTCAGCGAAAATAATAAAAATATTGTTAAAATACATGTAATTTTGCCATAGCCACCTTGACAAAAGCTAATGTGAAGATAGGATGCTGCCGTGTGAGCGGGCGGGAGGACTATCGGCCTTCCGCCTGGTTATATTAAGGAAGCGTTATAAACAAATTAAAGAAGCCGCTCCGGGAGGAACAATGAACAAGTTTATGCGTGCCGGGCTCATGTTGGCCCTTGTACTGGCCATGGCGATCAGCGCTGGCTGCGCCAAACAATCCACAGTGGAAACCCCGCCGGCCGACCCTTACGGCGGGACCCAGATGACCGCTGAAGAGCAGGCGGCCGCCAATTATATTTCCAACGCTAAAGTCTACTTTGCCTTTGATCGCTTTGATCTGGCCCAGGATTCAAAAAACGTCCTGCGCGACAAAGCGGAAAAAATGAAGCAGTTCCCGCAACTGCGCGTGATCATTGAAGGCCATTGCGACGAGCGCGGCACCGAGGAATATAACCTGGCCCTGGGTGAGCGCCGCGCCCGCGCCGCTTACGAATACCTGCTTATGCTTGGCGTTTCCGCCAACCAGATGGAAATGCTGAGCTATGGCAAGCTGCATCCGGCCGTGGACGGCCATGGCGAACAGGCCTGGGCCCAGAACCGCCGCGACGAGTTCAAGGTAACCAAGCCCCGCTAGTATCTTAAGCATTCGATCGAAAGAAAAGAGCCGCCCAATTAAAGCGGCTCTTTTCTTTTTATGGACGGAAATGCCCGGCCCAGTGTTCCGGCTCGGAGGTAAAACTTTGCCCGTCCGGCAGGGTGACGCGCCAGGCGTGGAGCAGCAGAAAGGGGTGGGGGGGGCCTCCGTAGCGGGCGTCCCCCACTATGGGCCGGCCGCGCCCGGCCAGTTGCACCCGGAGTTGGTGCTTGCGGCCGCTGAGCAATGTGAGGCGGAGCAGGGTAAAGACCAGGCCGGCGCGGAGCCTTGCCCGAAGTGGAAAGGCGGTCGCCCGCGCTCTTTTGGCGCGGTCCGGCCGGCCGGGCCGAATGGCCGCGCCAGGCTCCGCCAGGCGCATTCGCTCCAAGCCGTCCGCATCCAGGCCGGATTCCAAAAAATCCTCCAGCCTTGTTTCCCCACCCGGCCAATCCCCGCTGACCCAGGCCAAATACTCTTTGACCAGACCGGAATTCTCGGCTGCGAACAGCTCATGCAGGCCGCGCTGCGCCGTGTGGGTCAGTCCGGCCAGGATCAGGCCGGAACAATGCTTGTCCAGCCGGTGGGCCGGGGCGGGCAGGTAAGTCAGGCCGGCATAGGCCTGGGCCAGCCTCTGGCTCACGGAATCGCTTATTCCAGGCCCAGGCTGCACAGCCAGTCCGGCCGCCTTGTCCAGCACCAGAATGTCCCCGGCCCGGCCTACCAACTTAAGTCCTGGCCCAAGGTCCTTTGGCTCAGGCGCTGGCGGAGCGGCCACATCCGGCGCGGCAAATGGCGGCAAACGCAGTTTGTCGCCGGCGTCCAGCCGATCAAAGGCTTTGGCCCTGCCGGAATTAACCCGTACCTGGCCGCTGCGAATCCATTTGTGCAGCAGGGATCTCGGCAGGGCCAGACGGCGCTCCAGAAAGCGCAGGAGCTTCAGTCCGGCTTCCTCCCGGTTGACCACAAGCGTGTTGGGTGGCGGTGGCATGAAAATGAATTTAATTTGCCTGTTGAAAGTGGCGGGGGCTGGAAAGGCCGCGCCTCTCCAGCCCCCGGAGCATTAATCTTTACGGCCGTCCGACGTTGGAAGGCAATTATGAATTCATTGTGAGAAGCCTTCCAAACAAACCGCTCTACTGTTTTTCGCTGGGATCCACCTCGGTTCCGGGGTCCACCTTGCTGGTGTCCAACGGATAGATGAACACCATGGTTTTGCGCGAATCAAAGCCCAGGGCGCCGGGGTGCGTGTTGATGCAGACCACCAGGTCCATGCTGCCGTCGTTGTTGCCGTCCGCCAGGGTGAAGTCGGTGATTGAGCCCTTGATGCGCCGTGTCTTCCACTGCAGGTTCATGCCGGAGCCGTCCCAGAACAAACTCTGGATTTCCGATTCAGGGAAGGAGCGGTAGCGGTCAAAGAGCAGTGAGGCTGTGGAATAGGGCCGGGAAACCAGCATTTCGTAGTTGCCGTCTTTTTCCAGATCCACTGGCAGCATGCGAGTGGGGATGAAATACATCGAGCCGGGAGACTCTTGGTCCACGCCCATGCCGGGCAACTGGGTCTGCATGGCAATGGCCTTGACTGAGCCGAAGAATTTGTCATCGCTCTCGGAAAGTCTGGCCCCTCGCTCAGTGTATACGCGCAACTTTTCGCTGGGGGAAATCATGGCCATTTTGATCCCGTCGGTTCCCAGCCCGGCCGGCAGGTAAACGAAGTTAAAAACGTTGAAATCCTTGGGCAGGTTCAGTTGGGTGCCAGGGATGAATTCGCCGCCGTTCTTGATCATTTCATAGACCTGCGGCGCAAAGGCGGTGCGCTTGTCCCCTTTCTGGCCGATAAGCGTGGGCTTCATGCGTGGCGGCATGTCCACCACGTTCATGAAATAGCGCACGTTAGTGGCCACTTCCGTAAAGCGCTTGCCGTCAAAGTTAAGCACCCTGGTGGCAGGGTCGGAGGCGGCGTCCAGCATGTTGACGACAATTTCCTTCCTGCCGTCGTTGTTCAAATCTATGGCGCACAGGCACAGGGCCTCGTGGTTGAGCGGGAAGTCCAGCTTGCCAAGGGGCTGGAGGCGGCCGTTATCGTACATGTAGGCGTAGATGGATTTGTCAGCCAGAATGACTATTTCATTGCGGCCGTCGCCGTCCATATCGCCGACTTCCATGCCCACAGAGGCAAAGGGGAGCTGCTGCGAGCGCAGGCGGTCCGTGTCCGCGCTGGTGCCGGAATAGCGGACCTGCGGGTTCAGGTACACTTCCTTGGGGCGATCCAGGTTATGCACGAATTCCGGGTTCATCTGGTTGACGGCCTCGGTCTGCTTTGGCGCCGGCTTGGCTGTTGCCGTCTGAGCCGGGGCGTTGCCGAACACTTCCGAATTTATGTTGTCGCTCACGCTTTTAATGGTGGGAATAAGCTGGGCCACCCTGGTTTCCCGCGAGCGATGCCAGACTTTGCCGCTTCTGTCGCGCACGCGCACGTCCAGGCTGCAATCCTCGCCCACTATGCCGATGCTGCCCCAGATCACGTAATCCGCGTCAAGGGCGGCCCTGGCTTTTTCCGAAGCGGCCTCGTCGGCCGGCACAGTCTTGGCCAGCGGGCTGTCCTGCCCGACCGGCCTGGTGTTATCCTGCACGGAAAGGCGCGAATACAGCATTGGGGGAATCGCCTGGGAAAGATATTTGTAGCCGGCCGGGCCGTTTATGGCGAACGGCAGAACCACAAAGCTTTTTGCGGCCGCCATGCCCGCGCCCGCCGAGGCAAGCAACAGGGTCAGACTTAAAATGGCCGCACGAACACTCAACTTCATAGCTTCTCCGGGTCAATTTGTTATTGCGCCCAAAAATGCGGGCGAATTAAATTCAGGACAAAAATAAAGCCCGTCAGCAGACTTCATAAACTCTCTTTGACTTGGAATCAACTATAACTCCGAATCAAAAATAAACCGCCGCCAAAGGCGGCATGAGGCCGCTATATCGCTGCATCAGTTTTCAGGCAAGCTCCGTCGCGGCCTTAAATAACGCCTTTATTTCCTTATCCAGCCGGTCGTCGAATTCCAGCCCCAGGGCCTGGCGTATTTTGTCGTTGCGCACGCTCAGCGGCCCAGTTCCGGGCGCATTGGTTTTTTTTAAGATCACCGCCAGTTCTCCGCCGTATTCGCGTCTGTACACTTCGGCCACCCGATCGACAACCTGCCCCAGACTCAAAGATGCCCCGAAAGATAAATTAAAAATCTCGCCGCTTAAATCCGGTCTTTGCGCCAGGCCAGCCAGGCTTTTGGCCACATCGCCAAGCCAGATGAAATCCCGTTGATCTTCAGGGGAAGCGTTCAGAGTGATTGCGCCGGTCTTTACCGCGCTCCGGCACAAATCATTGAGCAGCAGGTACCATTTGTCGCAGGGCATAAATACCGGCGCGCCGTATCCGTTTGACGGCCTTGCGATGATCTGCCGCAACCCCTTTGTCCGCCAGGCCAGACGGCAATATTCCTCGCCAACAAGATGGGTCAGGGCGTAGTCGTTGCGCGGTTCCAACGGAGCATCCTCGTCCACAATTCCGCCGGCCTTCCCATAAACATGAAAGGTGCTCAAATACACCAGCAGCGGAGCCATCGCCCCATCTCCCCCAGCCTTTGCAAGCAGTGCGTCGATCAAACAGCGCGTGCCGAGGCCGTTGATTTCCAGGGCCCTGCGCGCATAGTCCGGAGCAAAACCCTCATTAAAGCTTGCCGCATGGATGCAGGCTTCCAGCCCATCCGGCAACAATGCCGCCAAATTGTTTGCCCCCATGGCCAGATCCGCCTGAACCAACGCGTACGGCCCGTTCAAATCCGGCCGCGTGGCCCTGCGCGACAGCACGAACACCTCATGCCCGGCCAGCGCCAGTTCCCGCGTCGCCCAAGCCCCCAAATACCCCAACCCGCCGGTTATAAGAACTTTCATAAAATCCACCAGCAAGGCATCTCCGGCGAATCCAGGGGGAGTTTTTCGGATTCACAGGGATCGTGCGGCAGATCCGCGCAGTTGGCCAGCAGGGCAGGGCCGTGGCCGGCATTGCCAAAGGCGTACCAGAGGCCGGGGGGCAGGATGAGCAGTTTATAGCGGTCCGGGCGGCCCAGCTGGTATTCCGCGCTTTGGCCGAAGCTGGGTGAATTCGGGCGGCTGTCGTAAACCTTAAGGCGAATCAGGCCGACGGGCGCGGCAAAACATTGGGTCTGCGCCTTGTGGCGCTTCCAGCCTTTGACCGCGCCGGGCAGGACCTCGGAAAAGTAGATCTCTCCAAAGCCCTTGAACCAGGGCGCGTCCGCGCGGAGCATGTGCAGGACCGGGCCGCCGTCGGTGGAGATCACTTTAAGGGGTTCTTCCCGCACTCCGGCCAGGACGCAAATATTATTAGGAGTACCCATTTCAGTTTTTGTTTGAAGGTTTGTGCGACATCTCCCCCAACCCTTAAATAGCCTCATTGAAGGGTTAAGGAGGGTGGTTACCCTCCACGGTATTCTCTCACTCCGCCCACTTCAGCTCTTTCTTGCCCGCCAGTGCGCAGTATTCGGCGATTTGGGCCAGGGTAAAGGCGTACATGTCGGTATTTTGGCCGCGGTAGTAGGCGTGGTACCAGTTGGCGGTGAAGGCCACGGTCTGGGTGAAGTTGAGGGTGGCCTTCCAGGCCAGGTGGGCCAGGGATTTATCGCAGCAGAGCTTGAGCAGGGTGCATTCTTTTTTGCCCAGGGCGCCGGTTTTGTCCATAACAGTATGGAAGTCGGGCCAGTGGGACCCGAGGGCTTCGGCCAGATCAGCCACGCTGCTGTTCACGTCCGCGGCCGGGCCGAAGTTGAAGGCTTCGTGGCTGATGGGGAGTGGAGATTCATCTCCGGCCAGAAGTTTGGCTCCCAGCCAGAGGTAGCCGGAAAGCGGCTCCAGAACGTGTTGCCAGGGCCGGGTGGCCCAGGGGCTGCGGATTTGCGCGGCTTCGCCATTGGCCCAGGCTTTGGCGCAGTCCGGCACAATGCGATCCTGAGCCCAGTCTCCGCCGCCGATGACGTTGCCGGCGCGCACGGTGGCCATTCTGGGACCCTGGCGGAAAAAGGACTTGAAGTAGGAGTGGGCGATTATTTCCGCACAGGCCTTGGAGGCGCTGTAGGGGTCCTCGCCGCCCAGATGGTCGGTTTCGCGGTAGCCCCAGACCCATTCGTCGTTGCGGTAGCATTTGTCGCTGGTGATGCAGACCACGGCCTTTACGGACGGGCAGGCGCGCACGGCTTCCAGAAGGTTCAGGGTGCCCATGGCGTTGGTTTCAAAGGTGGCGGCCGGGTCTTCGTATGACGGACGGACCAGGGCCTGGGCGGCCATATGGAAGATAATGTCCGGCTGAAAAGCCTTTACGGCTCCGGCCAGGGCGGACCTGTGCCGCACATCGCCAGAGATGTGCCGCAGGCGGTTTTCCAGGCCCAGGACCTGAAAATTATTCGGGCTGCCGGGAAAATCCAGAGAATACCCCGCCACATCGGCTCCCAGGCTGAGCAGCCAGGAGCAGAGCCAGGAGCCTTTAAAGCCGGTATGGCCGGTGATGAAAACTTTTTTATCGCGGTATTGTTCGGCGAACATAAAAACTCCGGTTAGGGGCTAAAGCCAGGGAATATTGCCGCTATCCCAGATTTTGTTGAGCAACTGGTAGTCACGCAGGGTATCCATGCACTGCCAGAAACCTTCATGGCGGTACATGGCCAATTGGCCTTCCTTGGCCGCGCGTTCCAGAGGCGCTTTTTCCAGGTCGCATTTTTCGTCCGTGGTCAGATAGTCCAAAAAGGCGCGCTCAAAGACGAAAAAGCCGCAGTTGGTGAACTGGTTGAGCAGGGGCTTTTCCTGCCAGGATTTTATGTTGCCGCTTTTGTCCGTGGCCACGGTGCCAAAGCGTGAAGGCATGCGCACGCCGGTGAAAGTGACCAGTTTGCCGTGAGCTTTGTGAAACGCCAGCAGCTTGGCGATGTCCATGTCAGCCACGCCGTCGCCGTAGGTGGCCATGAAGCGATCGCCGTCCAGGTGCTGGGCCACGCGCTTGATGCGGGCGCCTTTTTCCGTGTCTTCACCCGTGTCGCACAGGGTGACCTTCCAGTCCAGCGGCGTGGCGTCCGTTTCATGCACTTCCACTTTGCCGCTGCCCAGGTGTACGGTGAAATCCGCGTTGCGGATGCGGTAGTCATGAAAATACTGCTTGATGACCTCGCCCCGGTAGCCCAGGGGCAGGACGAATTCTTTAAAACCATAACGGGCGTAACGCTGCATGATGTGCCATAGGATCGGCCGGCCGCCTACTTCCACCATGGGCTTGGGTTTGTATTCAGTTTCCTCGCGCAGCCTGGTGCCTTTGCCCCCGCAGAATATTATCGCTTTCATAGGATTCCTCAGAAAAAAAGATGGAAAACACGGCCGGATCGCAAAAATGCGGCCCACACTGCTCCATGCCCCAAGCACTCAGGCTAGTCAATGGGGTGTTTTGCAGGCCGTATTTTGACAAAGCGTGTAAAGTTGATATAGTTTTTAAGATTGACAGGAACAGTATGATTTTACTATGGCATTTCAACTTTGAAATGACAGGGCGGGCGTCCCAAGGTGAATCCGCCAAAATGCTCTGGCGCTGCGAAGCATAGCATAGCGGCGCCCGCGAGTTTTTTGCGGGCGGGCTTTGCCCGCGATCAAGCGAAAAACTCAAGCGTAATTTGTTCCATTGAACAGCCCGTTAATTTTGGGCTTGCGGGTATAATTTGGTGAACGCGGTAAAAGAATTTATAAAATCCACAGGGTCGTTTTTCTTTTTCGCCCTGAGCGGGCAGCCGTTCATGCTGGCCATGCGCAACGCGTTTATTGTGGCCATGCCTGTGCTTTTGGTCGGTTCCGCGGCTTTGCTGATAAACAACCTGCCTCTGGACGGTTACCAATCCATGATGACCGCCCTGTTCGGTCCGGATTGGAAAAGGTACGGGGGCTGGCTGTGGAACGCCACTTTCGGCGTTCTGTCCCTGATCATCTGCTACAGCGTCAGCCATAGCCTTACGGAACGCCATAACAGCCAGCACCCCATGAATCCGGTGAATCCGCTCATCGTGGCCATGGTCAGCTTTTGCTGTCTGGCTCTGTTCACCCAGCCCGCCTTGAGTCTGGGGTCGGAATTTCCGGCCCGCTGGATGGGGGTGTCCGGGTTGTTTGTGGCCACCAGCACCAGCATTCTGGCCACAAGTGTGATGTTGTTTTTGTGCGGCGTAAAATCCATCACTCTGCGCCTGTACGCGGAAGAAGCGGACCAGGTTACGCCTCAGACCTTTGAAGCCCTTTTGCCCAGCCTGATCACGGTTTTTCTGTTCGCCTTCGTCAAGCTCGCCCTTGCCCTGAACGGCATAGACAGCCTGCACAGCCTGATGCACGACAGTCTCCAGTATATCTTCAGCGGCATCCACAGCGAACTTCTGGGCGCTCTGGTGTTTGTGGTGGTTTGCCAGGTGGCCTGGTTTTTTGGAATCCACGGGCCCAACCTTCTGGATTCAGTCACGCACAGCATTTACGGCACCGCGGCCGCGGCCAACCTGGCGGCTTTTGAAGCCGGGGCTCCGCTGCCGCACGTGGCCACGAAGTCCTTTTTTGACGTGTTCGTATATCTGGGGGGCTCCGGCGCCACCATCGGCCTGATCATCGCTATATTCCTGCTCTCGCGGGACGGCGGCAACCGGCGGGTGGCTTATTTTTCCATCCTGCCAGGTATTTTCAACATAAACGAAATTGTCATTTTCGGCCTGCCGATCATCATAAACCCGGTTTTTCTCATCCCTTTCCTGCTCGCCCCCATTTTGATGATGCTGCTCAGCTACGCGGCCGTGGCCTCCGGCCTGGTCCCCCACCCGATCCACCAGGTGGATTGGACCGCTCCGGCCCTGATAAGCGGCTGGATGAGCTGCAAATCCGTGAGCGCCGTATTGCTGCAACTGGTGAACATAGCCGTGAGCGCGGCGGTGTACGCGCCTTTTGTGCGTCTTAGCGACCGGGTGAAAAAGGAACGTTTTGCCAAAGCTTTTTCCGAATTGTTTGAAGTGGCCTGCGGCGGCGCCACCGGGCCGCAGGGCCGTAAATGCATTGACCGGGGGGGAGCCGTCGGCCTTCTGGCCCGCGGTCTGGTCAATGACCTGGAGGCCGCCCTGCGCAGCAGCGGCCAGCTGTACCTGGAGTACCAGCCCCAGGTGAGCCTTGAGACCGGCCGGGCTATTGGAGCGGAAGCCCTGCTGCGCTGGAACCACCCGGTCTACGGTTTGCTTCCGCCGCCCATAGCCGTGGCTGTGGCCGAGGACGCCGGACTTATGGAAAACCTGGGCCTGAAGGTGCTGCGCGAAGCCTGCGCGGAACGCCGACGCTGGCAGGATCAGGGCCTGGACGATTACGTGACCGTTTCCGTGAACCTTTCCGTAAAGCAGTTGGAAAAGCCCAACCTGACCGCGAAGGTCCGGAACTGCCTGGCCAGCTACCGTCTTGACCCCCGGCACCTGGAACTTGAAGTCACCGAAAGCCTGGCCCTGGACCCCAACAGCCGCTATCTTGGCACCCTTAAAGAGCTGCACAATCTGGGCGTGCGCCTGGCTATGGACGACTTCGGCATGGGACACAGCTCTCTTTTGTACATCCGGCATTTCCCTGTTTCCACCCTTAAGGTGGACGCCGCCCTGAGCCGCGACGTGGCCAGAGACCAGGCCTGCCGTGAAATGGTCAGCAGTATCGAGGAGTTTTGCCGTAATCTGAGTATCGCCACAATAATCGAACACGTGGAAAACAAAGAGCAGCTGGATGCCCTGCTGGCCCTGCGCTGCCGCACCTTTCAGGGCTTTTACTTCAGCCTGCCGGTATCCGGCGAAGCCTGCCTGCAATTCCTCAAAAACTACCGCGCCCCTGTGGTGGAAGGAAGCGGACCCATTTGAGCGGGGCTTTGGGGCGGAGCCCCAAATTCTGAAACCGGCTGTTGACATAGGCGGGGGATGGGGCTATAGCCTCCAGTTCTACCTTGCTCATTCCCGTGCGAATGGGCCTAAGACCACAAGGAGGATTCATGAGGAAGTTTGAAACTCTGCTGCTGCTCAGCCCGGAACTGGCCATTGAGCCGCGCGAGCAGCTTTTGGGCAGCCTGACCGCGGTCATTGAGCGCGAGGGCGGCGGCCTGATCCAGGCCGACCATTGGGGGATGCGGGATCTGGCGTACCCTGTGCGCAAGCACATGCGCGGCTATTATGTGCGCCTGGAATACAGCGGCCCCGGCGCGCTGGTTGCCGAACTGGAGCGGAACATCCGCATTGCCGACGGCATATACAAATTCGTGAGCGTCAGGCTTGACGAGAACACCGAGGAGGCCGCGCAATGAGCTTTGTAAAGAAAAAATTCGCCCCGCGCCGCAAGTTCTGCCGTTTTTGCGCGGATAAAGACGCCCCGCTTACCTACAAGCGGCCGGACATTCTGCGCGACTTCACCACTGAGCGCGGCAAGATTATTGCCCGGCGCATCACCGGCGTGTGCGCGGCGCACCAGCGCCGCCTGACCGTGGAAATAAAGCGCGCCCGTCAAATGGCTCTCTTGATCTACACGGCCACGCACGCCAGCGAAGTCAAGAAAAAGAGCTTGATCTAGGAGGCCGGGCATGAAACTTATCTTAAGAGCCGACGTGGAAAACCTGGGGCACCTGGGCGACGTTGTGGAAGTGCGGCCCGGTTTTGGCCGCAATTTTCTGCTGCCCAAGGGCCTGGCCATGCGGGCCACCCCCGCAAACCTGAAAGTCTTTGAACTGGAGCGCAGAAAGCTCCAGGCCAAAATGGACGCCCTGCGCGCCGAAGCCGGCGGCATGGCCTCCAGAATCGCCGCCACTCCGGTGGTCATAGCCATGCGTGTGGGCGAAAACGACAAGCTTTACGGCTCCGTCACCTCCACGATGATAGCCGACTCCCTGGCCGCGGCCGGGGTGGAAGTGGACCGCCGCCGCATACTTCTGGATACTCCGCTGCGCACCCTTGGCGAATTCAAGGTGCGCGTGCGGCTGCATGCGGACGTGGTGGCCGATCTTAACGTTAAGGTCGTTCCGGAGGAGCGCGCGCAGTATGACGAAGCCCCTCAGCCCAAGGCGCAAGCCGAACAGGCAGAATAACCCCGCCTTTTCCCCGGCCTCCGCTTCCGGAGGCCGGGCTCCTTTTGATCCCGGCGAGCCCAGACATGAGGCCGTCCTGGCTGAAATGGTGCGCAATGTGCCGCCGCACAGCCTGGACGCGGAAAAAGCCGTGCTCGGGGCAGTGTTTTTTAAGCCGTCGGCCATTGATTCCGTAAGCGACCTGCTCAAGGAAGACGATTTCTACCTGCCCGCGCACCGCGCTTTGTATGCGGCCTTTTACAGCCTGTCCGCCAAAAACGTTCCGCCGGACCTGGTGGCCACCGGCCAGTACCTGCTGGACAACGGCAAGATGGAGGAGGCTGGCGGAGCCGCCTACCTGACAGCCCTGGCCGAAGGGGCCATCAGCGCAGCCAACGTGGAGCATTACGCGAATATAGTGCGGGACAAGGCCCAGTTGCGCGGCCTGATTAACGCCTGTTCCGGCATAATTGAAAGCTGCTTTGAGACGGGCCGGGAGACCAAGGACATCCTGGACGAGTCCGAGCAGGCCGTTCTGGGCGTGGCCGAGGAACGCAGCGGCCGCACCTACAAAAGCTCTGAAGAGCTCGCTCTGAAGGTCTTTGACGATCTGGACCGGCGCAACAAGAACCGCGACGCCACCACCGGGGTGAACACCGGCTATCAGAAACTTAATGAAATGACCGCCGGGCTTCAACCTTCGGATCTGATCATTGTGGCCGCCCGGCCATCCATGGGAAAAACCGCTTTGGTGTTGAACATGGCCTTGCGCAGCGCGGTGCAGCACGGCACTTCCGTGGCCATCTTCTCTCTGGAAATGAGCATGGACCAGCTTATGACCCGCATGCTCTGCTGCCAGGGCGGCGTGGACCTGGGCCGGGTGCGGCGCAATTTCATTCAGGACGAGGACTGGATCAGTCTGCAAAGGGCGGCCGGGGATCTCAGTTCCGCCAATATCTTTATTGACGATACCCCGGCCCTGTCCACCATGGACCTGCGGGCCAGGGCCAGGCGGCTCAAACGCGAAAAGGGCCTGGATCTGATCATCGTGGACTATTTGCAGCTCATGCGTTCCAGCCTGCGCGTGGATTCCCGCGAACTGGAAATATCCGACATCTCCCGCAACCTGAAAGCTCTGGCCAAGGAACTCAACGTTCCGGTCGTGGCGCTTTCCCAGCTCAACCGCAAAGTGGAAGAGCGGGCGGACAAGCGGCCCATGCTTTCGGACTTGCGTGAATCCGGGGCCATTGAGCAGGATGCGGACGTGATCATGTTCATCTACCGCGAAGCCGCCTATCTTAAGGCCGAAGAGCGTCCGGCCACGGACCGGGCGGAAATCATCATCGGCAAGCAGCGCAACGGCCCGGTGGGCATGGTGCCGCTCCTTTACACTCCTTCCTTTACCCGCTTTGACGACTGGGTTGGCGCGCCCAGCGGTCCTTACGACGGCATATAGAGCAAATTGGCAGTAAAAGTGTTTATTCGCTCCGGCGGCGGTTCTCGCCGCCCGCTTGTTATTATCATACTTGTCTGTAAGCATTTTCCTTTGTCAAAATTTTTTTCCATGTTACGCTGTCCTAAAGCAAATCAATTTTGAAACGCTTTATTCGTCGTTCACGGCAGGCAAAAGCACAGAGCCTGTGTCCCTGATCCGTCCGTTCATCGCGGGCGCGGGGTTATGCCGCGCATGTCCACGTCAGAGTATTTCGAAGTTGAAATATTCTAAAATTTGGGGAGGTATTCCATAGCGAGAGCTGTATTTTGACATAACACAACGCAGCAGGTCGGATTTTCAGAAGGGCAATGCTAATCCATAACGTATGGAGACATTTATGAGCCAGGAAAAACTCGACATTGTGGTTGACGACGGGCGCGGCAAGCTTTCAGACCTATGGACGAAAGAAGACTATTGGGCCATCTGGCTCGGCTTTATCCTGCTTATTGCCGGCTACTTCATGCTTTCTTCGACCGTGCCGGAAAAGATTCAGACTACGGCCGACGCATCCCTCAAAATCATGGCCGAGCAAGAAAAGCTCGCGCCCTTCAAAACCATTGAATTTTACCAGGCCCAGGACAAGCTGAGCGGTCTCAAGGCCTCTTCGGAAATCGAATGGGGCAAGAGTATCTCCAAATACTTTAAAACTCCGGGCGGCTGGAGCGACAACCCGCTGAAGTCTTTTGTCTATGACGATGCGCAGGCCAAGGCGGACGCTGAAAAGGCCGCGCCCAAGGCGGAAGAGGTCAAGGCCAGGATAGCCGCCGCCCTCGGCGTGGCCAAGGCCGCCCAGAAGGTCGCGTCTGACGCCGGCTTCAAAGATGCGACACTGAACAAGGCCGCGGCGGATTCCATAAGCAAGTGGCGCGACGAACACACCAGCGCCGTTAACAAGAGCGCCCAGGACAAGGCCAAAGTCAAAGGGTACAACATCCTGCCCACGCTGGCCTTTGTTTGCATATTCTGCATGGTGCTCTTCGGCGTCGGCATGACCGCCATGGGAGAAAAGCCGGCCCAGTTCGCCCCGGCTTTCGTGGTGGTCTTCATCGTGGCCGTGCTGGCCTTTATGATGGGTTCCCAGTCCACCATGAAGTACTACGGAATAGGCGCGGAAGCCTGGGCCATCGTCCTGGGCATGCTGGTGGCCAATACCGTGGGCACGCCAAACTTCGTCAAGCCCGGCCTGCAAACCGAGTTTTACATCAAGACAGGCCTGGTGCTCCTGGGCGCGGAAGTTCTCATGGACAAAATAATCGCCATTGGCACGCCTGGGGTTTTTGTGGCCTGGGTGTCCACTCCCATCGTGCTCATAGGTACCTTCATCTTTGGCCAGAGGGTGCTGAAGATGAGCTCTAAAACCCTGAACATAGTCATTTCCGCGGACATGAGCGTGTGCGGCACCTCGGCGGCCATCGCCACCGCCGCGGCCTGCCGGGCCAAAAAAGAGGAGCTCACCCTGGCCATCGGCCTGTCTCTTATCTTTACGGCCATCATGATGGTTGTCCAGCCCGCCTTCATCAAACTGGTGGGCATGCCCCTGGTACTGGCCGGCGCCTGGATTGGCGGCACCATTGACGCCACCGGGGCCGTGGCCGCCGCCGGCGCCTTCCTGGGCGATAAGGCCATGTACGTGGCCACCACTATAAAGATGATCCAGAACGTGCTCATAGGCGTGACCGCCTTCTTTGTGGCCGTGTACTGGTGCGCCAGGGTGGACCGCGTGGAAGGGCAGCGCGTGCAGGTGCGTGAAATCTGGGACCGTTTTCCCAAGTTCGTCCTGGGCTTCCTGGCCGCCTCCATCATTTGCTCGATCATCAGCGGCGGCTACGGCGAACTGTCCGACGCCATGCTCTCCAACGGCATGGTCAAGGGCTGGGCCGGCATCCTGCGCGGCTGGTTCTTCGCCCTGGCCTTCACCTCCATAGGTCTGGCCACCAACTTCCGTGAACTGGCCCACTACTTCAAGGGCGGCAAGCCCCTGATCCTCTACGTGGTCGGCCAAAGCTTCAACCTGATTATGTGCTTTATCATGTCCTATATCATGTTCTATCTGGTTTTCCCCGAAATCACGGCGCAGATTTAGGAAATGTTTGAATCCGGGGTGGGGCGGGATCACAAGGGCCCGAGCCATTGAGGCTCCTCCCCTCCTCCCTCAGCCCGCAAAACAGGGGATAACTTCAAATGCAAGCTCTCGCAAATCCGAATAAGGAGGGCGTGTCATGAGCTTCAGGTCCGAACGCGAAATCAAAAGCTTGCCGCTGCCCAGGCGCTTTTTCCGGCTGTTTCTGGCCCTGGCCGCGCTCTGGCTTATCGTGGCCGTGCTCGCGCCCTGGCCGCTTGAGCATATCCCTATTTTTCACGCCTGGTCCGAACGCGCGGAATCTCTGAATCTGCATCCCGGATCGCTTTACTACACGGACTTGCCTGTGTCCGGCGACGCGGAGCGCAATTCCCGCAGAGCGGTGCGGGAGGCGGGAAAACAATAGGCAAAAGAGCGCGGTCACAACACCTTGTAAGTTTTGTGAAATACAAGCATGATAAAGGGAGCGCGAATATTCGCGCTCCCTTTATCATGCCGGGTCGGCAAAATAAGGTAAATATAAATGTTCAAGATCGGATGCCATCTGTCTTCGTCAAAAGGCTACCTGGCCATGGGCCGGGAAGCGCTCAGCATAGGCGCGAACACGTTCCAGTTTTTTACCCGCAATCCCAGAGGCGGTGCGGCCAAGGCTCAGGACCCGGACGATGTGGCGGCTTATCTGGCCTTTGCGGCGGAAAACAATTTGCGGCCAATTCTGGCCCATGCGCCATACACCCTGAACGCCTGCGCCGCGGATGCGGCCCTGCGCCGATTCGCGCGCGAGACAATGGCCGATGATTTGGCCAGGCTGGAGCATATTCCGGGCTGCTTTTACAATTTTCATCCCGGCAGCCACGTGCGGCAGGGTGTGGACACCGGCATCAAATATATTGCGGAAATGCTGAACCAGGTGCTCAGGCCGGGCCAATCCACCGCCGTGCTTCTGGAGAGCATGGCCGGCAAGGGCAGCGAGATCGGCGGCGCGTTCACGGAGTTGCGCGCCGTCATCGACAGGGTGGAGCAGCGGGAGCTCCTGGGAGTCTGCCTGGATACCTGCCACGTGTTTGATGCCGGCTATGACATTGTGAACAAACTGGATTCCGTGCTGGAAGACTTTGACAGGGCTGTGGGCCTGGGCAGACTCCGGGCGATCCATCTGAACGACAGCCAGAACGCGCCTGGAAGCCGCAAGGACCGGCACGCTAAAATCGGCGAGGGCGGTATCGGCCTGGAGGCGCTCACGCGCATCATCAATCACCCGGCCCTGCGGGATTTGCCTTTTTATCTGGAAACGCCCAACGACGTGCCGGGCTACGCCCAAGAGATCGCGCTGCTGAAAAGCCTTTATTCGCCGGGGGGTGAAAATGCCTGACACGCCGCATTTTGCTTACGGAAGCCGGGAAATGGGCTGGCTGAAATCCCGCGATGCGGTTCTGGGCGCGGCTATGGACGCAATCGGCCAAATCCGCCGGCCGGTTATTCCGGATTTGTTCATGGCCTTGCTGAACGCCATTGTAGGGCAGCAAATTTCCACAAAAGCCCAGGCGACCATCTGGAAGCGCATGCAGGAGCGCTTCGCGCCTCTGACGCCGGAAAACGTCGGGGGCATGCCGGCGGCAGAATTGCAGGCCTGCGGCATCTCTATGCGCAAGGCGCTCTATATCAAGGAAATCGCCGCGGCTGTACTGGACGGAGGTTTGGACCTGGCCCATCTGCACAACCTGCCGGATGATCAGGTTTGCGCGCGGTTGAGCCGGATTAACGGCATTGGCGTCTGGACGGCGGAAATGCTCATGATTTTTTCCATGCAGCGGCCTGACGTCATGAGCTGGGGGGATCTGGCCATTTTGCGCGGCCTGCGGATGCTCTACCGGCACCGCAAGATCACGCCGGCACTTTTCGCCAGATACAAACGGCGTTATTCGCCCCATGCCACGGTGGCCAGCCTGTATTTATGGGCCATAGCATGCGGAGCTTGCCCCGGCCTGGCGGATTGCGCGCCCAAGACAGAGGCGGCCAAAAAGGCCGTGGTGACAAAACGGCGCGCGCGTATGGAGGCTAAAGCGAAATAAAACCCACGGCAGCCGGAGCGGCCGTGGGAGAATTGCCGGTGATTTCCCGGCCCCTCGCGCCAGCATGGGACCGGGAAATCGCTTGGGGAGGGGAGATTGCGGCCCGACTGGCAGATCGGGACGCGCAACCTTTACGCCGCTATGCGGGCGTAAAGCTCCTGGGCGCCTATGTTATTGGGGTTGCGCCCTAAAAGTATCCGCAATTGTTCTTTGGCTTCCTCCGCCCTGTTCAGAGCGGTCAGGCAGCCGGCCAGAGTAAAACGCACGGCTTCGGAATCCTCCGTGCCCAGGCAGGCTTCCAAATGGGGCACCACTTCGCCCAGTTTGCCCAGGTAATGGCCTTCCTGCACCAGGCAGTTTATGGCGATCATGTTGGACGGGTTATAGCGCAGGGCCGAGGAGAATAGTTCAAAAGCCTCAGCATGGGCGCCCTGTTCCATTTCCACCAGGGCCATGCCGGCCAGGGCTTTGTCGTCCTCCTCAATAGCCGCGGCTTTGGCGTAATAGTCCTTGGCCGCGCCCAGACGGCCTTCCTGCACCGCTATGGTGGCCAGGCCCAGATAGGGCGCGGCGTTGCTGAATCCGCATCCGGCGGCCTTTTCATAATATTCAGCCGCTTTTGAATAGTCGCCCATAAACAGGTAGCACTCGCCGAGTTCCTTGTTTATCTCGTAATCAATATGACTGCTCATGATCCCCTCCAGTTGTGGATCTGGCCCGCAAGCATTTTTTGTTTGATGTTATATTAAGGTCGCGGGACCGATTTTTATTCCTGGGCAATTCTGCCATGCCCGTGCCAGTAAATTAGCAATATGCGTGCCAAAAGCGGAATGCGTCTTTATTTCGCGCGATCCTGTCTAGCAAATAGAATGCTAACCGAGATAATATGCGGATATTTATTGTTTTTTGGGAAAAGAAAAATTTTGCCGCCCTCATCCGGCCTTGCAAAAACAAAAGTCACTCCGCTGACGAATAAATGGCGGTCTGACGCCTTGGGGGGTACAATATAAAAATATTAATAAATCAAATATATTAATGTTAAATAGTTGTTTGACGCCGCGGGACCTTCAAAAAATTATCCAATAAATACGCCATATTAATTTTTGGCACTATCTTTGCTTAACCAGGCGCAATACGCCCGGCAAAATTTTCCGGGCCGCAATTTTTAAAGATGGAGGTTGTCTGCATGAAAAGCCTGTTTGAGCCCAACGTAGGACTTGTGGGCAAGGTTATGGACATGCAGCTGCAGCGTCAGAATGTTGTCATGAGCAACATCGCCAACATCAAGACGCCCGGCTACAAGCCGCGCACCCTGGATTTTGAAAAGGAACTCCAGTCCGCCCTGGCTCTGGATTCCCGTGGAAAGCTCACCCGTACTTCCCCAAAGCACCTGCCTTCCGCTTTTGAGGCCGAAGGCTTCGGCCCGGAATGGGACAAGACCTGGAAGCCCCGGATTATCCACGGCGAAGACCGCGTGGACCTGGACAAGGAAATGGCGAAAATGGCCAAGAACAACCTGCAGTACAACGCCATGGCTTCCGTAATGCGCAGCTCGTTTGAGGGCCTGCGCAACATTATTACAGAGGGGCAGAAATAATGGACTTCATGACCGCTCTTGACATAAGCGCTTCGGCTCTTTCCGCCGAACGCACGCACATGAACATAATTTCCATGAATCTCGCCAACGTGAAGACGACCAGAACCGCGGAAGGCGGGCCGTACCGCCGCAAGTCCGTGATTATGTCGGCCACGGAAGTGGACGAGCCTTTCAGCAAACAGATGCAGTCCGCCCTGGACCGCGAACTGCGCGGGGTGCGGGTTATGCACATCGCGCCGGACGCCCGCCCGGCGAAGCTGGTTTACGAGCCGGGCCACCCGGACGCCAACGCGGACGGCTACGTGGCCTATCCGGATATAAATGTGGTGGAGGAAATGGCCAACATGATGACCGCCCAACGCGGCTATGAAGCCAACGTGACCACCATAGACGCCATCAAGGCCATGTACAACAAGGCCCTGGAAATAAGCCGCTAGTATTATTAGGATATAGACGGAGTCGGCCATGAGCATTCAGAATATCGGTTTGAAAGCGTACACCAACGCCCTGCAGAACTTCACCAAAGCGGAAAAAGGGAACAAGAGCGGGGGCATCGCCCCGGGCAAGCAGCCGGCCAATTCCTTTGCGGAAACCCTGACCTCGTCCATCAAAAAGGTGAACGATTTCCAGCAGGACAAAAGCAAGATGATCGCCTCTTTCGCTTCCGGCGAAACCCAGAACGTGCACGAGCTTATGATTTCGCTGCAAAAGGCCGGCCTGGCCATGAACATGACCGCAGCCGTGCGCAACAAGGTTATGGAAGCCTACAAGGAACTTTCGCGCCTTCAGTTTTAGGTCGTCTTAAACTTTAACTTCAGCTTCAGTCGCGCCGCAAAGGCCGAACAAGAATAACATCAAACGGAGTCTCTCATGCCAGGCGTATTCAGTGCAGCATTCGGGCGCGTAAAATCTTTCTGGGCGCAGATCAGCGTGTCGCAGCGCATTTTTGTGGGCATTCTGGCCGCCATGCTGGTGGCGGTGTTCTTTGCCGCCATTTTCTGGCTGAACAGGACCGAAATGCAGACCCTGTACAGCAATCTTTCCCCTGAAGACGCCAACCGCGTTGTCAAAATGCTGGAATCCCAGAAAGTCCCCTACTCCCTGGAGAGCAACGGCTCCACCATCATGGTGCCGGTGGACAAGGTCCACGGCCTGCGCCTTAAGGTGGCGGGCGAAGGCGCCCTGGTCGGCCAGGGCATCGGCTTTGAAGTGTTTGACAACGTCCAGGTGGGCCAAACGGACTTTGCCCAGAAAATTCAGTACATGCGCGCCATGCAGGGCGAACTTGCCCGCACCATCATGGAGTTTCCGGCGGTGGAAAGCGCCCGGGTGCATCTGGTTCTGCCGCAGCGCAGCCTGTTCATAGAAGATCAGCAAAAGCCCTCCGCTTCCGTGGTGCTCAAGCTGGCGGACGGCAAAAAGATGGACAACAAGGACGTTCAGGCCGTTGTCAATTTGGTGACCATGGCTGTGGAAGGCCTGGACAAGGCCAAGGTCTCCATTACCGACACGGCCGGCCGCACCCTGTTCCAGCCGGAAGAAGCCAATTCCATAACCGGCCTGACCACTCCCCAGATGGAACACAAGCAGCTCACCCAGCAGAGCCTGGAGCGCCGCATTGAGGAACTGCTCACCCCGGTGGTGGGTTCCGGCAAAGTCATCGCCAAGGTCAACGCGGATTTGGACTACAGCCACAAGACCATCCGCAAGGAACTTTACGACCCGGAAAAAACCGTGGTGCGTTCCGAGCAGCGCAGCGAAGAATCCCAACAGGGCCGGGCCAACCTGGAATCCGGGGTGCCGGAAGTGAACTTCCGGGGCGACGGCCTGACCGGGGCGATCAGCAACCAGAGCGGCAGCCGGGAATCCCGCAACACCAACTTTGAAATAAACAAGGAAGAACAGAGTATCGTATCCGCCATAGGCGACATAAACCGCCTGACCGTGGCTGTGGTGGTGGACGGCTCCTACCAGAAAAACGAAGCCGGAGAGATGATCTACGTGCCGCGCACGGACGACGAACTGAAGCGCATCCGCCAACTGGTGGCCAATGCCGTGGGTTTTGATTCCGCGCGCGGCGATACCATAGAAGTGTCCAACATGTCCTTTGGCGAACCGGAAGCCCTGCCTTCCCAGAGCCTGGCCGACCTGATCACCCAGTACGCCCTGCGCATAGGCAAGCCCCTGCTCAACGCGCTCCTGATCTTCCTGTTCCTGGCCATGGTGGTGCGCCCTGTGGTGCTGGCCCTGATCCGGCCCAAGGTGGAAGGGCAGATGATGGAAGGCCTGGAAGGCCTGCCCATAGGCGAGGAGCGCCTGGCCCTGGTGGAAAGTTCGGAAGAGGAATTGGACGCCCTGGCGGTTCTGGAAAAGATCGAGGATATCAAGGCCCACGCCCTGAGCCTGAGCGACCAGAACATGGAGCAGGCCATAGGCATAATCAGAAACTGGCTGCGGCCGGAGGAAAAGGCGGCCAAAGCAGCTTAGAAAAAAGCTGGTCAGACGGACATCCGCCCAGTATAATAATCGGGATTGGCGGCGCTTGTGCCGCCAATCCCGGATGAATTTCAATCCTTGTTTTAAGGAGCCGCGATATGGCAATGGCGTTAGAACCCGGCGGCAAGGGACCGGAAGGTCTGACCGGGCCGCAGAAGACAGCGGTGCTTTTGCTGGCCATGGGCGAGCAGTTTGCCACGGAGGTGTTCAAAAAGCTGGATCGCCAGGAAATCGCCAGCATCTCCAGGGCCATGGTGGAAATGGACACCGTGCCAAAGGAGACTGTGGAGGAAGTGCTGCGGGAATACCACTATGCCCTGGTCACGGGCCAGCAGATGGTCCGGGGCGGGGAACAGGCGGTGCGCCGGCTGCTTCTGGCCAACGTGGACGGCGAGACGGCCAAGTATATTTCCGACATGCTCAGCCTGGACGCGGGCAGCACGCCTTTCAGGGAACTGAGCAACGTCAGCCCGCGCATTCTGGCCCAGATTCTGCGCAACGAGCATCCGCAAACCCTGGCCCTGATTCTGGGGCACCTTAAGACGGACAAGGCCGGCGAGCTGTTGACCTGCCTGCCCTCCGGGGTGCGCATGGAAATACTCATGCGCCTGGCCAACCTGGAAGCCGTGCCGGAAGACATGCTCATGGCCGTGGATAAGGTGCTCCAGAGCCAGCTTATCGCCATGGGCGGCAAGGAAGGCAAAAAGGTGGGCGGCGTGGCCTCTGTGGCGGAAATCCTGAACGCCGTGGACCGGGCCACGGAAGAGGAAGTGCTGGCGGAAATCGAGGAAGAGTCGCCGACCGTGGCCGAAGAAATCCGCGCCCTCATGTTTGTGTTCGACGACGTCAAAACTTTGGACGACCGGGCCATCCGCGAAATTCTCAAGGAAATCACCAATGAGGATCTTACGCTCTCTCTGCGCGGGGCTTCCCCGGAAATGCGGGATCTCTTTTTCAGGAACATGTCGGAACGCGCTTCGGCCATGATCAAGGACGACCTGGAAATCATGGGTCCGACCAAGCTTTCTGATGTGGAGGCGGCCCAGCAGAATATTGTCAAGGCCGTGCGCAAGCTGGAGGCCGAAGGGCGCATCGTGGTGAGCAGGGGGGGCGGGGATGTCTTCGTCTGATAAAAAAGACGCTCCGGACGCGCAATCTCCCGAAAACACCGATCCCTCCAGACAGAACCGCCCCTGGGGCCGCGTGTTCATAGGCCTTACGGAAACAAACCTGGCCGGAGTGGAAGCGGCCAGAGACGCCCACTGGTCGGAAAAGGACGAGGCCGACTACCTGGAGCGGGTAAAAAGCAAGGCCCAGGCCAAAGCTAAAGAAATTCTGGAGGCCGCCGCAGCGGAAGGCGGGGCCATCCGCGCCCAGGCCAGGGAAGAAGGCTACGCCAAAGGGCTTGAAGATGCCCAGGCGGAACTGGATGAATTCCGGGCCGGCATGGCGGATTCCGTGGCTGCGGTGCTCTCGGCCATAGAAGGACAGTGTTCCGGCATTTTTGACGCCTGGCGGACGGACCTGGTGGAAGTGTTGCGCCTGGCCGTGGAAAAGGCCGTGGGGATCGCCCTTGGCGAAGAGCGCGGCGCGGCCCTGGAGGCGGTCTACGTAAAAGCCGTCCAGGCTCTGGCCGGCCGGGACAACCTGGTGGTAAAAGTAAATCCCGAAGACGAGGCCGTGGTGGCGGACATCATCGCCCTGACCCAGGCCCGGCACCAAGACATCACCAACTGGCAGGTCAAGGCGGATCCCACGATCACGCCGGGCGGCATGGTGGTGGAATCCTCCTCCTCCCTGGCCGATTCCCGTGTGGAAAGCCGCCTGGCCGCCGTGCAGGAAGCCCTGGCCCATCTTAACCTTCCGGCGGAGCGGCCGTGAGCCCGTCCCCGGAAATCGTCAAAAAGCTGCTGCAAGCAACGCCCGGCACAATCACCTACGGCAAGGTGAACAAAGTCGTGGGCCTGGTGGCCGAGGGCAGCGGCCTGAAGGCCCCCCTGGGCGCGCTCTGCCACATCCTGCCCGAAGGCGGGGCGGAAAGCGCGGCGGTGCCTGTGGAAGTGGTGGGCTTTCGCGAAGGCAATCTTTTGTTCATGCCCTATGGAGATTTACGCGGCGTGCAGCCTGGGAGCCTGATTCGAAACTCCAGCCTGCCGCCGGTTATCCCGGTGGGGCCGGAGCTTCTTGGCCAGGCGCTGGACGCCTTTGGCCAGCCCCTGCAAACCTCCGCGCGCTCCGGCGAAGCTTCCTTAAGCGGGGCCAGCGACGTGGCCCCCCTGTACGCGGACCCGCCTTCG
The DNA here is from genome assembly GCA_031547305.1 of Desulfovibrionaceae bacterium. Taxonomy (GTDB): domain Bacteria; phylum Desulfobacterota; class Desulfovibrionia; order Desulfovibrionales; family Desulfovibrionaceae; genus JAVBSC01. The sequence continues at coordinate 105,069 of JAVBSC010000042.1, forward strand.
CCCCTGCAAAGGCCGCGCATTACCGACGCCCTGGACGTGGGCGTACGCTCCATAAATTCCCTGCTCACCCTGGGCAAGGGGCAGCGCGTGGGCATCATGGCCGGCTCCGGGGTGGGCAAATCCACGCTCATGGGCATGATGGCCCGCTACACCAAGGCGGACGTCAACGTGATCGCCCTGGTGGGCGAGCGCGGCCGCGAAGTCGTGGAGTTTATGGAAAAAGACCTGGGGCCGGAAGGTCTGGCCCGCAGCGTGCTGATTATCGCCACTTCGGACCAGTCCCCGCTCATCCGCATGCGCGCCGCTTACGCGGGCACGGCTGTGGCCGAATACTTCCGGGATCAGGGCAAGGACGTGCTCTTCATGATGGATTCCGTGACCCGTTTTGCCATGGCCGCGCGGGAAATCGGCCTGGCTGTGGGCGAGCCGCCCACCACCAAGGGCTACACGCCTTCGGTGTTCGCCCAGTTGCCCAAGTTGCTGGAGCGGGCCGGCCGCAGTCCTCTGGGCACCATAACCGGCGTTTACACAGTGCTGGTGGACGGCGACGATTTTAACGAGCCCATTGCCGACGCGGTACGCTCCATTCTAGACGGGCACATTGTGCTGACCCGCGACCTGGCGGACCAGGGGCATTTTCCGGCCATTGACGTGCTAAGGTCCATCAGCCGCCTGCGCACGGACATCTGCCCAAAAGAAATCATCGACGCCGGGCGTAAAGTCACATCTGGCATGGCCACCTTCAAAAAGGTCGAGGACATGGTCAATATCGGCGCCTACGCCCGGGGTTCCAATCCGGACATCGACCGCTCCATAGCCCTGATGCCGGACGTCAATCTGTTCCTGCGCCAGGACGTGACGGAAAAGCAGACTCTGGAAGAAAGCTACAGTAAGCTTAAGGCCCTGGCCGCCAAAGAAATTGCTTAGACCTCCCCCAATCCATATACAATAAACAAATAAGCCATCTCAAAAACTAATTTTAAAATGGCTTATTTATATAATATACTAAAAAGATTACGTGAAAGTGGATGGGGTTTTCCCCTTTTCCCGCCAATCTTTAAAAATCACACCGTATAGTTAGCGCCCAGCATGTACTGGTTGACCGCACCGTCGCTGAAGTCGGCCATAAGGGAGGAGTAGCCCATGCCTGAGTCGCCGGTAACGCTGAAAAAGATGTCCATGGCCTGGGCCTGAAGTTCCGCCTTGGTGCTGCCCATGTCCTGCCAGTTGCGCACGCCCGCGCCGGAGCCCTGGTTGGCCCGCTCCAGGTTGCCCAAGGCCTGGATGTACAGAAACTGCTCGGCCATTTTGGGCGACTCCTTGAAAAAATCTTCGATTTTGGCTTTATCCGGGTGGTCGCTGATGACCTGGATTTCGCCATTCGGGGTTGCGATCAGGGAAAACTCGACTTCCGGATCCACGCCGGAGAGCAGCAGGCCGGCGGAAAGCGCGGCGCTGAATTCGCCCTGCAATTTTTCGCGGTGGGCGACGATATCCTTAAAAGTGACCCGGCCTCCGGCATCGCCCTGAATTTCGCTGATGGCCCGTTCCATGGCCGCCTTGCCGGGGCCGGAAAGCATGTTGGAGCCGTAGGAGCCGTACCCGCCGGACGCCTTGCCGCTGGTGGTCCCGCTTTTCAGTTTGCTTGGGGAACTCAGCGCGCTCGACGCCGAATCGCTCGTGCCCTTAAGCAAATCTATCAGGCTCATGTTCATGCCGTAGCCGTTTACTGCCGATACATCCGCCATCTTTCGCTCCTTGTCCGGCAAAACTTGCCGCTTGCCGCCTAAAATCCTCAATCGGCAAATACTTGTGCATCCTTTGTGCCAATTCCCTTTTTCTCATTATCTGGACGTCCTGGCCAAAAAGGGATATTTATAGAATGATATTTGGTATTTTTCGGAAGCAAGGAGCGGCATGACTCAAGACAGCGGCGTTAAAATCCTGGAATTTGACGATTCCCGTCTGGCCAACGACTTATTCGGACCGCAAGGCGCGAATCTGAAGCATATTGAGGAGAAGAGCGGTTTGCGCATTTCCTCGCGCGGCAGCACTTTGGTGCTGGAAGGCGAGCCTGAGGCGCAGTCTTTGGCCGGCAACCTTCTGGCGCAGCTTTACGCCATACTCAAAGCCGGACAGCCCGTGTACCCGCGTGACGTGGCCTATTCCTACAATATGCTGGCCCAGAGGCCGGACACGGACCTGAAAAAAATTTTCAGAGATGCCATTTTTGTGGCCTCCCCGCGCAAAACCATTACGGCCAAAACCTTGAGCCAGCGTGATTACGTGGCAGCCCTGCGCGACTATGACATGGTTTTTGCCGTTGGCCCGGCCGGTACCGGAAAAACCTACCTGGCCGTGGCCATGGCCCTTTCCATGCTTCTGGCCAAAAGGGTGAAGCGCATTATCCTGACGCGCCCGGCCGTGGAAGCGGGTGAAAAACTGGGTTTTCTGCCGGGGGATCTGGCTCAGAAGGTCAACCCTTATCTGCGGCCTTTGTACGACGCCCTGCACGACATGCTGGATTTTGAAAAAGTGGCTGAAATGGTGGAATCAGGAGTTATTGAAATAGCCCCCCTGGCCTTTATGCGCGGCCGGACCCTGAACGATGCCTTTATAATCCTGGACGAAGCGCAGAACACCACTCCGGAACAGATGAAGATGTTTCTGACCCGCCTGGGCTTTGGCTCACGCGCGGCCATCACCGGCGACATCACCCAGATTGATCTGCCGGGCAACGGCGGCGGGGCCAGGTCCGGCCTGGTCCAGGCCCTGGAGGTTCTTGAAGGGGTTGAAGGCCTGGCTGTTCTGCGCTTCAACGAAAAAGACGTTATCCGCCACCCCTTGGTGGGGCGTATAGTGCAGGCTTATGAAAGAAAAGAAACTGCTTCCTGACCAGAAGCCGACGCGGCTGGCCGCGCTGTATTCCAGACTTTTAGAAAACCAGATGGGGCCGGGCTTTGCCGGCTTTATGCTGCTTTTGCTCGGGCTTTCCGCTCTGGGCACATATGATTTTTCGCCTTCAGGCCGGCTTTTTACCCTGGACGAGGTTGCTACTTACGACGTTACGGCGGATCGCTCCTTTTTGCTGGAAGACGCGGACGCCACCAGGGCCAGGCGGGAGACGGCGGCAAAAAACCAGCCCCTGGTCTGCGACCTGAACCTGGAACCCCTCTACAACCTGCGCAAAAGGGTCCAGGATACCTTCATTTCCATAAACAACGCGGATAACCCGGCCGAGCTGGCCGCCCTGCACCAGGTTCTGTCCGACGAGTCTCCGGAGGATTTCCCCTACAGGTCTTTTGAACTGCTGATCAAGCCGGAAGTCCAGCAGCTTGTGACCACCAAAGTTCTGCCTTGGCTGGAGCAGCGTTTGCGCGAAGGCGCGGTCAGCGACATGCGCCTGCTGATGAACCGTCGTGGAGGGGTGCTCATACGCAACCTTCAGAACGGAGAGGAAAAACTCCTGTCCGATACCCAAAGCGTGCCCTCCATAAAGGATGTCTCTTCGGACCTGGCGCTCATGCTCCGGGGACTGGACGAGCCGGGGGCGGTAAAAAGAGCGGTGGCTGTTTTTCTGAACGGCCTGGTCATGCCCACGCTCACCCCCAACTATGAAAGCACGTCCGCCAGGGCGGAAGAGGCCGTGCGCGCCGTGCAGCCGGTGATCCGGAGCATTCAGCGCGGCGAGATTATTGTGCGCCAGGGCGAACGTGTAACCAGAGAGCAGCAGGTGGCCCTGCAGGCCCTGTGGAAGCGAAAGGCCGACCCGTTCAACCCCAAGGCCGCCATGGGCACTTTTTTCTGTGCGGCCATCCTGTCCATGGGCCTGTTCGTTTCGCCAAGCGGCAAGCCGGGCAGCCCGGTGCAGCAAAAGGATATGATTTTCGTAGGCGTTCTGGTTAGCGCATTCGCCCTTATTTCCAAGGGATTGCAAATTCTTGGACAGACTATGGCCGCCTCTTCCCCCAACTTTCCGCCGGACAGCCTGGCCTTTGCCGTGCCTGTGGCCGGGGCGGCCGGCATAGCCGCGCTTATTTTATCCACCCGGCGCTATCTGGTTACCGGCCTGTTGCTGGCTTTTTTCTGCACCCTTATGCAAAAGGGCGGGGTGGGGCTGTTTCTGTTCTATTTCATCAGCGCCATGTGGAACACCTGGCTGGTGGTGCGCACGCAGAGCCGCCAGGACGTGGTCTGGAACTTCTTTCCGCTCCTGGCCGGCCTTTTCTTCATGTGGGCCGCGGTCACTTTCAGCCAGGGCGGCCTGCACGTGCGCTACCTGCCGGAATCCCTGGCCGTTCTGGCCAACGGCATGCTTTCCATGTTGACCACTTTTGCCCTGGCCCCGATCGTGGAAATGGTTTTCGGCTACAGCACGCGCTTCCGGCTTATGGAACTCATGAACCTGGAACAGCCCCTGCTGCGCGAGCTTATGCTCAACGCTCCCGGCACCTACCATCATTCGCTGATCGTCTCGAACATGGTGGAAGCCGCGGCTAAGGCCATTGGCGCGCACAGCCTGCTCTGCAAAGTCGGGGCGCTCTACCACGATATAGGCAAAACGGACAAGGCCGGCTATTTCATAGAAAACCAGTTTGTAGGCGAAAACCCCCACGATCGCCTTACTCCGGCCATGAGCGCCCTGGTGCTTATCTCACACGTCAAGCGCGGGGCGGAACTGGCCCAGCAAAATCGCCTGGGCCGGGAAGTCACCGATATAATCCGTCAGCATCACGGTACCGGAGTGATCCGTTATTTTTACCAGAAAGCCTTGGCTGTTAACGAAAACACCAGCATCGCCGACTTTTGCTACCCGGGCCCCCGGCCGCAAAGCCGGGAAGCCGTATTAGTCATGCTGGCGGACGTGGTGGAAGCCTCCAGCCGCAGTCTGAGCGATCCCACGCCCAGCCGGGTGCGCGCGCATATCAAAAACGTCATCCGCGCCAGCCTGGCGGACGGCCAGATGGACGAGGCCGAACTGACCTTCAAGGATTTGGATCTGGTGGAAGAAAGTTTCCAACGCATTCTGGTGGGCATTTTCCACCACCGGATCGAATACCCGGATAAAGCCCAGGCCAAGTCGATTTCGGCGGAAGCCAAAAACCCCGCGCACGAAACCCCGGCGGAAGCTCCCGCTGAATCGGCGCAACCGGCCGAAGGCGGCGAGGCGGCCAGTCCGGCCCAGAACTGGCTGCCGGCGGCAAAGGAGCCTCCAACCCGGCCGGAGGGCAAAAAACCGCCTCAGGACGCCGCCGACAAACCCGCCAAGGCTGGCGGATGATTCAGGTGGAACGCGATCCGGCCCAGGCTTGGCGCCTGTCCCTGAGCAAAGCGGAATTGCGGGATTTGCTCAAAGCCATGCTCGCGGCCCTTGGGCGCCCCGACAGTCACATGGATCTGGCCGTGCTGGACGACGCGGCCATGGAAGACCTGAACCGCGCCTGGCTGGACTGCCCTGGCCCAACCAACGTGCTCTCCTTTCCCTCCCCGTCCCTGCCCGGACAACAAGAACACCTGGGGTCCCTGGCCCTGGCCGCGCAAACCCTGGAGCGCGAAGCCTTTCTTTACGGCCGCGACCCCGCCGGATACGCCAAAACCCTGCTCGCCCACGGCCTGGTTCATCTTCTGGGCCACGACCACGGGCCGGAGATGGATCGCCTGGTCCAAAAAGCTCTGGCCGCAATATAAGTTTATATTGAATATGTCTTTTAGAGCATTTTAGCTTTAAGACGCTCGCTTCGGCGCTTGACGGCGAAACAAGTTTCGCCTACGCCTGCGCGGCGGCCATGGCTGGGCAGCGCCAGCCATGGCACGGCATTTCAAAGTTGAAATGCCGTAGAGTGACGGGTGCCCCGCGCATTCAGTATTTTTGCTGCCGGCTCAGCGTATAAAACAGGTTCTGCCTTGCCGCTCGGCCTGCTGCCGCAGGAGTTCCATCTCCTCGGCGTCAAGCGCCCGGCCCTGGCTCGCAAAAAAATCCGGGTCCAAAACGTGGTCCAGGCGCAGGGCCTGGAGAAAAACCGGCGTATCCCAGCGCGTGGCCTCCAGAATTTCCCGGAAGGTTTCCGCGTTCACAAAAGGGGCGGCGCAGGGAACGCGCAACTCATGTCTTACCTCGCCGGCCGTCAGCAGGTCCAGACTGGCCGCCACCGTCCCCCCCGCATCTCCGGCCCAGATTTCTCCGGGGTATCGGCGCGGGGAGCTTTTTACGTCCAGGGCCACATAATCCAGCAGCCTCAAGTCCAGCAAACGGCGCAGAACATCCGGCCGGCTGCCGTTGGTGTCCAGCTTGACCGCATAGCCCAGGCTCTTCAGAATGGAGCAGAATCCGGCCAGATCCTCATGCAGGGTCGGCTCGCCGCCGGTGATCACAACGCCTTCCAAAAGGTGGCGACGCTGGGCCAGAAAACCCAGAACATCCGCATAGGGCAGTGGGGCGTTCCGGCAAAGAACAAGATCCGGGTTGTGGCAGTAGGGGCACAAAAAATTGCAGCCCTGCGTGAACACAATGGCGCTGACCTTGCCGGGAAAATCCAGCAGGGTGGTTTTTTGCAAGGCTCCTATGCGCATTCGCGGACGTCCGTATCCTGTTTTTGCTCATCCTGAGCCGGCCGGAGGCCGCGCGAAAGGTCATAAGGCGTTCTGGCGGCATATTCCGCCTGCTTGCCGTCGTTCCAGCGACCCACCGGTCGCAGATAGCCGACAACCCTGGAGTAAATTTCCGTATCCGCCTGGCAGGCCGGGCAGCGGGGCTGCTCGCCTTTAAGATAGCCGTGTTCGGCGCAGATGCTGAAGGTCGGGGTCAGGGTAAAATACGGCAGGCTGTAGTTGACGGTGATGGAGCGCACCAGATTGCGCACGGTTTGCGTATCCGTAACCTCCTCGCCCAGAAAGCCGTGCAGCACGGTACCGCCGGTATAGCTGCCCTGGAGTTTGTCCTGCAGGTCCAGGACATCAAAGATATCCGTGGAATAATTAACGGGCAGGTGCGTGGAATTGGTGTAGTACGGGGTTTGTTCCCCGGCCTGGCCGTTGGCGAAGCGGATGTCCGGAAATTCTTTCCTGTCCAGTAGGGCCAGGCGGAAGGACGTGCCCTCCGCCGGCGTGGCTTCCAGGTTGAAGAAGTCCCCGGTTTCCTTCTGAAAGCTTTCCAGCCTGCCCCGCATATGGGCCAGCGCGCGCAGGGCGAAGGCCTGGCCGGACGGTGTGGCGATGCCCAGGCCCAGCAGGTTCAGGCAGGCTTCGTTCATGCCCACGATGCCGATGGTGGAAAAATGATTTGCCCAGTAAGTGCCGGTGCGTGACTATACATCGCGCAGATAAAAGGTGGTGTACGGGTACAGGCCGCCGTCGGTAAAGCGCTCCAGTTCCTTGCGTTTAGTGACCAGGCTCTCTTTGGCCAGATCCATCAGATGATCCAGGCGGGTCAAAAAATCTTGCTCGTCCGCGGCCAGATAGCCCAGCCGTGGCAGGTTGAGGGTGACCACGCCGATGGAGCCGGTCAGCGGGTTGGCCCCGAACAGCCCGCCGCCGCGCTTGCGCAATTCCCGGTTGTCCAGACGCAGGCGGCAGCACATGGAGCGGGCGTCTTCCGGCGACATATCCGAGTTCACGAAATTGGAAAAATACGGAATGCCGTAGCGGCCGGTCATTTTCCAGACCGCCTCGAAGCGCCGGCTGTCCCAATCGAAATTTTTAGTGATGTTGTAAGTGGGAATAGGAAAGGTGAACACCCGGCCTTTGTTGTCGCCTTCCATCATCACTTCGGCAAAGGCCTGGTTCAGCATGTCCATTTCCGCCTGAAAATCGCCGTACACGGCCTCCTGATCCTCCCCGCCAATGACCACAGGCGCGTTTTTCAGGGGTGACGGCGCGTCCATATCCAGGGTGATATTGGTGAATGGCGTCTGAAAGCCCACCCGCGTGGGAATATTGATGTTAAAGACGAATTCCTGCAGAGCTTGTTTGACCTCTTTGAAGCTCAGGCCATCGTAGCGGATGAACGGAGCCAGCAGGGTGTCGAAGCTGGAAACCGCCTGCGCTCCGGCCGCCTCGCCCTGCAAGGTATAGAAAAAGTTGACGAGTTGCCCGAGGGCGGAGCGGAAATGCCTGGGCGGCGCGCTTTCCACATTGCCGGCCACGCCTTTGAAGCCCTGCCTGAGCAGATCCGCCAGATCCCAGCCCACACAATAGACGGACAGCAGGTTGAGATCGTGCAGGTGGAAATCCCCGTCCGTATGCGCGTCGCGGATGGCCGGCGTGTAAATGCGGTTCAGCCAGTATTCGGAGGTGATGTCGGAAGAGACATAGTTGTTCAGGCCTTGCAGCGAAAAACCCATATTGCTGTTTTCCCGCACCCGCCAGTCCATTTTATTCAGGTAGCCTTCCATCAGATCCACGTTGGCCCGGGTTTTGATGCGCCGCAGTTGCGCGCGCTGCTCCCGGTACAGGATGTAAGCTTTGGCCGTGGCCCGGAAGGCGGAATCCAGCAGCACCTGTTCCACCACGTCCTGAATGGTTTCCACATCCGGCACTTCCGGCAGGCGCAACGCCCTGGCCAGGGAAAGGGCCCGCATGGCCAGCCTTCTGGCCTCGCGTTCCTCAAATTCACCGGTGGCTTTGCCGGCCTTGAGCAGGGCGTCGGTTATTTTGGCGGCGTCAAAAGGGACAGTCCGGCCGTCGCGCTTTTTAATGGCGGGAAAATACATGGAAAAACTCCTGTGGTATGGCGGGGCACGGCTAAAAAGGGCGTAAAAAAACTCCACCCGCAAAGCGGGCGGAGGAAACGGATTTATCCCCTTACAAGAACCGCGCGGCAAAGGCCCCGTTGTCGGCGGCTCGTCCTGAAACAGACGAAAACAACAAAGCAGGTCTTCCGGCTGTCCGGCTTCTTTTCGGCCTTCCCAAGAAAACTCAGTGGCGCGCTGGGAAAAGAAGGATCTATCCGGTGTACGGCGGCGGGTCCGCTCCCGTTTTGCACGGGATTCCCTATTAAGCCCGGTAGGGCGCTTTATTTTTTAGAGTTTCTCAAGAAAATAGAGTTTTGTCAAACTTGAATTGGACTCGCAATTGCCGGCGCAAAATGAGCAAAGCCCATTTTGCATTCATGCCGGGCGGTAGCGAAAAAAAACGGGCTTGGGGAGGCGGGGCCTCCCCACTTTTGAATCAGACCGATTCCACTATTCCACAAAAATACCAAGACGTTTGGCAATGGTTTTGGCGGCCACGCGGCCGGCTCCCATGGCCAGGATAACCGTGGCCGCTCCGGTTACGATGTCGCCGCCGGCAAAGACGTTGGGAATGGAGGTTTCGCCGTTTTCATCCACTTCAACGTAGCCGCGCCTGTTCAGCTTGAGGCCGGGTGTGGCTTCCAGGAGCACCGGGTTGGAGCGGGTGCCCACGGCCACCACGGCCAGGTCGGTTTCCAGTTCCCGGACGCTGCCGGGAATGGGTTTGGGGCTGCGCCGGCCGGAGGCGTCCGGCTCGCCCAGTTCCATGTTCTGGATGGTCACGGATTTGAGGAACCCGTTGTCGTCGCCCTTAAAGCCAAGGGGGCCGGCCAGCAGATCCAGGATCACGCCTTCTTCCTCGGCGTGTTCCAACTCTTCGTGGCGGCAGGGCATTTCCTCCCTGGCGCGGCGGTAGACGATGCGCACTTCTTCAGCGCCAAGGCGCAGGGCGGTACGGGCCGCGTCCATGGCCACGTTGCCGCCGCCAAAAACGGTGACCTTGCGGCCGGGAAAGACCGGGGTGTCGTAATCCGGGAAGGCGTAGGCCCGGCCCAGGTTGACGCGGGTAAGGTACTCGTTGGCGGAATAAACGCCGATCAGGTTTTCGCCGGGCACGTCAAGGAAGCGCGGCAGGCCGGCGCCCACGCCGATGAACACGGCCTTGTATCCTTGCGCGAACAGGTCGTCCACGGAAATGGTCCGGCCGCCCACCCAGTTGGTCATGAATTCCACGCCCAGATCCTTCATGGCCATGATTTCGCGCTGGACCACCAGTTCCTTGGGCAGGCGGAATTCCGGAATGCCGTAGGTGAGCACGCCGCCCACCTCGTGCAGGGCTTCAAAAACCGTGACCTTCACGCCCAGTCCGGCCAGATATCCGGCCGCGGTGGTGGATGACGGTCCGCTGCCGATGCAGGCGACCTTGAGGCTGTCGTCCGTAAATTGGCAGGCCGGCTGGCCGGTGATCTGCCGGCAGGCGTCGTCGTTCATGAACCAGTCGGCCACGTAGCGTTCCAGGCGGCCGATGGCCACGGGCTGGCCCTTGGCGTTGAGGACGCACTTGCCCTCGCATTGGTTTTCTTGCGGGCAGACCCGGCCGCAGACGGCCGGCAGGCTGTTGGTGCGCTTGATGATGGCATAGGCTCCCTGGATGTCTTCCATGGCCAGGGCGGCGATAAAGTCCTTTATTTCCACTTCCACCGGGCAGCCGGAACGGCAGAGCGGCTTTTTGCACTGCAGGCAGCGCCCGGCTTCGGTCAAAGCCTGCTCGCGGGTGTAACCCAGGGCCACTTCGGAAAAATTCCTGGCCCGCACGGCCGGGGGCTGGCAGGGCATGTCCACGCGCGGGGCAATGGTCTTTTTGGCGGGTTTTTCAATATCAGACATTTTTGCACCTACAGTACTCGTCGTGGGACAGTTTTTCCTGGGGCTTGAAAGAAGCCAGCCTTTGCCGCAATTCGCCAAAGTCCACAAGCCGCCCGTCAAATTCCGGGCCGTCCACGCAGGTAAAGCGGGTCTGCCCGCCCACGCTCACCCGGCAGGCCCCGCACATGCCTATGCCGTCAACCATCAGGGAGTTCAGGCTGACGGTAACCGGCACGTCAAAAGGCTTTACCGTGTTCACCACGGCCTGCATCATAGGCACCGGGCCGATGGCCACGACTTCCTTGACGGATTTGTCCGTTTCCAGGCGCCGCGCCAGCACCTCGGTCACCAGGCCCTTGTGGCCGAAGCTGCCGTCGTCCGTGGAGACCAGCACTTCATCGCAGAATGAGGAAAGTTCGTCGTAAAAGAGCAGCAAATCTTTACGGCGCGCGCCGATTACCGCCACCACGTAATTGCCGGCCTGGTGATGCCCCTTGGCGATGTGGTGCATGGCCGCGATGCCGGTGCCGCCGCCCACGCAGATGACCGTGCCCTTCTTTTCGATATGCGTGTCCTTGCCCAGGGGGCCGCAGAGATCCGCCACGCTGTCCCCGGCTTTCATGGCTTCCAGCATGGCAGTGCTCTTGCCCATGACCAGATAGACAATAGTGATGGTGCCGGCCTTGGGGTCCGTGTCCGCAATGGTCAGGGGGAAACGCTCGCCTTTGTCGGAAACGCGCAAGATCACAAAATTGCCCGGACGGGCCTTTTGAGCGATTTGCGGGGCCTCCAGCACCAGTTTGCTGGTCTGCCCCGGAATCAGTGAGGTTTTCTCCAGAATTTTAGCTGGCATTCCTGTCCTTGCTCCTTTTTATTCTAATTGAAGGTCATAAACATCAAAGTGTCCATCGATTCCGCATTCACGCGCGTATGGCCGCGAATGACCGGCTGGAGTTATATTGCCCTGCGGATTGCCGCAGAATCGTTATTCGTCGCATATGGGTTCAGGACTAAGATAACGCAAAAAGCCTTTTACTGCAAAAACAGTTTTCGGGCCCACACCGCCAAACCCCGGCACGACGCTTTGTATCATTTGCCAACAATGCCCGAGGTGCGATTTTTCTTGTTTTGTGTGATAAAAAACAAATGGCGTCTTTTCGCGACAATTGATTGTTCTAACAGGAACGATAATTGTTTAGTTTGATTATTATAAAATAGAATGGTAATTATTTTGCACAGACCGATTCATATTCAAAATAAAAATACCTTCCCCGTCTTTTTTCTATTTGCCATTATAATCCATTTTGCATAAATTTGACTAAAGCAGTCTACTAGAAGGCAAAGGAGAATTCAACACAAAATAACCCACTTCTGGCAATCATCCAGGACCTTTCCCACACCTTTTACACGGAGGGAATCATACGTGTCGCAGGAATATGTTTTTCCCAAAACTATTGAATCCGCGTTAGCCCTGCTCAAGGAGCACGGCGGCCGGGCCAGGATTATCGCCGGGGGCACGGATTTGGTGCTTCAGGAGTCCCGTAAAAAAGAAAAAAGCGCCGTGCTGGTGGATTTGTCCCACATTCCGGATTTGCGCGGCATCCGGGAGGAAGACGGCTGGATTGTGCTGGGAGCCAATGTCACGCACAACGAAGCGGCTTTTTCGCCCCTGGTTCAACAGAAAGCCCAGGCCCTGGCCCTGGCCAGCGGCAAGGTGGGCGGCAAGCAGATCCGCAACATCGCCACCGTGGCCGGCAATATCATCTCCGGGCAGCCGGCCGGCGACGCGGCCGTGGCCCTTACCGCCCTGGGGGCCAAATGTGTGGTCTATACCTGCGACGGCGTGAAGCGCGAACTGAGCATGCCGGAAATGTACGCCGGCGTGTGCCTGAGCTCCGTGGACTGCTGCGCCGAACTGCTCACCCAGATTCGCATTCCCGCCCTGGGGCCGGGCGAAGGCTCCAGCTATCAGCGTATGGAACAACGCAAAGCCCTCTCCCTGCCCATGCTCTGCGTGGCCGCAAGAGTGGCTCTGAGCGGCAAAAAAATCAAAAGCGCCCAGATAGCCATGGCCCCTGTGGGCCCCGGCCCGCAACGCGCCGCCGAGGCGGAAGCCCTTTTGGCCGGCAAAACGGCCGGCCAAAAGGTTTTTGCCGAGGCCGCGGCCCTGGCGGATAAAAACGCCGCCTTCCGTACCAGCAGCGTGCGCGGCACCAAGGAATTCCGCCACGCGGTTCTGCCCGTGTTTATAGTCCGCGCCCTGGAAGAAGCCGTCAGCCGCGCCGCCGGCCGGTAAGGAGGAAGACCAATCATGCCCAAAGCAATTTCTTTTTTGCTCAACGGAGAAACCGTTGAGGTTTTTGTGGATCCCGGCATGCTCCTGGTGGACGTGCTGCGTGAAGAACTCCAGCTTACCGGCACCAAAATCGGCTGCAAGGCCGGGGACTGCGGGGCCTGCACGGTCATTCTGAACGGCCTGGCCGTCAACTCCTGCCTCATCCCGGTGGGCAAGGTGGAAGGCGCGAGCGTTGTGACCATTGAAGGACTGGCAAAGCTGGACAAACTGCACCCGGTGCAGGAGGCTTTTATCGACCACGGGGCTATTCAGTGCGGACTGTGTACGCCTGGTTTCATCATGTCCGCCAAGGCCCTGCTGGATAAAAACCCCTGCCCGGACAAAGAGCAGATCCGCGAGGCGCTTTCCGGCAACATCTGCCGCTGCACCGGCTATGTTAAGATCGAAAAGGCGGTTGGAGAAGCCGCCAAGGCGATCCAGGCCGGCGCCTGCGCCTGTAAAGGAGGTGCAAAGTGAGCGCCTACAAATACATTGGAAAAAGCATGCCCCGCCGCGACGGGGTGGATAAGGTGACCGGTGCCGGGCTGTTCGCTTCCGACGTTTCCCTGCCCGGCATGTTGCACGCCAAGGTGCTGCGCAGCCCGCACCCGCACGCGAAAATTCTGTCTATTGACGCGAGCGCGGCCAAAGCACTGAAGGGCGTGCGGGCTGTTGCCACATACAAGGATTGCCCCAAGCATCTCTATAACGCCTCGGCTCCCATGTTCACCACCACGCCCGGCCATGAGCGGGTGCTCGATCAATACATACTTGATTCCGTGGTCCGCTACGTTGGCGACGAAGTGGCCGCCGTGGCCGCGGACAGCGCGGCAATCGCGGCTGAAGCCGTGAAGTTGATCAAAGTCGAATACGAGCTTCTGCCTTTTGTGCTTGACCCCATTGAGGCCATGAAGCCGGAAGCGCCGGAACTGCACGGCGAAAAAGGCGTGACCCCCGAAGGCAGAAATATTCCCGGCGAGATAATCCGCGTTCCCTGGGGCATATCAAGCCCGGCCGCCGACGACGAGTTGGAAGCCGCTTTTAAGGAATGCGATGTGGTGCTGGACGAGAGCTACCGCGTGCCCATAGTTAAACAGGTACAGATGGAAACCATGTGCGCCGTGGCTAAATTCGACGGCGACGGCAGCCTGACGGTCTGGAGCACCACCCAGACTCCGCACCCCTCGCGCTTCATTCTGGCGACGGCCTTCGGCATGCCGGCCAGCAAGATTCGCGTGCTTAATCCGCCGCACCTTGGCGGCGGCTTTGGCGTGCGCATAGGTCTTTCCGCCAAGGCGGAACCCATTGCCGCCCTGCTCGCCAAGATGACCGGCAAGCCGGTGCGCTTCCAGTTCACTCGCGAGGAAGACTTCACCGCTTCCGATACCCGCCACGGCGGTCACGTGCGGGTGCGCCTGGGCGCCATGAAAGACGGAACCTTCAAGGTGCTGGACCTGAACATCGTGCTGGCCACCGGCGGTTACTGCACTTTTGGCGTGGAGCTGCCGGCCGTTGCCGGCACCATGGCCCTGGCCGGGTACGACATTCCGAAAAAGCGCTATATCGGCCATTCGGTGTATACAAACCAGACCACGGCCGGGGCCATGCGCGGCTTCGGCCACCCGCAGAGCAACTTCGCCCTGGAGGGCACGGTGGACATGCTGGCCGAAAAGCTCGGCATCGATCCCCTTGA
>JAVBSC010000126.1:0-37465 GCA_031547305.1 Desulfovibrionaceae bacterium
ACGTGGTTAAAGACGGCGTTGTTTTTTTCCCTCGTTGGACGGTCTCCGGCTCCAGCCGTCGTTTCCGCCCTTTTATTCCGCGGCGGCCCCGCTTCGCTTTGCGACGCGGGGCCGCCGAAAGAAGGTCCAAGGGGCGCGGCCCCCTGGGGATTGAGGAGGCTCCGCCCCCTTAACTATTTAAATAAGCGTATAACATACCAAAACAACCGGTGTGCATGACATCGCCGTGCGGGGCCAGGAGCTGGCCGAGGCTGACGAACTGCTCGCGCCTGGGGCCGGTTATATAGGTTACGGGGAATCCTTCCGCTTCCGGAGGCAAATCCAGGATTATGCAGCCGTGGCCGCCGTTGGCGGCAACTTTTTCACTGGGCAGCCAGCCCAGGCGGAATTCCGTAAAGTCTTCCTTGAGCTGCGCTGGGGTCAGGGTTTTGGTGTGATGTTCGTAAACGCCGCGCACCCGGCCCTTGTAGACCAGAAATGCTGAAACATGGGAATTGCCGGCATTGGCGATCAGAATGCCTTGTTTATGGCTTTGTTCTTCCACGGAAGGGATGGACAAAACTCCGAGCAGGGCCGCGGCCGATGAATCCATGACCATGCCGCCGCACTGCGCCTGGATGTTGACCAGTCGAGTGAGGTGAGGCGGCACATGGGCGTACAGGAGTTTGCCGTAGTTCGGCTTGACGGCGGTCACCTGTTCAGGATTTATGAACCCGGTCCACATTTTCATGCGTGAATCGCGGTTGGAGCCAAAAGGGTTGAAGCCGTGATCCTGGGCGGCCACAATGGTCAAGTCCGGCGTGGGCAGGCCGGCCATGTTTATAAGATTGCGCCAGAAGGCCGGATCATAGTCGCAGGTCTGAATGGGCACGTGCCAGGGGGGGCAGCTTTCCACAATGTTCACGCCCATGGCCGCCACTTTGTCCATGTTGTCGTGCAGGGACAGGGCGGATTGCGGATGCATGGCCAGGCCAAGGCCGGCGGCCAGGTGCTCGCGCGCCGCGTCCGCAAATCCTCCGCCCATGGTATGGCCGAAAAGGTAAATGTCCCGCCTGGCCCTGGTGTGCGAGCTTATGCGCTGGGTCAGCGCATAAGCCGGCGAAGGAAGAACGCAGGAAGCATGATTCTGCAATTCCTCGTAAGGGACAAAAAACAAGGCATCCATGGTCCGGCTGCCTATGTCCAGGCAAAGTATTTTGGCGTCAAGCTGCAACGTCGCCTCCGGTGCTTATGCTAATCAACAAACGTACCGCAAATAGCCGCGCCCCATAGGCCTGATTCCGGGTTATCCGCTCTCCGCACCGGTATGGTGGCCAGAAGATGGCTTAATCCCTCGTTTTGCCGGAAACCTTCCGCAAAGGCCGGGTGCTCCAGAAGCCCCGGCACATGCGAAGCCAGTCCGCCGGCAATGAATACTCCCCCCAAAGCCAACGTCTCTAATACGAAATTTCTACAGGCACGTCCATAAAAACGCGCCAGCCATTCCAAAACAATCGGGTGCTCCGGCAGCCTGGGCACGATTTCCACGGCGGGAAGCTTTTGCCCGCTGTGGTAGGCGTACAGGTATTCCAGCCCGCTTCCGGTGACCGCCATGTCGCCGATCACTTCCTTGCGCCCGCTGCTCCGGAGCACAAACTCGGCAAAAGCCGTTTCCGCCGGCCCGTTAAAGGCAAAGCCGGCGTGGCCGCCCTCGGAAGGCAACACGATAAAAGGCGGTCCATCCGGTTTATGGTCCGGCACAGGAACAAGCAGGGCTTTGCCCAGACCGGTGCCCGCTCCGATCACCGCTCTAGGTTTGGCGGGATTCGCATCGCCGGGCAGAATATTGCGCAGGTTCAATATCCGCGGGAACATGCAGGCATAACCCTGGGCGAAAAAGTCGTTGATCAGGCGGATGTTTTTTATCCCGGTGCGCCGCGCCGCCACCGCCGCTTCTATGGGCCAGGAGATGTTGGGAGCCAGGCAAACGCCGCCCCGCACCGGACCGGGGGCCGCGATAATAAAAGCGTCCGGCCGGATGGAGCTCTGGGAGCTGAAAAGCTGTTGACCGTCATTGCATGGAGCGGCCATGGCCTGAGCCAGCAATTCCCCAAAATCGGCCGCCCCTTTTGTGGACAGCCAGACCGAACGCAGCATCTCAAGCCCTGGCGCGGGTGCGGCGCTGTCGCGCCTGAAAAGCGCGAAACGGCTGTTGGTGCCGCCTATATCCGCCACTATAAGGAACGCGCCGGGCATGTCAATCCGCATCCAGTTGCGTAACGGCCGGCAGAACCGGGTTTGGCAAAAGATCGGCCAGCATCGGGGTGGAATAGCGGCCTTTTTCCTGTTCCAGCACCGCCTGCATCCCGCGCCCGAACTCGTACAAAAATTGGAGGTCTTCGGCATCCGGCGCGATTATCGCGCCTTTTCCATCCACGCTGGCCACGGCGCGCAACTCCAACTCGCCTTCGGAAACCGCCCGGATTACCGCGCCCCGGATGGCCGAAACCGAAAGGGCGAACTCCGCGTTTTCCACGTTGCAGGCGGTGTACGTCTTGCCTGTGGCCGTCAGCACGGCCGCCCCGGTCCCGCGCTTGCTGTAAGGCGCGTAAGCGGATGTGGCGGCTTCGCCCGCCGCCTTGAGCAGACCGGATATTTCCTCCCGGGTCAGGTCCCGCACAAACCATTTGCGGTAGATGCGGTCGTATTCCCCGCTCTTCGCCACTTCATCCAGGCCGGCGTTGACCAGGCGCAGTATGTCGCCGCGATCCTTGTTCACGGCAAAGTACATGCTGACCAGCCCCAGCGGCTCTCCCACCGTGGTGATGGCCCCGTAATTGAGCTTGGTTATATAGTAATAAGTATTTTCCTGGGCTCCGCAGTAGGCGGCCACCTCATCGTGGTACAGCGCCCGCAATCCCTCGGCCTTGCCCTTGTACGTCTTGATGTTGACTCCGCCGAAACGTTCCAGCAAAAGCTGCTGGTAAGATCCTTCCTCCACGGCCACGGCCTGGCCGCGCAGCAGCGCGGCGCTGGGCGTCCGCTTGTATACTTTGGTGAAAAAGCGCATATACAGAGGAAAGCTGGGCCGGGAGGCGAAAGCGTACTGCTTGGCCCGCTGGTCGGTGCGGATCATGCCGGAAGTTACATTTATGGCGCCGGAAGACAGCTCCAGAGGCACGGAATACCAGGATAGGGGGCGGGGAACCAGGGTGGCCCTGTCCTTCAGGGCGGCCCGCATAAGTTCCACCTCAAAGCCGGTGGCTTCGCCGCCGGGATTTTCAAAGGAAAAAGGCGGAAATTCCCTGTCAAAACCGTAGACCACACGGGGCAGAGGATCCGCCGACGCAACAGCGCCGCAAAGCGAAATGAAGCACAAGATCAAAAGTTGCGCAAGGCGGCGGGACTTCATTGATCCTCCAATAAAAATCAGTATAATAAACTTCAACGCAAATTGCCAGAATATACCTGGCCTGAATATTAGGATTTGAAATGTTCCATTTTTCGGATCTTATCGGCAAAGTGGCGGAAGCCCTTACCCGTGAGGGCCTTAAGCTGGCCACGGCCGAATCCTGCACGGGCGGGCTGATTGGCGCCCTGTGTACCGCCCGGCCCGGCAGTTCGGACTGGTTTTGCGGTGGGGCGATCACGTATTCCAATGAACTCAAGCAAAAACTTTTGTCCGTTCCGGAGGAAGTCCTGCGCGAGTATGGCGCGGTGAGCGAACAGACTGTGCGCTTTATGGCCGTTGGCGTCCTGGACCTTTGCCTGGCGGACGTGAGCGTGGCCGTTTCCGGCATAGCCGGGCCGGACGGCGGCACAGACCTGAAGCCCGTGGGCACGGTCTGGCTGGCCTGGGCCAGGCGCGGCCCTGACGCCCCAATAGTCAAAACTAAACACCTGCTTCTGCCCGGCGAACGGGACGACGTGCGTCTGGCCGCGGCCAGAGCCGCGTTGGAAGGGGTGTTGGAATTTACGGGAGAATAGCCGGTGCATGAGTATTATTTAGCGGATCTGCCGCAACGGATGCTGAAAGCGCTGGAAAATATGGCGGCGTTTTTTTTAGACAGCCCGCGCATGGTCGCGTTCTGGTTTTATGTGGCGTTTCCTCTGCTGATTCTGCTGTTTGCCACCAGCATGAACCGGCGGAAAAAAAGGCTGCCCGGCGGTTCCCCGGTTCCGCTGGTCGGCCTGTCCCTGTATGTTGGCCTTACCTGGGCCCTGTCCCTGTATTTGCTTTACCCCTGGGCCGCTACCGGCTACCGGAGCCTGAATGCGGGGGGAAATATTCCGGAGCGGGTTTTTGGGGTTATCGCTTTTTACCTGCTGCTGCTCTGCGCCGTCCGGTTGTTTGGTTTGGCCGCGTATTCCGCCTCGTCGGTCATCCAGGCCAGAAAATGGCTGTCCACGATGATTTTCATCCCAATAATCCTGCCTTTGGCCAACACTGGGGCGCGAATTTTTTACGGCCTGGATCTGGACGGCGTCTTTGCCCTGCGGCATGACTTGGCGCCCTTGCTTGGCCGCATGTTTTACAGTCTGCTGCCGTTGGTTCTGCTGTTGCTGCTCTATTCCATTTTCTGGCGCTTTTATTTTGCCGCGTCAGGTCATGTGGCCAGCTTAAAGCGCCGGGTGTCGGAGTCGGCCGAACTGGAGCGTGCTGAGCATGGAGCGGCTATGTCGGAAAAAACCAGCGCCGGGGCTGAAGATGCCGCCGCATTGCGGAGTACCGGCGGGGAAAAAGTAAAACCGCTTGGCCGCCAGGGCAACCGGATAAAGTTTGCCCTGGCCCGGTTTGAGGCCGACGGCGCGGGAGCCGGGCAGGCAGGCATAAGAAAACCGCCTCCCGTGAGCAAACCGGGCAAGGGCTCGGTGATCCGGCGCGGCTGAGCCTGGGCGGGCGTCTTGCCAGCAGGAATTTTATATTTGACCGGATGACTCAAAGCTTATTATATTTTTACGTCTTTGCCGTAAATTTTGAGTCCGCTTTCTCGCTATCCGCATAACCCTGGGGAGGAGAAAAAGCGAATGAACGTTTTTGAGAAGCATTTCCGGGATCCGGTGAGTTCTCTGACCCACTTCGGCGGCATGCTGGCCGCCATTCCGGTGCTGGTGGTTTTTGTCGTTCTGGCCGCCAGGTCCGGCGGGGCTTCCCAGGTTGTTTCCCTGGCCGTGTTCGGCGCTTCGCTGTTGCTTTTGTACGGGGCCAGCGGACTGTACCATATGGTCCGTTCCCCGGTAAAACGCATGTTGCTGCGCCGGGTGGATCACATGATGATTTACGTGCTCATCGCCGGAACATACACGCCGGTCTGCCTGGTGGTTCTGCCAGGCGCCTGGGGCATAACCCTGCTGACATTGATCTGGGCGCTGGCCCTGGCCGGGATCATTCTGAAAATATTTTTCCTCAATGCGCCGCGCAAGCTTTCTTCCGGCTTGTATCTGATGATGGGCTGGCTGGTTGTTGTGGCCTCCTACCCGCTGGCAAAGGCCGTTTCCGTCCGTGGCCTGGCTTTTCTGGTGGGCGGCGGCCTGGCCTACACCGCTGGCGCGGTCATCTACGCGTTGAAAAAGCCGGACTTTAACAACAAATGGTTTGGCTTCCATGAGGTTTTCCACCTGTTCATCCTGGTAGGCAGCTTCCTGCACGTCTGCTTTATGTTTGAAGCCGTTTTATAAAATAAGAATTAAATGCCCGGCGTTATTCCTGATATAGTAGACCTGCATGTTAAACCATGTTTCCCGCTGATTATTCCGTGGTAATCCGGGGGGATCTTATGCGGATCGGATATATTTTTCGCTATGGCGATTCCGGATGCGGAATTCAGCGGATGAACCGCAGTAACTACCGGCTCGGATTTATGCTTTTTGTGTTTGTCTTCACGGTGTTTTTTGCTGGAGCTATGCCGCTCCAGGCACGGGATACTCCAGATGATGCGGCGGAAGAACAGGGGACGTTTCCTTCATCGCAAAGTTCGGGCAACGCCTGAAGCAGACCTGGAACGCTCCGGGATTCGACATTTACGTGCCTCTGTACGCCTGGCACAACAGGCTGGTCTGGGACGAGCCGAACAACGAATTCCCCTGGGGCGCCGGAATCGGTCGTTCCTTTCATGATGAGGATGGAGATCTGCACGCCCTGTACGCGATCGGCTTCAGCGATTCGAACTACGATTTTCAGCCCTTTGCCGGGTATATGTACCAGGCCAACTGGGCGCTGGACGAGGCCAGGGATTGGCGGGCGGGCGTTGGTTTTCTCCTTGGGGTCACGGCGCGCGAAAAATTCGGCTATATCCCGTTCCCCGCTCCGTTGCCTCTGGCTGGCATCGAGTACAAGGATGTGGCCCTGCATGCCACTTATGTGCCAGGAGGCTATGAGGATGGCGACCTGACGCACGATGGCAACGTCCTGTTTATCTGGCTGCGCTGGCATTTTTAAAGCGTAAAGCGCCCCCCGGATTTTTTCAGGAGGCGCTTTTTTCAGGAATTTCAGGCTGTTGCCCGGCGTGCTATTTTTTCTTTCTGACGGCCAAATGACAGACCTTGCAGCCGTCCAGCTGGTTGGACAAGTGCACGTATTCCAAATCCGGGTTGTAGGCGCGCATTTTGGCCTGGTCCACGTAACAGTACAAGCGGGCCAGATCCTGATCCATATCTTTCCAGAAGTCCGCCAGGGGGCAGACCCGCACTTCCGTGACCGCTTCTCCGTTCACGGTGGCCGGGACCATTTCCCAGCCCACGCCGGGCAAATCATCCTGGTAGTTTTGCGGAGTGAGTTCCAGGCCTTTTGCCTGCGCTCGGCCGCGCGACTCCTCGCCGATCTGCTTGCCGTAGGCTTCCACAGCCTTGCGGACCAGCGGCACGGCCTTTTCCTTGCCAAGCTCCGCGACCAGTGTTTCCGCAAAATGCTTGTAGATCAGCGCGGCCCGGCGCAGGGAACGCAGCACGTCCTCTTTGTGGGCCGGAGAAATGTCTTGGGCGCTCATTTCACGTTCCTGCTTATGACCATATCCTTCAGGGGCAGGCGCTGGGATTTGACACTGCCAATGGAGGCATAGCCAATCGCGATATGCATGGCCGGGATTACGTAGTCCGGCAGGCCGTACTGCTTTTGGAAGCGGGTGGCGGTTTTTTCCGTGCAGGTCAGCCAGACTCCGCCCAGACCCAAAGCGTGCGCCATAAGCAGCATGTGGTCGCCGGCGGCCGCGCAGTCAAAACCCTGGTTGTGGGCCACCAGGGTGTCGCCGCCCGTGGCCTTGTAGACCCGGTCGTCATAGCAGATGACGATGAGCGTGCAAGCGTCCATGGGCGTGGGAATATCGCTCCAGCACATTTTGGCTTCTTCAGGATCGTCTATGACCACAAAGCGCACCACTCCCAGGTTGCAGCCCAAAGGAGCGGCGCGGCCGGCTTCCAGAATTTGTTCGATCAGCTCTTTGGGCACTTTCTTGCCCGGCACCCAGTCCCGGATGGAGCGGCGGCCCCAGAGCAGCTTATGCACCACGGCCATTTCCTCCGGGGTGAACGGCTCCGGCAGCGGATCCTTAAAGCCCGGATCCTTGCCGGCGCGCAGGGCTTTGGCCTTTTCCAGGTAGTCGTGCGCCCAGTCCAGATCATCGCCACTGCCGGGCGCCCAGTCCTTCAAAAGGCCTCTTTCCCGCATCACTTCCCAGACCAGTTCCGGCTCCATGCCAAATGACGGAGGCACCGGCGTTTTTTTCACCAGCAGGGGGTAGACCTCCACTTCTATAGTGTGGTGCACCCTTTCGCGCAGCAGGGCCCGCAGGGGGACCGGGTCCATTTGCAGAAGATCCGCCTTGGAATACCTGCCTCCGTGCCTGAACACCGTGATGTCCTTCAAATATTCAGCCGCCATAGCACACGTCCTTGTTTTTTATGGTGCGAATCGAAGATCTGTGACCCGATCCATACCCGGCTAAGCCATGATCGAAGGCCTGACCGGATTCCAAAGCCATCTCCCGAAATAATATGTCATAAATAAACGACAGTCGCAAGGCTGGCGGATTTACGGGGACTTGCCCCGTGAAGCGCCGGGAGCGGAGGCGTGGCGGCGCGTTAATCCGCCTATATGCCCCAGGCCCGGCGCAGCTTGTCGAAATCGATCGAGGAGCTCACCAGGGACGCGCCCAGGCGGATCTGGGCCAGATCCCGCAGTTTCTGTCCGGAGAGTATTTGTTCCATCTTCCGGGCCACAACGTAGGAATCGTCCTGCACCACCACCAGCGGAACGCCCAGGGTTTCGGCTCTGGTCCGGATGATCTCGTTGGGCAGCAGGTTGCCGGTCAGAATCAGGCATGGGCATTTGCTGTGCAGCGCGGCCAGTTGCAGGTCCGTTCTGTCGCCGCCCATTATAGTGGCGCAGTTTTTCCGGCTGCGCAAATGGCTCATGAAGCTGTCCATCTGCATGGTGCCAATGAGAAAGCTTTGAACGCTGCGTCTGGCCTGGGCGTTGCCCGCCACCACCCGGCCGGAAAGTCCGTAAGCCAGATCCGCCACCCGGATGGCGTTAAGGGCCGGAGCGCGCGGCACGCAGCCCATGACCGGAATCCCGCGTTCCTCCAGATAAGGAACAAGCAAGTCCTTAACGTCGCGCGCGGCCTTGTCCGGCACGTCGTTCAGCATCAGCCCCAGCAGGTTTTCCCCCAGGCTGTCACGCAGGCAGAGCAGGGCGTCGTAATTGACGCCCAGGGAATAGCGCTCCACCAGGAGCACCTTCAGCCCCAGCTCCTTGACCAGGGTCAACCCGTCCAGGCCGCAGAAGCGCCCTGCGGATGGAAAAGCTCCGGTGCCGGAAACCAGCATGCTCTTGCGCTTATGCCTGAGTTTGGCATACCCGGAGCGCACTTTTTTAAGCAATTCCGTCCTGTGCCGATCATCCGTCAAAGAAAGCGCCCGCCAATCCTCCGGCATCATCACCGGAGTGATCAATTCCGGTGGATCATTCAGCCCCAGAATCTCCCGCACCATAAAGGCGTCCACATCGCCGTTGCCTTCCTCGCTACGCTTCAGCGACTGTCCCAGCGGCTTCATGTATCCGGGGCTCAACCCGGCCTTCTGCAACATCAGGCCCAGGGCGAAGCACATCAGATTCTTGCCCGCGCGCGGCGCCGTGGAAGCAATAAACAAACCAGGCATAATGAGGGCTCCATGTTTTGATTCAGGGGGCGCTGCCCATCGCATGGAGCCGCGTCCCCCTTAAACCACCCCGGCGGAGTGGTATGGGGAGGCGGAGCCTCCCCATTACAATGCGGATTATTCCAAAACAGCCAAAGTGGCCTGGGCGATTTCCAGTTCCTCGTTGGTGGGGATTACCAGGACGGGGATTTTTGTATTGGGCCGGCTGATGCAACGCGCTTCGCCGGAGCGCCGGTCGTTCAACCCGGCGTCCAGGGCAATGCCCAGGTCTTCCAGTCCGGAGCAGACTTCCGCGCGCACGAATTCGTCGTTTTCGCCGATGCCGGCGGTAAAGACCAGGGCGTCCGCGCCGCCCAGAACGGCCAGGTACATGCCCAGGTGGCGCTTTATGCCGTGGCAGAACATCTCAAAGGCCAGTTGGGCTTTGGAGTCGCCGGATTCGCGGGCCGCGTGGATGTCGCGCATGTCGTTCATGCCGCAGATGCCCTTAAGGCCGCTTTTTTTGTTGAGGATTTCGTCGATTTCCTTGACGGAAAGTTTTTGGTGCTCGGCCAGGTAGGCGTGGATGGCCGGGTCTATTGCGCCGGAGCGCGTTCCCATCATCAGGCCGTCCAGGGGGGTCATGCCCATGCTGGTATCCACGCAGACGCCCCCGCGCACCGCGGACATGGAGCAGCCGTTGCCCAGGTGGCAGGTGACGAGGCGGGTCTGGGCCAGGGGTTTGCCGAGGAATTCGGCCGCCCGCTTGCTCACGTAGCTGTGCGAAGTGCCGTGAAAGCCGTAGCGCCGGATTTTGAGTTCCGTGTAAAACTCATAGGGCACAGGGTACATATAGGCCTTGGGGGGCAGGGCGGAGTGGAATTCCGTATCGAACACAGCCACGGATGGCGCATTGGCAAAAAGTTCCTGGGCCACTTCAATGCCCTGGAGGTTGGCCGGGTTGTGCAGGGGCGCCAGGGGGGACATGGTCCTGATGGCTTCTTTTTCCACCTGGCCCACCCGGCAGGATTTTTTAAGGGTCTCCCCGCCCTGAACCACCCGGTGCCCGACAGCGAAGATTTCCGAGGCCGAGGCGATGACCCCGATTTGTTTGTCCGTGAGCAGCCCGGCCACCGCCAACATGCCGGCCTTGTGGTCCGCGAAGCGTTCCTCGCGGGTGATTTTTTGTTCATCCGGAGTTCCCGGCCGGATTTTATGCGCCAGGCGGCCCTTGGCGTCGCCGATGCGTTCAACCAGGCCGGAACACAGAGGCGTGCCCTGGGGCATGTCCAGAAGCTGGTATTTAAAGGATGAACTGCCGCAATTTATAACTAATACTTTCATTATATGACTTCCTTAATAAAGTAATTGAAAAAACAGCGCGCGATCAATCAGGAAAATTTTTTAAGCCATCCGGCCCTGACGCGCAAGCACGGCCGGCCAGCGTGGAGCGCTGGCCGGCCGTCAAACGAGTTGCGGGGGGCCGCGTCCCCGCTCATAAAAAGCTCCACATTCCTAATCAAGCCAGGCCTTTTTCAGCTTGGGCCTGCACGGCGGTTATGGCCACGGTATTGACGATATCCGGCACGGTGCAGCCGCGCGAAAGATCATTGACCGGCTTGTTCAGGCCCTGGAGCACCGGGCCGATGGCTATGGCGTCCGCGGCGCGCTGCACGGCCTTATAGGTGTTGTTGCCGGTGTTCAGGTCCGGAAATATGAACACGGTGGCTTTGCCGGCCACCTGGCTGTCCGGCATTTTGGTGCGGGCCACTTCCTTGTCTATGGCGGCGTCGTATTGAATGGGGCCTTCCAGAAGCAGATCCGGGGCTTTGGCTTTGGCTATTTCCACAGCTTTTTTGACGTTCTCCACATCCGCGCCCTTGCCGGAAACGCCGGTTGAGTAGGAGAGCATGGCCACCTTGGGGTCTATGCCAAAGACTTTGGCGGTGTGGGCGGAGCTTATGGCTATGTCCGCGAGCTGTTCCGGGTCCGGGTTGGGGTTGACGGCGCAGTCGCCGAAGGCCAGGACGCGGTCCTTCAGGCACATCAGAAAAATGGAGGATACAATGGAGGAGCCCGGCTTTGTCTTGATAATTTCAAAGGCCGGGCGGATGGTGTGGGCCGTGGTGTTTATGGAGCCGGAGACCATGCCGTCCGCGTCGCCGCGCGCTACCATCATGGTTCCGAAGTAAGTGGCGTCGCACATGGTGTCTCTGGCTTGTTCCAGGGTCATGCCCTTGTGTTTGCGCGCCTCGTGGTAGGCCTGGGCGTATTCCTCGAATTTGGGGCTGCTCTGCGGGGTAAGGATATGTACGTCGTTAAGATCCAGCCCCAGGGATTGGATCTTTTTGCCTATTTCCGCCGCGTCGCCCAGCAGGATCAGCTCCGCCACTTCGCGGCGGACCAGGATGTCCGCGGCCCGCAGGATGCGCTCTTCCGTGCCTTCTGGCAGCACTATGCGCATTTTGTGGCGCCTGGCCCGCTCCAGCAGGTTGTATTCGAACATTTTGGGGGAGATTTTTTCCGATTTGGCGTTGATTATGCGCCTAGCGATTTCGCGCCCGTCCACGCATTTTTCAAAATGCCCCAGGGCGGTATTGATCTTGCGCAGATCGTCAGGCTCTATTTTTCCATACAGATGCGCCAGGATCTGGATGGTTTTGAAAGTGTGGTCCTTTACGGACAGGATGGGCAGGGGCACGCCGGTCCATCCCTCAATAAGCCGGTGCACGCTTACGGAAGGCTGAAGGCCGCCGGTGAGCAGAACGCCGGCGATGTCCGGGTAAGATGAGGAAAGCCGCGAAGTCAGGCAGGCCAGGATTATGTCCGCCCGGTCGCCGGGGGTGATGATCAGGCTGCCCTGGGCCACATAGTCCAGAAAGTTGCCCACCTGCATGGCCGCAATAAGGTAGTCGTCGATCAGGCTGTCCAGACGGCCGTGGCCATACAGCACGTTGGCGTTCAGCCATTTTTTGACGTCGCCGACCGAGGGCTTGCCCAGGAGCGGCTCTTCAGGCAGCACGTAAGTAACCACAGGCACACTGCTTTTATGGCGCTCCACCAGGTTTTGGCGGATGTCGTCCTCCTCGGGCTGGCTCAAGGTGGCCCGGTTGATCAGGCAGGCCGTAACGTCCAGGCCTTTTTCCATAAGCAGATCTAGGGTGCTCTGGGTGGTTTCCTTCACTTCTAGGGCGCTCTTGCCGGCCGCGTTGGCCACCATGATCACCGGGCAGCCAAGGTTAGAAGCGATGGAGGTGTTCAGATCAAACTCAAAGGCCGCGTCTTTGCCGGTAAAGTCCGTGCCTTCGCAGAGGATGAAATCGTAGCGTGCTTCCAGCTTTTTGTATTTGTTCAGGATATTTTCCAGGAGCAGGGCGCTCTGGCCGCGGTTGATCAGCTCGCGCGCGGTTTGCAGGGTACAGGCGTAAGTGTCTTCATAGGGGATGTTCAGCTTGAAATAGCTGAGCAGCAGGTTAATATCATGGTCGCGCGCGCCTTCCTGCGGGGGTTGGTTGATGATGGGACGGAAAAGCGCCACCTTGCGCACGTCCTTGAGCAGAAGCTGCATCAGACCAAGAACAATGGCTGACTTGCCGCTTTTTGACTCTGTTGCCGTGACATATATATTTTTGGCCATGGGATCTCCCGAAATAAAAAGGTTTTGAGCGGGCAACGCATGCCCGGCGCATGTGAAACTTTTTACTTTCTCCTCAGGATTCGGTCAACGATTAAAGCGTCTCATTTTTTTTATAGGTATGCTATACTTCAAGTGGCCGCTTGGCGGCCGGCAAGGCCGACCCCGGACAATCCGCGTGTCAATCGTCGCAATGCACCTTAACACCTGCAAAGTCACATTGCTCTTATAACCGTACCGCGCCCAGTTTGATTTTAATTCCATATCCCTTTACCCGAGGCGGATGCGGAAGGCGGAAAGCGATCTCGTTAGTTGGTTGCCATGAAAATCCGGTTGTCTCAACATTTTTCTGACTTTACATGCCGGTTTTTTATTGACAACGCTCTGGGGAGCTTATTATTTTTCTTTTTTGCCGCTAACTCGGCGGTTGGCGTTTTCGTCGTCTTTGTCCGGGAGCTTTCCGGATATAAGTGCCTAGTTTAAATAATATAATCTTATCCCAGAGAACTGGAGACTTTTATGCCATATATCCGGAGAATCATCGACAATCTCAAGATTTCCAGCCCCGGCCAGCCGGAATTCTACCAGGCCGCCTATGAAGTGCTGGGCAGCCTGCGGCCGCTGCTTGAGAAAGAGCCTCGATATATAAAGCATAAAGTAGTGGAACGTCTTGTGGAGCCTGAGCGCCAGGTATTTTTTCGCGTGGCTTGGGTGGACGATCAGGGCGAGGTACAGGTGAACAAAGGCTATCGCGTGCAGTTTAACTCCGCTGTCGGGCCGTACAAAGGCGGTTTGCGTTTTCACCCCAGCGTGAACGCCGGGATTATGAAGTTTTTGGGCTTTGAGCAGATTTTCAAAAACGCCCTGACCGGATTACCCATAGGCGGGGCCAAGGGGGGCGCGAATTTTGACCCCAAAGGCAAGTCGGAAAATGAAGTCATGCGTTTTTGCCAGGCTTTTATGACCGAGTTGTTCCGCCACGTTGGGCCGACGATCGATGTGCCGGCCGGGGACATAGGCGTTGGCGCGCGTGAAGTAGGCTACATGTACGGGCAGTACAAGCGTCTTACCGCTTCCCACGACGGCGTGCTCACCGGCAAGGGCATCCCGTACGGCGGTTCTCTTGTGCGCACCGAGGCCACGGGCTACGGCCTGGTTTATCTGACGGAAAATATGCTGGCCGGGCGGGGCGAGGCTTTGGACGGCAAGGTCTGCGTTCTTTCAGGGGCGGGCAACGTGGCCATTCACGCCGCGGAAAAGCTGTATGCCGTGGGAGCCAAACCGGTTACCGTATCGGATTCCAAAGGCATGATCTATCATAAGGAAGGTTTGGATCTGGCGATCCTCAAACAGGTTAAGGAAGTGGAAAAAGCTTCTCTGGCCCGTTACGTGGAACTGGCGCCGGAAGCCAGATATACGCCGGTATCCGAATACCCTGCCGGCCGCAACCTGGTCTGGTCCGTACCCTGCGGCGCGGCTTTCGCCTGCGCCACCCAGAATGAATTGAACGAAGCGGACGCCCGCGAACTGATCAAGAACGGCTGTACTTGCGTGGCCGAAGGGGCCAACATGCCATCCACCCTGGAAGCGGTGCAGGTGTTTCAGGAATCCGGCATAGCCTTTGGCCCGGCCAAAATGGCCAATGCCGGCGGCGTGGCCACCAGCCAGCTGGAAATGGCTCAGAACGCCAGCATGCGCCAATGGGACTTTGAAACCGTGGACAGCAGGCTGCGCGGCATCATGAAGGGCATCTACGACATAGCCGCGGAAACGGCCAAAGAATTCGGCCGGCCAGGCGACCTGGTCCTGGGCGGCAATATCGCCGGGTTCCGCAAAGTCGCGGACAATATGATCTCTTTAGGGGTTTATTAAAACACTCGGAATGAAAAGACCTCGGACGGCCGGGCCGTCCGAGGTCTTTTCATTCCGTCGCTTCGCCGCCCCAGGCGCGGCGGCTGCGCATGACTTTTTTGCGCACGCCCTGCCAGGTGTGGCGGGTAAGGGCGGAGTCTTCCATGGTTGTAAGCATTTTGCGGTACAGATCCAGCGGGACGGAAAAGATCAGCTCGTCGGTTTTCAGGAATTTGCGCGCCGAAGGATCAAAGCCGCCAAGTACCGCGCGTTCCTGGCCGCGCCGCTGGTAGGCCAGGGGCCAGGCGATGATGCTGGTGCACCCTGCGGCAAAGGGCGAGACAACGGCGTTATGGTCGCCGGCGGCGTAGAATGTCAGGGAGTAGAGGCCGGTCAGAACTTCCGGCCGGGCGAAGAAGGTGACCACCAGGGGCTCTTCTTCGGCGGCGAATTGCTCCAGAGGCTTAATCGCGCAATATTTGCCGGCGGCAACCGGAGGCATGCAGTCTTCCATGAAAGCGCGCATGGATTCCGGTGAAGGCATGTAGTGCTCCCCCTCCATCTGCGTGCCGGGAATGCCTGTGGAAACATAGTGGACGTTTGTTTCCATGTAGGGGCGGTACATGCCGGAAAAAAAGCCGCCGCCCATGCAGCCGCATTCCTCCAGGCTTATCCAGGCCGCTTTCTTTTTTTTGCGCGCCAGCCAGATATTCCCGATAATACAGGAAAAATTGCCAAAAGCCTTCCGCCAGTCGATCTGTCCGGCGGCTTCGCGCTCCCGACTGAAGATCTCGCCCGGCTTGGGGCCGAACCCCTCGGGTTTGACGCCCGTGTAATGAACGCCAAAGGGGCCTTCATCATGCCCCAGAAGTTCCATAAGCCTTTGCGTCCGCGTAATGATGTCTTGCATTTTTCGTCGCCTCGCGCGGGTAAGGTTAGTTCCCCTTATTCAGGATGCCCCACCAGTACAATATTACAGATATGTTTGCGGCTCAAGCCGGGGCGGGCATTTCTGGCGCATGCGCTCCAGAACGGCGGCCCGGAACGGCGGCGGCAGGGCGCGCGCGCCAGCCGGACAGTTGCGGATGCAGCGCATGCACAGGATGCATTGGCCCTGGGTGGTGACGCGGAAATTATCCTCCGGAATGGCGGACACCGGACATTCTTTGGCGCATTGGCCGCAGACGGTGCAGGAATCCGCTGTAACCGGCACGATGGGCGTGGGTTGAACAGCCACGTAGGGCCGGTTGCCCGGTACGGCCGGCGGCCCGGACAATCGGCCGGAGGCTGAAGCCATGAGGAGCGCGGTTGCAAAACGATCCAGAGCGGCCAGGTCTTCTTGGTCCGGCCGGTTCGCGGCGATTTCTTCAACCATGGAGTGTTGGGCTACGAAAGCGCCCGAGGCCACAACTTTGAATCCTTGTTCCGCCAGGATGTCGTTCAACTCCAGAAGCGCGTCGTCCACGGCGCGGCCGCCGCACACGGCCAGGCTGACGCAGGCCGCGCCGTTGCCTGAACACAGCCGGAGCGCTTCCACAGCCCTGGCGGGGACCCGCCCAGCGTAAACCGGCACGGCGACAACCGTGAAGGCGTCCTGAGCAAAAGAGCATGTTTCCTGAGTCTGGCCGCTCAGGTCGAATTCCGCAACCTGGCCGGCCAGCGCCTTGCCAAGATGGTTGGCGATTCTGGCTGTCGAGCCGGTGGGGCTGAAATGTGCCACGGATACTGCTTGCAGCTTCATTGTTTTTGGGCCTCCGTTTTTTGGCCGTCTTTTGCCGCAAAAGCCTTGGAAAGGCCTGGCGTCATACATGCGCCGGCGACTACGGCAGGGGCTAATAATAGCTATTCGGTGGTGTACAGTTAAGCGTTTTTTTCTTTACCGTGCTGAAAATGGTGGGACAAATTTGATTAAAAAGAAAAAGCAGTCACGGCATTTTGTACGTAACTGCTTGATTTTCTTCTGGTGTCCCCGGCAGGAATCGAACCTGCGGCCTACAGCTTAGGAGGCTATCGCTCTATCCAACTGAGCTACGAGGACAAAATGACGCTTGGATTTGCGGAGAAAGCGCCTATACAATCGCGCTTTGGGGTGTATTCCATGCCGGGGCGGCTGTCAAGGACCCGCGTTTAAGGCACGAAGAGCCATTAATCGGAGCGGCGCAGCGCCCAGATGGTCATGCCCGCGGCCAGGGTCATGAACAACGCTCCGGCGTATCCGATGCTCCAAATACCGAAGGTCGAGAATATTTGGCTCCCGGCAAGCGCTCCGCCGCCGATGCCGATGTTGAAGGCGCCGGAATAGATGGCTGAGGCTACGTCCGTAGCCTCTGGCGCGGCTGTCAGCACCCGGCCCTGCATGACCACGCCCAGAGCGGGCATGGCCGTGCCCCAGGCGCAACACAGAATGATCGCGCCGGGCAGGCTGGCGCAGGCTGTCTGGAGCAGCGCCAGGCAGACCAGGAGGGCGCAGAGTGGCGCAAACAGGTTGGAGCGCGGAAAACGTTTCATCAAAAGGCTGCCGAGCACGCTTCCGGCAAACCCGCTGCCGCCCAGAAGCAGCAGCAGAAAGACCGAGTTTTTGGCGTCGAATCCGCCTACTTCGGAAAAGTAGGGCATCAGATAGGTAAAAGCGGTAAAGTGCCCGGTAACGGCCAGCAGCGTAATGCCGTAGAGCCGCATCAGGCGGCCGTCAAGCAGGATGGCCGGTACGCTGCTCAGGGAACCGGCGTTGCGGCTGGGCAGGCGTGGCAAAAACAGGCCGAGCAGGATCATTACGCCCAGGGCGGTGCAGCCCACAGCCGTAAAAGAGGCGCGCCAACTGATATGCTGTCCCATGAGTGTGCCCAAGGGAACCCCCAGCACCGTGGCCAGGGATACCGCGCCGGAAACCACGCCCAGCGCCCGGTGTTCCAGGCCGCGCGGGGCTATGCGCACGGCCAGGGGGGTGACGATGGCCCAGAATACGGAGTGCGCCATGGCTACGCCCAGGCGGGCCGCCACAAGCATGGAAAAGCTGGAAGACAGGGCGGCCGCGCCGTGGCTGGCCGCGAATATGCCCAGCAGGACGAGCAGCAGGGAGCGACGTTCAAAACGCGCCGTAAGAACGGTCATGGGTAGGGAAAGCACGGTCACGGTCCAGGCGTAAATGGTGAGCAAAAGGCCGGTAAAAGCCTCGGTTTTTCCCAGCCCGTTCGCTATGTCCGGCAGCAGGCCCACAGGAAGCAGCTCAGTGGTGACAAAGATGAAAACAGCCAGCCCCAGCAAAAAAATGGGCAGCCAGGCGCGCCTTTCTGAAAAGGCGGCCGGGTTTTTATCCTCCCGCTCCGGATTCATGCGCGATACTCCACCTAAAAGAACAGCGTATACCCTAAAAATTGGGGATTCCGCCGGCCCGTACATAAGTCTCCAGCGGCGGGTTTGCAAGCGGGATCGGCGCGGCAAGTTTTTTGGGGATTTTATATTTTTCCCCTTGCCTTTTGGGCGCACAGCGTATAAAAGCACTACTCCATTGCTGGCGTAGCTCAACTGGCAGAGCAGCTGATTTGTAATCAGCAGGTTGCGGGTTCGAGTCCCATCGCCAGCTCCAGGACTGTTGGTCAGGAGCGCTTCGCGCTCCGGCAAGATATAGTGGTGGGGTTCCCGAGCGGCCAAAGGGAACAGACTGTAAATCTGTCGTCAGTGACTTCGGTGGTTCAAATCCACCCCCCACCACCAGCAACCTTCCGCCCCTCCTGCATAGGGCCGTGGCGGCCGGTTGGGCTTGACAAATAACGCATTCTGTAGGAGACAGGCCCCTGTCGGAGAACTACGGCGTATGCGCGGGAATAGCTCAATGGCTAGAGCATCAGCCTTCCAAGCTGAGGGTTGCGAGTTCGAGTCTCGTTTCCCGCTCCATCCTGTGCCTGCCTTCTCCTTCAGCGGTAAAGCGCCCACATAGCTCAGTAGGTAGAGCGCGTCCTTGGTAAGGACGAGGTCAACAGTTCAATTCTGTTTGTGGGCTCCATTTATTTTTAGATTATTTAAGCATAATAAGATCAAAACCAAGCCAGGGAGATTATTATGGGTAAGGAAAAATTTCAGCGCACCAAGCCGCACGTCAACATCGGCACCATCGGCCATATTGACCACGGCAAAACCACTCTGACCGCCCCCATCACCAAGATAGCCGGTCTGAAAGGGTCCGGCAAGTTCGTGGCCTATGACGAAATTGACAAGGCCCCGGAAGAAAAGGAACGCGGCATTACCATCGCCACGGCCCACGTGGAATACGAAACCGCCAAGCGCCACTACGCGCACGTGGACTGCCCCGGCCACGCCGACTACATCAAGAACATGATCACCGGCGCGGCCCAGATGGACGGCGCGATCATCGTGGTCGCGGCCACGGACGGCCCTATGCCCCAGACCCGTGAGCACATTCTGCTCGCCCGTCAGGTCGGCGTGCCCAGCCTGGTGGTATTCCTGAACAAGTGCGACATGGTGGACGACGAAGAACTGCTGGAACTTGTGGAATTGGAAGTACGCGAACTTCTGTCCAGCTACGGCTTCCCCGGCGACGAAGTGCCGGTCGTCCGCGGTTCCGCCCTGAAGGCCCTGGAAACCGACAATCCGGATTCCGACGCGGCCAAGCCCATCCTGGCCCTTCTGGACGCCTGCGACTCCTACATTCCGGAGCCGGTGCGCGACGTTGAGAAGCCGTTCCTTATGCCCATTGAAGATGTATTCTCCATTTCCGGCCGCGGCACCGTGGTCACCGGACGTGTGGAACGCGGTATTCTTAAGGTCGGCGATGAAGTGGAAATCGTGGGCATCCACGACACCACCAAGACCACCTGCACGGGCGTGGAAATGTTCCGCAAGCTGCTGGACCAGGGCCAGGCCGGCGACAACATCGGAGCCCTGCTGCGCGGCGTGAAGCGCGACGATGTGGAGCGCGGCCAGGTTCTTGCCGCTCCCAAGTCCATCACCCCGCACAAGAAGTTCAAGGCGGAAGTGTACGTGCTCTCCAAGGAAGAAGGCGGCCGGCATACCCCGTTCTTTACCGGGTATCGCCCGCAGTTCTACTTCCGCACCACTGACGTCACCGGCATCATCGCCCTGCCTGAAGGCGTGGAAATGGTCATGCCCGGCGACAACTCCACTTTTATAGTTGAACTCATCGCCCCCATCGCCATGGAACAGGGTCTGCGCTTCGCCATCCGCGAAGGCGGCCGCACCGTCGGCGCTGGCGTTGTGTCCGAAGTCACGGAGTAATTAGATGCGCATCAATATTCAGCTGGCCTGTACCGAGTGCAAGCGGCGTAATTATGCGACCACCAAGAACAAGAAGAACACCACCGGACGTCTTGAACGGAAAAAGTACTGCCCTTGGGACAACAAGGTGACAGTGCACCGCGAAACGAAATAGCGCCGTAACAGGCGTTTTCCGGAACACAGGGCAGTAGCTCTAACGGTAGAGCGCCGGTCTCCAAAACCGGATGTTGGGGGTTCAAATCCCTCCTGCCCTGCCATATAAAAATCCCCGGCTTGGCCGCGCCTGAATCCTTAGCGGGTTCAGGCGCGGCTTGTAAACCGGATTAAGTTAGGATCGCTTTG
Source organism: Desulfovibrionaceae bacterium (assembly GCA_031547305.1). Classification (GTDB taxonomy): domain Bacteria; phylum Desulfobacterota; class Desulfovibrionia; order Desulfovibrionales; family Desulfovibrionaceae; genus JAVBSC01. The sequence goes on from JAVBSC010000126.1 coordinate 20,195, forward strand.
TCCAGCTATTCCAGAGGCAAACATGGCCACAAAACAGAAGCCGGAACTTGCCGGCGCCGGTGAAAGCGGCCTTTCCGCAAAACTGGCCCAACTAACCGACTATTTTGAAGAATCCAAAGCGGAAATCAAAAAAGTCACCTGGCCCACTCGCAAGGAAATCAAGGTCACTGGCATTGCCGTGCTCGTACTGGTAGTGGTCATGTCCTTGTTCCTCGGCATTGTGGATCTGGGCCTTACCAAGCTTGTGGAATTAATACTTACCAGCGGGGCATGACCATGACAGGCACCCCCACAGAAACGCCCAAAGCGCGCTGGTATATCGTCCATACCTATTCCGGCTTTGAAAACCGGGTGGAGCAGACGATCCGCGAAATGATGCGCACGGGCCAGGACTTCGGCCAGATAGAAGAGGTGGTCATACCCACCGAGCGGATTATCGAACTGGTGCGTGGAGAAAAAAAAACCTTCACCCGCAAGTTTTACCCCGGGTATGTGATGGTGCGCATGATCATGACCGATCAGAGCTGGCACCTCATTCAATCCATCCCCAAGGTGACTGGCTTTGTGGGCGGCAAAAACCGGCCCACCCCCATGCGCAACAGCGAAGCCGAGCGCATTCTGGCCATGATGGAAACCAGGCTGGAACAGCCCCGGCCCAAGTTCAACTTTGAGCGCGGCGACGAGGTGCGGGTTATCGACGGTCCCTTCGGGGGCTTTAACGGCGTGGTGGAAGACGTCAATTTTGACAAGGGCAAATTAAGGGTGTCTGTTTCCATATTCGGCAGGCAGACTCCGGTGGAATTGGACTTTGTCCAGGTTTCCAAGGGTTAACACCGCCGGACGGCGGGCGGCTTTCGCCGCCTGGCCCCGGATATAAAAGGATAGCATAATGGCTAAGAAAGAAGTCGCCAAAATAAAGCTGCAAATTCCCGGCGGAGTGGCCAACCCCTCCCCGCCGGTCGGTCCGGCCCTTGGGCAGCACGGCCTGAACATCATGGAATTCTGCAAGGCCTTCAACGCCAGAACCGCGGACCAGAAGGGCATGGTCATTCCCGTGGTCATCACGGTGTACCACGACCGCTCCTTCACCTTTATCACCAAGACTCCGCCCGCGGCCGTGCTCCTGCTCAAGACCGCCAAGCTGGAAAAAGGCTCCGGTGAACCGAACCGTAACAAGGTTGGCGTGGTCAGCATGCAGCAGGTGGAAGAAATCGCCAAGCTGAAAATGCCGGATTTGACCGCCAAGGATATGGAAGCCGCCAAGCGTTCGGTTATGGGCACGGCCCGCAGCATGGGGCTGGACGTAAAATAAAAACCTCAGTCGCTTAATCAATAGTACCGCCGCCCGGGCTCTTTTTAGAGTTTCGCTTTTGCGGGGGGAGATTAGGACGAGCACAAGGAAAGGTGGGTACGATGCCCAAACACGGAAAAAAATACCGCAAAGTAATTGAAAATACCGATCTGCAGGTCAAATTTCCTATAGAGGAAGCCGTAAGCAAAGCGTTGTCCGCTTCTTACGCCAAATTTGACGAAACAGTGGATATGGCGCTCTGTCTTGGCGTGGACCCAAAATATTCCGACCAGATGGTGCGCGGCGCCTGCCCCTTGCCCAACGGCCTGGGCAAGACCGTGCGTGTGGCGGTGTTCTGCAAAGGCGACAAAGAAGCTGAGGCCAAGGCCGCCGGCGCGGACTTTGTGGGCGCGGAAGACCTGGTGGCCAAGGTCAAGGAAGGCTTCCTGGACTTTGATTCCGCCATCGCCACCCCGGACGTCATGGCCCTGGTCGGCCAGATCGGCCGGGTGCTCGGCCCGCGCGGCCTTATGCCCAACGCCAAAACCGGCACGGTTACCTTTGACGTGGCCGCGGCCATCAAGGAAGTCAAGTCCGGCCGCGTGGAGTTTAAGGTTGACAAGGCCGGCGTGCTGCACGCTCCTCTGGGCAAAGTCTCCTTTGGTCCGGAAAAAATTCTGGAAAACCTGAAGGCCCTGCTGGATCAGGTGAACCGCCTGAAGCCTTCCGGCGCCAAGGGCACTTATATGCAGGCCATGGCCATTTCCACCACCATGGGGCCAGGCTTCAAGGTGGAGCCCACGCTGATCAGCAAATTTATCGAAGGCTGAGCCTTTGATTTATAAATTTCGTCCCGCCGCGCGCGGGGCGATCACTGGTAGAGGACAGGAAATCTCGAGTCCAAGAAAGCAGGCGGGCCGGCCTTTGGCGGTCCTTAATATCCTGCCGAGACTTAAGTCTTAGGCTCGGTATTTCCACCAGGCAACACAAAGCTCTTAGGAGAGTCGAGTGAACAGAACCGAAAAAGCCGCAATAATCGAGCAGATCAAGGCTAAGGCCGAGAGCGCCGGTATTGCGGTGGTTACCGACTTCAAGGGCATGCCGGTGGAAGAGATGACCCGTTTCAGGGTAAAGTTGCGCGAAGCAGGCGGCGAGCTTGTTATCGTAAAAAACACCCTGGCGCGCATCGCTCTTACCGGCGGCAAGCATGACGCAATCAAGGACAAGTTCCATGAAAACTGCGCCATGGCCCTTGGAATCAAAGACCCGGTGGCGCTTGCGAAGGCCGTTACGGAATTCGCCAGAACCAGCAAAACGCTGGTGGTGCGCCACGGTAGTCTTGAAGGCAAGTTCATGACCGCCGAACAGATTGACGCTCTGTCAAAGCTGCCCGGCAAGCAGGAACTTCTGGCCAGGGCCCTGGGCACCATGAATGCCGTGCCCACCAACTTCGTGTCGCTTTTTGCGAACATGATTCGCGGCATGCTCTACGCGCTCAAGGCGATTGAAGAAAAGAAAGCCGCTTAACCAAACCGAAAGCCGAGACTTAAGGAGAACTTACATGTCCGTCTCTAAAGAACAAGTTGTTGAGTTTATCGCGAATATGACCGTTCTGGAACTTTCCGAGTTCATCAAGGAACTTGAAGAGAAATTCGGCGTTTCCGCCGCCGCCCCCGTGGGCGCTATGATGGCCATGCCGGCCGGCGGCGCCGCCGCTCCGGCGGAAGAAGTCGAGGAAAAGACTGAGTTTGACGTTATTCTGAAGGGCGCCGGCGCCAACAAGATTGGCGTCATCAAGGTCGTGCGCGCCCTGACCAGCCTGGGCCTGAAGGAAGCCAAGGATAAAGTGGACGGCGCCCCCTCCACCATTCTGGAAGCCGTGGCCAAGGACAAAGCTGAAGACGCTAAAAAGCAGCTTTTGGAAGCCGGCGCCGAAGTCGAAATTAAATAATCCGGGCGATTCGATTCGAATCAGTGTAAAGCGCGCGCGTCTAAGCGGACCGCGCGCTTTATTTTTTGCAAAACGCTTGAATTTTATCGTCGGGGGTGTAACTAATTATAATTATGCAAGGTGACTATTTGTGGTTCATCTTTTACGATCGGAAGCTGGCCCTGCTGTCCGGCGGTTACGGGCCGCCAAAATTGCCGCACGGCCCACTGCCCCCGGTGGATGCTTCCGGCCTGCGCCACAGCCTGGGCTCCTACGAAGGTGTGCCCTGCATCGCCTTTGAAGCGGAGCGGTTGCCTGACTCAGCCCCCTGGACCCTGGTGGATTTGCGTGAAGCTTACGTGGTTCTTGGCGAAAAACTATACGCCCTGGCCGGCAAAGGCCGACAGCTGATTCATTGGGACTGGCTGTCCCGTTTTTGCGCCCACTGCGGGGTGGAAACAGTCCTGGAAACGCAAAATTCCAAGCGTTGCCCTATTTGCGGCAACGCGGTTTTCCCGTCAGTCTCCACAGCCGTTCTGGTGCTGGTACGCAAAGAGGACTCCATTCTGCTGGTCCGGGCGCACAACTTTCGGGGTCCGTTTTACGGCCTGGTGGCCGGATACCTTGAACCAGGAGAGACACTGGAGCAATGCGCCGCACGCGAAGTGCTGGAGGAAACCAGCCTGGCCATCGGCAATATCAGCTACTTCGGCTGTCAGCCCTGGCCCTTCCCCAGCAACCTTATGGTCGGATTCAGCGCGGACTATCTGTCCGGCGATCTGGTCATCCAGCAAAGCGAATTGAGCGAAGCCGCCTTCTACACCCGTGACAACCTGCCGACTCTTCCGTCTACTATCAGCCTGACCCGTCGCATGATTGACTGGTGGGTTTTGGAAGGCAAATAAGCGAATATAAAAAAAGCGCCGGTTACCTTCGGGCACCCGGCGCTTTTTTTATACTTATGCTTCTTACTTGCCAGCCCGGCGGCGCATGGCCACCAGACCGGTCAGGCCGCTGCCCAGCAGCCACACGGCGCCCGGAATGGGGGTGGGGTGGGCGGTGAAGACCAGCACGATGTCGTTATAGTCGGCCTGGGAACCGCCTACGGATTCCTTCTGGCCGGCCTTGTCTTCAATGCCCAGAATCCAGGAACCCTTGGTGAAGCCCATCCAGTCGTCGGTAAGCTGCCACAGGGAGTAAGACTTGATGGTCTGGTTCTGGTTCGCGGCGGAAGTGAATTCGCTTCTGGTGGTCAGGTTGGCGTCGGCCAGGGAATATGTCTTATTATCCCAGTTGGTGAAGCAGAGATCGCCGAACTGCACGTTTTCCATGACCGCTTTGTTTATGTTGCCGCCGGTAAGGGTATTCCAGTTATTGTGGCTGTTGCCGCCGATGATGAGTTGGTTGCCGGCGGTTCCAAAGCTGGTTTTATTGGCGGCCAAACCGCCCAGCGCGTAGACGTCAAAGCTCTGCGCGGCGGCCATTCCGCTGAAGGAGCTCTGGCGTTCGGCCGGGGCATTTTTGCCGTCCAGCCACATCTGGAAAAACTTGTCGTCCTGATACAGCCAGTTGCCCTTGCTGTCTTTTTCCCAATTGATGACGCCAAAGGCAAAGGCGTTGGAAACAGAGCAGGCGGTGAACAGAACCAGAAGAGTCAAAGTGATTTGCAGGCGTTTCATTATTCCAATTCCCCTCTCTTAAATTTATGCGATTTATTCGCCAATATAATGGGGGAAGCAATTGACGTGCCGTTTTTGTAGAAACTAAGTTATATTCAGATGTTCTTTGAATTATACCGATTAGTTTATATATGTTTTTATCTGACTAAACCGGACGAGAATTGGCGGATTTACTTAGCATATACTTTATATTTTTGAGAGAAGGACTTGTCGAATTCCCTTGGGGGACCTGGATTTACGCAATACCAACTTCCGGACTTTGCCAACTCCGCAGCGAGCACGAAATCCGGCAAAATCAGACTGGGGTATTTATTTGGAATACAATGAGAATATCACAATTAGTCCTGAATATCCGGACAAGTATGGACAAATGCTTAGTAAATAAGTCGGAAAATATCGTAAAAAAGCGCGGCTCACTCCCGGACCAAATCCAGAACCAGGAAATCCGGCGGGGTGAACAGGCGCATGGGGATGCGCCAGAAGGCCACCCCGTTGCTTATGAACAGGGTGCTTCGGCCTTTGGGCGAGGTCATGATGGAAAAGCCCTGCGGCCGTTTGAGCAGGCCGCGCAGGAGCAGGCCGGCCGGCCAGATCTGGCCGCCATGGGTGTGGCCGGAAAGAATCAGATCGCACAGACCTGCCGCGGAATCATCCATGGGCGGCCGATGGCTGAGCAGAATGGTGAAACGGGACTGATCCAGCGGTTCCAGCACCTTAAGCGTATCCACCGGATCTTCCTGGAACTTGGTGCGAAGGCGCGGGTCGTCCACCCCGGCTATGGTTATGGGGCCGATTTCCATCGCTTCGTCGCGCAGTACGCGTACTCCGGCCGTTTTGAAAAAATCCAGAGAGTTCCTGATTCCGGCATAGCCTTCGTGGTTGCCGAACACCGCGTAGCTGCCCAGGCGCGGCTTAAGGTTGCGCAGCAAAATGGCCTCCACCTTGCTGTTCTCCATGTTGCCGTCCACTATGTCTCCGCCCAGAAGCAGCAGATCCGGCTTTTGCTGGTGCATGGGGGCGAGAATACGGGCCAGGGTCCGTTCGCCCACCAGGTTATTCAGGTGCAAATCACTGAAAAAAACAATCCGCAGCTTATGCACGTCTTCCGGCAGTTTGTCGGTTTTGATCGTCCGGACAACTACCCTGGGATTGTAGGCCTCATACACCGCATAGAGCGCCAGGCACAAAGTCAGCCCCACAGTCAGGAGAACGCTGCGTGAAAGGGGCATCCAGCCCAGCGGATTGTTCCCCATAACCTTTCCCGCCACCCATAAAACCAGGCGCAGTAAATCCGCCAGGCCCATCCAGGTGCACAGAATGGCCGTCAGGGCAAACCATAACCCGTTAATCAGCCCCAGGGTTTCGTAAAAATAATCCCGACCGGCCATACGGATGAACGCCGGCCCCAAAACCACCGTCAACATCCATAAAAACAGGACGATTTGCCACCAGCCACGGCCGAAGGCCGCTGAAAACCGCCAAAATATATAGGCGTTCGCTAAAATCTGGAATGTCAGCATATAGGCAAAAAAATTCATTGTGTATGGATAATGCCTTTATTTGATTATTTGGGAAGGCTACTCCTCCCCAAACCCCTCCGCCGGCGGCGCGCCCACGGAATTCCGCCCACTTTCGCCGCGCTCATGTGGGGCGGGCAGCAGTCCTTCCAAGAGCGCGCTCACTTTGCTCTTAAGATTGCATGACTCTTCAAATATCTTTTGACCAAAGCTAGCGCGGCCTGAGCGTAGGTCAAGGCGCCGAGCCCCTTGTCGGGGAGATTGATGGGGCGGCGTTCCCCCTAATATAAGCGCTAATTAATGCGGGTCAATCTTTGCGGAGAATGACGGAGTTTTCCTGATCGCATTCGGTCAGGAGCACATCGATATGTTCTTTGCGGGCGGTGTCGATTTTCAGGCCGGTGTAGTCCGGGTGGATTGGCAGTTCGCGGTGTCCGCGGTCAACCAGGACCAGGAGTTCCACTTTGCGGGGCCGGCCGAAGTCCGCCAGGGCTTCCAGGGCGGCCCGGATGGTGCGGCCGGTAAAGAGCACGTCGTCCACCAGGAGCAGATTTTTGCCCTGCACGTCAAAGGGCAGCATGGTCGGGCCCACGGTGGGCTTGTTGGTCAGGGTGGTCCAGTCGTCGCGGTACAGGGTGATGTCCAGCACGCCGGTTGGAAGGGGGTGGCCGAGCCTGGTTCTAAGGCGTCGGGCCAGACGGTCGGCCAGGTATACGCCGCGCCTCTGGATGCCGATCAGAGCCAGGCGTTCGCAGTCTCCGTGCCTGGTCAGGATTTGTTCGCTGAGCTCATCCAAGGCCGCATCCAAGGCCGCGGAATCCATTAAAACGCTCGACTGGGTCATGGGAGAGCCTCCGCCCAAAATTTTTTAGCGCCTGATGCATTTATCCGGCGCGGAACTTATGCTATACTCTGTTTTAACGTTAAGGGCAATTACGCGGAGCATCCGCACGCCACGCCACCATCAAAACACGGGGAAGGCTGATGATCACCATGGACGAGAGCGCCAAAAGCATTCTTGACGAATACTTTGAAAAGGACAACCCGCCGCCGTTGCGCGTGTATATTCGGCCCCGGGCCACCCTGGGCAATATTCTCAGCCTCCAGCCTGGTTCCGTCAGCGAGCACGATGCCGTATTTCAGGTTGGCGGCTACACTGTGGTAATCAACAAGCGGCTTCAGGAACAGGTTGGCAGTGTAAGCATAGAAGGAGACGGCAAGGGGTTTGCCTTGAGTTCGGAGCGTCCTTTGTCCTGAGGCTGAGGCGCGTAGAGCCGTGTTTACGACAAAAGGCCCGGGGTATTCCGGGCTTTTTGTTATGTTCCGGTAGGGGCGCCAAGGTTGCGTTCCGCCATCCAGGCCAGTAGTTTTTTTTCCAGTGCGCGGTCCTGGTGGTTGCGGGCTATGCGCAGATAGGCCTGGGCCTTTTTACGCAGTGCGCGCGCGTCTGTCCGCGCTTCTCCGGCCTTTTGCATAAATATTCCCGCATAGGCTGCCAGATCCCGCCGTCCGGCCCTGGTGGCGCTTTTGGCCCAGGCCGCGTAACTGGCCAGGCCCGGGTAATGGCTGCTTTGCCAAAAGCGCAGGTCCAAAGATTCGGCAAAGCGGCCCCGGCTTTCCAGCCAGGCGCAGACCGGATTGTAGCCGGCGGCCCAGAATGGTTCGGCCAACAGAGCGGCCAGGGCTTCCTCGCCCGGTTCCCGCAGCAAGGGCGTTAAATACGCTTCCTGTTCTTGGCTTAGAAAAAAATGCCAGTCCAGAAGCGGGCTGAGTTCCGCCAGAAAACCGTCGTTCACAACCAGGTGGTGCAAATCCGGTTTAAAATCCGCTCCGCAACGCTCTGTAAGCAGGGCTGCATTTTGGCTTTCGTTATCCTTGCGTCCGGCGGTCTGGCTTTCCAGATGAAGGATCACGCTTTGCGGCAGGCAGGCGTTTTTTTTGCCTGCCCGGCGCACGTTGCGGCAGAGTTCCAGATCCTCAAAACCGTTTTTGTAGCCCTGGTAAAATCCGCCAAAGGACCGGAACAAGCCAGCCGGGATCATCAGGGCGGCGCCGGTGATGGCCTGCAAATCCTTGCGGGCAAACCGGGTCACCCGGTGTCCCGCCGGAAAATGCGCGTAAATATGCTCCGGATGAAAAAAAGACAGGCCTATGCCCAGGTGTTGGACGCGCCGGTTTTCGTAAAGCAGCAGGGGGCCGGCCGCGCCCAGGCCGGAGTCTTCGTCGAACCCGTCGAGCAAAGGCGCCAGCCAGTCGGGGGTGAGCAGTGTGTCGTTGTTCAGGAAAAAAAGGAATTCGCCGGAGGCGACAGCTGCTCCGCTGTTGCATCCCCCGGCGAAATTGAGGTTTTGCTCATGGCGCAGGGCCGTAAAACGCGGTCCGAACAGTTGCCGGCCCAGCCCGCTCAGATCCGTGGCGGTGGCGTCCGTGGAGGCGTTGTCCGCGACAATGACTTCAAAATCCGGCCCCGGCGTATGCTCCCTCAGGCTTTGCAGGCATTTGGCGGTCAGATCCCAGCGATTATACACCGGAATGATAACGGAAAGCCTCATAACCTATTTTTTGACCCGGCCAAAGGACCGCGCCGCCCTTGTTTTGGGTTGCGCCTTACCCGCCCTTGCTTTGGCCGCGATCAGGGGCAGTGGAGAAGCGGGAAGTTCCTGGGCCGGAGCGGCTTTTTTGCTCAGGCGGACTTTTTGGGAGCTTTGGCTGGAACGACCACCGGCGGTCTGGGCCGGAATATGAATGGCCGCCGCCTTGCCGGGCTGCGTCTTTGCAAAGCTGCCGCTGTTTTTACGGATTTCCGCTTCAAAATAGGCGATGGTTTTTTTCAGGCCTTCGCGCAAAGTCACCTGGGGTTCCCAGTCGATGCGGCTCTTGGCCAGGGAAATATCCGGCTTGCGGCGGCAGGGATCGTCGCCGGGCAGGGGCTTGAATTCTATGTAGGAGCGCGAGCCGGTCAGATCTATGACGTTCTGGGCCAGTTCCAGAATGGTGAATTCGCCTGGGTTGCCCAGGTTCATCGGGCCGCAGAAATCGTCCGGAGTGTCGTTCATAAAGCGCACAAAGGCTTCCACCATGTCGTCCACAAAGCAGAAGGAGCGGGTCTGGGCGCCTTCGCCGTACACGGTGATCGGCTTGTTCAAAAGGGCCTGCATGATGAAGTTGGAGACGACCCGGCCGTCGTTGGGGTGCATGCGCGGGCCGTAGGTGTTGAATATGCGGGCCACCTTGACGTTCAGGCCGTGCTGGCGGCGGTAGTCGAAGAACAGGGTTTCCGCCGCCCTCTTGCCCTCATCGTAGCAGGATCGTATGCCTATGGGGTTAACGTTGCCCCAGTAGCTTTCCTGCTGGGGGTGCATTTTAGGGTCCCCATACACTTCAGAGGTTGAAGCCTGCAAAACCTTGGCCCTAATGCGCTTGGCCAGGCCCAGAACGTTTATGGCCCCATGCACGGAGGTTTTCAGGGTCTGCACGGGATCGCGCTGGTAATGGATGGGCGAAGCCGGGCAGGCCAGATTGTATATTTCATCCACTTCAACGTATAAGGGAAACGTCACGTCGTGGCGGATCAGCTCAAAGCGCGGGTTGCCCATCATGTGGTGGATGTTGCCCCTGGTGCTGCAAAAAAAGTTGTCCACGCACAGAACTTCCGCCCCGTCGGCAAGCAGGCGCTCGCACAGGTGCGAACCCAAAAATCCCGCGCCGCCGGTGACCATAACCCTTTTGTTGATAAACATAGCTGCCTCATTTGCGTCGATATTCAAACGCGAATTGGTTTTTGCCTGTTGAAGCAAAATAGATGCCAGGGCGGTAATTTTTGGAATAAATATTTTATATCAAGTGATTACATTAATCAGGACAGTCTTTGCCCTGGGAAAATTTTGCTTGCGGCAAGCGTCCGGGTATGGTTTTTTGACGCGAACAAATTCTTATTAGGAGCCCATAAAAAGTATGCGCATATACATAGCAGCGTCCTGGAAGCATCAGCACGCCGTGGAAATGCTCACCGCACGCCTGGAGCGGTCCGGGCACGAGATTCTCTCCTGGCTGCGCGAAGGCCGCCCGGAAGAAGCCTTTTTATCCAGCCGGGAGTTGGTGGCCTTTATCAATTCCACGGAGGGCCGCCGGGTCTACGACTTCTGCGTGCGCTCCGCCACCACCGCGGACCTCTTGATCTACCTGGGCCCCTCCGGCTGCGACGCCTGGGCCGAAGTGGGCGCGGCCCACGGCGCGGGCGTGCCCGTGCTCGGGCTGCTGGCCAAGTCGGAACTCGTTGGCCTGATGCGCCATATGGTCCACTCCTGGTATAATTCTGTTGAATCCTTGCTGGAAGCTGTTGAAGATATTAGGAAACAGACTAAGTGATAGTTGGGGGAGGCGCTACTTCCCCCAAACTCCCTCCGCCAAGGGGCCGTGTCCACTGGACCCCATCCAGGCCGCCGGCCAGGATGGGGGGCTGGGGGCAATCGCCTCCGGTGGGGCTTGGGGCGGAGCCTCAAACATCAAAATCAGGAATCACATCAAATGAAAACAGCTTTGGTGTTTGCCTGTGATGAAGTGTTCGCGCCTTTGGCCAAGGGGCTGGTGCTGTCGATTACGGACGAGGCGGAGCGCATTGCCCGGTACGGGGTTTTGCCGGATTTGCACTTCGTGGACATAGGCTGCGGGGCGGAATCGCTGGCCTGGCTGGCCGGGCGGGGTGTGACCGTGCACGCCTTCGCGCGCGTGGAATGGGATTTGCCGGCGGCCACGGCCAACTTCCCGCGCTATGCGGACGCCCAGCTTTGCCGTCCGCTGCTGCCCAAGCTGGCGCCTGGCTATGACGCCTATGTCTGGGTGGACTGCGACATCTGGCTCCAGGGGCACGATGTGCTCAAGGGGTATCTGGACGCCCTGGCCAGCGCGCCGGACAAGGCGATTCTGGCCCCGGAATGGCATTACGGATATGCCTTCAGCCGTAGCGCCAAGTCCGCTTTGAGCTTTGCTTATCATTTATATGAAATGTTTTATGACGGATTGACCGCCGAGGAATATTGCAAATACCCGATTCTGAATTCCGGCTTTTTCGCGTTGCGCGGGGCGTCGCCCATCTGGGAGGCCTGGCGGAATGAGGTCCGCGCCGTGTACGGGCGATCCGGGGAGCGCTCCACTTCTTTGTTGCATCTGGCGGAGCAGACCGCGTTGAACAAGCTGCTCTATGAGCGCCAGGCCTATCTGCCCATAGATCCCCTGTATAATTACACCTGCGGATTTTCCGCCGTGCTGCGCGCTCCTTCCGGCAAAGTGGCCGTGGGCTACCCGCCCATGCCGGTGCTAAAGGCCGTGCACCTGGTGGATTTTAAGCGCTGCGGCGCGAATTACCTGCAAAAGGGGTTGCTCTACAAGGCCGGAGCCTATTTGAATGAAACCGAACTGGCCGCGCTACAGGCCATTTGCGCTTGAAGGATATTTTTTTGTGTTCTTGCGCGTTTTACTTGACATCTTATCAGGAATAATTATTAGTAATTCCATACGCGCAACCACAAGCCCTGGAGCAAGCCATGCCGGATCTGCGAAGCTACGCCAATTTGCCCATTGACTGGAATCTCAGTCCGGAACACGCGGTGACTATGTATCTGGAGTGGGGCAACAACGACTGGCATTCGGAATACCCGCCGGTACGTTCCAAGGATGATTTTTCGCACTACTTTGTGGTTGATACCTGGGGAGAGAAGCCCATAGTCCGCCTGGTCCGCCGGAACTCGGAAAACGCGGAAGAATTGATCAGTGTGGATATTCCGGAGCGCCTGCTGGGGGATTTGCGCAAGGAATTCGGGAAGCTGCGCGGCGTGTTCGAGCCGCCGGAAGCGGTAAAGGATTGGCTTAAGGCCGAGCTGGGGCGGTAGCGATTGGGGGAAGTGATAAGGGGAGCCTCGGATTAATAGGCAATCTTGCGGACAACCATGGAGTCCGCTGTAACTATAGGCCCTGCCGGGCAAAAACCGGCCGGGCCCTTTGAATTTTGGCGGGGCCAAAACACCGTTTGGGGCCGGGGTCTGCTTGCCGCGGCTGCCCGGCATTCAGAGCGGTTGCCAAGCTGAAAGCTTGAGGTTAAAAGACCCGGATGGACAGACTATCCTCTAATTTCCGTTTTTACCGCCGCCAGCCCAAGAACCGGGACGAGCGGGCCTTTCAGGTGCTGGTGGAAGAGACCGATTTATGGATCACCACCCTGGACGAGGGCAGTGAATATCTGCCGGAAATAATCCTGCCCAAGGTGCGTCTGCTGCGTTCTCAAATCAAGACATGGATGGACATGCTGCCGGAGTTCGGGACCAGCCTGGAGCCGGTCTTTGTGCCGGAGCATGCACCGGAAATAGTTCGCAATATGGCCTGGGCCGGGCAGATCATGGGCGTTGGCCCCATGGCCGCCGTGGCCGGGGCGCTGGCCGAATGCGTGGCCAGGGAGTTTTTGCATAAGATTCCGGAATTTATTGTGGAAAACGGCGGAGATACCTTCATGTGTTCCACACGGGAGCGCGTGGTGGCCCTGCTGGACGACCCGCAGAGCAAATCCCGGCTGGGCGTGAAGCTCCATCCATGGGAGTTCCCCCTGTCCATCTGCTCTTCATCCGCCAATATCGGGCATTCCTTGAGCCTGGGGCAGGGCGATCTGGTGGCCGTGCGGGCCAAAAGCGGCGCTCTGGCCGACGCGGCGGCCACAGCCTTTTGCAACATGCTCAAAACCGGCACGGATGTGGAAAAAGTCACGGGCAGGGCCAAGGAATTTGAAGCGCGCGGCATAGACGGCGTTTTCGCCAAGTGCGGCGGCCAGGTGGGCGTATGGGGCAAAATGGAGCTGGTGGCCATATGACAGTCAACTATTCATCGCTCACGGCGCGCTATCGGCCGCAGACCTTTGCCGCCGTGGCCGGGCAGGACACCATCAAGGCCATTCTTTCCAGAGCCGCTGCGGAAGACAAGATCGCTCCGGCCTACTTGTTCAGCGGCACGCGCGGGGTGGGCAAAACCACCCTGGCCCGCATTCTGGCCAAGGCCCTGAATTGCGTGCGCGCTCCGGCTCCGGAACCCTGCAACGCGTGCGAGCGGTGCCGAGCCATCACCCTGGGCTCTTCCGTGGACGTGGTGGAAATAGACGGCGCCTCCAACCGGGGCATAGACGACGTGCGCCGTCTGAAGGAAGCCGTGGGCTACGCGCCGCTGGAAGGCCGCTACAAGGTTTTCATCATTGACGAAGCCCACATGCTCTCCCGCGAGGCCTTCAACGCCCTGCTGAAAACCCTGGAAGAGCCGCCGGCCAGGGTAACTTTTATTCTGGCCACCACAGAGGCGCACAAGTTCCCGATCACCATTGTCAGCCGCCGCCAGCACTATGTGTTCAAGCGCCTGCCGGAAGGGGAACTGGAGGCGCACCTGGCCAAAATTCTGCAAAGCGAATCCCTGCCGTACAAGCCGGCGGCTCTGCGTTTGCTGGCCAGGCGGGCCAGCGGCAGCGTACGCGATTCCATGTCCCTGCTCGGCCAGGTGCTGGCCTTGGGCGGGGACAACCTGCGGGAATCCGACGTGCGTAAAGTGCTCGGACTGGCCGGGCAGGAAGTTTTTATCCGCCTGCTGGCCGCCATCCGCGGCGGACATTGCCTGGCGATTACGGAACTGTCCCGCGAACTCCTGGACCAGGGCCTGGACATCGGCTTCTTCCTGCGGGAACTGGCCGGGGTCTGGCGCAACTTGTTCATGCTGCGCCAAGCTGGGCCGGAAGCCGGCCAAAGCCTTGGCCTGGCGGAAGAGGAGATTAAAAATCTGCTGGAGGAAGCCGGACGCTTTGATCTGGCCTATATCCACGCCTGCTGGCAGATGACCCTGGAAGGCCAGCGGCGTATTCTGACCAGCCTGGAGCCGGCCCTGGCTCTTGAACTTCTTCTGCTCAACCTGGCCATGCTGCCGCGCCTGGTTTCCCTGGAGCGTTTTTCCAGCCAGGGCAGGCGGCAGGCCGAGGCTGTCCGGGAACAGGAATCCCCGCGCCCAATGCCGGAATCCTCATCCAGGCCCGAGTCCGAGGGCGAAGAGCCGTCGGCCGAACCCGCTCCGGTTCCGTCCGTAAGCCGGGACGGCGCCACGAGTGCTCACGCCCAGGCCGCAAGCGCCCGACCCCACCGGTCAACGCCGGAGGCTCGACAGGTTGTGGAGAATGGCGCATCTTCCGAACCAGTGGCTGCGGAGCCTCAGGATTCACCGCTTCCGCCCGGCGATGCGGATTTCGCGTCTGAAGCTCCAGCCTCCGAAGCGGACCCGATGCCGCAATTTCCGGCCCAACCCCCGGCCGAGCCCCCCGCGCCGGACATCGTGCAATCTTCAGTTCTGGACTGGTCGGCGTTTTTACGCTATTGCGCGGCCAAGTCCGGGTTCAACCCCAGCCTGTTGGCTCTGCTGCGCAGTTCCGAGGCGGAGTGGGGCGACCATGGCCTGCGTCTTACCCCGGAAGACGCCTTTGCCGCCCAGCGTCTGGCCGGCAAGGAGACATGCGCGGAGATACTGGATCTCCTTCAGGAATTCCATGGGCAGCGGCCGGCGCTTGAAGTCCTGCCTCCTCGGCGCGCGGTGAAAAAACGTGAGGATCTGGAACGCGAGGCCAGAGGCGATCCGGGCGTGAAACTGCTGGAGCGGACTTTCAACGCCGGCTTGCTGGATTTCGGGCTGGTCAATAATAAGAAATAGCTGGCTTGGGGCGGCCGCCCCGAATTATTTACAGACTAACCGGAGGAATAATGCGCGGGATGAACGATTTGCTGCGTCAGGCCCAGGTGATGCAGAACAAAATGGCCAAAATACAGGAAGAGCTGGCGGAAAAAACCGTGGAAGGCTCCAGCGGGGGCGGCATGATCAAGGTGGTATGCACCGGCAAGCAGGAAATAAAGTCCGTCAGCATAGATAAATCCGTCATTGATCCCGAGGATCCGGATATGCTCCAGGACCTGGTGCTGGCCGCGGTGAACGAGTCCTTGCGCCTCTCGCGCGAACTGGCGGAAAAAGAAATGGCCGCCGTCACCGGCGGAATAAAACTGCCGGGTATGATGTAAAGTGTTTTTGGTGATTCTGTCCCTCGACCCCCTGCAAGGGGCCGCGCCCCCGGCGGGGAGCTTGGGGGGCGGAGCCAGTATCTTGAAATAGAGGTCTTTTGTGCGGAATTTGCCGGAACCATTGAGCGCGGTGGTGGATCAACTGGGGCGCTTGCCCGGTTTTGGTCCCAAGTCCGCCTTGCGTTGCGCCATGCAGCTTTTGAAGTGGCCGAGGGCGGAGGTGCGCCGGCTGGGCCAGTCAATCCACGACCTGCGGGACAAACTGCATTTGTGCCGGAGTTGCGGAGCGCTCAGCGACACGGATCTTTGCGGGATTTGCCGTGACGAGGCCAGGGACGCCTGTTCGCTCTGCCTGGTTTCGGAGTGGGACAGCATGCTCTGTCTGGAGGAAGGCGGCTTTTATCGGGGCTATTACATGATCCTGGGCGGTTTGCTGGCTCCTTTGGACAATCTGAACCCGGACAGTCTGGATCTGGAACGCCTGGAGAAGCGTTTGGAAGAAGGGCGGGTGACGGAACTGATCCTGGCCCTGGGGGCCACGCTGGAGGCGGAAAACACGGCGTCATACATTAAGAACCGCCTGACGGCGCGTTTTCCTTCCCTGCGTATCAGCCGGCTGGCCCAGGGCATTCCCCTGGGGGCGGAAGTCAAGTTCATGGACCGGGAAACCCTGCGCCAGTCCTTGAAGTATCGGCAGGATTTGTAATGTCCAAGCATAAAAAACCGGAAGGTCCGCTGCCCACCCCGGAATCCTTGGGCCTGCCGCTGGTTGGGGTGGAATCGCACGCGCACCTGAATTCCCGGCAGTATGACCAGGATCGGGATGAAGTGCTCCAGCGCGCCAGAAGGTCCGGCGTGGCCCGCATCGCCAACGTCTTCTTAAGTCCGGAGGCCTGGGAAACAGGCCGGGCTTTTTTTGCCGGGCACCCGGAGGTTTTTTTTCTGCTGGGCATACACCCCACTGAGGCGGCCAACTGCGATGCCGCCACCCTGGAGCGCATGCGCCAGATCTTCACTCAGGACACTCGCGTCCGCGCCCTGGGCGAAATCGGCCTGGATTATTACTGGAAGGATTGCCCGCCCGAAGTGCAGAGAAAAGCTTTCGTCAGCCAGTTGCAATTGGCTGAAGAGCTTGATCTGCCCGTGGTGGTGCATAGCCGGGACGCCTTTGAGGATACCTTCGGTCTGCTTACTGAACAGGGCTTTGCCGGCAAGGCGCTGCTCTGGCACTGTTTTGGAGGCGACGCGGATCAGGCCCGGCGCATTGTCGCCGCGGGCTGGCACGTTTCCATACCCGGTCCCATAACTTTTCCTTCCAACCACGTCCTACGCGAAGCGGTCAAAGAAATCCCCCTGAACCGCCTTATGGTGGAAACAGACTGCCCCTATTTGAGCCCCGTGCCTTATCGCGGCAAGCGCAACGAGCCGGCCTACCTGGCTTTTACCATCACAGCCCTGGCCCAGACCCTGGATATGGACCGCGACGAGATCTGGGGCATTTGCGGCAAAAACGCTCTGGGATTTTTTCGATTGTAGAAGCTTTTGAGTTTTGGGGGGCGCTGTCCACCCAAGCCCTCCCCCGCTAAGGGGCCGCGCCCCCTGCGGGGAGTGTGCGGGGCGGACTCCGCAATTTAAACAGTTCCGTCACCAAATGACGCATTTTTTTGCAAAGCGGTGGGATTTGTGCTAAAAGGCGGGAAAATCAGCGGCAATGGGGTCCGGCATATGCGCGGGAAGATCGGTGGCTTTTTTCTGGGTGTCGTTCTGGCGGCCT
>JAVBSC010000069.1:0-4755 GCA_031547305.1 Desulfovibrionaceae bacterium
TCGCGCTACAAGATGCTGGCCTTCGGCCTGGGGGCCTTCTGGGCCGGCATGGCCGGCACCTTGTTCGCCACGCGCATGAAGACCATTGCCCCGCAAAGCTTTTCCTTTGCCGAATCCGTCATGCTCTTCGCCATCGTCATCCTGGGCGGGGCGGGCAACATCGTGGGGGTAATCCTCGGCGCGGTGCTGCTTGTCGGCTTGCAGGAAGTTTTTCGCGGCTTTGACAGCGCCCGCATGCTGGTCTTCGGGGCGGCCATGGTCGTAATGATGATCTTCCGGCCCCAGGGCATTTTGCCGCCCCGGCAAAAGGCTTATGACGTCAGCGCTTTTCTGGGCAAGTTCCCACGCGCCATCGGCAAGCGCGGCAAGGCCGCCAATGACGGGGGCGCCGGCCCGGGGGGGAGCAACGCATGAGCCTGCTCACCATCAACAATCTTACCAAGACCTTTGGCGGCCTGGTGGCTGTGGCCGGGGTGTCCTTTGAAGTGCCGGAAGGCGGCATAGTCGGCCTGATCGGCCCCAACGGGGCCGGCAAGACCACGGTCTTCAACCTGATCACCGGCAATTACCGGCCGGATTCCGGAGAAATCTTCTTTGACGGCCGCAAAATAAACAGCCTGCCAACGCACCGCATCGTATCCCTGGGTATTGCCAGGACTTTTCAGACCATCCGCCTGTTTCAGGAAATGAGCGTGCTGGAAAACGTGCTGGCCGGCTGCCACTGCCGCATGAACGCCGGGCTGCTGGCTTCCATGTTCCACACCAGGGCCCAGCGCCGGGAAGAGCGCTACGCCTTTGAGCGGGCCATGCGCGAGCTGGCCTTTGTGGGATTGGAGGATCAGCACGCCAATCTGGCCAAAAACCTTTCCTACGGCAACCAGCGGCTTCTGGAAATCGCCCGCGCCCTGGCCACGGACCCGCGCTTCGTAATCCTGGACGAGCCGGCCGGCGGCATGAACGACCATGAAACAGCGGAGCTCATCGGGCTGATCCGGGCCATTCAGGCGCGGGGCATCAGCGTGCTGCTCATAGAGCACGACATGAGCCTGGTCATGAAGGTCTGCGAAAAACTCGTGGTCCTGGAATACGGAGCGGTAATCGCCGAAGGCATCCCGGCGATCATCAAACGCGACCCCAAGGTCATAGAAGCCTACCTGGGCGCGGAGGACGAGGCCTGATGTTTTTGGAACTGCGCGATCTCTCCGTCAACTACGGCAACGTGCGCGCCCTGTACGGCATCAACGTGCGAGTGGAAGAAGGCGAAATAGTCACCATTCTGGGCGCTAACGGCGCGGGCAAGACCACCACGCTCATGAGCATCAGCGGCCTGGTCAAGCCGTCCGGAGGCGGCATTTTCTTCAAGGATGCTGCCCTGCACAAGATGCGCAGCCACGAGGTGGTGCGCCTGGGCATAACCCAGTCCCCGGAAGGCCGCCGGGTGTTCGCCACCATGAGCGTGTTGGAAAACCTGACCCTGGGCGCCTTCACCAGCCGGGACGAGGCCGGAATCAAAGCGAATCTGGAGTGGATTTTCGGACTCTTCCCCCGCCTGTTCGAGCGCAAAAACCAACTGGCCGGCACCCTTTCCGGCGGCGAGCAGCAAATGCTGGCCATCGGCCGGGCGCTTATGGGAAACCCGCGCGTGCTGCTCCTGGACGAGCCGTCCCTGGGGCTGGCTCCCATTCTGGTGCGCTCCATCTTCGAAACGGTCCGCGCCATCAACAAGTCCGGCGTGACCGTGGTGCTGGTGGAGCAGAACGCCAGAGCCGCCCTGAAGCTGGCCAATCGCGGCTACGTGCTGGAAGTCGGCCGCGTGGTCATGGAAGACGACGCCAAGGCCCTGCTGGCCAACCCGGACGTGCAGAACGCCTACCTGGGCGGGGCGGAAGCCGAGCCCCTGGCCCCGCACTGCGAATACAGCCCGGACCGTTGCCCCTACAATCCGGAAGATCTGGTGGAATAGCGCCTCGGACAGGCCGGGCCGGATATTATTGTCGTTTTATGGCGGCTGAATTGTTGGGGCAAAGAGAGAAGCGCCGATGCTTTGGTTTGTTGTGAGCGCCGCCAGGATAAACATCATGACTCTGGCCTTGCTGTGCGCGCTGGCCGGCGTCTGTTTTGGAGTTGAACCTCTTATGGCGGACAATATCGAATCTCCGCCGGATGCGGCGGGCATATTCGCAATCTACCCCGGCCCGCCGCCCGGTTCGGAAAACCGGACCTGGCGCGAGAAGGCCATGCCCATGCCCGGCGCAAGGGGGGGCGGCCTGATCGTCAGAAACGTCGCCATCCCGACCGTAACCATGTTCAAACCCGCGGACGGGCGGGCCAACGGCGCGTCGGTCATTATCGCTCCCGGCGGGGCGTTTCATTTTCTGGCCATGGACAGCGGAGGCTATGACGTGGCGCGCTGGCTCGCGCGGCTCGGCGTCACCGCCTTTGTCCTAAAATACCGCGTTGCGCCGACTCCGGAAAACGATGCGGACATGCCGGAATTCCTGAAAGGTCTGTTCAAGGAACTGCGCCACAGGAATCCGTCTTCCAGCTTTTCCCAGGGGCGGGCCAAGATCCTGCCTTTAAGCGAAGAGGACGGACGCCAGGCCATCCGCTTTGTGCGCCAGAATGCCGCAAGCTGGGGACTCAATCCCAAGCGCATCGGCATCCTCGGCTTTTCCGCCGGAGGCGTAATAGCGGCAAGCGCCGCGGTGAACCATGACTCCGAAAGCCGCCCTGATTTCGTGGGCTGCATGTATGCCGGCTGGCGGAATGCGCCGCTGCCGGAGGATGCGCCGCCGCTTTTTATCGCCATCGCCGGCGACGACCCCATAGCCGGGCCCGTTGCCGCGGCCGGAATGTACGCGGACTGGCATGCCGCCGGCAAACCGGCGGAACTGCATATCTTTGCCAAAGGCGGGCATGGTTTCGGCGTCAAAAAACAGAACCTGCCCTCGGACGCCTGGACGCGGCTTTTTGAAAACTGGCTGCAATTTAACCGCTTTATCCCATAATCTGGTGGCAGCCCAAGCTTTCTTTGTTGCGCAGGGCGGACTGGGTCAGCACATAGGCGGCCTGGCACCCCTGGAAAAGATCCACCAGGGGCTTTGACAGCGGCGTGCGCCGGTAGAAGCTGTGCAGGTGCAGCGAGAGATCCCGCAGGTCTTCAAAGGCGCGGTGCAGCCGGGAACTGGTGCGGTGAATGCCCACGTAGTTCCACATGATGCTGCGTATGCTCACCCAGTCTTGCAGAATCAGGGCCGGGTCGTCGTTGCACTCGTCGCCCAGGGGGGTCCATTCGCGGATGGCGTTGCGCAAACGATTTTCCAGCGGCCGGTTCAGGCGCTTTTTAATGTCTTCCGCCGCGTTGTGCCCCCAGAGCAGGGCTTCCAGCAGCGAGGTGCTGGCCAGGCGGTTGGCCCCGTGCAGGCCGGTGCAGGAGGCTTCTCCCACGCTGTACAGGCGGTCCAGAGTGGTCCGGCCGCACAAGTCCGTGAGTATGCCTCCGCAAAAATAATGCGCCGCCGGCACCACCGGGATGGGGTCTTTTTCCATATCCACGCCGTATTTCAGGCAATGGGCGTAAATGGTCGGGAAGCGCTCCTTCAAATCCTGCCGGATGCCGCGCGCGTCCAAAAACACGCAGGGCTCGCCGTATTTCAAAAGCTCCAGAATTATGGCCTGGGCCACGATGTCGCGCGGGGCCAGATCCTCGCGCGCATCGTAGCGCCGCATGAAGCGTTCGCCTCTGGCGTTCACCAGCACGCCGCCTTCGCCGCGCATGGCCTCGGAAACCAGAAAGCGCGGCGAATCCTGATGGTAAAAGGCCGTGGGGTGAAACTGCACGAACTCCAGATTTTCCAGACGCACAAAGGCGCGGCTGGCCATGGCTATGGCCGACCCGATGGCGCAGGGATTGTTGGTGCTGTGCAAATAGATTTGCCCGGCCCCGCCGCAAGCCAGAACCGTATAGTCCGCCAGCAGCGTGTCCACCCTTTTGTGTTCCTCGTTGAACACGTAAGCCCCGCAGCACTGGTTGGCCAATTGGTAGCGGTAGGTCATGCCCCCGGTATGGTGGTGGCTGGTCAGAAGGTCCACGGCCGAATGACCGGGCAGAAAATGAATGTTCGGCGAAGCCCGCACCGCTCTGGTAAAACACTCCATGATGCTGCGGCCGGTGTGATCCGCGCAGTGCAGGATGCGCGGGGCGGAATGCCCGCCCTCCCGCGTCAGATCCCATTCCCCTTCCCGGAGCATCGCGCCGGGCTCCGGTTGGGCAAAGCTGGTGCGCAGCCGCTTTATCAGCACGTCCTCCACCACCTTCGGGCCGTTCGCCGCCAGCAGGCGCACGGCGCGCGGATTATTATGGGCATGCCCGGCGACAAAAATATCTTTTTCCAGCAGCTTGGGGTCGCCCTGCTCCGCCTTGTAAATAATCCCGCCCTGGGCCAGCCAGGAATTGCCGTTCTCCCGCTCCCGCCCGGCCGCGATCAGCGTCACCTGTATGCCCCGATCCGCCAGATTCAGCGCGGCCGCGCAGCCCGCTATGCCCGCCCCGATAATCAGCACCGGCGTATGGTAAAAACTTGAAGATTCGCGCATGGAGGCTCCTTGGATAGTACCGTGGAGTGGCGGCGAACCGAGGGGACGACCCGGAGCGGGTCCCAACCCCCCCCCCCCCCCACCAATAAACGCGACAGGGTGGGAGCGGCATGTGTTTTGGGGGTTTTGTGGGCACAAACATACTCTCACCACCCCCCA
>JAVBSC010000091.1:0-17081 GCA_031547305.1 Desulfovibrionaceae bacterium
CTGGGCGTTTCCGCCGCCCTGGGCCGGAACAAGGTCGGGCCGCTCTTTTATTCCGCCGGCAACGTCCTGAGCGGCGGCGTGGGGGCGGACCCCATGCTGGCCGCCACCAGCACCAGCAATCTTGCGGCCACGGGCGAAACCAAGCGCGAAAACTACGTGACCACCTCCATCGGGGCCAGGGTCACCCAGGTGCTGCCCAACGGCCTGATGCAGGTGGAAGGCGCGCGGGAAATCCGCGTGAACGACGAAACCGAATACATGGTGGTCACCGGCCTGGTGCGCTCCAGCGATATTCTGGCCGACAACAGCGTGCTCTCCACCCAACTGGCGGATTCCAGCATTTCCTACTACGGCAAGGGCACCCTGGCCGACAAGCAGAAGGCCGGCTGGCTGACCAGACTTTTAGACAACATCTGGCCCTTTTAATTAACCTTAACCGCAAGATATTTTCGCCGGATCGCCCAAGGAGTTCAACATGCGCAAGGAACACCGCTTAACCCGCATACTGGCCGCCGCCCTGCTGGCCCTGCTGCTCTGCCCGGCCACGGCCCAGGCCGTGCGCATCAAGGACATCGCGTCCTTCGGCGGCGTGCGCGACAACCAGCTTATCGGGTACGGCCTGGTGGTAGGCCTTTCCGGCACCGGGGATAAAAAGGACTCCGCCTTCACCATGCGCAGCATGGTCAACATGCTGGACAAGATGGGCGTATCCGTGGAACAGCGCCTGCTCAAGCCCAAAAACGTGGCCGCGGTCATGGTTACGGCGCGCATGCCTGTTTCCGCCAAGCCAGGCTCCCGCCTGGACGTCACTGTTTCCTCCCTGGGCGACGCCACCAGCCTTACCGGCGGCGTGCTTTTGCAAACCCCGCTCAAGGGCGTGGACGGCAACATCTACGTTCTGGCCCAGGGCCCGCTCACCGTGGGCGGCTACAGCATCGGCGGCGGGCAGCAGGGCGCCCAGGCCGTGGCCCAGAAGAACATCACCACCGTGGGGCAGGTGCCCAACGGCGGCATTGTGGAACGCGGCATACCCTTTGAGTTCAACAACCAGAACAAGCTTACGCTGGCCATGCACGTGCCGGATTTTTCCACCACCAACCAGGTGGTGGAGCGTCTGAACGAAGCTTTGGGCGGCACCTTTGCCAGAGCTTTGGACATTTCCTCCATCGAATTGCAGATTCCCAACGACTTTAAAGGCAATCTGGTGCCCCTGATGGCCTCTGTGGAAAACATGGAAGTCATTCCGGACCAGGCCGCCAAAGTGGTGGTGGACGAAAAAACCGGCACCGTGGTCATTGGCCGCGACGTGCGCATTTCCCGCGTGGCGGTCTCCCACGGTAATTTGCAGGTGGTGGTGCAGGAAAACATGAACGTTTCCCAGCCCGGCCCGTTCAGCGGCGGCGGCACGGCTGTAACTCCCAGCACGGACATCAACGTGCGCGAAGAAACCCGGCGCCTGAACATCATTGAAGGCGCCACGCTGCAGGAACTGGTGGACGGCCTCAACTCCGTCGGCGCCACGCCCAGGGATCTCATATCCATCCTGCGCAGCCTTAAGAGCTCCGGCGCGCTCCATGCCAACCTGGAGGTCATTTAAATGAACGCCTCTCCAGTGGATGCCGGACTGGCCCTTCAGGCGGCGGACAACCAGGATCTCATCCAGCGCAAGATCCAGATGGACGACTTGCGCAAGCGCACCGGCGATTCGCGCACCAAGGACCAGAAGCTGCGCGAAGCCTGCGAGGGCTTTGAGTCCGTGTTTATCCAGAAGCTCTGGGAACAGATGCGCAAGAACGTGCCCAAGGAAGGCTACCTGCACAGCAAGGACGAGGAAACCTACCAGTCCATGTTCGACCAGGAGTTCGCCAAAAAAATGGCTTCCGCCGGCGGCATAGGCCTTGCGGACATGCTTTACGAGCAGCTCAACCAGAAGCTGGGCGACCGCAGCCGGACCACCGGAGCGGCCCGGACCGGCCTGGTGGTGCCTGATTCCGCCAGCGACAGCGCCAAAAAGCTGAATACCGCCATAACCCCGCCCAAGGGCGCGGGCAAGGCGGACAATCTGTATTCCGATCTGCCGGACGGGGCCAAGACCGTGGAGCCGGAAGCCCTGGAAGAACTGGCTCCGGACGCTAAAAACACCGCTCTTCTGAACCAGGCCATCAGCGATCTGGCCGGCGAATCCGGCCAGACGGCCGAAGCTCCGGAAAAAGTGCTGGGCAAGGCCCTGGAGGAACTGCGGGGGGAAAGCGCCCAGGCTGCGAGCCGGACAGCCCAGGCGAATCCGGCGGCCGGCGAAACGGCCCGGATGTTCAGCCCGCAGGAAGGCCCCAGGCTAAGCCCGGAAGAAGCCAGGAACCGCATCAACCAGTTGCGCGCCAAAATCCACGTGGACCCGGGCGACGGCCCCAAATCCATGCCACGCTCCGCCCAGGCGAAGCGCCAGGACGCCAAAACCCGGAATATTCCCGGCCATGTGGAAACCAGCCGGACTAATGCCGCTTCCGCCGGCGCCGGACGTCTGCCGCAGGAAATCAGCGGCCTGAGCGCGCCGGTGAACGGCCGGGTCATCAACGGCTTCGGCTGGCGTGGCGCGGCCGGGGCGCCTGGCAGGGCCTGGCACGGCGGCCTGGATATGCAGGCCAGCGCCGGCGAGGCCGTTAAGGCGGCCAAGGACGGTAAAATTGTTTTTGCCGGACCGCGCGAGTCCTATGACTCCATGGTCATTCTGGAGCACGAGGGCGGCCTGCGCAGCTATTACGGCAACGCGGAACTGACCGGCGCGAAGGCCGGCGATTCCGTGAAGTCCGGCGCGGAATTTGCAAGGGTTACCCCAGGCGGGGCCGGGCAGGCAGAATCTGCCGCCTCCAACCACCTGCATTTTGAGCTCCGGCGCGGCGAACTGGCCCTTAACCCGGAGCAGGCCTTCACAAACTTGACGGCCTCTTTATAAAATTTGACAGGAGCAAGCAATGTTCGCCCTGATCCGCGACAACCTCACCCGCCAGGCCCGGGGCCTGGAACTTCTGGAAAGCCTGCTGCACGAAGAGTTCGAGCACTTGAAAAAGCGCGACACCGACTCCATAGGCAGCCTGGAATTTTCCATGCACGAGCTGCTGCGCCAGTTGGCTGACGAACGCACGGATCTGAAAAAGTCCATGCACGGCACCAAGATCAAGGAATACGCCGGGCTGCTGCCGGAGGAAGACGGCGCGGAAGTCCTGCGCCTCTTTGAATGCATTGATACGGCGGAGCAGCGCTGCGCGCGCCAGGCTTCGCTGAACACCGAACTTTCCCTGGCCCTGCTGGACCAGAGCCATAACCTTATGGCCTTCCTGCACGACCAGATCGCCCCCAAGCCCCAGCTGGTCTACGGGGCCAAGGGACGCTTTGCCGCGCCCCGTCCCACGGCGGCCCTGATCAACGGGAGACTCTAGCATGGCCACCAGCATAAACAGCGTGCTTTCCATCGGCACCGGGGCGCTTTTTGCCTCGCAAACCGCCATTCAGACCACCGGCAACAACATAGCCAACGTCAATACCGCTGGCTATTCCCGCCAGGCGGTGCGTTTTGAAAGCATGCCGTCGCTGGACTATTTCCCCGGCCAGATGGGCCAGGGCGTGCTGGCCAAGGAAGTTTACCGCCATTTCGACCAGTTCATCGAGCGGGAATATCTGGACAAGAATTCCGACACCGCCCGCTGGTCCGCCCAATACTCACAGCTTAAAAACGTTGAATCCCTGTTCAACGAAGCCAACAGCGACGGCATCGGCTCCGCCCTGAACAGCTTCTTCTCAGCCTGGAACAAGCTGGCCCAGACCCCCAGCGCCCAATCCACGCGCGAAGACGTGCTCAACAAGTCGCAAACCCTTGTCAGCACCCTGCGCAACGCCTCCATGACCCTTACGGACATTGAGCAGCGGGTCAACGACCAGTTGACCGGCCAGGTGGATCAGGTCAACAAGCTGATTGAGGAAATCTCCTACCTGAACCGGGAAATAAACGCCCACACGGTGACCGGCAAAAACAACGCCAACACCATGCTGGACCAGCGCGACCAAAAGGTGCGCGAATTGTCCGAACTGATCGACGTTGACGTCATCAACAAGGGCGCCGGGGATTACATTGTCAACACCAAGTCCGGCTACACCCTGGTGGACGGCCTGGAAGCCTTTAAAGTCAGCCTGGAAGGCCCGCGCGCCTTCAGCAATCTGAGCGCGGGCAGCGCCTTTGACGGCGGCATCGGCTTTGACGGCGCGGACGGCTACGAATACACGGTGGAAATAGTCCAGGGCGGCGGCATTTCCGCCACCCAGGCGGAGGGCGTGGGCGAGGCCCGGTACAAGGTCTCTCTGGACGGCGGCCGCACCTGGCTCAGCGACGATCTCGGCAACCCGGTCCTTTATTCCGCGCACACTTCGGAATACCAGACCTACGTGAAGGATCTGGGCATTTACTTCAATCCCGGCACGCAGAACCTTCAGACCGGCGACCGCTTCACCATAGTGCCGAAATCAGCGGTGTACTGGATTGAGCCGACCATCGGCCCTATCAACATCTCGCCCCAGGTTTTTCCGGACGGCACCACCAACTACCAGCGCATCACCGGCGGGGCCATTGGCGGCAACCTGATTTTTCGCGACTACCAGGCGGAGCAGTTCCGGGATCAGCTCGATTCCCTCACCCAGTCCATAATCTGGGAAGTCAACCGCCTGCACAGCCAGGGTTCCGGCCTGGAAAAACTTACCTACGCCCTGGGCGACCACCGGGTCTCCAGAACCAACGTGCCCTTGGGCGGCAGCCTGTCCAGCCTGCCCTGGGCCGGGGATCTGCAGGCCGGCAATTTTTCCTTCGCCTTCTACGACAAAGTTACCGGCGAACCAATAAGCAGCACCACGGATAACGCCTTCAGCGTGAATTTCAATCCGGCAACGGATTCCCTGCAGGACGTGGTGAACAGAATCAACGCGGCGGCAGGCGGCAAAGTTACGGCCAGCATTGTGGACAACCGCCTGCAGCTTGCCGCCGGTACGGACGGCGCGGGCAACGCGCTCTCCTTCGGCGTGGTGGACGACACCACCGGCCTCCTGGCCGGGCTGGGCATAAACAACTTTTTCAAGGGCACGGATTCCGGCGACATAGCCATACGCGACGAACTGGTGCAAAACCGCAACCTGATCAACGCGGGCCGGGTGAACGGCGGACTGGAAGGCAACGTTGGCGACAACATCACCGCCAAGGCCATCGCGGATTTGAGCACCGTTAAAGTGAGCATAGACTCGGTCTTTAAAAAGGCCACGGAACAGACCATCAGCGCTTACTACGGCACTCTGATCAGCAACGTGGGCGGCGAGACTTCTTCCGCCAGCTTCAACCAGCAGCTTTACGGCACCATGGCCCGCGACCTGGACGACCGCCAGAGCGAAGTTGCCGGGGTGAACCTGGACGAGGAGATGAGCAACCTCATAAAATTCCAGGCCTCTTACAAAGCCGCCGCCAAGCTTATTACAACGGCGGACCAGATGCTCCAGACCCTGCTGAGCCTGAAGCAGTAGCCTGGATTTTGCAAGGAGCGTATCATGCGAGTTTCGCAACGCCAGATGTTCAACAACTCCGTTTACAACATGAACCGGGATCTGTCCGCGCTCATGGAGTCCAATATCCAGTCCTCCAGCCAGAAAAAGATCAACCGGCCTTCGGACGATCCCAATGGCGCGAGCATGGTGCAGATTTACCGCAACTCCCTGTCCAACATAAAAATGTACCAGGACAACCAGGGCACGGCCCAGGGCTGGCTGTCCGCGGCGGACGGCGTTCTGGACTCCGTACACGAGAACCTGACCCGGATCTTCACCCTGGCTGAACAGTCCGCCACCGGCACCTTGACCGACCAGCAGCGCGAAGACGCCAGCTTTGAAATCCGCGAGCGTTTCAAGCAGCTTATCAGCCTGGCCAACACCCAGTATGGCGACGGCAGCTACATCTTTGCCGGCCACAAGACAGGCCAGGCCCCCTTTGCGGAAACCCTGGCCGTAACCTGCAACGACGCCGCCCTGGCGGGTGAACAGTACACCGTGGCCGGCGGATCGGCCTCCACCATTCTGGTCCAGTTCAGGGGGTCCGGCGCGCTCAGCGGCCACCCGGCCTTTGAATACACCACGGACAAAGGCAAAACCTGGCAGACCGGCACCTGGAACGGCGACAAGCTGGTGGCCGGCGGCGCGGAAGTGAGCTTCAGCGACATGACCGCCAACGTGGCCCAGGCGGACCCGGCCAACGTCAACGAGAAAGACAACGGCACCTGGCTGTACATCCGGCCTTCCGCCGAGTACAAGGGCGACGACAACGACACCCAGGTGGTCAAGACCTACCCCGTGGGCGGAGCTGGCCCAACAGGCGCGGCCAGGGGCGCCTTCAGCCAGGACGTTGCCGTGCGCGTTGACCAGATAGCCGGCGGAGTGGTAAATTATTCCTACAGCCTGGACGACGGCAAAAACTGGATTGCCGGTTCCGCGCCGGACGCCGCCCCCTACAACCTGCCAATACCCGGCGGATTTCTGGATTTGAGCGGCCAGCCGGCCGCCGGCGACCAGTTCATAGTCCGGCCGCGCCGGGCGGATATAAACCTGGAAATAGCCAGCCACACGAACATAACCATAAACCTGATCGGCAAGGATGTGTTTGGCGGGCTGTATAAAGAGCCGTTTTCCACCAACGGCGCACAGCCGGTCTTTGGCGGTGACGCCAGAAATATTTTTGAAGTGGTCGGCCGTCTGGTAGGCTATACGGAAACAAACTCCCAGCGGGGAGTCCAGGAATGCCTGGAAGCGTTGAAAACCGCCATGACCACGGCTGTGACCGCCCGCACCAACGTGGGCGGCCGCCTGAACCGCCTGGAAATAGCCGCCGAACAGATGGAAAACTACAAGATGTCCGAGGAAGACGCCCTGAGCGGCACGGAAGACGTGGACGTGACCGAACTCATGACCAGGCTTGCCCAGCAGCAGTTGGCCTACAACAGCGTGCTCAAGTCCTCGGCCATGATCATGCAGATGAACCTGATGAACTTCCTGTAGGATAATTTTATGCTGATACTCACCCGCCGCGCCGGCGAAAGCCTGCACATAGGTGACAACATCAAAATCACCGTGTTCAGCATTCAGGGCAAGCAGGTCAAGCTCGGGATCTCTGTGCCGGCGGATACCCTGGTTTATCGCGAAGAGATATATTTACGGATAATGGAAGAAAACAAACAAGCCATGCAAACATCAAACTCTGACCTTTTAGCGGCGGCCCGGTTATGGCAAAGCAAATAGAAATAGATACCCGGCTCGGCAAGCAGACAGTCAGCCTGGACAGGGTGATCCACTTCCCGCGCGGCCTGATCGGCTTTGAAAACTTTAAGGACTTTGCCCTGCTGCAAATCCGCGAAGGCGCTTCCATGCTGGTGCTGCAAAGCATGGACGACCCCGGCCTGGGGCTTCTGGTGGCCGACCCCTTCAGCTTTGTGGACAAATTCAGCCTGCGCATAAGCGATGCGGAACAAAACCTGCTCAAGGCCCAAAGCCCGGACCAGGTGACCGTGCTGGCCACGGTCTCCATACCGCCCGGCAAGCCGGAAGAAACCAGCCTGAACATGAGCGGACCCATTCTGGTCAACCACGAAACAAAGCTTGGCCTGCAGGTGCCCCAGGGCGATCCGGCCCAGCCCTGCAAAATCTATCTGCATCAGCGGACCGTGGAAAAATAAGGATACGCGGGTAAAAAGAACAGGCAAAGGAAAAGCCCGGCGGATGGCCTGCCGGGCTTTTCGCTTTTAAATGTCAAACATGCACTTACATTACGCTGAGCGTATTCTGTATCAGCAGGTGAATTGTTTCGCCGCTGCCGGTGGCTTCATACACGCTGTAATCGTGGCCGCCCACGTTCGTGGTGCCGGCGGCCGTCCATCCGTCCAGGTCCACGGTGTTGACTCCTCCAGCATTGTCGCCGTCAATCATAATGTACTTGCCGGTGGTGCCCTGTATCAACTCCTGGTCATCCGCCAGATCCCAGCCGCCCAGCACGTCGCTGGCCTTCAGGGTCAACGTGTTGCCGGTGCCGGTGATGCTGATCTTTTCAAACCCGTTCAGGACGCTTCCATTCAGAGTATCGTTATTGTTGTGCCAGCTAAAGGTGTCCAGGCCATCGCCGGACATAATCTTACTGCCGGCGCCGAGGATGCCGCCGTTCAGGGTAAAGGTGTCATTGCCGGCGCCAAGGTTAAAGATGTTGCTGCCGCTGCCGGAGGTTGAAATGTTGCCGTGTATGGTCACTTCATCCGCGCCGGCGCCAAGATCAAAGACGTTGCTGCCGTGGCCGGAAGCCGTGATGCTGCTATGCGATCCGCTGCTGCCGATTGACACGCGATCCGCGCCATCGCCGAGATTTATGATGTTCTCGCCGTAGCCGGCAGCCTGGATGTCCCCGATAATCTCAACCTTGTCGTCAGCGGTGCCGATGAGCTTGTTGGTTCCGTGGTGATCAACATCCCCGGAGGCCCGCATGGCTATGTTAATATTCCCGCCGCTGGCGTCAATGTGGATGTTCGGAGCCTCTATCGTGGTAGTGTAGCCGCGCGTGGAATCGCCGGTGTCATCGTCAAGCTCCGCTCCGGTATAAAGCCCGTAAACAGTTCCGCCCTGCCCAATAACATCCAGAGAAACCCCGGCGTCGCTGCGCACCGTAATATCGCCTGTATACAACGGATTCAGCGACGCGTCCACCTGGTCCACAGCCGCGATGCCGCCAACGTACCCCGTATCGTCCTGGCCGTGCACAGTTATGTGCAGCGCGTCATTGGTCTTGATAGTCAGATTGCCGCCGGTATAGCCGGGAGATGATGCTATGGACTGAGCCAGGGCATCATCCCTGTAGTCCACAAGCTTGTCACCGCCATGCTCAAGATCCTGGCCGAACGGGCTGCCCGACGATATGCCGTAGTTGCCGTTATGCGCATCTATTTCCAGATCGATGTCCGTATCCGTATCAGTATCGGTATCAGTATCCGTGTCCGTGTCGGTGTCAGTGTCCGTATCGGTATCAGTATCCGTGTCGGTGTCAGTGTCCGTATCGGTATCAGTGTCCGTATCGGTATCAGTGTCGGTGTCGGTCCCCTCGGGGCCGCCTTCAGTGCCGATTACCGGACGAATCTCTTCCTCGGTGCCGCGGCCCCAGAAGATGCGGCCCTGGTCGCCAAGGCGGTCATAACCGTCAATAAGATCGCCGGGCAGATACTCGGAGGTGCCGCCGCTGCCGCCGGGGGAACCGGCGGCCGGGCCGGCCGCCGGGCTGAGGTCAAGGTTGAAGCCGGCCAGAATGTCCGCTCCGGCGACCTGGGTGTTGTCCGGCAGAATAAAGTCCGGCAGGGACGCGCCGGCGTCACGCACAAAAAAGTTGGTGACGGTGATGGAGCCGCCGTCCGCGGAGCTGATGACCAGATCAGCGCCCACGCGGTCAAAGGTGGCGCTTTGCGGATCAAAGTCGAATACGATATCGGAGCCGGCGGCAAACTCTACGGTTTCCCGCGCGCCGGCGGCGGGCGCCTTCAATTCTATGCGCTGCCTGGCCGCTGAAGTGGTTGTTTGTGACATAAAGCCCCCTATGTGGTTGGTTGACTCGGCTCCCCCTAAGGAGCCATTTTTAAAACCGCCGCAATATCCGGCGCTGTTGTTAAAAAATGCTTCTGTCGCCCGCAAAGCCGGTGGTTGCAGTCCGTATTCTCCGGACAACGGCTCCACGAACTAGACACAAGTTTCTAATTGCAAAAAATATTCCAGTCTGACAAATGTAGACTAATCCATATATCCCAGCGCTATTCTTTCTTCTATAATACTTGCGACTGTTTTGAAAAGTCTTTTTTTAAGCCCTCTTCGCGCCGTATCCCGGAAAAATCCCAAGTAAGCCCGAGTCGTCGGCAAGGCGGTCGCAATATCCCGCCGGGAGCGCCCGAAGCGCTTATCAGCGCTCTCCCGCTTTATAGCGCGGTTCAAAGGAAGTCCTATTTTACCAGACAAAAGGCCGCCGCCAGACACTTACCTGGTGACCGCGTCAACAGCCTTCATGGGCAGGCTGAGCACCCCGCCCAGCAAGTCGAATATGCCGCCGCCTATGTTGGTTATGGTGTTGGTAAGGATGCGCGAATGGCGCACCGTCACTTCCGGCTTATAAAGATTGCCGGTCAGCTCCACGGGAAAAGACGGCACTTTGGCCATGACCACGTCGCAACGGAGGCTGATCAGGTCTTTCACAAAGTCCACCCAGCCCCGGCCCTTCACATCCATAAGCGCCCCGGCCATATGAAAATTGTCCGTTTTGGCCAGCCCCAGATCCAGTGAGCCGGACGCTCCGGCGCTGGAAAAAGTGCTGGCCGAGTTTCCTACCAGGCCATGGTGCCGCCCTTCTGTAACGCCAAAACCCCAGGTGCCGGAAAAGGCGCGGGGGAAGTCCGCATTGCGGCTCATTATTCCGCTTATGTCGCTATCCAGGTTTAAAACGCCCTCCAGGGTATCCTGGCCGGTTATGTCACGGGTGGCCGGCCCCAGTTTGACGCCCCGCAGGCGCCCGGTCAATTGCAGGGCCAGGCCATTGGGCGGTTGCGAAAGGCCGCCGGCGGCCGTGAGCGCCAGGCTGCCGTCATAGCTTTGCGCCGTCAGCCCGGCTCCGGAGAGCCTGCCGTTTTTCAGGCCCATTACCGCGAGCACGTTGGTAAAACGCAGTTTTTTATAAACAAGCCGGGCAATGCCCAGACGCAGTTCAAAATCCCGCTTGTCCAGCGGGGATAAGTCCCAGGGGTTTTCAGAAGCCTTGGCTGGCGGCTCCTGTGGGGGAAACAGGGCATCCAGATCCAGAACGGCGCTCTTGAAATCGACTTTTACAAGACTGTCGGCGCCGCCCGGCGCGGCCAGACTTTCAATACGGCCCGCAAAATCGCCAAAGCCGCCGGTACCCCGGTCCACATCCACGCTCCAGTCCCCCCTTCCTCCCTTTAAGGCCAGGTTGGCGCTCAAAGGACCCGGATCCTCAACGCCCGACGCGGCGTTCAATCCCCAGGCGGAAAAAAACTCCCGTCCCGAGGCGCTGGCCGCCTTGACGGACGCCTGCCAGGACGGCGCGTCGCCAAAGAAAAACCCGGCCTGGCCGTCCAGCCTTATGCCATGGCCTTCAAAGGCGGCGGCCTCCAGGGAAAGGGTCTTTTTCTCAAAATCAGCGGCCAGGTTCGCATTCAGGGCGGCTTCCAGCAACAGGCCTGAATCAGAGCGCCAGGGCAGTTCCGGCCGGCCGGAAGCCTTGGCCAGGACTTTGCCGGCCAGCTTCACTGAGCGCGCGTCTTTGGAGCTGAAATCCAGGCTGCCTTCGTAGGTCAGGCTCGCTGTGTCGCCACCGGTCTTGTTCCAGGGGCCGGAGACCCCCTGACCGGCAAGATCCAGCGTGCCGGAAAAATACTGGCGCGATCCGCTCTTTAAAAACTCCACGCGCAGGGTCTGCCTCCCCTTGGCGCGCAGGCTTTTCGCGCCGGCTTCCCAAAGCGCCGCCGGCTTTTTCGCGCCGGGCTGGCCGGCCGGCTCCTCCGCGGCACGCCAGGCCAGAGCGGCGTTTTCCAGCGCAAAATCAAGATCGCAGTTCCACAGACGCGGCACGCCGAAATCCGGGCCTTCCCACTTGCCGCGCATCCGCCACGTGCCGCCGGCCAGGCCGGCCCAGCCGTCCCGGCTGCCCAAATCCTTCGCGAACAAGCTTACATCAAGGCTCTTGGCGTTAAAAATCATGCGCATGTCCGCCCCCATGACTATGGAGCCGGCAAGCCGCCCCATGTGGCCGTGGGCCGCGCTTATATCAACCGTGTCGTCGCCGCTTTTGTCGGCAAAACAGCGCACCTGCACGTCGTCCAGCCAGGAATGCCAGGCTTTGGCGCTTCGCGCCCGGATGATCACCTCATAGCCAGAGCTTTTCGAGCCCGGCTCCGCCCGCACCAGAGGCGGATTATCGTAATGCCGGGGCGCGGGCGGCGGGTAATCAGCCGGGGCCAGCACGCCGACAATTTTGTTGGCGTCCACTTTTTGGGCGTTCAAGTCCAGAAACAAGGAATAGGCGGGCAGGAGGCTCACGCGGCCGGAACCTTCCACCGCAGCCTCACCAGCCCGCCCGCGCAAATCCGAGAGTTCCAGCGCACCGTCCCTGAAGCTGAACGCGCAGGTGGCGCTGACTTCGGCCAGGGCGGCCTGGAGGGAGCCGTCAAAGCGCCGCATCGGCCCGAGAAGGCGCGGCAAATCCAAGGCGGCCACGTTAAGCCGCCCGGAAACCCCCAAAGGCGCGCCGGATGGCGGAAACACCCCGGCGAATTTAAGCTCGGCGCCGATATCCGCTCCTTCTCCAGCCAGGCGCAGTTCCGGCAGAAGCAAATCCCCGCCCGGCGTCAGGCGCCAGAGGCCGCGCAAATCAAAATCGGCCCGGCCGCCGGACGGCGGAGCCAGGGAAAATTTGGCCGCCAGATGGCCGGAGGCATCTTCGGGCCTCGGGCCGGAGGGGGGCGGCAGGGGCACAGCCCCGGCAAGGCTGAGGGCGGTTTCAAAAATCACGGAATCCCGCTGCGCAATGGCCGCGCCGGCCGCCAGGGTCCAGTTCAGGCTGCCGGATTCGGCCAGGCAGTCCAGAGCCAGATCCGTTACGGAAAAACGCCGCTCCAGAACCGCGTCGCGCCAGGAGCCGCCGGCCTTCACCAGGCGCAGCGCGTTCGGATAAAAGGAAACTTTCAGGGACAGACCGGGCAAAACCGGCAGAAGCGGCGCTTCCGTCCGAACCGCCGCTTCTTCTCCGCCCAGGGGAAAATGCCGGAGTATGTCGCTCCAGTTGTCCCGCCCGTCGGCCTCGCGCCGCAGATCGAGCCTGAGGCCGCGTATTTCCACTTCTTCAAACCGCAGCTCGCGTCCCGGCAAACCCTGGAGGGCAAGAGACAAAAAGACGCTGTCCGCCGCCAGCAGCGGGCCTTGCGGGCCGGCCCGCTCCGTATCGTCAGGGGAAGAAGCCCCGGCCAGGCTCAGGCGTTCCAGCTTAAGGCCGGGCGCTGGCAGCAGGGTCAGCCGGCCCGCGCCTTCCAGCCGGAAGTCCAGGCCGGTCCGGGCGCGCAGATCGAAAAGCAGGGGGCGGATAAGCGGGGAGACATCCATATAGGGCAGCAAAACCACGCTCGCAATCACCAAAAGAGACAGCAGGCCCAAAAGAACCGCCAGAAAGCGCCCGAGCAGCCCGAGAGCTTTAATGGATTTGCTTTGCCCCGCCCCTCTCATTTTCTCTTTTTTATAAAATTGAAAGCCTCCCCGCTGTCAAGGGGTTTGGCGAAAAAGTATCCCTGCCCGTAGCGGCAGCCCGCGTCTAAAAGCCAGGAAGCCTGTTCCGCGCGCTCCACGCCTTCAGTGATCACGGTCAGGCCGATATCGTTGCCCATGGAGAGCAGGTTGCGCAAAATGGCCCTGGTCTGATGGTTGGTCTCCAGATCCACAAGGAAGCTCCTGTCCATCTTCAGGCTCTCCAAAGGCAGAAGGCGCAGGTAGCTCAAAGAGGAAAATCCGGTCCCGAAGTCGTCCAGGCAGAAGCGGATGCCCAGCTCGCGCAGTTGCTGCATCATGTTGGTCACATGGCCGCCGTAGTCCAGGAGCACGCTTTCCGTTATTTCAAAAATAAGCCGGCGCGGGCTGACCTGGATCTTATCCAGAATGGCCTGCACTTCAGCGGCAAAACGCGGGGCCATGAGCTGCCGGCCGGAAATGTTCACATGCACGCTGAGGTCGCCGATGTCCTCCTGTTCCTGCCAGGCGCAAATCTGGGAGCAAACCGCGCGCAGCATATGCAGGCCTATTTCGTTGATCAGGCCGGCGTCTTCGGCCACGGGAATAAAGGCTGAAGGGGGCACCAGCCCCTGACTGGGCCGGTTCCAGCGCAGCAGGGCTTCAAAACCGTGCGCCCGCCCGGTTTTAATCTCCACCAGGGGCTGGTAATGCAAAAACAGCTCTCCCCGGCCCACGGCTTTGCGCAGATCGTTTTCCAGGGCGATTATTTCCATGGTTTCCACGCGCATGCGCTGGTTGAAAACCTTAAAACTGCCCCTGGCGCTGTTTTTCGCCCTGTACATGGCGGTGTCGGCGTCACGCAGGATTTCTTCCGGAGTCTGGTACGTCCCTTTACTGATGACCACGCCCACGCTGGCGCCGGTGCGCACTTCCTGCCCCTGGTAGAGCATGGGCTCTTCCATGGCCAGGCGGATACGCTTGGCCACCCTTACCGCGGTGGCCGGGTATTCAAGATCGTCCAGAAGCAGGGCGAACTCGTCCCCGCCAAAACGGGCCACGGTGTCCATTTCCCGCACGCAGATCTTGAGGATGTTGGCGGCGTGGCGCAGCACCTCGTCGCCGGCGCTGTGCCCGAAGCTGTCATTGATCACCTTGAAGCGGTCCAGGTCCAGGTAAAGCACGGCAAAGCAATAGCCTTCCCGCCTCCGGGCCTTGCGCATGGCCATGCGCAGGCGATCCTGAAAAAGAACCCGGTTCGGCAGCCCGGTCAGGGGATCGTGAAAGGCCTGGTGCACCAGCTTGTCCTCGGACTTTTTGCGGCTGGTGATGTCTTCCATGAACGCTTCGTAGTAAAGGGTGTTGCCGTCCGGGCCGGCCACCCGGCGGGCGTTCATGGACACCCACACCGGCGCGCCGCCGCGCGTGCGGACCTGAAACTCCAGGTTGCTCACCCAGCCGCGCATTTCCAGAAGCTCAGTCAGGGACTTTTCCATCTCCTCGGTATGGCACAACAGCTCGCCGGGCGTCATATACACAACCATCAGATCCTCGACGCTGGCATAGCCGAGAATACGCGCCAGGGAAAGGTTGGCCGACAAAAAGCAGCCGTCCGGGGCGCGCTGAAAAATACCCTCGATAGCGTTATCGACTATATCACGGTAGCGCGCCTCGGCGCGCAAGAGGGCCTGTTCCACTGTGCGGCGTTCCGCGTTCTCCAGCCGAAGCTGGGCGTTCAGGCGCATGAGCTCGCCGGTGCGCTCCTGCACGGTCTGCTCCAGAATATCGTGCGAGTGGCGCAGGTGTTCCTCGGCCTTGCGGCGCCCGCTGGCATTGCGCAACAGGCAGATCGTCACATCCTTGTGGTTGGTGACCAAGGCTTCCAGATACACTTCCGCGGCGGCGCGGTGCAGGAGCACTTCGGCCTGAAAATCCTCGCCGCTTTCCAACCTGGACAGAAAATTCCGCCAGGGGCCGGGCAGGTTTTTCATGCCCGGGAATTCCTCGCCCGGATTATCCAGAACCAGACCCAGGCGCTTGCCCTGCGGGCATTCCGCAACGCCCAGGAATTCCAGGGCGGCGCGGTTGCACATAAGCACATGACCGGAACGATCCAGCATCACCAGACCGTCGCCCATATTGTCCATTACAGCGGCAAGCCTGACCCTGGCCGCATCCAGGTTTAACGCGGCCTGCCGGACCTGCTCCTCCAGCCCGGACACACGGGAGGCAAAGTCATCGGCCAAGTCGCATATGGCGCCGGACAATTCGCCCACCTCGCCCGCGCCGCCCGTGGCGGGCTTTACTTCGGAATCGCCCGAGGCCGCACGGCGCGCATAACCAGCCAGACTGGCCAACGGGACAAGCACCGCCGATTTGTAGTAAAGCGCCAGCAGGATGATAAGAACAAAAAAAACCGCGCCGTGACCGAAAATATTTTTAAGATAAAAAGAACCGGACAAAGGGTTGAAGGAAGAGGCCATAAGGCCGGCGTGGATGATGAAATGCGGCTCCCCGCTTGTTTTCACCTCCATATTATAATAAGTTGTTCCTTCCAGAGAGGCTTCGCAAAATTCAAGATGCTTGCCGGACGCGGCAACAGGCGCCCCGCGGACAAGTCCGGGCAAGCGCTCCGCCAGGGCGTGCCGGTCCTTGGAATACCAGACCTTCTGGTAGTTCGCGTCGGTGATTATCAGGTAAGAAAGCCTGTGGGCCTTTTCCAGCGCCGCCAGTTGCGGGCCTAAATCAGGCGCCCGGCCGGAGGAAACTCCGCGGGGAAGCAGAGACTCCACTTCATGCGCCGCGAACAAAATATCGGATTCCGCTTCCGCAAACAGGCGCGCGCGTTCGCAACGCACGGACTCAAAAATGTTTGCCACTGTAAAAAACAAAAAAAACAATAGGATATATAAAAATATGCGCCGAAAAATTTGGGAGTACAGTATCGAATTATCGCGCTTCATGGGTATGGCTACCAATCATTGTTGATATATTTGATATGTATACGATTTTTTCTCAATATGGAAGAACTTTGAGGGAAAACAACCGGATATGGTAAATTCTATAACAATAATATGTTATTTCTATAGATGACGGGGATTTACAATGAACAATCTGGTCATTCTTGATGAAGAAGTATTAAATCCTGGCGACAACCCATGGGACAGCCTTGCGGTGCTTGGACAACTGCGGGTCTACGCGCATACTGCTCCGGAAAATTTATTTGCGCGCTGCAAAGATGCAAACGCTGTTTTTGTAAACAAGATTACTCTGGATTCCGCGCTCATTAAATCGCTCCACAGGCTTCAATACATAGGGCTGCTCTCCACCGGATACGATATTATAGATATTGACGCCGCGGGCAAAGCCGGCGTTACTGTATGCAATGTGCCGGGCTACGGCACGGACGCCGTGGCCCAGCATGTGTTCGCGCTTCTGTTCGCTCTGTTCCGGCGGGTGGAATCCCATGCGGCCGGGGTTGCCGCCGGTCGCTGGAGCCAAAAAGATACCTGGTGCTATTGGGACAGCCCGCAAATCGATCTGGCTGGCAAAACCCTTGGTGTGGTGGGGTTTGGCGACACCGGCCAACGGGTGGCCGGGCTTGGGCGCGCCTTCGGCATGAACGTCCTGGCTTACGCTCCCAGGCCCAAGCCGGCGCCGGATTATGCGCCGTTCGCCTTTCGCGGCCTGGCCGAACTTTTTTCCGAATCGGACGTGATCAGCCTGCACTGCCCCCTGGCCCAAGACAACAGGGGTTT
>JAVBSC010000112.1:0-4997 GCA_031547305.1 Desulfovibrionaceae bacterium
GGTGTGGTACCCCCAGCGGCGGTGCCCCCTGCTGGGCCCCCCCCCCCGGACCCCTCCCCCTCCTTTACCCCTCAATGGGGGCAGGGTGGGAAGACGAAATAATGTAATAATCATGGTGCCAGTGGCCCAGTGAGACATATAAAGGCATAAGGAAAAGACGGAACATGCTCTATTATCTGCTATATCCGCTGAGCGCGGACTTCTCCATCTTCAACGTGTTCCGGTACATCACCTTCCGGTCCGTCTGGGCTCTTCTGACCGCGCTGATCCTTTCCATCCTGGTCGGCCCGCTGTTCATCAAGTGGCTGAAAAAGCTGAAGTTCGGCCAGTACATCCATGAGGATGTGAAGACGCACCTGGAAAAAGCCGGCACCCCGACCATGGGCGGACTGCTGGTTGGCTTCTCCCTGATCGTCAGCGTGCTTTTATGGGGGGATTTGCGTTCCCCGGCCCTGTGGCTGGCTCTGCTGGTTTTTACCGGCTTCGGCATGGTGGGCTTTCTGGACGACTATCTGAAAATACTGCGCCGCAACAACAAAGGCTTGTCCGCCCGGGCCAAGATGTTCGGGTTGATCGCGGTCAGCCTGCTGGTCATGGTCCTGCTGCTCCAGTTGCCCGCTTACTCCACCAAGCTGATCGTGCCGTTCTTCAAGGACTTCACCCCGGATCTGGGCTGGTTGTACATTCCCTTCGCCATGTGCGTGATGATCGGCGCTTCCAACGGCGTGAACCTTACGGACGGGCTGGACGGGCTGGCCATAGGCCCGACCATCGTGGCGGGGATCTGCTTTTCCCTGTTCATTTACGTGGCCGGCAACGTCAACCTGGCCTCTTACCTTCAGGTCGGGCATGTGCCGGGCGTGGGCGAGGTCACGGTATTCTGCGGCGCGCTCATCGGCGCTTCCATGGGCTTTTTGTGGTTTAACGCCTACCCGGCCCAGGTCTTCATGGGCGACGTGGGCTCCCTGTCCTTGGGCGGTTCGCTGGGCTTTCTGGCTGTGCTCTGCAAGCAGGAGCTTATCCTGCTGGTGGTGGGCGGCCTGTTCGTGGTGGAAACCTTGTCGGTGATCATCCAGGTCGGTTTCTTCAAGTTCACCGGCGGCAAGCGCATCTTCCGCATGGCCCCGTTGCACCACCACTTTGAACTGAAAGGCATTCCGGAATCCAAAATCATCATCCGTTTCTGGATAACCTCCGCCCTGCTCGGGCTGGCGGCTTTATCCGTGCTTAAACTCAGGTAGGCGGCCATGTTGGATCTAAAAGACAGTCCCATACAGCCGGGTGAGCCGGCCGTGGTCATCGGCGGCGGAACATCCGGCCGGGCCGCCGCCCTGCTCCTGGATAAGCTGGGCGCGCGCGTCCGCCTGCTGGATAAAAACCCGCGGGGATTCAGCGAAGAATTCCGCGCCCTGGCCGCGGAAAAAGACTGGGAGCTGGTGACCGGGCCGCACGAAGCCGCGCATTTTGCCGGCGCCGGCCTGGTGGTGCCCAGCCCGGGCGTGCCGGTAAGCGTTTTTGAGCCCCTGCTCGCCCAGGCCGGAGACCCGCCCTGGATCTCCGAGCTGGAACTGGCCTGGCTGTTCACCCGCGCCCCCGTGCTGGCCATAACCGGCACCAGCGGCAAAACCACCACGTCCAGCCTGGCCGCCGCCATGCTCGAGCGGTCCGGCAAAAAAGTCTTTCTGGGCGGCAACATCGGCACGCCGCTGTCCAGCTTCGTGCTCTCCGGCGAATGGGCTGACGTGCTGGTGCTGGAGGTCAGCAGCTTCCAGCTTATGGGCTGCAGGGGCTTTCACCCCAGAGTGGCCGTGCTCCTGAACATTTCGGAAAATCACCTGGATCAGCACAAGGACATGGACGAATACCGCGAGGCCAAATTTTCCCTGTTCCGCAACCAGAGCGCCATGGATGTGGCCATCTTCGGCGACGGCCTGTTTGAGGAAGTCATGCGCCGCAAGTTGCGGGCGCGCACGGAGTTTTTCGGCGTCAGCGACGCTTTTGAAAACACCCGCCTGCTCGGCCGGCACAACCTCCTGAACATAGAGGCGGCCTGGATGGCCGCAAAGGAATTCGGCGTAAAGAAAAAGACAGCCCAGGAGGCGGTCCGGGACTTCGCCCCTCTGCCCAACCGCCTGGAAATGCTCGGCGAATGGGACGGCGTAGTCTATATAAACGATTCCAAGTGCACTACCGTGGAAGCCCTGCGCGTGGCCCTGCAAAGCCTGGACAGGCCCCTGCTGCTCCTGGCCGGCGGCAAGTTCAAGGGCGGGGACTTGCAATCCCTGGCTCCCCTGCTCAAAGGGCGCGTCAAATCCATC
Source organism: Desulfovibrionaceae bacterium (assembly GCA_031547305.1). Classification (GTDB taxonomy): domain Bacteria; phylum Desulfobacterota; class Desulfovibrionia; order Desulfovibrionales; family Desulfovibrionaceae; genus JAVBSC01. The sequence goes on from JAVBSC010000112.1 coordinate 2,319, forward strand.
GGCCTGTACGGCGCCAGCCGGGAAATTTTTGAAGGGGCCTGGGGCGGCCTGGGCATTCCCCTGAGTTGGGACGAAACTCTGGAACAGGCCACACGACGCCTGCGCGGCCTGTCCGCGCCAGGGGACGCCATTTTGCTTTCCCCGGCCACCTCCAGCTTTGATCAATACAAAAATTACATCGCGCGCGGCGAGGACTTCCGCCGCATCGCCGGAGAACTGCAATGAACGCGGGCACGGCAACCAACGCGCGGGTGGGCCAGCCGGACTGGTGGCTCCTGAGCATCGCCCTGATTCTGGTGTGCATGGGCCTGACCATGGTCTTTTCCGCCAGCGGCATCGTGGCCGCTGCCCGGCACGCGGACAAATACTACTTTTTCAAGCGTCAGCTCATCTTCGCGGCCGGCGGCGGCCTGGCCCTGACCATAGCCGCAGCCGCTCCGCGCGCCCTGCTCTACAGCCTGCAATACCCCCTGCTCTTCGGGGTTATGGGCCTGCTGGCCCTGACCGTCACCCCCCTGGGCATCAGCGCCAACGGCGCGCACCGCTGGATCGGCCTGGGATTTTTCCGCCTCCAGCCCATGGAACTGGCCAAAATCGCCCTGGTCCTTTACCTGGCCTTTTTCATGAGCACCAAGCAGGCCGTGGTAAAAACATTCAGCCGGGGCGTCATTCCGCCATTCGCCATAACCGGGGCGCTCTGCCTGCTCCTGCTTTTGCAGCCGGACTTCGGCGGGGCCGCCGTGCTCTCCATGCTCCTCTTTTTCATGTGCCTGGTGGGCGGCACCCGGATCATCTACCTGATCCTCTCCGCCGGGCTGGCCCTGGGCGGGGCCGCCATGCTGGTAATCATGGAGCCTTACCGCTTCCAGCGTCTGACCGCCTATATGGACCCCTTCAAAGATCCCTCCGGCAGCGGCTACCAGCTCATCCAGTCCCTGTACGCCATGGGCACGGGCGGCTGGTTCGGCCTGGGCCTGGGCGCCAGCCGGCGCAAGCTATTTTACCTGCCGGAAGCGCACAACGACTTCATCATGGCCATCATGGCCGAAGAAACCGGCTTCATCGGCATCAGTCTGGTGTTCATTCTCATGGCCCTGCTGGTCTGGCGCGGCCTGCGCATCGCCCTGAAACAGGAAGATTTACGCGCCCGCTTCACCGCCTTTGGCCTGACCATGGTCCTGGCCATATCCATGCTCCTGAACATGGCCGTGATCACCGGCTCCGTGCCGCCCAAGGGTGTGCCCATGCCCTTCTTCAGCTACGGCGGCAGCAGCCTTTTTTGCACCATGCTCTGCGTGGGCCTGCTCCTGAATTTTTCCAGAACAATGCAAAGAACGAACAGGGGATAAGTCTGATTTTAACGTGGGGCCGCCGGCCCGGCGGGGTTTGAAGCGAAACCCCGAAACATGAAATAGACGGGTGCATATCAATGAAAAGCGTGGTGGTAACAACGGGCGGCACGGGTGGGCATATCTTCCCGGCTTTGGCGGTGGCGGAGGAGATTCGCCGCCGGCATCCCGGCTGCGCTTTGACTTTTATTGGCGGCACCTACGGCCCGGAAGCGGATTTGGCGGCCAAGGCCGGAGTGGATTTTTTGGGACTGCCGGTCCGTGGCGTGCTCGGGCGCGGGTTGGCGGCCGCGGGAGCGGCGGCGGGCCTGATGAAGGCCGTGTTCAAGGCCAAGGGCGCCTTACGGCGTGTCCGGCCGCAGGTTGTGGTCGGGTTCGGGGGCTACGCCTCGGTGCCGGCGGTGACGGCGGCCTGGATGCTGGGCATTCCGCGCGCTGTGCACGAGCAGAACGCCATACCGGGTCTGGCCAACAAGCTGACCGGCCGGATGGCCCAGAAAATATTTTTGTCCATGGAGGACCGGCACGGCGTATTCGCGTCGAGCAAAAGCCTGCTCACGGGCAACCCCGTCCGCGCTTCCATAGCCGCGTTGCACGGGATGAAGCGCGAAGGCGCGCGCACGCCCGGCCGGCTGCTGATCATGGGCGGCAGCCTGGGGGCCAGGGCGCTGAACCGGGCGGTTATGGCGGATTTGCACATTTTACGCGAGGCCGGGGTAAAAATCCGGCACCAGACCGGGGAAGCGGACTTGCCGGAAGTGCGGGCCGCTTACCGCGGAGCCGGCATGGACGACGCCAGGGTGGACGCTTTCATCGACGACATGGCCCAGGCCTATGCGGAAGCGGACCTGGCGCTGTGCCGGGCCGGGGCCACTTCCATAGCGGAGCTCACGGCCGCCGGGCTGCCGGCCGTGTTTGTGCCCTTCCCTTATGCCACGCACGATCACCAGTTGCACAACGCCCGGCAGATGGAAGGCGCCGGAGCGGCCCTGGTGATGGAGCAAAAAGATCTGGCGCACGGCCTTTTGGGACGCAAGGTTTCTGAATTGCTGCGCCGGGGCGGGGAACTGGCCGTAATGAGCCGGGCCGCCGCCGCGCTGGCCAGGCCGGACGCGGCCGGCGCGCTGGTGGACGAACTGGAAAAACTTATCTGAGCCAAGGGCATATAGAAATGCACAGCAGAATACGTAAAATACATATGGTGGGCATAGGCGGCTCCGGCATGAGCGGGATTGCGGAAATCCTGCATAACCTGGGCTATGCGGTCACGGGATCGGACATGTCGGAAAACGCGGCCGTGCTGCGCTTGCGCGAGTTGGGCATAGCCATC
>JAVBSC010000021.1:0-6216 GCA_031547305.1 Desulfovibrionaceae bacterium
CTGGGAATACGTAAGCCCTTACGCGCCCTTCGCCGCCCAGGCCCTGGTCTACCGGGCCTACCGCCTGCCCTACGAATGGGCGCCCCAGGCCAAACACGCCCCGGAGACATCCGTCACCCCGCCGGCCAACTCCTTTATCCAGCTGCCCAACGACAAGGGCGAAATGCCGAATATAGGCCTGCAACAAGGCGCGACCAAGGTCCAACTCAAAACCGCTCCCCCGGCCGCTCCGGCCAAAAAAGCGGATGGCAGCGCCGACCAACCAGCCGGCATGCATAACTATTAGATCATTTTAACTTTAAGATTAGACAATACAAGTTCGCAAACTGTATATGGTTTAACTTGTAACAACGCGAAATTCTTAAGATAAACGACACGCTTTGCGGGCATCCGCTTCGCGTCTGCCGAGCAATTTCAAAGGGAAATTGCTCTAATTAAATTTGGGTTTGGGGCCGCCGCCCCAAACCCAAATTCATTCATAATTCAAACAAAAAGACGCGCACAGGCCGCCGCGGGGATTGTTAGCCAGGGTGATGCGGCTGTTGTGCAGGGCGGCCAGGCCCTGGGCGATGGAGAGCCCCAGGCCGGTGCCGCCGGTCTTTTTGTTGCGCGAGGCTTCCAGGCGGAAGAAGGGCTGAAAAACATCTTCCAGGTGTTCCTGGGCAATGCCCGGTCCGTTGTCCAGAATGCTCAGGCGGACCTGGCCACCCAGGTCTTCCAGAAGGATTTGCGCGCTCCCGCCGTAGCGCAGGGCGTTGCCGACCAGGTTGTCTATGCAGCGGCGCAGGGCCGTGGGATGGACCAGGCAGAATTTGTCCAGGCTGCCCAGCAGGGCCACCGGCTTGCCCTCGCCGCGGTAATCGTCAGCCATGCTTTCCAGAAGCGAACCGATGTTCAGACGCAGGAGCGGCTCGCGGCTTCCGCCGCAGCGCGCCAGGTCTATGGTGTCTTCCATGAATTCCTGCAACTCGTCCAGAGCATCCTGCATGAGCCGGCGGTCGGAAAGCGCTGGTTCTTTTTCAATTTGCAGACGCAGACGCGTAACCGGGCTGCGCAGATCGTGGGACAGGGAAGCCAGAAGACGCAGGCGCTGGTCCAGGAATTCCCGGATTCTGGAGTGCATTTCCCTGAATTTAAGCACGGCGTGGCGTACTTCGCTCGGGCCGGATTCCGGCAGAAATGGCAATTCTTTACTGTCCGGAGTAAGGTGTTCAGCGGCGGCGGCCAGTTGGCGCAACGGCCTGACAATGTAGCGCACCGCCGCCCAGGCCAGCAGGATTTGCAAAAGAAACTGGGCGGCCAGTGCCAGGATGAACCCGGAGGCGTGAGCGGAAATATTGGGATCGTGGATGAATTCCGCTTCCAGCCAGTCTCCGTCTTTTAGACGCAGGGCGGCCTTGCCCTTGAAGGTGTTGCCAAAGTCGGGCGCGCGGGGAGCGGACGCAAGCCGAAAGCGCCAGTTGGGGGAAAATTCCTCCACGTTGGCCAGAGCCTGAACTTCCGGCAAATCGGACGGAGCGTCGGAGTTGTAAACATCCACATTATACCGTCGCAGCACCATAAAGGCGCGCAGGCGATCCTGGAACATCAGGCTGGTTTCGTCATCGCCCTGGGCAAAATCCGGCGCGGGCAGGATTTTCAGGGTGTGGCTGAAAAAAGTCAGGCTGGGCAGCAGGGCGTCCCGCCGCTCAACATCCAGGCGGTCCAGCAGAGTATGCGCGTTGATCAGCAGACGGCTGCGGTCGCTCACGCTCGCGCGCCGCAGTTCGCTTTCCCTAATGCCGAGCATCCAAAAAAAAACCGCAGCCTGAATGGCCAGAAGCCCGGCGATGAGCGCCAGAAGCAGGCGGCCGGCCATGCTTCGCGGCCAAAAACGCCGCAAGCGCTCAAGCATGCTCCAGGCGCTCCACATCCGCCACCAGCATGTAGCCGTCGCCGCGCACGGTCTTAATCAGGCGCTGCTCGCGGGCCGTGTCGCCAAGACGGGAACGCAGGCGGGAAACCTGCACGTCCAGGACGCGGTCGTAGGGCTCGGCGTGGCCATGCTGGATCTTGCTCAGCAAAAACTCCCTTTCCAGCAGCACATGCGGATTTTCCAGAAAAACCCGCAGCAAGCGAAACTCCGCCGCGCTCAGGCTGAAGGCCTTGCCGTCGGCCGTGCGCAGCAGATGGTTTTTGCGCTCCAGGGTCCACTCCGCAAAGCGCCAGGCCTGACATTCCTCTGGAGACAGCCGGGCGCTTTCCGAGGCTTCGCCGCCGGCTCTGCGCAGCACGGTGCGGATGCGCGCCAGCAACTCGCGGGCGGAAAACGGCTTGACCATGTAATCGTCCGCGCCAAGTTCCAGGCCGACCACGCGGTCCGTCTCCTCGCCCAAGGCGCTGAGAAAAATCACGGGCAGGGCGGTGCGCTGGCGGATTTGCCGGCAGATTTCCAGGCCGTTCCCGCCCGGCAGCATGACGTCCAAAAGGACCAGGGCCGGAGAATCTGCGGACCGGGCCTCCAGAAACTCCGCCCCCTTATGGAAGACGCGGCAGGAATAGCCGTGCTGCTCCAGGTAATCCGCAATCTGGCGGCAGAGCACGGCGTCGTCGTCAACTATCCAGATAATCTCCCTTTGCGGCTCCAGCATGGCTTCCTCGGATTCCCGCGCCGGCTCGGCCGGCTATTTTTCAAAAGGTGATTTGGCGGGGTACAGGCTGTCCAGAAAATCCCGCAGAATCTTGCGGCGCTCCAACCCGGCGTGGACATCGTCGTTCAGGCAAAAGGTCAGGGGCCTGAGCAATCTTATGCGGGCGAGCTTGGCCGCAAAATTCGCATCCCCCAGGCTGGCCCCGGCAAAGACGGGCCGCAGGCGCAGGTGATCCAGCCAGGCGCGGCAACCGCCCAAATTTTTAAGCTCTCCCCTGCCTGTGGCCAGCATGAACAGGGCGTAGAGCGGGTAGAGGCTGATGTCGTTGCCGGATCTGAACGGCGAGCGCAGGGTGGCGGCAACCTCATCCGGGGCGAAGTCCAGAAGCGCCGCCAGACCGCTCCTGGTGACGGCCCTGGGATAGTGCTTGAGCTTGTAGGGGAGCAGCCGGCCGGTTCTGGCCAGGATTAAAGAGTAAGCCTTGCGGGCGGAATTTTTATGCGTGTCCAGCCCCTCGCCGGAATGCCAGATCAAGTCTTCAATCTTGCGTTTGCGCTGCCTGTAGGCCCAAATCAGGGGGCGGCCGTCGCTGGTGAAAAAATCGCCCGGTTCCACCCGGCGGCCCAGCATGAAGTCGTCGTTAAAATCAAGATAATGCTCCGCCAGACCGGGGATGCGATGCAGGCAAAACTCCAGAGGACGGTTGCTGAAAACCGGTCTGGCCGCCTGGGACGGCAGGATTTCCCGATGGTCCACCAGACTGGCTTTATCCGTGTTCAACCAGTCCGGGCATTGATTATCCGTAACTATATGCACCCGGTTCACCCAGGGCGCAAACCGGGCCAAAGCACGCAGGGAATAGCGCAACTCGCCGTTGTCGCTGAAGCGGCCTTCCGCCAGCGAGACCGTGGGGATGTCCGCCCGGCCTTCGGCGCGCAGCTTCTCAAGGCAGGTCCGCCGTTTTTCGCGCCATACGGGGTCCGCGCCGTTCACCCACAGGTAAACAGCGTCAATGGGGAAGGAATAAGAGGAATTTTCCGGGGCCGGCATACCGCAACGCGTCTCCAGTCTATGTTATGCCTGAAGCATTATATAAAACCGCGCGCTCCGGCAAGATTCAAGATGAATCTGAAGTGCTGGAGGAAACCTCATAGACGTAAATGGCGTACGGGCTTGAGGAGTCCTCGAATTCCCCCACAAACGCCAGGCGCAGGTCCGCGCTGTTGCCTATTTTAGCTTGTGAAAAAACATATTTGCCGCCAAGGTTGGCAAAAGCGTCCGTATCCATGTGCAGGACTATGGGTTTCAGTATTTTTTCCTTGCCCGGTTCTTCGGTCTCTTTATTAAAAATGTACGCCCGACATCCCAAATAATTGAAGTATTCCCTGTCCGCCTGGTCAATCTGCAGTTCCGGATCGATTATTTTTTCAAATTCATGCTTGTAGTTCAGCGGATAATAGCCGTGGTATCCATCAAGGGTATGAATGGAGTTATACATGAGGACGGATGGATAAAACCCAACAGCCACTGACCATTCACCGGTGTAATGTATTTTCTCTTTTATTTGTGTGAAGAGTTTTTCAGAAAAATATTCATCACAGGTATACTCTGATTGGATATACTTATTGTACAATATATGCCTGATCATATCATTATATAATGACGGATGTATGAGTATAACTAAAGCCTGAGCAGCAGGAATAAAGACAGACAGGCGCAGCGCGCCAATTTTTCGCAGAACGTCAAGCGCCAGATAAAAAACAGAGTACAGTATAAGTGGAATAAATATATATATCCTATCCAGTTGAACGATTCTGAATAATTCGCTGTAGTCCGCCAAGTATCCAACAACAAAATACATATAGGCAAGCTTACAGATTATTATAACAAAAAATCCGAGCATTAAAAAATTAGCGCATCTATCGACATGCCTGCCGGATATGTTCGTCATCGCCGTATAAGCCAGCGCCAGAGGCAGAACGATATATTTATGGGCGGTATCCGCAAAATGGTATTGCCCGTTGACGAGCAGGTCGAACGTCTCGGAGAGTATGTACCGGAGATTGAAATATGAATAGTGCCCTAGTTGGAATTCATTGCGAACGGTCTTTCCATTCCAGAACAAAAAGGCGTAAAACAGCCGGTATTCCGTGGCCACATACCCCAAGCTCAAAAATAGAAGGCCCAGAAATGGAAAACCGTTGATTTTCCTGTGGCGCGCCAGGCCGTAAAGCCACCAGAGACCCAGAACCAACATGATATACAAGCCAAAACGGCTGAAGTCCGAAAGCAGCGGATAAAAGAATATGCAGACCAGAACTCCGGCGCGGCCGCGCTCTTTATTATACAGAATGTGGAACAGGTAAAAAATAAGCGGGAGCGAGGCAAAAGGAATCGCGTTCTCCGGCTGGCAGGGAAGGACGGCGAAGCATACCGCGACCATACGCGACAGTCCGGTGTTCCCCTGCTCTTTGGCTATGACGGTTTTGAGAAAAAGAAGCATGCTCGTGTAGCCTATGGCTGTCTTGAGCAGGTAATTCGCAAGGTAAGCGTGGATGAAGCTGTCGGAAAAATATGCCAGCCCTCCCCAAATCTTCAACTCGGAAGGGAAAAACAGCCGCGACAGCCCGTGCAGAACCGGAATGTCGGCGTCCAGCGAAAAAAGCGCGCCGTAATTCCGGAGCACGTGCAAAAGGACAAGATTGGTGCCGTCCAGATTGTCGTTAAGCCGCAAAATAGGACTTGAATGGAGAAAAAATGGCACAACGGACGCCGCCGCGACCAAAATGCAGACTGTGATACTGCAGCGGGAATACCGCTCGTTGATAAGGGAATGCTCAGGCATGCCCATGCCCAGTTTTTAACCGAGAATTCAAAGCCGCGCGCCCGGAGAGCCCGGTGCAAACCGGCAAACAGCCACTTCATGCCGGGCTGGGGCGAATGCGCCTTCCTAATATAACGCGGAATCCCCCTCAGCGTTTGGCGTAAGGGGGATTCATAACCGCTTGTGGCGGTAAGATAATGCCGGCGTCGTCCTACTTTCCCACGCATGAGTACGCAGTATCATCGGCGAAGAGGCGCTTGACTTCCGGGTTCGGAATGGGACCGGGTATACCCGCCTCTCTGTGGACACCGGCAAATTTGGTGTCGCATACTGATATTTAATTAAATAGGGAGGAAAGGAAGGGGAAAGAATAAGACGAACGACCTATTAGTACCGGTAAGCTGAACGCATTGCTGCGCTTACACCTCCGGCCTATCAACCTGGTGGTCTACCAGGGGTCTTGGGGGAGTTCTTATCTTGAGGCAGGCTTCCCGCTTAGATGCTTTCAGCGGTTATCCCTTCCGAACTTAGCTACCCTGCCGTGCTTCTGGCGAAACAACAGGGGCACCAGGGGTTCGTCCATCCCGGTCCTCTCGTACTAGGGACAGGCCCTCTCAAAACTCCTACGCCCACAGCAGATAGGGACCAAACTGTCTCACGACGTTTTAAACCCAGCTCGCGTACCACTTTAAACGGCGAACAGCCGTACCCTTGGGACCTGCTTCAGCCCCAGGATGTGATGAGCCGACATCGAGGTGCCAA
>JAVBSC010000111.1:0-2510 GCA_031547305.1 Desulfovibrionaceae bacterium
GCGCCTTATCGGAGAAATTTTACAATAAAAACCAGCCATTACAGGCTAATTTGCAGGAGTTCGTCATGCCCAAGATTAAAACCCGCAGGGCCGCGGCCAAGCGCTTTTCCGTAACCGGCAGCGGCAAATTCAAGCGGCGCACGCAGAACCTGCGGCACATCCTGACCAAAAAAAACGCCAAGCGCCGCATGCGCCTGGGCCAGGCCGCCATTGTGGACAGCGCCAACGAGAAGTCTGTCAAGCGCATGTTGCCTTACGCCTAAATTTTAAATACGCGGATTGTCTAATCCGCCATACCGCTCTACGGGCAATGCTCTCCGCCCCATGAGCGCGAAACACGGAGGTTCCCCATGCGTGTAAAGAGAGGGTTGGCCGCGCATCGCCGCCACAAAAAATATCTGGATCGGGCCAAAGGCTTTCGCGGCGGCCGCAGCGTTTTGTACCGTACCGCCCGCGAGGCCGTCGAAAGAGCCCAGGGCTATGCCTACCGCGACCGTAAGGTCCGCAAGCGCGAATTCCGCAAACTCTGGATCCTGCGCATCAACGCCGCGGCCAGGGAATGCGGGCTTTCCTACAGCCGCTTCATGAACGGCCTGACCGCCGCTGGCGTCGCCCTGGACCGCAAGGTTCTGGCCGATATGGCCGTGCGCGCCAAGGAAGACTTCGCCAAGCTCGTTGAACAGGCCAAAGCCGCACTTCCGCAAAACGCTTAAGTTAAAGAGAATGTGTGGGGGAAAAGCCCCAAGGGCTCGCGCCCTTGAGGCTTTTCCCCCACACCCCCTTTTCCTGAACCATTTCAGGGGGGGCACTTAAAATAATCCTGAACATTAGGATGTGCTTCCGTCATGGAACTCATATCTTTACTGGAAAGCCTGATCCCGGAGCTTAAAGATGGTCTGGGGCGGGCTTTCTCCGCTTCCGAACTGGAAGATTTGCGTGTGGATTTTCTGGGCCGCAAGGGCCGCCTGGCCCAGATCATGGCCCGGCTGCCGGAAGCCGCTCCGACGGATCGCCCGGCCCTCGGCAAGAAGGCCAACGAAGTCAAAGCCGCGCTCACCGAGCTGTTCGAGGCTCGCAAACACGTCCTGGAGGCGGAATCCCAGTCCTCGGCCCTTAAGAGCTTTGATCCCACCCTGCCCGGCCGCTTCCCCTGGAGCGGCTCGCTCCACCCGATCACCCGCGTCATGCTGGAAATCTGCGGAGTGCTGGAGCGCCTGGGCTATGAAGTGGTCTACGGCCCGGAAGTGGAAACCGACTTCCATAACTTCGAGGCCCTGAACTTTCCCAAGGACCATCCGGCCCGCGACATGCAGGACACCCTGTTTATTTCCGACGGCGTGGTTCTGCGCACCCACACCTCGCCCATGCAAGTGCGGGCCATGCTGGAGCACAAAAAGCCGCCCGTGGCCGTTATTGCGCCCGGCAAGGTCTACCGCCGCGATTCCGACCTGACCCATACCCCCATGTTCCATCAGATCGAAGGATTGCTCGTGGACCGCAAAATCAGCCTGGCCGAGCTGCGCGGCACCCTGACCGCCTTTGTGCGCCAACTCTTCGGCCCGGACGTCAAAGTGCGCTTTCGCCCCAGCTTCTTTCCCTTTACCGACCCCAGCGTGGAAGTGGACATCTCCTGCCTGCTCTGCGACGGCAAAGGCCACAAACAGAACGTGCCCTGCCGGGTCTGCAAAACCACCGGCTGGCTGGAAATTCTGGGCAGCGGCATGGTGGATCCCAATGTGTTCCAGTCCGTGGGGTTTGACCCGGAACAGTGCTCCGGATTCGCCTTTGGCCTGGGCGTGGAACGCGTGGCCATGCTTAAATACGGCATCGGCGATTTGCGCATGTTTTTTGAAAACGACGTCAAGTTTTTAGGACAGTTCGCTTGATTTGGGGAGGCGGAGCCTCCCCAAAAAAATCAGGAGCCTATCTATATGCTGCTTAGTTTGAATTGGCTGCGGGAGTTCACGCCGTACGAGGGCGGGGCAGAGGAATTGGGCGAGCGCCTGACCATGCTGGGTTTGGAGCTGGAGGAAGTGAAGCGCCCGTTTGCAGGCCTTAAAGATTTGGTCGTCGGCAAGGTTGTTGAATGCGGCCGGCATCCGCAGGCGGACAAGCTTTCGCTCTGCCGGGTGGATGTGGGAGCGGAAATTCTGCCCATAGTTTGCGGCGCGCCCAACGTGGCCAAGGATCAGTATGTGGCGGTGGCTCCGGTTGGCGCTGTTCTTCCGGGCGGGCTGGCCATAAAAAAAGCCAAGCTGCGCGGCGAGGAATCGCATGGCATGATCTGCTCGGAGCGCGAGCTGGGGCTTTCCGACGACCACAGCGGCATAATGATCCTGCAGGATCTGGTGGAAGGCCCGTTTACGCCGGGCGCGCGGCTGCTGGACGCGCTGAAGCTGGACGAAGAGGTGCTGGACGTCTCCATCACCCCCAACCGGGCGGACTGCCTGTCCGTGCTGGGCCTGGCGCGGGAAACCGCCCTGGCTTTCAATCTGCCCCTGAGCCTGCCC
>JAVBSC010000017.1:0-43338 GCA_031547305.1 Desulfovibrionaceae bacterium
CTTCCCACCTGCTTTTTAATGCCCTACTTCCTTCTTCACATCCACGGCGATTTTCCAGAGCACGGAAAGGATAAGCAGACCCACGCCGTACACGCCCAGGACGATCAGGATTTCCGCGATGGAGGGGGCGTATTCGGTCACGCCTTCGAACATGTTGGGGGTGAAGCCGCCCACCAGGAGGCCCAGGCTTTTGTCGATCCAACTGGCGATGACCAGCATGACCAGGGTCCAGGGCAGGAGCTTGTCGTTGTCTCTGGTGCCGGGGTTCATCAAAAGGACCAGGGAGAGCAGGCCCAGGACCGCCGCGGTCCACATCCAGCCGTTGATCCAGTAGGTATGGCCGTCGTGTCCGGCAAAGAGGAAGACAAGCGGGTGCATGTGGCCGGGGATCTGGCTGTAGAAGGCGGTGAAGATTTCCATCAGGTACAGGAAGACGTTGATGCCCAGGGCATAAGTAATGATCTTGGTCAGGCCGCGAATGGCCGCCTGGCCTGGATCAAAGCCGGTGAACTTCTTCAGGACCAGGGAAAGCAGCAGCAGAATGGCCGGTCCGGAACAGAAAGCCGAGGCAAGAAAGCGCGGGGCCATGACGGCGGTCAGCCAGTAGTGGCGGCCGGGAATGCCGGCGTACAGGAAGGCCGTGACTGTGTGGATGGAAAAGGCCCAGAATATGGACAGGTAAATCAAGGGTTTGATCCAGCGCGGAGGGTCCACTTCGTTGCGCTCCGCCTCCAGGGTGACCCAGCCGATGACCACGTTCAGCACCAGGTAGCCGGAAAGCACCAGCATATCCCAGAACATCACGGAATTCGGCGTGGGGTGCAGCAGCACGTTAAGCACGCGCTGCGGCTGCCCAAGGTCCACAAAGATGAAGAGCATGCACATGATCACCGCGGCGATGGCCATAAATTCGCCCAGGATGACCATTTTCTTGAACTCTTTGTAATGGTGGAAGTACAGGGGCAGCACCAGCATGACCGCGCCGGCGGCCACGCCGACGAAGTAGGTGAACTGGGCGATGTACAGGCCCCAGGACACGTCGCGGGACAGGTCCGTCACGGACAGGCCCAGGAAGAGCTGGAACAGGTAAACCACAAAACCCAGGCCAACTATGGTGGCCAGAAAGCCCAGCCAGATGTAAAACAGCGGGGAGCCTTTGAGTACTCTTTCTATCATGGCGCTCCTCCTACAGTATATAGTGGACGCTGGGGTTGGTGCCGATGGACACTTTGCGCTGGATGCTGAAGTTTTCGCGCAGGACCTTGCTCACTTCGGATTCCGGGTCGGACAAATCGCCGAAGATAATCGCTCCGTTAGAGGCTTCCACGCACAGGGGCATCAGGCCCTCGGCCAGGCGTTCGGAACAGAAGGTGCATTTTTCCACCACGCCGCGCATGCGGGTGGGGAAATGGTCGTTGATCTGCGCGATGTACGGCCTGGGGTTGTGGAAGTTGAAGCTGCGCGCGCCGTATGGGCAGCCGGCCATGCAGAAGCGACAGCCGATGCAGCGGTGGTAGTCCATGACCACAATGCCGTCGGAGCGCTTGAAGGTGGCGCCGGTGGGACAGACGCGCACGCATGGCGGGTTCTCGCAATGGTTGCACAAAAGCAGGTACTGGCGCTCACGCACCGCGTCCGCCACGTGGGAGCCGGCTTCGTCGGCAAAGGTGCGCTCATAGCTGTCGTGCCAGATCCATTTGACTTCCTGGCGGGAGCCCTTGGTGGGGTCTTCCTTGGATGGGATGAACGGCACATTGTGAGCCTTGTGGCAGGCGTCGATGACTACCTGGAATGATTCCGGAGTTTCAAACTTGGACGTGTATATGACCATGCCCCATTGTTTGGCCTTGAGTTCCTTGGGGGTTACCTCATAGGAAGGGGCGGCGGCTTTCGCGGCGTAGGGCAGGCCGAAAGCCGCGGCCAGCCCGCAAGCGGACAGCCCGGCGACTTTCAGAAAGTCTCTTCTGCTCTTTCTCATTTCTGGTTCCCCCTCGGCTCTACGTGGCAATCCCAGCAATAGGGCGAAACGCTGTTGCTGTTGTGGCATTTGTCGCAAAAATCAGCCTTGTTCACGTGGCACTTCATGCATGTGTTCTGAAGGTTTATCTCCACGCGGGTTCCGGTGGAGGAAACATATTCGCGTTTGCCTTCGCGCAAGGCCATGTCGCGCCACTGGTTGAGGATATGCATGTGCTCGGCCCGCATGTAGTCGCGGGTTTCCACGCACTCCTTGTACTCGGTGGGCAGGGCCAGGGCCGGGCGTTCATAAGCCGAACTTAGCGCGTTCAGCCAGAACGGGGCGGTAAAGGCCGCCACCAGAACAATAAGGCCGGGGATTACGTATTTTGAGTTGTACATGCTTATTCATCCTCCCCCAGGGCTTCTTCCGGCAAATCTTCCTGGCGCATATCCAGGGTGCGCTTTATTTCGCCCTTCATGACCAGGGCGTTGGCCACCAGTTCGTGCGTGCCGGTGACTGTGACGCCGGGCGCCCAGTAGTCGGCCAGGGGCGGCAACGTGGCCCGGTCGATGGCGCAGATGCAGGCCATGGTGTTGACACCGTGCTTTTGCTGCACGTAGCGCAGGGCGTTGCCTCTGGGCATGCCGCCGCGCATGCGCAGTTCCATGATTTCTTCCGTGTTCAGGCCGGAACCCGCGCCGCAGCAGAAGGTCTGCTCGCGGATGGTGTTTTCCGGCATATCCACATAATTTTCACAGGCCGCCTTGATCACGTAGCGCGGCTCCTCCAGAAGGCCCATGCCGCGCGCCGGGTTGCAGGAATCGTGGAAAGTCACAATTTTACCCGCGTTGCGCCGGGGATCCAGCGTGATCTTGTTATGCTTGATCAGATCCGCCGTGAATTCCGTAATATGCACCATCTTGGTGCTGAGCGCGTTTTTGAAAACCGTGCCGGTGATCGGGTTTTTGGGCACGCCCATGGAGGAAGGCGTGGGGCCGTTCATGGTGTCCATATACTGGTTGATCACTCGCCACATATGGCCGCATTCGCCGCCCAGAATCCACTTGGAGCCCAGGCGTTCCGCTTCCGCGTACATCTTGGCGTTAAGCTTTTTCATCATGGCCGCGGAGGTGAAGGAGCCGAAGTTGCCGCCTTCCGAAGCGTATGTGGACAGGGTGTAGTCCAGGCCGATCTCGTGGAAGAGCATCAGGTAGCCCATGAAAGTATAGATGCCTGGGTCCGCGAACACGTCGCCGGAAGGCGTGATGAACAGGACTTCGTGGCCTTTTTCGTTAAAAGGCGGGTTAATTTTTATGCCGGTGATGGTTTCGATATCGTCGCAGAGGAATTCGACGATTTCCTTGAAGGCGTGCGGCTGGATGCCCAGGTGGTTGCCGGTGCGGTTGCAGTTGTTCACCGGGTCCATGATCCAGTGCAGGCCCAGGCCCAGTTCGTGCAGCAACTCGCGGGCGATCATGGTGATCTCCGCCGTGTCTATGCCGTAGGGACAGTACAGGGAGCAGCGCCGGCATTCCGTGCACTGATAGAAGTAGTAGAACCATTCTTTGATGACGTCCTTGTCCAGCTTGCGCGCCCCGGCCACTTTGCCCAGGAGCTTGCCGGCCAGGGTGAAGTCCTTGCGGTAGACGCTGCGCAGAAGTTCGGCGCGCAGCACCGGCATATTTTTGGGGTCTCCGGTGCCGATGAAAAAGTGGCATTTGTCCGCGCAGGCGCCGCAACGCACGCAAACGTCCATGAATACCTTCAGGGAACGATACTTGGACAGACGGTCCTGCAAGGCCTTGTAAATGATCTCTTCCCAGTTTTCCGGCAGGTTCCAGTCCTCATCCGCCGGGTTCCACTCGTGCGGATTGGGCATGCCGAGGTTTTTCATGGTCTCCACCTTGGCCGGGTAACAGTAGCTGCCGGGCTTGAATTCCGGCTTGGTGTTCATCCAGCCGGCCGCGGGGAAATCATAATTTATGCTTTTGGCCAGTTCCGATGCTTTGGGTAGTTTGACAGCCATGACTTCTCCTTATTCCGCCGGGGCTTCTTCAGGTTGCTTTTCCAGGGGCAGCCCGGCTTCCGCCATCAGGTCGCGGAAGTCATCCTCGTACTCGGCATAAGTGTGGAATTTCTTGGGAGGGTTCCAAGGATTGATGTGGCGTTCCTGCCTGGTGTTGCAAGGCAGGTTGCGGGTGGGCGAAAAGAACACTCCGGCCATGTGCGTGAGCTTGCTGAAGGGGAAGTAGATGAGCAACGTGCTCACCAGGAAGATGTGAATGAAAAAGACCACGTTGATGCCTTCAGGCAGCACGGGGTTTAAAGTGACCAGGCCCATGGTCAGCACCTTTACGGAAGCGATGTCCGTCTTGCCTATGTAGCGCAGACAGATGCCGCTGCCCGCGATGCCCAGGAGCAGGAAGAGCGGGACGTAGTCATTGACCAGGGAAATATAGCGCACCTTGGGGTTGACCAGGCGGCGCAGCAACAAAAAGAGCAAGGCTCCCGCCATGACCGCGTCGGTCATGTAAAAGCGCGGCACTCCTATTTGCATCAGGCCGTCCAGGGCCTCGATGGCGGAAAGGCAGATGGGCACCGGCTCCAGAAAAAACCGGAAGTGCCGGATAAAAATGGTCAGAAAGGAATAGTGGAACAAGAGCGCGAAGACCCACAGCCATTTTGACGACCAGTAGATCAAGCGCGGCCCGTCCTTAAGCTCCTCGCTGGTGTTGCGGAACAGGGACCGGAACAGCAGCACTTCCAAAAGCATGCGGCCCGCTGTTTCCAGTTTGGAAAACGGCGCGTCCAGGTTGGAAGGTTTTATCCAGTCAAGAGATTTTTGCTGGCCGCCCACCGTGGGAATGGCGAACGGCACCGGGGTTGTGGCCCATTTGAAAATACGCCAGATAAGCCCCAGCAGAAATACGACCAGCGCCGCCAGCGGCAGAATAACCCCGATTTCGTACTGGAAACCGCTCACGGCCCCCAGCCAGGCAATGCCGCCCAGTATACAGACCGCTAAAAGTGAAATAACCATGCCTTACCTCGCTGCTTGGCTGAAACCTTACAACACACAATATGAATCAAAGTGAATCGGCGCCGGCTTTTCCATCAGCCGCTCCGGAAATTATTCTTTCCGCCCGCCGCAAAAGCTGCGCCTGCCCGCGCCTGAATTCCTCGGCCCGCATCATGTGGATGGATTCCCGGCATCTGGCGTAAATGCCAAAGGACATCAGGGCGCAGGCGTCGATTTTTTCCTCCACGGCCCGGAATCCGTCAACCAGGCCATGCTCCTTAATTTGTACGCCGATTTCCTCCCAAAGCAGCCGCTTCAGAAGAAAAATCACGCCCACGGCTTCTTCCGGGCTGAAATCCTGAATGGCCCGCACCCGTATAAGGTCGTCCAGGGCCTGCCCCAGGGCTTTCTGGTTCGGATCGTCCGCCAGGAGAGCCGCAAAAAGCGCCGTTGCCGCTTCACCTGTACGATAGCCCACAGGGTTGGCGAAACGGTTGCTCTGCGTGCGCAAAAAACCAATAGTCCCAAAAGGATAAGAGCCGTGTACGGCTTCCGTCCAGCGTTTGGTCACCGTCTCTCGACAGGACAAAAGAAGTTCCTTGAGCGTCATTGCGGATGCGTTCAACCTGTTGTTCACAACATTATGATTGAAGCCACTTGCGTCCTAACGGGCGATAGCCGGCAAAGACCGGCGCCGCGCGTGGCGGATCGCGGGCCGGCAAAATACATTCAAAAACGGCGCGCCCCGGCAAAAAAACCGGCACAATCGCCTTAAAACCTATAAGTTACCCCGTACTAGGCGGGTTTTTTCAAAAAGTCAACAAAAGTAATGCATTGATCGTGCAAACAGTCAAGGCGCGATTCCAGCCGTTATTCGCAGGGCTCCGGGGAGTCCTGCGGGCATTGCGGAAAAGCTCCGGAACCGTCACGCAGCTCCGGAGGCAGTTCAAAACCGCCGGCGGGCGGCCGCGCCTGAACGGCCTCGTTGCCCTGCGCTTCGCCGGAACGGCTTGTCGCCGCGCCGCTCGCCGGCGGTTTGGCCTGCGCCCATGGCGCCCCCTGGATTAGGATTACCGGCAGCGCGGTGAAGTTCATTTTAGCAAGGTAGGCCTTGTTGCGAATAAGCCTGAAATGCAGGGCAATATCCTGCAGCATGGGCGGCGGGGTCAGGGTCAGCTTCTGGCTGCGCTCAAAGGCCTCGGCGAAGGGTATGGATTCGTCCAAAAATTTTTGCAGGGCGGCAATGCGGAGAATGTCCTCGGGGTCTTTGGCCACAGGGTAAAACTCCGCCTTACCGGCCAGTGCGGCCACGGTATCCCGGCAGGCCGGGCAGGAGGGGGAAAAAAATACCCGGGTGGAGTTGTCCCCCCCCGCGACCAGAGCCCAGGGCGGGACCAGCTCATTCACCGCGGCCATGGAATTGGCAAAAAATAAAAGGCCCCAGGCGAGCAGCGCAATAGAAGCCCCGTGCGGCTTTCCTCCGTTCAGGGCGGCGCTGGAGCGGCGCAAAAAACAGAGATTCAGGGCCATCAGGACGGCCGCGCCCAGGCAGGAAACGCAGGGCGCGATAAAGAGCATGTATAGCAAAAACAGGCAGTCCAGAAAAAGCATCAGCCAGGCCAGTATAAAAGCGGCACGGACTTTGCGCTTCAGGCAGAGCAGAAAAATAAGCAGAAACGCGGCCGCCCCCCATTCCCAGGGGGAAAAGCCGAAAATCAGCACCTTTACAAACAAGGCGCAACCGCTGGTAAGGCACAGGACGCTTTGCCCCCAGGCGGAAGCGGCAAAAAGGCAATAGCAAAAGCCGGCTATGGAAAACAGTGCGCCGCCAGAAGGAAAGGCGGGGCGCTGAGGGGATAACGCCATGTCAGTACTCCGAAAACCACATATTCTTCTTGCCTGTAGCACGCTTTACGGGCAAAATAAAGAACATCCTGCGTCCCGGACTTTTACCCGCGTGATACTTTTATAAAGCTCGAGCCGCCCCTCTAATTTAATGTCCGATTTATGGAAAAAACAAAAAACTGGCCCCCGGACTATAGTATAAGGTACAGCAGGAAGGCCCACCGGCTGTATCTGCGGGTAAAGCCGGAAACAGGCCTGCAGGTGGTGCTGCCATATTACGCCTCCGCCGCGCGGGTTCCGGCGGTTCTGGAAAAACACCGGCAATGGATTCTGCGCGCTTTTCAAAAAGTCGAAGCCTCCCGTCCCAGGGATACTGGGTTGCCGGAGGCGCTTTTTCTGCACGGAGGCAGACTTTGCCTGCCGATACGCTGGGATTCAGCCCTGAAAAGAATGCCCGCCATCCGCCTTACCCCGCAGGAATGCAGGCTGCCGGACCACGGCGGCGAAACTGAAGCCGGACGCGACTTGCTGAAAACCTGGATCCGGAACTATGCGGCTTTTTGCCTGCCGCCGTTTCTGCACAGACTCAGCGAGCGTTACGGCTTGCCCTGCTCCGGGATCAAAATAAAATCGCAAAAAAGCCGTTGGGGCAGTTGCTCGGCCAAAGGCAATATAAACCTGAACGCCAGACTGGTCTTTTTGCCGGATGAACTGGCCTATGCCGTGCTGCTGCACGAGCTTTGCCATACCCGGCACCTTAACCATTCGCCGTCTTTCTGGGCGCTGATGGCCTCGCTGGATCCAGAGGCTCCGGCTCTGGATCGCCGGGTTAACAGAGCCGGCGCTTTTGTTCCGGACTGGTGGAAATATGAACGGTAGCGTGCGCCGGCAAAGGCGCAAAAACAAAACGCGGCCCTGGAAAAACTTTGATGGCGAAATAATTCCATTTTTCCGGAAACAACCTAATAATACGCATACACTCGGATAAAAGGAGCTTAAAATGAACAGTCTCTCCCGCCTGATGTTTTCCGGGCTGCTGATTGCCCTGCTCTGCTCCGTCGGATGCGGGAAATACGTTGACCCGTCCGCCGACCTCGCGCCTGGCGGTCCGGCTTATGAATCTCTGCCGGACACGCCTACGGACGGCAGCCCGGCTGGGGATCCGCTGTCCATAAGTCAGTTCTGAACGCAAAGTTAAAACAAAGCCGGAAAAGCCCAGTACGGAACCTCTTGAAAATATGCGCCGTCGGAGGTACATTATTTTTTTGCCTGACTGTCGCCTTACGGCCTAAAAATACACACAGAGAATTCATATGGCTTCCGGAATCTGGCGTTTGAGCGTGCGCTCGGAATTTTCCGCCGCGCACGCCCTGCGCAACTACAACGGCAAATGCGAATCCACGCACGGGCATAATTTCAGCGTGGAAGCCCAGGTGGAGGGCGCCGCGCTCAGCCCGGACACAGAAATCCTGGTTGATTTCAGCCTGCTTAAAGCAGCCCTTAAAACCGTGCTTGAAGATTTGGACCACAAGGATTTAAGCGTCACGCCGCCTTTTGATCGCCTGAATCCATCTTCAGAGAACCTGTCGCGGCACATCCACCAGCGCCTTTCTCCCCTGGTGCGGGATTACGGCGTGCGCCTTTGCAGCGTAACCGTGGCGGAACGCGGTATTCAGTCCGCCACCTACGCGGAGATGGATTAAATTTCGGTTCATTTACCCTTAAAGAGAGCTTCATGAACAATCAGACTCGGATAAGCCTGATTATACCCGTATATAATGAAGAGCGGAACATCCCGGTGCTCTTTGACGAAATAAAGACGGCTCTGCGCGACGGCGGGACGGACTGGGAAGTATTGTTCGTTGACGACGGAAGCCGGGATCGGAGCCTGGAAGTACTGCGCGGACTTACGGCGCGGGAAGCGCGCGTCCGCTATATTTCGCTGGAGCGCAACTGCGGACAGTCAGCGGCTTTCAGCGCCGGATTCAAGGAAGCCGCCGGCGATGTCATTGTCACCCTGGATGCGGATCTACAGAACGATCCGGCGGATATTCCGGCCATGCTGGGGTATTTTGCGGAAGGATACGATATGGTCATAGGCTGGCGGGGCATCCGCCAGGATTCTTTTGTCCGCAGAGCCGCTTCCAAAATAGCCAACAGCGTCCGCAACGCGCTTTCCCACGAAAACGTCAGGGATACCGGGTGTTCACTTAAAGTGCTGCGCGCGGACATGGCCAGGCTTATTCCCATGTATAAGGGCATGCACCGTTTTTTGCCCACGCTCATGAAAATGCAGGGGGCCAGGGTGCTGGAAGTCAAGGTCAATCACCGGCCGCGCTTGTACGGTGAATCCAAATACGGCATCTGGGACCGGGCCTGGCAATCCTTTTGCGATCTTCTGGCCGTGCGCTGGATGCAATCGCGCGATATCAAATACTCCGTAAAGGAACGCGGCTGAGCCATGGCCGCCGTATTTTGGGGCGGGCTGGTCCTGCAATTCGCCGGGCTGGCCTTGCTGCTGGCTTGGAGCCGGAAAAAAGAGGATTCCAGGAGAAAAAACCGCAAAGCCCGGCTTATTTTTTTATCCGGCGTTCTTGGCGCGGCCGTCTTCGCGCTCTATGACCGGGACGCGGTGCTGCTTTTCGGGCAGATCGCCTTTGCCGCCTCCGTGTATCCGGGACAGGCCCGCAAACAGGCCGACAAGGAAAAAGCATGAGCGCCCGACAGGCTCTGTCCATCATCCGCAAAAGCGCCGTGCTGTTCATTGGACTGGCGCTGGCGGTTTTTTGCCTCAATCACTTCGAGCTTAAGGCTTTTCTTAAAGAAACCTGGCTGGATGCGCATATCAGGAATCAGGGCTTGCGGGGCATAGCCTTATACCTGGCCCTGAGCTCGGTATTTTCCGCCATTGGTCTGCCGCGCCAACTGCTGGCCTTTGGAGCCGGATACGCCTTTGGAGCCGAACTTGGGCTTTTGTGGGTGAACATTGGCGTAAGCCTGGGGGCGCTTCTGGATTTTTGCTACGCCCGGTTTCTCGGCCGTAAATTGATGACCAGATGGTTTGGCGACAAGCTGCGCAAGCTGGACAGTTTTTTGAGCCGCTCCCCCTGCGCCATGGTTTTCGTGCTGCGTTGCCTGCCTGTTGGGCACAACGCCACACTGAACCTGCTGTCCGGGGTTTCCGGCATAAAGCTGCGCCATTTTCTGGCCGGCTCCTTTCTGGGCTACATCCCCCAACACCTGGTTTTCACCATCCTGGGCAGCGGAATCCATATAGAGCTGATCTGGCGCATTTCATTGTCCGCATTCCTGTTTGTGCTTTCCGGCATATTCGGCTACAAGCTTTACCGCAAGTACGCCCAATAAAAAAATACTCTCAAAAGGCCGCCGCTTTGTTCAAACTCCTGCGCGACCGGACTCTCTGCATCGTCTTCAGCATAACCGTGCTGATGACCATGGGGGTTGCCAGCGTCATTCCCGTACTGCCCTCTTTGGCCAGGATTTTTGATGTCAGCCACGCTTCCGTGGTGCACGTCCTTACCCTGTTCACCGTACCCGGCGCGATTTTTATGCCCCTGGCCGGCATCTGGGCGGACCGCTACGGCCGCAAGGCCCTGCTCATGCCCGCGCTCCTGCTCTTCGGCCTGGCCGGGGTCGGCTGCGCCCTGTCTCCGAACTTTGAGACGCTTTTGTTCTTCCGCTTTTTGCAAGGCCTGGGAGTCACCCCTCTGGCCGTGCTCTACCTGACCATCATCGGAGATACCTACCAGGGCGCGGAACGGGTGAAGATGATGGGCTACAACGCGGCTGTGCTGAGCATAGGCACGGCCGTGTGCCCGGCGCTGGGCGGCGCTCTGGCGGAAGTGCACTGGCGTCTGGTTTTCTGTCTGCCCCTGCTCAGCCTGGCCGTGATCTGGCTGGCCAGCAAGCATACTCTGGCCGGACCGGCTCAGGAGAGCTCCTTAAAGGACTACTTCGAATCCACGTTGCGCGTTTTGCGCTCCCGCAAAACCCTTGTGCTGCTCTGCCTGACTTTTTTGACTTTTATGATGCTCTACGGGCCGATCATCACCAGCTTTCCCCATCTGGCGGATCACCTGCACGGAGCCTCGCCGTCAACGATTGGCGGCATTGTGGCGATTTCATCCTTCAGCGCCGCGCTGATAGCCTCCACCCTGGGTAAACTGTCCACCCGGTTTTCGCCCCGTACCCTGCTGCTGTCCAGCCAGTGTTTTTATCTGGTCGCATTGTTCAGCATACCGTTTGTGGCCAATATCTGGCTTATGCCCCTGCCGATTTTTTTGTTCGGCATGGGCCAGGGGCTTAACATGCCCACGATAAACACCATCATGGTCGGGCAGGCCGAGCAGAGCCAGCGCGGGGCGATCATGGCTGTCAACGGCCTGGCCTTGCGCCTTTCGCAAACCCTGGCCCCGTTGTTTTTCGGCATGATTGGTTTTGTCTTTGGGATTGAAAGCGCTTTTTTCGCCGGGGCCGGCATGGCGCTGCTCATGATGGCGCTGCTTCTGGGCAGCGGAGTGCGCTGAATCCGCCGAACCTTTTTAAAGGATCCGGAATGCCTAAGCAAAGCGGGCGCCGGGAATTTTTATCCCCCTGGCGCCCGCATGTTCAGGGAAAATCCGGGCAGCCCGCTCAGGCCGCCGTATCTAACAAAATGCCCTGCGCGGGCTGCTGGGCCAGGCCCTGGTAGAGAGTCAGCGGGTCTTGCGGCTGTTTGCCGGCCAGATATTCCTCAAAGCCGCTTTTTTCACGCAATTCCGTGTAGCTGTCCAGAATTGACTTCATAGCGTCAGCCAGCCTTTCCCGGATTTTTTCCCCCAGGGCGGAAGGAACGGCCGCGTTGCCGGCCTGGCCTGGCAATGAAGAAGCGGCGAAAAATTCCTCGTTCAGCCCGTTGTCAAAATAGGCGTTCAGGCTCTTGTTCAGATCGCCGTTCAAATGTTCCATAAACCCGTCGCCCTCGGCAATGCCGAAGTTTCTGTCCACAAACTTGGCCACGTCCACCAAGGCCCGCCCCAGAGTTTCCTCCGTGACCGGTCCGTCGCCGAGGCGTTTGTACACCAAGCCCATCATGGCGGTTCCGGCTTTGTCGCCGAAATTGTCCGTCATGTACTGAACGGTGCCTGCCAGGGCTTTTTCAAGTTTTTCCGCGTGGGACTTTTTAGCTTCGGCATCCGCCACGGGCTGGGGATTCGCTCCTTCTTCCCTCACGCCGGCCCGCTCCGCCTGGCGCAAAATGTCCGCGGCGAACGTCCCGGCGGTCTGCCCCGGACTCAGGCCGGCTTCATAGGGGGAGCGCACGCTCAGGGAGCTGAAAAGTGAGGATACGCCGTAACTCATAAAATTCTCCGTACAGTCTTTATCGGAAATGAATGACGTTACTTTAGGTCTGGCTGACTTTAAGACGCCCGCTCCGGCATATGACGACGAAAGGAACTTTTAAATCAAACTCCTTAACATACTTTTTTCCTTGATATTTTTTATTCAATATCTTATATTTAAAAAAAGATATGGGGTTTCATAGCTTCCGCGTCACGTTCCAAGATGGAATGAAAAAACACATTAACCCAAAGGAATGCGCGCTATGAGAGGCGAGTTTAACCACCCGGGCCGCAAAAATAAAAAAAGGCCGTTAAAGGCCGGCGCGTTGTTTAGGTATGTCCGCAAGGCCGCACCCGCCCTGCTCTGCTTCGGCCTCGTTTTTTTACTTACATCATGCCTGTCCGCCCTGCAGGAGGTTTCTTCCTTTAAGCCCCTGCCCAAAGTGGACATAACTCCCCCGGCTGACTACACCAAAGGCGCGCCCTTTTACGAAATGTTCTTTCACACCAACTCATCGTCCATACCCGGCATGGCCGGCCTGGCGGGCGGCGGGGCCGGCCGGGACGTCTCCCTGCGCATGGTTTCCCACCCCGGACCGGCCGGGGGCGCTTCCCCAAGAGCCTGGCACATGATCCCACCCGGCATGAACATGGGTGAATATCTGCCCCTGTTGCCGCCAGAACCGGAATCCACGCGGCAGCCGACATCCGGCGGCGGCACCGGAGAGGAAAAAAACGAGCGCTTTGTAATGAAGCTTTATTGGGGCTGCGACGAAAATGTCCGCAAGGGCCAGCCCAGGGTGTACGACAGCGCTAAAATGAAATCCGGCAACATGCCGGACATTGGCTGGGGCGGCGGCGCTTCCGCTTATGCCGGCCGCAAGGGCGGCGGCCTGAAGCCCGGCTGGGCGGAAGTGGACTGGCCGAACAAAGAAGACGCCAGAACCGTGCCGGACAGCGCCTCTTTGGTCGGCGAACATTTCCTCCACGGCAATTTCCTGCCGCACATGCGATTCAACATGGACAGCCGGCACGACATCATGCGGAAGCTGTCCGTCGCCGCGCAACAGGAATCGCTGAAGGAAGCCATTCCCATTGCCTGGAACAGGCTGCCCACTGGTATTGGCTATCACGTCTTGGCCATAGGGTTTAAGAATTCCGGCAAGGAGCTGATTATCTGGACCTCCAGCGAAAATCCGAACATCAACGTATCCGGGCAGTTTCTGGACACGCCGCAGGTGCGCAAGCACATTTCCGCCAAAGTCATCCTGCCCGGGGACAGGGAGCGTTGCGTAATCCCCAGAGGCATCTTTGACGGAGCGGACGGGGTATATGTGACTGTAACCGCCTGGGGCGACGACTACTGGTACAGCTACCCGCCCAAGCCGGACAAAGCGCCCAAAAACTGGAAGCCGGACTGGACGATCAAGGGCCAGTTCCTGTCCACCGGCACGCTTACGCTTGGCATGACCGGCGGGGGCGCGGGCGGCCCAGTTGGCGCCCCCGGCCTGGGGGATCTTTTGCGCGGCATGTTCTGATGTTT
Source organism: Desulfovibrionaceae bacterium (assembly GCA_031547305.1). Taxonomy (GTDB): domain Bacteria; phylum Desulfobacterota; class Desulfovibrionia; order Desulfovibrionales; family Desulfovibrionaceae; genus JAVBSC01. The sequence goes on from JAVBSC010000017.1 coordinate 13,710, forward strand.
TGACAGCCGTTTTTAAGAGAATTTTTATTTTTAAATTTTTCTATACGATAAAAGCGAATCGGCTCCATGCGGCCCGTTTCCTCCGGCAATAGCCCTGAAAAGCAATCTCCGGAGGAATCAGGCCGCCTTGATTTATGCAATGTCTGCGCTATAGGGGATTCCTTAATGATTCCCCAGAGAAAAGCATTGCAGTTTTGCACCTCTCAGGGTAAGAATCCTTGTTTTTTCATCACCAGGCCACAAGGCCATTATTCTGGAGGGATCATGTTTGAAAGCATAGCTTACGCGATGGGAGCCAACGGGCAGGCCGGGGGCCAGGGCGCGGGCAACCCGCTTGTCCAGTTCGCCCCGATCATTCTTATGTTCGTGGTGTTTTACTTTTTGCTTATCCGGCCGCAGCAAAAAAAGGCCAAGGAACACCGCGCCATGCTCAGCGGCCTTAAGCGCGGTGACAAAGTGATCACCAGCGGCGGCCTGTACGGACGCATCGTGGAAATTAACGAAACCACAGCCGAGGTGGACCTGGGCGAAACCAAAGTCACCATCGCCCGCTCCGCCCTGAACGTGTTGCCCGGATCCGCGCCGCAGGCGGAAAAGAAAGCGGATAAAAAATAGCTCCGAACCGGCTTACGAAACAGGGCGCTGCCCACACTTTTCCCGCCGGCTTGCGGCCACGGGGCTGGTTGGCTGTGGATTCCTGCCGCAATTTTAAGGAGATACAATGAAAGAGGGACTGCTCTGGCGGATAAGCACAGCACTGCTGGTGCTGGTTCTTGCCGCTATTTACCTTCTGCCCAGCCTGCCCAACGTGCGGGAAAGCAGTTTCAGCAAGTTTTTGCCTGACGCCAGGGTCAATCTTGGCCTTGACCTTATGGGCGGCATCTACCTGACTCTGGGGGTGGATGTGGACAAAGCCGTGGAAAACTCCCTCACCCAGGAAGGGCAGAACATTCGCGCCGTGGCCAAGGACAAGGACATCCTTCTGCCTCGTCCCCGCTATCTGCCTGGGGAAAAACTGGAATTCGCCCTGACCGACGCCAGCCGGAAAAAAGATTTGGATGAGCTGCTGGCAAAAAATTTTCCGCAGTTGAACATCAGCGCTTCCACGGATTCCGGCACGACGGTTTACACAGCCTCTTTTAAATCCGAGGAACGCAACCGCCTTTCGGAAATGGCCTTGGATCAGGCCCTTAAAACCATTCGCAACCGCATAGACCAGTTCGGCGTGTCCGAGCCGGACATCCGCAAGCTTACTGACGCTCAGCGCATCGTAATCCAGTTGCCCGGCATAAAAGACGCCCAGCGGGCCATTCAGATAGTCGGCAAGACCGCGCATCTGGAATTCCACCTGGTGCGCACGGATGTGGACAGCGAACGCGCGGCCAAAGGCGCTCTGCCGCTGGGCACCCAGGTTCTTCCCATGCTCAGCCGGGCCGGCGGAGGCCAGGAAATTCCCGTGGTGGTGGACAAAGACGCGGTCCTGACCGGTGAATACATAACTGACGCTAAGGCCCGCCCGGATCCGGATCACCCCGGCAGAGCCTATGTCATGCTCAGCCTGAACAGCCACGGCGCCACTCTTTTCGAGCGCATCACCGGCGAAAACCGGGGACGCCAGCTGGCCATCGTGCTGGATGGCAAAGTATATTCCGCTCCGGTCATCCAGGACAAGATAGCCGGCGGCAACGCCAGCATTACCGGCACCTTCACCATGGAAGAAGCCAACGACCTGGCTCTGGTTCTGCGGGCCGGTTCCCTGCCCGCTCCGGTCACCGTGCTTGAAGAACGCACCGTGGGCCCCTCCCTGGGCCAGGAATCCATTGACATGGGCGTGACCGCCGCCCTGATCGGCGGCTCCGCCGTGATGATCTTCATGATCATCTATTACGGCCTTTCCGGCGTCATCGCCACGGTCATGCTGATTCTGGACATCTGGCTGCTGCTCGCGGGCATGGCCGCCTTCGGGGCCACGCTCACCCTGCCCGGCATTGCCGGCATAGTCCTTACCCTGGGCATGGCCGTGGACGCCAACGTGCTTATATTCGAACGAATACGCGAGGAAATGCGCAAAGGACTTACGCCGGCGGCCGCCACCGGGGTCGGATTTTCCCGCGCCACGCTTACGATTACCGACTCAAACCTGACCACCGTAATTGCCGCCGTGATTTTGTACCAGTTCGGAACCGGCCCCATCCGCGGTTTTGCCGTCACTCTGACCCTGGGCATAATCGTTTCCATGTTTACCGCCATATTCGTGTCGCGCATTGTGTTCGATCTCTGGGTTAACAAGAACACAAAGAGCATCAGCATCTGATCTGAGCACAAGGAGCGCAAAAAATGGGTTTTCATCTGATACCTAACGATTTATCCATAGATTTTGTCGGAATCCGCAGAATCTCCTATATAGTGTCCGTCGTGCTCATTCTGGCAGGCGTGGCCTCCATGATCGTAAAGGGCGGTCCGCGCTACGGCATAGACTTCGCCGGCGGGGCTGTCGTGCAGATCAAGCTGGAAAAGCCGGTGGATGACGAAACCATCAAAAAGAACCTGGAAGGAGCCGACCTGCCGGGCTTGGTTGTCCAGAGCTTCGGCGACGACAACACCAGCTATCTGATCCGCGTTTCCAGCACGGAATCCGACACCTCGGAAAAAATACGCAACCTGGTGGCCGGAACTCTGGCTGAAAAACTGGCCGGCAACAAGGTGGAAATACAGCGTCTTGAAATGGTCGGCCCGAAAGTGGGCGCCGACTTGCGCGCCAAAGCCATGGAGGCCATGTACTTCGCCACCCTGCTCATCGCCATTTATGTTTCCGGGCGCTTTGAGCAGCGCTGGATGGCCGCCGTAATCATGGCCGCCGTCCTGGGCGGCGGCATGTACGCCCTGGAATGGCTGGGCGCGCCAAAGGTCATCCTGGTGCTCGCGGCAACCGTGCTCACCATTGTGATGTGCTGGCGGCTCAAACTTGTTTTCGCCCTGGGGGCGATAGTCTCGATTCTCCATGACGTGCTGATCACCATCGGACTCTTTTCCATAATGGACAAGGAATTCGACCTGACCATCATAGCCGCGCTTCTGACCATTGTGGGCTATTCCCTGAACGACACCATCATCGTCTACGACCGCATTCGCGAAAACCTGCACGGCAACAAGGTCAACCCCCTGTCCGTAATCATCAACCGCAGCATCAACCAGACCCTTTCCCGCACAGTGCTCACCTCCGGCACCACCCTGCTGGTCATAAGCTCCCTGCTCGTCTGGGGCGGCGGCATCATCCACGACTTCGCCCTGGTCATGTTCATCGGCGTGTTCGTGGGCACCGCCTCTTCCATGTTCGTGGCCAGCCCGGTGCTCCTGGCCTTTGGCGATACCGTGATGTCCCGAGCCGCCGAGGACGACGAAAAAGCTCGCCAGGCCGCTCTGCGAAAAAGACGCACGGCCCAGGTTTAGAAAAGATAAAATCGTGGAGGGGAACCGAAAGGGGCGTGACTCCTGCAAGGCTCGCGCTCTTGCGGTTCCCCCCCACAGCTCCCCTCCTGGCCATCCTATTGGCAAGCGGGAGTTCAGTTTTGGCTATGAAAAGAAAATGTCTGACAGATATGGAAAAAAACAAGCCCGGTGCCGGATCTTTCTGGCGCCGGGTTTGTTTTTTGGGAATTGTCGTCTTTGCGTTGTTTGCGGCGGCGTTGGTCATTCCCGGACTGCTCACAGCGCCGCGAATTGAGGACGAGGTTGGGGCGGACTTGGCGGAAATTCCCGTTTACGTGCTGGATAACGGCGCGCACACGGATTTGGCCCTGCCTGGCGTAAATGAATTTTGGGACTGGACCGGAGCTTTTCCGGAGCCGGATTCTCTGGCCGGCCGGCCAGGGCCGCTTCTGGTGATCTTCGGTTGGGGCCAGCGCGAATTTTATCTGCGCACAAAGAACTGGGCGGACATCAAACCTGGGCTGTTGTGGAACAGCCTGTGGGGCGCTCCGGCCGCCCTGCACGTGGATTATGCCAGAGGCATATTGAAGGAAGGACCGGACTGCCGCAAGCTGCTCCTGACCAAAGCGCAATACCGGCGGCTGTGCGCCTTCATCCTGCGGCATGCGCAAACGGGCGGGCGGGGAAAGCCTTTGCGCATAGACTCCCCCGGCTACGGTGAGTCTGACGCTTTTTATGAGGCCAAAGGCAGCTTCAGCCTGCTGAACACCTGCAACACCTGGACTGCCCGCGCCCTGCGCCGGGCCGGGCAAAAATCCCCGCTCTGGACTATTTTTCCTTGTTTCGTGATGTATCATCTGCCCGGAAATTCAACCCATTAAATGCTTCTTTTTTAACCGCAATCCTGGTATGCTTATAGGGCTCAAGCAGCCTGAACCCGGAGTCGCAACTTTTATGGACAAAAAATTTTTCTGGTCGCACAAGGACTTGCTGGACGTAACGGATTTGTCCACAGCGGAAATAGAGTATCTGCTGAACACAGCCGAACAATTTGACGAGATCAACACCAGAGCGGTTAAAAAAGTGCCTACCCTGCGCGGTAAGGGGGTGGTGCTTTTTTTTGCCGAAGCCAGCACGCGGACCAAGACCTCCTTTGACATGGCCGGAAAACGCCTGTCAGCGGATACCTTTTCCCTGGCTAAAAGCGGCAGCAGCCTGAGCAAGGGCGAAAGCCTCAAGGATACGGTTCTCACCCTGCAAGCCATGCGGCCGGATATCATCGTCATCCGGCATTCCTCCAGCGGAGCCTCCCAGTTTGCGGCGGAGCGCCTGGGCTGCTCGGTGGTCAACGGCGGGGACGGCTGGCACGCCCATCCCACCCAGGCCCTTTTGGACGCCTACACCTTGCGCAAAGTCTGGAACCGCCGGATGGCCGGCAAAACTCTGCTCATCATGGGGGATCTGGCGCACAGCCGGGTGGCCCGCTCCAACGTGCAGCTCTGGCACAAACTGGGCGTGAAAGTAAGAATGTTCGCCCCGCGCACCCTCTGGCCAGCCGGAGCCGAGCACTGGCCGGCCGAATTATATGGGGATCTGGATAAAGCCATTAAGGGCGTTGACGCGGTCATGTGCCTGCGTCTGCAACTGGAGCGCCAGCAGTCCGGACTGCTCCCGGATTTGTCCGAATACGCCGCCCGCTTCTGCCTGAACAAGAAACGCCTGACCCTGGCCGCGCCAAACGCCCCGGTGCTGCACCCCGGCCCGATCAATCGAGGCCTGGAAATATCCGCCGAGTTGGCTGACGCCGCCCAGAGCCGCATTCTGGACCAGGTTACCGCCGGGGTGGCGGTGCGCATGTCCGTGCTCTTCACGCTGGGCACCCGCAACGATAAAATAGACCAAGATCCGGAGAATTGAAGATATATGGAACGCCTCACTTTTGCTGTAATCAAGGCGCGCCGGCCGGACGCCAGGCAGACTTCGGACCTGTTGGTCAAGGACGGCAAAATCGTCTGTCTCGGCCTCAGCGGCTCCTTTGAAATTCCCGCCGGCACGGAACTGGTGGACGCCGGAGGCGCGTTGCTGTTCCCCAGCCTTGTGGACGCCCACGTCCACCTGCGCGAGCCCGGTTACGAATACAAGGAAGACATCGCATCCGGACTGGCCGCGGCCGCGGCAGGCGGCTTTGGCGCGGTGCTTCCCATGGCCAACACCGACCCGATCAACGACAACGCGGCCACCACCCGCCTGATGCTGGAAAAAGCCCGCCTGGCCCATCCGGACGGCCCCAGGATTTATCCGGTTGGCGCGCTCACCGTTGGGCTTGAGGGCGCGGAGCTCGCCCCCCTGGGCGAGTTGGCGGAAGCCGGCTGCGCCGCTTTTTCCAACGACGGCAAGCCGGTGCCGAATTCGGAAATCTTCCGCCGGGCCGTGGAGTACGCTTCCGTGTGGAACAAGGTGGTCATAGACCACTGCGAGGATCCTTATCTGGCTAAAGGCAGCCAGATGAACGAAGGGGCCGCGAGCGGCCTGATGGGCCTGAAGGGGCAGAGCTGCGTGGCCGAGTCCCTGCACGTGGCCAGGGACATTCTGCTCTCCGAGTACCTGGATCTGCCCATCCACCTGGCCCACATAAGCTGCCGCCAGTCCGTGGAGCTGATCCGCTGGGCCAAGTCCAGAAACGTCAAAATCACGGCGGAAACCTGCCCGCACTACCTGTTGCTGGATGAAAGCGCCCTGGCCGGCTACAACACTTACGCCAAGGTCTGCCCGCCCCTGCGCTCCCCGGACGACGTGGCCGCCGTGCGCGCGGCCCTGGCCGACGGCGCTCTGGACATGCTGGTCACGGATCACGCCCCGCACGCCCCGCACGAGAAAGAAGTGCCCCTGGACGAAGCCCCCAACGGATTCATCGGGCTGCAAAGCGCCCTGCCCCTTACTTACGGGCTGACGCGCGACGGCCTGATCAGCGAAACCAGGTTGGAAGAGCTTTGGCTGCACGCCCCGGCCCGCATTTTCAATCTGCCGGTCAATACATTCAAGGCCGGCGACCCGGCGGACTTTTTCCTGTTTGATCCGGCCCAAGACTGGGTGCTGGATCGCGAAGCCATTTTGTCTAAAACTTATGTAACGCCCTGGCTGGGGCAAACCATGCGCGGCAAGGTCCAGGCGCATTGGATGTCCGGCAGGCTCATTGCCGGCGGCCCGGCCTGAGGCGGCTGAGTTGTTATAACCCTGTTTCTGTTTAGAGCATCTTATTTTTGAAATTATCCTTTTTGGATTTTTGGTGTTATCATAGCGCGGTCTCGTCATATAGGTAAATTGCAAGATATAAACACCACGCTTTGCGGGCGCCCTGGGCGTTCGCCGGGCAATTTCACTTTGAAACTGCTCTAAGGGGGATTCAAGATGCCGCAGCCTTCCTTCAAGGATGCCGTCACCGTATGCAAAACCATCATGCGCAACGGGTTTGACGCGTATGTGATTAACGCCAAGCTCCAAAGCCTGCTGATTGAAAGAACCGGCCGCATGGAAATAGACCTGGCCTGCGAAGCCCCGCAGGAGGAACTGTCCCGCGTGTTCCAGAGCCTGGAGCCGGGCGGCGGCGAAGGACTCATCGGAATACTCAAGGATAACGGGACCGTCTACCGTTTTTATCCCACGGATACGGCGGAATCCTCCCACCCGGACAACGCCCTGCGCAGGCTCACTCCGAACATGCAAAAGCGCCTGCGGGAACTGGGGCTTCTGCACCATACCCATCTGGATACCTTCCTGCCCGGCGGGTCCGCCAATACACCGGAGTCCGAATTCTTCGACTTCCAGTCCGGCAATGTGCAGCTTAAAGGCCTGCCGGACGTGGCCCTCAGGCACGACTATCTTCTGGGCATAAAAGCCCTGCGCTACGCGGCCAACTTTGACCTGGGCATCGAGCAGAACACCTGGCTGGCCATTATCCGCGCCGCCCAGCGCATCATAGACTATGTGCCGGCCAATCTGATCATGGACGAGTGGCGCAAAGTGGAAGCGGAAAGCATGTGGAAGTTCGCCCGGCTCCTTTTTGACTGCCAGCTCATGCACGGGCTGCTGCCGGAAGTGGCCGCCCTCTCCGTGGTGCCGCACGCCCGCAAGGACAACGACTCCAAGGAATCCGTGCTGGATCACACCCTGCGGAGCATGCGCCATTACCCGGAAGACGGCTTTACCTATGACTGGTACGGCACTTTTGCCATGCTTTTCCACCAGGTAGGCATGCTGTACACGGCGGAATTCCATAATGAGTGGACTTTTTACCAGCACCACCGGGTCAGCGCCAAGGTCACCCGCAAAATCCTGCGCCGTCTGCGCCTTCCGCCGGAAGACATCGACCTGATCTGCCACCTGGTGCTGCATAACATGCGCTTTCACTTCATGCTTACGGACAAGGGCATTCGCCGCTTCAAGGCCCTGGACGAATACCCGCGCCTGATCGCCATGGCCCGGGCGGATATCAAGGCCGGGGGCGACAATTACACCGCCTTCAACCACAACATGAAGTATCTGACCCGCGCGGAAACGCCGGAGCAGATGCTGGAGCCGCTGCTGAACGGCAACGAGATTATGGAGCACACCGGCCTTACCCCCGGCCCGCATGTGGGCCTTATCCGCGAAGCCCTGCTCAAGGCCCAGGTGGCCGGGGAGGTGAACAACGGGGTTGAGGCCGTGGTTTTTGTGACCAATTACGCCAAAGATATGACCACAAGGTAGAAAAATGAATATCGGATACATCGGTCTGGGCCTGATGGGCAAATCCTGCGCCCGCAACCTGCTTAAAGCCGGCCACGCCATGTTTGTCTGGGCGCGGCGGCCAAACTCCGTGGCCGATCTGGCCGCGGAGGGCATGCAAATCTGTGCCGGCCCGGCGGAATTGGCCTCCAAGGTTGACATGGTGTTCACCAACGTCACCAACACCCCGGACGTGGAGCAGGTGCTTCTGGGGCCGGACGGCGTAAACAAGGGGGCCAGGCCAGGCCTTATCGCCGTGGATATGAGCACCATTTCCGCCACGGCCACCCGGCGCATGGCCGCGGAACTGGCCAAATCCGGCGTGGAGCTTGTGGATGCCCCTGTTTCCGGCGGCACGGCCGGCGCGGCACAGGGCACTTTGACCATCATGGTCGGGGCGTCCCCGGAAACCTTTGAGCGCATCAAACCGGTGCTGGCCTGCATGGGCAAGAGCGTCACCAGGATAGGCGACACCGGGTCCGGCCAGGTGGCCAAAAGCTGCAACCAGATCATGATCACCGGCAGCATCGCGGCCGTGGCCGAGGCATTTAAATTCGCCCAGGCCAACCGGGTGGATCTTAATCCGGTGCGCGAAGCCCTGCTGGGCGGCTTTGCCGGCGGCAAAATTCTGGAGCTGCACGGCCGGCGCATGATTGACAAAGACTTCAAACCTGGGTTTAAAGCCCAACTGCACCTGAAGGACATGGAGATCGTGGCCCAGGTGGCCGAAGAGTTGGGTCTGATTATGCCCGTGACCGGCCTGGGTACGGATTTGCTCCGCCAGACCGTGGCCAACGGCCATACGGAGGAGGATTCCTCCATTATGGCTGAAACCATTGATAAATTGTAAGTCCGTTCCCCAGAGGACTGTCCCACGAACCGGATGGGATCGAAAAAGGCCAGGATTCCCGCTTTTGCCGACAGCCGCAATACTTGCAAGACCACTTCCTAAAAAAATGGATTAAGAATAAATGCGCGCCAAACAGCAACTTGAAGAAAAACTTAAACAGATACTTAAAGAATTGAATATGACCTGGCCGGAAAAAGCCGTGCTGGAGCCGCCGAAAGATAAAAAATTCGGGGATCTGGCGGCCAACCTGGCTCTGGTTCTGGCCAAAGAAGCCGGCAAAAATCCCAGGGACCTGGCCGCCGCGCTGGCGGACAAGCTGCGCTGTGACGATTCCCTGATCGCCGATGTGTCTGTGGCCGGGCCGGGTTTTCTGAACGTGCGCTTCAGCCCGGACTTCTGGCGGGAAGAAATCCGCCTGGTGGAGGAAAAAGGCGCGGATTACGGCAGAAACGATTCCGGCAACCGCAAAAGAGTGCAGGTGGAGTATGTTTCCGCCAACCCCACCGGTCCTTTGCACATCGGGCACGGCCGGGGCGCGGCCATAGGGGATTCCCTGGCCCGCATCCTGCGTTTTTCCGGCTACGATGTGGAAACGGAATATTACATAAACGACGCCGGCCGGCAGATGCGTCTGCTGGGGCTGTCCGTCTGGCTGCGGGCCAGGGAGCTCAAAAATCTTCCGGTAAGCTGGCCGGAAGACTGGTACAAGGGCGCGTATATCGTGGAAATCGCCAAAGAACTGCTGGCCGCGCGGCCGGGGCTTTTGGACCTTCCGGAGGAACAAAGCCAGGACATCTGCTTTGAATACGCCATGCAAACCATTTTTGACGGCATCAAGCGGGACTTGAAGGATTTTCGCGTCAGCCACGAACGCTGGTTTTCCGAGCGCTCCCTGGTGGACTCCGGAGCCGTGGCGCGCGGCTTTGAAATGCTGAAAAAGTCAGGGTACAGTTACGAAAAAGACGGAGCCTTATGGTTCCGCACTACGGCGCTTGGGGACGATCTGGACCGGGTGCTCAAAAAATCCGACGGCAGCCTTACCTACTTCGCTTCGGACATCGCCTACCACAACAACAAATTCGAGCGCGGCTTCGAACTGGTGGTGGATATCTGGGGCGCGGACCATCACGGCTACATCCCGCGCATGCGGGCCGCCGTTGAGGCTCTGGGCAAGCCCAGGGAAAGCTTTGAGGTTGTGCTTGTCCAACTGGTCAACCTGCTCAAGGCCGGAGAACAGGTGGCTATGTCCACACGGGCCGGGCAGTTTGAAACCCTGGCCGATGTGATCATGGAAGTCGGCGCGGACGCGGCGCGCTTTATGTTTTTGTCCCGCAAGAGCGACAGCCCGCTGGATTTCGACCTGGATCTGGTCAAGCGGCGCACCCTGGACAACCCGGTCTATTATGTGCAGTACGCGCACGCCAGAGTATCTTCCGTGCTGCGCCGGGCGGCGGAGCGCGGCCTGAGCCTGCCGGAGCGCGCCACGGCCGAGTTGCTCGCTCTGCTCAAGGAAGAAGAGGAACTGGAGCTTCTGCGCATTCTGGACCGTTTTACGGATACCGTTTCCGGAGCGGCCCGGAATCTGGCCCCGCACCATGTCAGCTATTACTTGATGGAACTTTCCGGCGCGCTGCACAGCTACTATGCCGCGCATCAGGTGCTCGGCGCTGGAAGCGGGCAATTGAGCCTGGCCCGGCTGGCCTTGTTGCGGGCCGTTGGGCAAACCGTCAGAAACGGACTGGAACTTTTGGGCGTGGAAGCGCCGGAAAGCATGTAAATTCAGGATATACGGCAAATCATGTCAAACCAAGGCAACGGCGCGCCTCGGCCCACGCAGCAGCAAGGGGGGGCCGGCCCCCAGAAAACCAAAAGAATCCTCACTTTCAGGCTGAGCGTTCCGGCGTTTTTGGCCGCTTTGACAGTGCTTATTCTTGGCCTGACCTGGATTTTCATCCTGGGCGTGATCATCGGCCGGGGCCAGAACCCGGAAGAAAAAGTGCCCGGCCTGGCAAGCCTGGTATCGCGGCCGGCAACTCTTGAGCAGGCCGCTCCGGCGCCGTCCGCGGCTCAAAAAGGCGCTCCGGCGGCTCCGCCCCGGGCCTCGGCGCCAGCGGAAAAAACAGCCCCGTATACGGATCAGCCCAAGGCTGAACATCCGAATAACGAGATAATACGGACAGAGGATCTGCAATACCGCGACCAGCTCAAGGGCAAGCCCGCAGCGACGGCCAAACCGGCCCAGGCAACGCCGCCGGCCAAGCCTAAGGAGACGCCGCCCCCGGCCAAAGAGGCCCAGGCCGCTAAAACCGTTGCATCCTCTGAGCAGCCAAAAACGCCGTCCAAGCCGGAACCGGCCGCGCCAAAGACCCCCCCGAAAGAAATTTTTGACTATGAATACCAGGTAGCGGCTTTTAAAGAAGAATCGCAGGCCGCCAACATGAACGGAAAGCTGCGCGCTTCCGGCCTGAAAACAAGGGTGGAGAAGGAAAACGTCAACAACAAGCCCTGGTTCAAAGTGGTGGTGTCTTTTAAAGGCAGCCCGGAAGACACGCGTATTCTCAGAACCCAGTTGGCCGCGCACGGCATAAACCAAGTTATCATGCGTCAGAAGACGCCGGCAAAGCAATAGAAACTGCATTGAAAATTTGAATTATTTTATATTGATTACAAGAGATTTGGCCATTGTCTTATTTTGAATATTTGCTAAAGTCAGGAAATGCGCGGCGCTATCGAGGCGCTCTTTTAATTTAAAACATTATGGATAAAAACGCACTAACCGCCCTTCCGGAAGCTCTCGGACGTCCGGCCGTCCTGCTCATAAAAGAGATGGGGGCTATGGCCCTGTTCTTCTTGCAGGCCTTGCGCAACGTCGTCGGCAAGAGGCAGTTGCCTAAAATATTGCGCCAGGTTTATATAATCGGCGCGCAATCGTTTTTTCTGATTGCCCTGATCGGAATTTTCACCGGCATGGTGCTGGGATTGCAGGGGTATTACACCTTGATCAAATTCGGGTCCGAAGGCCTTTTGGGAGCGGCCGTGGCCCTGAGCCTGATCCGCGAGCTTGGCCCGGCCCTGACCGCCATAATGATCACCGGCAGGGCAGGCTCCGCCATGGCCGCGGAAATAGGTGTAATGCGCATCTCCGACCAGATCGACGCTCTGGAGGTGATGGACATCAATCCCTTTGCCTACCTGGTTTCCCCCAGGCTCACGGCCTCGCTGATAGCCTTCCCTCTGCTCACCTCCATATTCGACGTGATCGGCATAATCGGCGGCTACCTGACCGGAGTGGCCATGCTGGGCATAAACGCCGGAGTTTATTTTTACCGCATTGAAAGCAGCGTGGTCTGGACGGACGTATCCGGCGGGTTTGTAAAGTCTGTGGTTTTCGCCGTCATTGTGGCCACGGTGAGCTGCTACCAGGGGTATTTCACCCATATGCGGCGCGACAGCGTGGGCCCGGAAGCGGTGAGCAACTCCACCACTTCCGCTGTGGTGTTATCCTGCATTTTAATCCTGGTGAGCGATTACATGCTCACTTCTTTCCTGTTGTAGGGCGGCCATGAACGCGCAAGTCACCCCGAGCTGGAACATCGAACTTGCCGGCCTGCGTCTGGGATATGGCGAGCATATTGTTCTTGACGATTTGAACGCCACCCTGCCGGGCGGCAAAATATCCGTAATCCTGGGCGGCTCCGGCTGCGGCAAATCCACCCTGCTGCGCCACATTATCGGCTTGAAGCGCCCCCTGGCCGGAAAAATACTCCTGGCCGGCAAAGATTTGTTCGCTCTGCCGGGGCGGTCTTTCCGGCGCGTCCGCCGGCGCATGGGCGTGCTTTTTCAGGACGGGGCGCTCCTGGGCTCCCTGACTCTGGGGGAAAACGTGGGCCTGCCTTTGCGGGAGCACACCGCCCTTTCCCAGGCCGTAATCGCGGAAGTGGTGCGCCACAAGCTTTCGCTGGTTGGGCTGGCGGATTTTTACGATTTCTACCCGCATGAGCTTTCCGGCGGCATGCGCAAGCGCGCCGGGCTGGCCCGCGCTCTGGTCACGGACCCTCCGCTGCTTTTGTGCGACGAGCCAACCTCCGGACTGGATCCGATCAACGCCGCGCTCATGGACGCCCTGCTCCTGGATTTGAAGGCGCAAAACCCGGACATGAGCGTCATTGTGGTCAGCCACGACCTGAACAGCCTTGAAGCCATTGCGGATCACGTGCTGGTGCTTAACGAAGGACGGGCCGCATTCAACGGCTCCAAAGAAGAATTGCGGAATACCGGCGACGCTTATCTGAGAAGTTTTCTGGACCGTCGCCCTCCGGGCCTGGGCGATGCCGCCAAAAGCCGCGAACTTTCGCCGCAAGTGCGCGCCAAAGTGCAGGAATCGCTGGATTCCTGGTTGGACAATTGAGGATATGCTTTTAGATATATCATTGCATTTTTACTTATAAGTTGTTTGAAGGCATGAAACATGAAAAAATACAGCGCTGAGTTTTCCGTTGGCGTTTTTGTGCTTGTAGGGCTTATCTGTCTTGGATATCTGACGATAAAGCTTGGCAAGATGGAGTTGTTTTCCGACAACGCCTACACTTTGCATGCCACTTTTGATTCCATAACCGGACTGCGGACCGGCGGAGAAGTGCAGATAGCCGGGGTAACCATAGGAAAAGTGGCCAAAATCAACCTGGATACGCACGACAACACCAGAGCCGAGGTGGAACTGCGCATCAACAACGGCGTCAAGCTGACCAGCGACGCCATAGCCGCCATTAAAACCAGCGGCCTTATCGGCGATAAGTACATCGGCATTTCCCAGGGCGGCTCCCAAAAATACCTGGCAAACAACGATGAAATCGAGGACACTCAGTCCGCCATTGATATAGAAGCATTGATAAGCAAATACGTATTCGGAGGAGTCCAGTGAAAGCCCGTGTTGCCCTGCCAGTGAGCCTGTTTTTAATATTCTGCCTTTGCGCCGGGCCCGCCTTGGCCTCCCCGGCCCGCAATGCCCTGGAAAGCACAATCAGCGACATCCTGGACATCCTTAAAAGCCCCGGATTCCAAGATGCCGGCCAGCGCCCCGCTCTGCTGGATCAGGTGGATAAAAAAGTGCGTTCCGTTTTTGATTACGAGGAATTTTCCGCCCGCACCGTGGGACCCAACTGGAACAAATTTTCCCCGGATCAGCGGAGCCGCTTTTCCCAGGCCTTTTCCTTTTTGCTCTGGAACACTTATGTGGATAAACTGGAAGGCTACAACGGCGAAAGCATCAACTTTACCGGCGAAGACACAAGTAAAAAAGGCGACAAGGCGGAAGTTAAAACTTCCTTGCTGGTAAAAGACAAGTCCATACCGGTGAATTACCGCATGCTGGATAAAAACGGCGTCTGGAAGGTCTACGACGTGTTGGTGGAAGGCGTGAGCCTGGTGCAGAACTATCGGACCCAGTTTCAGGAGCTTTTGAGCCGCGGGAACGCGGAGTCCCTGATAAAAGCGGTGCAGGAAAAAGCGGAAAGCCTCAAGGAAAAAAATAAAGGTGTTGGGAAACAGGAATGAGTCGGTTTATTTTTCTAATTGTTCTTCTGCCGGCCCTGGCCGCCGGTTGCGCCCAGTACGACGGAAGCGGAGCTGAAAATCCACAGGCCATGCAGTCCGGCGCCGTTCCTTCGCTTGACGACGACGACGTCTATCTGGAAAGCGAAGCTGTCCAGATTGTCATAGCGGATCCCCTAGAGCCCTGGAACCGCATGTGGTACCACTTTAACGACGGTTTCCTGCAATACGGGGCGCGGCCGCTGTACCGTGGTTACGAATATGTCACGCCGTCCTTTTTTCGCACCGGCGTGAAAAACGCCTTCAATAACCTGCTTTTTCCGGTCCGCTTCGTAAACTGCCTGCTCCAGGGCAAAGGCATGGCCGCCGGCGTGGAATTCAGCAGCTTTGTACTGAACAGCACGATGGGCGTGGGCGGCCTTATAGACGTAGCCAAAGACAAGGAAAAAGTCGTTACCCCGGATGTTGAAGATACCGGCCAGACTCTGGGCGTATGGGGCATGGGCGAAGGCTTTTATCTGGTCTGGCCCCTGCTTGGCCCGAGCAATGTGCGCGACAGCTTCGGCAAAGTCGGGGACCATTTCCTGGATCCCATAACTTATCTGGAACCCTGGGAACTAAGCCTTGGCTTGTCAGTTGGCCGCGCTTTCAACGGCATGGATGAAATCCTGGACTTTTACGACGACTTCAAGGGCATGACAGTGGAACCTTACTCAGCCATGCGCGACAGCTATACGCAGTACCGCCGGGCAAAGATCGCGAAGTAAGTTTTTATGTTTGCGGCGGGCGAATCGTAAAAAAGGCGTGGCTTTCCGCAAAATGGGAATCCACGCCTTTGCTTTTAGCCTTTTGGGTATTTTTACAGCGAAAAACTCAAGCGTAATTTGCTCTAGCAGAGGCCCTAAGCCTTTATTTACCCTTGGCCCCAGGATGGGCTTTGTCGTAAACAGCCATAAGATGGGCCAGGTTCAGGTGGGTATAGCGCTGGGTGGTGCTCAGGCGGGCGTGGCCCATGAGTTCCTGCACGGAGCGCAGATCCGCCCCGGCCTCCAGCAGGTGGGTGGCAAAGGAGTGGCGCAGCCCGTGCGGGGAAACCGCCTGGGACAGCCCGGCTTTTTTGCAGAGCGCTTCAACAATCCGCGCGGCCTGGCGCCGGTTGAGCGGCCCGCCCCGGATTCCTAAAAACACCAGCTCCTTGCTTTCCTCGTTCTGGAGTTCGGAGCGCAGGGCCAGCCAGGCGGCCAGGGCCTCCCTGGCCGTGTCGGAAAGCGGGGCCTGGCGCTCCTTATTGCCTTTGCCCTGAATGCGCGCCACGCCTTCCGCCAGGTTCAGGCGCGGCAGCGTCAGGGCCAAAGCTTCGGAAACACGCAGGCCGGAACCGTACAGCAGTTCCGCCAGGGCCAGATCCCTGGCCAGAACGGCTTTGTCTTTATGTTCAGAAGAATGCGCGGCCATGGCCTTGCCCCCCGGGTCCGGGGGGGCGGCCGCGTCCAGAACGGCGAACACCTGGTCCACATTAAGGTGGCCGGGATTTTTTTTATCTCTTTTGGGTGTGGCCACCCCTTCGCAGGGCGTGCCGCCGACCAGGCGCATGCGCAGGCAAAAGCGAAAAAAAGAGCGCACCGCGGAAAGCTTGCGGCCGACCGAGCTTTTATTCAGCCCGGTCCGGTGCATTTCCGCCAGGTAGCGCTGGATATGGCGTTTGGCCGCCTCTTCAGGCCGGGCCAGGGTCAGGCCCAAACCGTTCAGAAAGGCCTCAAACTGCTCCAGATCTTTGGCGTAGGCGTCCAGAGTGGCCTTAGAGTAAGCGCGCTCAAACTCCAGATGCGCCAGGAACATGGCCAGGCTGTCCGGCGTGTTTTTTTCCGCGGCGTTATCCGGGTTCATGTCTGGGAATATTTGCGGCGATCCACAATATAGTTGCTGTACGGGCTTTCTTTGGCCTTGCTTTTCAGCTTACTGACAATCTGGGCCACCTGCCCGAAGTGCGTAAGCGAACCGCCCTCGTTCAGGACCACGGCAATGGAAATGGCCATAAGCGGGAAGTTGCGGATTACGCCCTGGCGGTCGGAGGAAACAATGCTGCCCCGCTGCCGGTCTTCCGCGTCGTAAAATTGCGGAATGATGCCGTCAAAGGATTTAATGACGTTCTCACAAACCAGCACGGCCAAATCCGGCCGGACCGCGAACACAAAGTCATCGCCGCCAACGTGGCCGACAAAGCTTTTGCCCGGAGCATGAGAGCGGACCATATTCAGGAGGATCCGGGCGGTCATCATGAGCACTTCGTCGCCTCTGGCAAAACCGTACTTGTCGTTGAATGACTTGAAAAAATCCAGGTCGCAGTAGCCCAAGGCGAAGTCTTCCCGGCGGTCAATGCTGCTTTGCACAAAATTAATGATGCTGGTGTTGCCCGGCAGCCTGGTCAGGGGATTGGCGTCCATGCTGCGGTAAGAACGGGCCAGGGCCAGGCCGATGCGCGACTTCAGCTCTTCCGGTCCGGCGGGCAGAAGTATAAAATCGTCGGCCGGCACGGAATCCCAGTCCACGTCCGGGGAAAATTTACGTTTATCCAGGCAAAGCAGGGCCGGAATCTTGCGGTAGACGTTCTCGCCTTTGACCATGGTGATGACTTCCGCCCCGGAGAGATCCGGCATGTCCATGTCCGCGATAAAAATATCCGGCAATTCTTCCAGGATATTTTCCACAGCCTCAGCCCCGCTGGAATAAAAACTCCAGTGCATCTCGTTTTCCGGCCAAAGGCCGGCCACCAGAGTTTTCAGCTCTCCGTCACGGGAAAGCAAGGCTCCGCGAAGCGGGATGGGGGTTTGAAAAATCAAGTGGACTCCGTAACCGTCAGGCAAAGTTAAAAACAGAACTGTCAGAGAATTTGTCCACCAGGACGTCGAGTATTTTTTCCATCAATTTGTGCTTGATGCCTAAAAGGCGCAAGGCGCCGGGATCAAGGGCCGGCACATTGTTGTCGCCCCCGCTCCCGCACTGGAACAGCCGGACCATAAAATCCGCCAAGTGTACCACGGAAGAGGCTTCCGGATGAAACTGGGCGGCCAGGGGATCGTGATGGTACACTATGCCTTCGCGTAAAAAAAGCGGCAGGTTCCAATGCTCGCACAACCAGGAATTAACCCGCTCGTGCCCAAATCCCAGAACCTGTTTTTCCGCTTCCCGGAAGTAAATGTCCTGCTGGGCCACAAGTTTGTCCATGTCCGCCTTGGCCGTCGGCAGTTGCAGGGAAAAGGCCATTTTGCCCACATCGTGCAGGAGCCCCATGACCGCGAATTCTTCCGGAGAATTCTGTCCGGTGATCCTGGCGATTTCCGAACTGGCCAGCGAGCAGCCCAGGCTGTGCTCCCAGAGTCCCAGCATGCCTTTGTTCATGGCGTCAAAAACAGCTGTGGAGATAATCAGGCCTCGGATCACGTTCATGCCCAGCAGCACGATGGCGTGCTGCACGCTGCTGATGCGGCCGGGGAACCCGTAAATGGGCGAGTTGACCATTTTCAGAACTTTGGCGGCCAGAGCCTGATCTTTGACTATGACCTTGGTCAGTTGCTCCGTGGAAGTGTTCGGATCTTCCATGAGACGGGAAATTTCCTGCACCGCCGCGGGCAGGGCCGGCAAATTCTGGGCGGCCAGAATCTGCCCCTTATAATTCGTCACCAAGTCTTTGGCCATATCGTCACCCGCGATAGTTGGAACTGTATCACCGGCCTGCCCCATCCACAGGACAAGGCTCATTGCGGCTCGGAATCATGGTCAGCCCGCTCCTGGACGAGCTGCTCCAGGCGATCCCGCTCCAGAATCTGTTCCAGATGTTTATCGATCATATTTCGCAGAGTCCACATAAGGGGATCCTGTCTGTGCTTGCGAAACATCACGTCCAGGTTTACCCTGGTTTTAAGAACAATATCCTCTCCGCCGGGCAGGTCGGGAAAAGGCCGGCCTTTTACCGCCACGCTGGCGATCCCGGCGGACTGGAACCTGGCGATCAGCGCTTCGGTCAGAGTCATGCCCTCGCCCACCAGGACCATGCCGTCCGATTTTTCCACGGATCTTGCCAGCACCATGCCGGGAGATACCATTTTCAGGGGAATTATCTGCATGACTCTATTCCTGTTCCGCCTTCGCGGCGTAGTACATGCCGGAAAAACGCCTAACAAAGCCCTTAACCTCCAGCATAGTCAAAACCCCGCTCAACTTAGCAACATCCATTTCCAGCTTACGGCATAGTTCGTCAACATGTTTCTTTTCTTGATCCAACGCCCGCAGAACAACGCGTTCTTCAGCGGCAAGCTCAGCCAATCTTTTTTCCGTCAATACTTTATGCTTTTCATCCTTAACCGGCAATACCTCAGAATCCCCTTTGTTTTTTAAAGGGCTTTTTTTGTCGCTTCCGGCTTTTTCCCAAGGTCTGCGCCCTTCCTGGGCAGTAGCTGGCGGAGATGAGTTTTCGGTTATTTTTTCCGGACATTCCGGCTTGGCTGTGGCTGTTCCGGCGCTTGCGCGCAAAATGGGGGCAAGCTCCAGCAAAATATCCTCGGCGGAAAAAACCACCTTGGCCCCCCGGCGGATCAAATCCCGGCAGCCTTCGGATGTTTCCGCCAGGCTGCTTCCCGGCACCGCGAAAACGTCGCGGTTCTGTTCAGTGGCATGGCGGGCCGTACTCAAGGTGCCGCTGTGGTTTGAGGCTTCAATAACCAGAATTCCCCTGGAAAGCCCGCTGATTATGCGGTTGCGAACCGGAAAAGAGCCAGGCCTGGGGATTATGCCGGGGGGTTCCTCGGAAAGCAGCAGTCCGCGTCGGCGCAAGAGCGCGTACAAATCGCCGTTGCGCTTGGGCGTGGGGGAATCCACGCCGGAAGCCAGAACCGCTATGGAGCTTCCCGGCCCCTCCAGGGCGGCCAGGTGGGCCACCCGGTCAATGCCCATGGCCATGCCGGAAACCACGGTCACGCCGGAGCGGGACAGCCGGCCGGCAATCATGGCCGCCACGGACTCGCCCTCCCTGGTGCATTCCCTGGCGCCCACAACGGCCAGGGCCGGATTGCGCAGTAAAGTCTTATCGCCGTGAAAGTACAGGCAAACCGGAGCGTCCGCGATTTCCTTAAGGCAGGTTGGATAATCCGGATCCGTCCAGAGCAGGATGCCGCAATCGCTGCCCCTCAGGGCCGCCCAGTCCAGCCCGGCCTCCGCGCGCCAGGCGTCCGTTGTAAAAGCCTGTTGCGCGGCCTGGCTTGGGGGGTATTCAAGCTGGCCCCAGGCGGCCGCGTTGCGCACGGCCGCGTAGGCGGAGCCAAAAAAATCCAGAAGATTCCTGGCCGTGTTCGCCCCAATCCCCCTGGTGCGGCGCAGGGCCAGAGCGGCCCACAGTTCCGTCCGCTGGTCGGAATCCATATTCTTGAAGACGGGGGTCATTTTCTTCCGCTTGCCTGGGCGACCGCGCTCATTTCAGGGTCGCCAGCTTCTTTTTGCCCAGGGCGGCCGGCTCGGACCCCGGAAAGTCCGCCAGCAGGTTTTCCAGGTAAAAACGGGCGTTCTCCTTGTCCCCGAGCTTGTCATAGGCAAAGCCGGCCTTCATCATGGCCGCGGCCGCCTTGGGGTGCTTCTGGTATTTGGCCACCACGTCCTTGAAGGTGATGATGGCTTTGTCGTACTGCTTAAGGCTGTAATAACACTCCCCAATCCAGTACAGGGCGTTGGGGGCCAGATTGGATGCCGGGTAGCGCTCCTGAAAGCTTTTGAACCGCTCCAAGGCACGGCTGGCCTGGCCGGATTCCAACGCTTTAAGCGCGTCGCGGTAAAGTTCGTTCTCGCTTTTCGGCGGGATTTTGGGCGCAGTCTCCGCGACTAGCGGCTTTTTTTCCTGGACCTGGCTTTTGGGGGCTGGACCCGGCGCGGGCGTAGCGGGAGTTGAAGCCGGCGTCGCGTCGGAAACCGGGACGGCTGGAACGCCTGGCGCCGGAGGCGGCGTTTTGCCGGCCTGACTCGCGACGGAAGGAGCCGCGGGCGAACTTACAGCCGGAACGGCGGCGGCAGCCTGCGTAGGCCGCTCCAGCGGCGGGGCCAGAAGCTGGGTTTGGCCGGGAGAATGCATTTTTGCTTCGGCCAGGGGAGGCGGCGTATAGGGAGCGGGCGGGGCAACCTGACGCGGCGCGACTGTTCTGGCCGGCAGAGTATAGCCTGGGGGCGGTTTTTGCGCGGCACGCAAGTCGCCCAGCTGGCTTTGCAGGGCATCCAGCCGGTCTTCCAGCAGAGCCAGGCGGGTGTCCTGTATTTTTTGCTCCGCCAGCTGCGCTTCCAGTTTGCCGAAGCGCTCTTCGGTCGGGCCGGCCAGGGCGCAGCCGGACAGACAAAGCCCGAGCAGGCCGGGAATTATAAAAGGCCGCAGGCTCGCGCCCATTTTACCTCCGATTTTGCGTGGTTCTTTAACACAATACGATATACTTATTATTTTTTCAATGACTTCTCCACCACGATAAAAAACAGCGGTTTGAAAATGCCGTCCGGCTTGCATGCCGGGCGCTTTTGAGGCAAAAGAATTCCACCTGCGACAAGTGAGGATAATTGATGTTTACGTTCTCCATGCCTCCGGCCGAAATACTCCCCAGCGCCATAGCGGCCTGGCTGATTGCCCTGCTTGTTCCGGCCGCCCTGCTGGCGTACCTTTTTTCCGCCGTCCTTGAAGCCGGAGGCAAGCCGTTTCAGCTTAAACTTGCCGGGCAGTTTGCCGAAATGGGGCTTTTTTTGCACGTAGCGGCCGCCGTACTCCTGGGCGCGGCCCTGGCCTGGCTTTTTTCCGAACGGCCGGAGATTTTTCAGGAGCATTACTCCCGGCTGCCCCTGAGCATGGGGATACTTTTGGGAGCCTCACTGCTGGTATCCGCCTGCTCGGCCGCCTCGCGCGCCAGAAGCGGACGGCCTGGTCCGGCGCATCTTCTGCTCAGTTACCTGAATGCCCTGCTCTTTTTCAGTGTGCCGCTGATTTGCGGGACTATTTTCCGCTACCTGGTCTACCCGGCCTCAAATTTGCCGGATTACAACGTCTTCAGCGTGGTTTCCGAACTGCTTATAAATATTCCGGACGCGCCGGAATTCTGGCTGGCCTTTGGCTTTACCTGCCTGAACTCTCTGTGCGCGGCGGGCATGTTCGGGGTGGCCTGGCTGTTTTTGCGGCGGAACAAGGATGACTTCGGCCGCGATTACTATAAATACGCTCTGCATAGGGCTTCGGCCCTGGCTTTGGGCGGCGGTCTGGCCGGCCTGGCGCTTTCCGCGCTGGTCTTTTTTTATCCCCAGGGCATCCAGGCGCATCCTCCGGCCCTTGGCCAGGTTCCATCCCCGGAGCTGATCGGCCTTGGCTACGCACTTATGTTTATTGCCTGCGCACTATGGACGGTGATCCGCCTGAGTCAGCTGCCGCTGCGCCACAAAGCCGGGGGCTTTGCCGCCCTGGCCTGCGCCGGAGCGGCCATATTCATCCACACCCTTAACTTCCTGCAGAGCATTCCCACGCCTTGAGCAAATCGAATCCTGCGAGGTTTTATGCGGCTTTGGAGTTCTTTGGTATCCGCCGGAGGCAACTCGATACTCCGGGGCAGGTTTTCCGAATGGAGCATGCGCAAGCGGCTCTTCGTCTGCTTCGTCTCCGGAGCTGTCGCGCTGATCGCTCTTTCCGGCCACATAATTTATCGCAGCACCGCCGCTTACGTGGTGCCCCTTCTGGAACGCAACATTCTGCTCCAGGCCAAGGCCCAGGCCGTTGCCCTGAAAACCCGCATCCAGTCCGCCCGTGACGATCTGGCCAGGCTGGCCGCGGCCGGAGAACCGGATGAAACCGCCTTGCGCCGCTTTTTGGAGCGGGAATCCCTGGTGAATGATCAGCTTTATGCGGAACTGGCCTACCAGAGCGTGGACGGTCAAAAACGCCTGGCCCTGATTGCGGCCGGCGGGGACTTCGGAACGGTGGCCCCGGAGCTTCTGGAGGGCGGCCACGGACTCTTGGGCGACCTGGGCGCCGACTTCAAGCGGGCTTTTCCGTCGGAGCCGTTTACCGCTTTCTCTTACCCGGTTGTACATACCGCCGGCGGCGAGCGTAGCGCCAGAGGGTTTGCGCTACGCCTGTGTTCGCCGGTTTACGGCGCGTCCGGCCACCTCAGGGGCCGGCTCACTCTTTCTTTGAATCTGGCGGTCTTGCGGGATATTTTGTCTGAATACAGCAGCGCGCGCTCTCCGTTGCATATTTTTCCCCACAACATGGAATTGCAGAGCGGCTATTTTTTTGATCCGCGCGGTTGGATGCTCTTTCAGTCCGAAGGGGAAACACCGGCGGATTCCACTGCCCCGCTCCTGGCCACGGACAACGCCCGCTCAGGTCTGGAAGGCGATTACGGCCGGGCAGGATTCAGCGTGGCCTTCCGGCCCTTCGCCTCCAACGAAGCCTATTGGCGCATGGTCATGCAGGTGGGCAAAAACGTAGACGGAATCATGAACCAGGAATCCTCCCTGCTCTCCTGGCGCAACAAGTCCGAAGGCATCGTGGGCTACGCCCCGGTGAGCGTAAATATCGCCCCGGACCAGCCGCCTTATGTTCTGGGCGGCGTGGCCTACAGTTCCAGCATTTTTTATTCCACCCGGAATTCTTACCAGCAATACGCGGTAATCGGCGTGACCATGCTCTGCGCTTTTGTGATTCTGGGCGCGTTCAGCCTTTTGACTGAAGCGGTCACGGACGCGCCGCTCAAAAACATGTCCGGGCAGCTTCGCGATATGGAAATAAACAATGCCTGGACCCCGCTGGAGCTCGACCGGGCCAGCCCGGAAATTACCACCCTGGGGAATGCGGTGAACCGGCTTATTTTTGCCCTGGAACAAAAAAAAGTCGCTCTGCTCAAAGCCCGGCAGGCCTTGCAGGAAAACCTGAACCGCCAGCCTGCCCGCGAGGAGCGGGCACTTGACCAGGCCGGATTCCGGCCGGCCGAGGACAGCGACGATTCCCGCCTGGGCCTCCTTGGAACCGGACCGGCCATGCAGGAATTGCGCGCCCTTATCCGCAAGGCCGGACCGCTCAGCGCGGACGTGCTCATTTGCGGGGAAACCGGCACCGGCAAAGAACTGGCGGCTGAAGCCATCCACAAGGCCGGCCCGCGCGCCAGCAAGCCTTTTATCTGCATCAACTGCGGCGCGCTTGATGAAAACCTGCTCCTGGACGCCCTGTTCGGGCATGTCAGGGGCGCTTTTTCCGACGCCAGGACGGACCGCAAGGGCGCTTTCATCGCGGCGGACGGCGGAACTTTGTTTTTGGATGAAATCGGCAACGCCTCGCTAAAAGTCCAGCAGGCTCTTTTGCGCGCCTTGTCCGTCCGACGGGTCAGCCCCCTGGGCAGCGACGCGGAGCAGCCCTTTGACGTGCGCATTGTGGCCGCCACCAACCTTGATTTGCGGGAAAGCGCGCGCAACGGTACTTTCAGGGAAGATCTCTATTACCGTCTGGCGGTGATCACCATAAACACTCCGCCCCTGCGAGAGCATATGGAAGACCTGCCCATGCTGGCGCGCACCTTTTTAAAACTTTCCGCCGCGCATCTTGGACGCTCTGAAGTCACCCTGACCCACGGCGCTCTGGAACGCCTGATGCAACACGACTGGCCGGGCAACGTGCGCGAGCTCAAACACACCCTGACCAGAACCCTGGCTTTTGTGGACGGATTCAGCCTGTTTGCCGAGGATTTGCGCTTTGGCGGAGGGGTGATTGAGGCCAGCCGCCTGGAAAATAAGCAGGCGGCCTTTTCACAAAAATCCTGGGACAATTTTGAAGCCGGAAGCTACACGGCAGCCCCGGGAGCGGAGTCCTTCTGCCGGCCGCCGGATGACAGCCGGCCGGCAACGCCGGAAAGGCTGGAGCAATCACCTGTTGCTCCGGAAGCGGATCTGGAATCCCTTTCTCCCCGGCAAAAATCCCTCTGGCCGGAAATACTCAGACAGGGCGGCATAACCCGCGCCGGCTACCAGAAGCTTTTGCCCAAAGGCGTGCCGGTGCGGACCGCCCAGTACGACCTGGGCGACTTTGTACGGCGCGGAATGCTCAAAAAGGAAGGCGGCGGTCCCAGCACCAGATATGTCGTCAATACTTCCGCCAGGGCCTGAGGCATGCCGACCATACTGGAAACGCTCTCATCCCTGCTGGGGTTTCGCAAATCAAACCCGAACGCGGAAAACAAGGATCGCACCTTAAAAATCTTCCGGCTGCGCTACGTGCAGTTTAAGGATTTGCTGGCTTCCAACGCCGAAATGGCCAAAATACTGGCGGATCTGGAAGAAAAACTCTCCGGCGGGCGGCTCTTTGGCATGACCTACATTCGCGGCCAGGCCACCCGGGCGGTATTTCACACCATGCGCATGGCCATGTGCCTGAACGCCATGTCCGGCCAGGGTTATCCGGACCTGCCCCTGGCGGTCAAGCGCATCAACGCGTCCATCAGCGAAATCCTGGAGGAAAAAAACGAGCCGCCCATTGAAGCGCTTACCCTGCCCCTGTCTGAGGTAAACCGCGATATGACCGATCTGGTGGGCGGCAAGAGCGCCAATCTGGGGGAAATGGCCGGCCGGCTTGGCCTGCCTGTGCCGCGCGGCTTTGCCGTGACCGTGCACGCCTATTATCTATATATGCGCCGGACCGGGCTGAACGAGGAAATGCAAAAACTCATGCGCGACGTGCACGTGGACGACGCGCAAAGCGTATTGGAAGCCGGCGAGGGCATGCAGAAGCTGGTCCGGCGCACACCACTCCCCGCCGAGCTGGCCGAAGCCCTGCTCGAAAGCTATGACCGGGCTTTTGCCGCCGGCGCGGACACTCCAGGTCCGGAACAGGTCCGGGTGGCCCTGCGCAGCAGCGCCCTGGCCGAGGACGGCAGCGTCAGCTTCGCCGGCCAGTACATCAGCCTGCTCAACATAAAACGGCCGGAACTGCTGGACGCCTACCGCGATATCGTAGCCGGGCTGTTCGCGCCCAGGGCCATCATGTACCGCCTGCACCAGGGCGTGCCACTGGAAGCCAGCGCCATGGCCGTAACCTGCCTGGAAATGGTCGACTCCCTGGCCAGCGGCATCACTTTTTCCCGCCATCCGGTGGATCTGCTGGCCAACTGCGTGCTGACCAACGCGGTCTGGGGACTTGGCGAATACGCTGTGGCCGGTAAAATACCGCCGGATTCATGGGAATATTCCAGAGAAAATCCTCCCCGGCAGCTTAAATTCACCCCAGGACAAAAAAACGTCCGTCTTGTGGCCAATCCGGAAGGCGGACTGGAGGAGCAAACCGTGCCGGACGACCTGGCCAGGGCTCCCTGCCTGAGCGATGCGGAAGCCGGGCGTCTGGCCGCTTACGCCCTGCGTCTGGAGGATCACTACAACTTCCCGCAGGATATTGAATGGAGCAAGAGCCATGACGGACGCCTGCTTATTTTGCAAACCCGTCCCATGACCACTCTGGCCCCCGGCGAAGACGACAGGGACTCCGTGCGGACCCCGCTTCTGCCCGGTTATCCGCTTCTGGCCGAAGGCGGGGACATCGCCTGCAAAGGCGTGGGCAGCGGCCCGGTAGTCCAGCCGGCCAGCCAGGAGGATCTGACCATGTTCCCGGAAGGCGGCGTCCTGGTGGCCGCGCATTCCTCACCCAACCACGTGCTGGCCATGGACAGGGCCCAGGCCATTGTGGCGGAAGCCGGGAGCGTGACCGGGCACATGGCCTCGCTGGCGCGGGAGTTCAAGGTGCCCGCCCTGCTCAACGTCAAAAACGCCCAAAGCCTGCTTAAACCCGGCGCAATCGTGACTGTGGACGCTTTTTCCGGCCGCGTCTACCAGGGAGAGGCCAGTGAGCTTCTGCATCTGCGCCGGGAACGCCGGGTCTCTTTAAGCAACACGCCTATTTTGTCCACGCTGCAAAAAGTCTGCGCCCTGATCCAGCCCCTTAACCTTACGGACCCAAAAGCCGCCGATTTTGCTCCGGCCAACTGCCGTACCCTGCACGACGTTATGCGCCTGGCCCACGAATTTTCCTACCGGGAAATATTCAAACTTTCCGACACAGCGACGGATATGGGAGCCGTGGCCGTGGAACTCAGAATTCCCGTGCCCTTTGATCTTTACGTCATTGATCTGGACGGCGGGTTGGACAACCCGCGCGGCTTTCACCTTGTCAGCCCGGATATGGTCACTTCCGTGCCCTTCAACGGTCTGCTCAAGGGGCTGCTCAACGCGGACGCCCAGAAAAGGGAGCCGCGCCCTGTGGCCGTCAGCGGCTTTCTCTCCGTTATGAAGCGCCAGATGGTCGAATCACCCACCGCCTATGGCGAACGCTTCGGCGACAAGACCTACGCCATAATTTCCGACAAATACCTGAACTTCAGTTCGCGCGTCGGCTACCATTACAGCGTCATGGACTGCTATTGCGGCAAGACTGTCAACAAAAACTACATCACCTTCCAGTTTAAAGGCGGCGCGGCGGACGAAACCCGGCGGCGGCGCCGGGTGCGCTCCATCGGGATTATTCTGGAGCGCCTGGGCTTCAACGTGGAAATAAAGGGCGATCACTGCGCGGCCAAATTCCAGAAATACCCGGAAGAAGAAATCCTGGAGCGCCTGGACCAGCTCGGCCGCCTCCTACAGGTCACCCGCCAGTTGGATATGCTTATGACCGACGAAAACGCCGTGACCGCCTTTGCGGAGAATTTTTTAAGCGGAATTTATCATTAATGCGAGCCTATCTTTCTCCAACGCCGGACTGCGGCCTGTACTGGGGACCGTTGACCAAAGGCACTCTGCTGCGCCGCTACAAGCGCTTTCTGGCCGATGTGGAGCTGGAGGACGGCGGCATCGTTACCGCCCACACTCCCAATACCGGCAGCATGCTGGGTTGTTCCGAGCCAGGACGCCCGGTCTGGCTCTCGCTCCATGACCAGGCAAAACGCAAGTACGTTTATTCCCTGGAGATGATCCGGATGCCCTTCGCCTTGGTCGGCGTAAACACCGGCCTGCCCAACAGGCTGATTAAAACCGCCATTCAGGCCGGCTGTATGGAAGAGTTCCCTTTTCCCGCCCGCGTGGCCGGCGAGGTCCGCTATGGAGAAAGCCGCCTGGACCTGCGCGTTGAGACAGACAACCAGCCAACGGCTTTTGTGGAAATCAAGAACTGCACCCTGGTGGAAAACGGCACGGCCTGTTTCCCAGACGCGGTAACCTCCAGAGGAGCAAGGCATTTGGAAGAGCTGGCCAAGGCCGTCAAACAAGGCTTCCGCGCGGTCATATTCATCCTGGTCCAGCGCGGCGATGCGGAGCGCTTCAGCCCGGCGGATCGCATCGATCCGGAATGGGGGCGCGCGCTGCGCGATGTTCTGGATAAAGGCGTGGAACTGCTGGTTTATCGGGCGGATTTGAGTCTGGAGAAAATTGCCGTGGGGAAACGCCTGCCGGTGGTTTTGTAAAATAAAATATAAAAGATATAATAACGCCGCCGGCTCATCGGCATGTTGCAAAAAAAGCCAGACCGGCTAAGGTGTGTTGGAAAACTGTTATAGGGCGTAAAATAGTGCCGGTTCCGGCCGCAAACCTTTACCGGGAACCAATCCACAGGGAGGGTACATTGCCATGTTCCGAAAAAGTCATTTTGCCTTTGCGTTGCTCCTGGCCCTTGCTCTGGCCGGGTGCGCCAAATCCCCATTCAGCGGTTCCATGTCCAAAATAGACTCCGACGCCGTGAACAACGGCGAAAAAAGCCTTGTGGTGATGCGCGCCTCCAGCGAATGGGGCACTCCGGCGGAAACCCGCTGGCTGCATGTGGAAAGCGGCGAACTGTATACCGTTACCTCCAAATTTTCCGCCTCCACCCAGGAAAAGGCCAGGGAATACGACATGGTCACCCTGCCGCCCGGCCGCTATGTACTGACTTATGTGCTCTATTCCCAAAGCCACGGGGCATCCCTGCCCAAAAGCCCTTTTGACATCAACCCGGTCTATTCCAAAATTTCAGACCTCGGGCAGGTGCATACGGAAAAAAGCGGCTCGGATTCTCCATACATGACCTATGCCCTGCGCAGCACCGGCTTCGCCAAGGACGGCAAAACCCCGCTCATCGCCTCCTTTACCCTGAGCCGGGGCCAGGTTCTGGATATGGGAATCATGACCATCCGCTTCAACATCCAGGGCAAGGAAGAACTGCCGGGCTATTACCCGGCCGGGAGCGTGGCCTACAAAATAACCAGAGACGCGGAACGGGCGCGGCTGGCTCTGGCGGAACAGGACGGCGTGCTGGCTTCCAAAATAAAGGAAGGCCAGATTTCCCGCGGCATTCTGGCTAAAAATCTGTAATGGGCTGACAAGGGAAACGCTCAAATAGCCAGGCCCGCCCTTTTGAACAAGGGCGGGCCTTTTAAACTTTCCCTACTCCACATTTATTTCCATGCGCCTGGCGGCCAGCCTGGTAAAATCGGACCCGCCGCAGCCGCTATTGAACAGCAGCCGGACTTCAACATCCAGAATATACAGGCCGGGCGCGGCAAAGGTTATGCCTGTTTCCGGAGCCCCGATCCGCACTTCCGGCTCCGGTCCGTCCGGCCTGCCCACCCAAGTAAGCCGGATGTCTTTGTAGCCGCTCGGCGGCAATTCTTCCGGCATGAACGTGATCAGCAGGCGTACTGCTTCACCTGTTCTGGCCGCGTCCGGCAGGCTGAGCTCCACCACCGGGTCGTCTTTGGAGGGCGGCAGGCCTTCCGGCTCCGCTTGCGCGCTCCGGGCCGGGGCCACGAAAAAAAGCGTAAATAATATGGGCAGTATGGCGAACAGGCCGCGCGCGCTCATAAAATCCCCCGTTACGAAGTGACCGCGTATACGGATTTGACGCGAACCCTTGCCGCGGCACCTCCCCCGGGGGGGGGGGGCCCCCCCCCGGGCGGTGGGGCGCCGCCAGCGGGAGTTTTTGAAATATGAAAGGGAGGATTATGTCACAGGGCACCCAAAAACCCC
>JAVBSC010000032.1:0-16600 GCA_031547305.1 Desulfovibrionaceae bacterium
TCCGCCATGGCGGCTATATCCAGGCTCCGCGTGGCCGCCAGCAGCCTGAAGCCAGGCGGCAGGGCCGTGACCCGGTCGCCGTGGGACATCCAGACCACGCTGGGCCTGTCTTTGGGCAGACCATCCCAGAGCGGGCTGTCAGCCTTTATGGACAGCTCGGCCCGGCCGTATTCGCGATCCGTGGCCCCGGCCAGCCGGCCGCCCAGGTAATGCCCGAAAAGCTGCATGCCGTAACAGATGCCCAGAATGGGCACCCCCAGCTCCAGCAGGGCCGGATCCAGCCTGGCGGCGTCTTTGTCGCCCACGCTGTCCGGTCCGCCGGACAGGATGATCGCGCCCGGCCCGGCCGCCTTGATGCGGTCCGCCGGGGCGGTGCAGGGGTGGATTTCCGAATACACGCCGGCTTCGCGCGCCCGGCGGGCGATAAGCTGCGTGTACTGTGAGCCGTAATCAATAATGACCAGTTTGGAATATTCGCTCATATTGACCTAGTTGTTTTCCACCCGGTAGTTGGGCGCTTCCTTGGTGATTATCACGTCGTGAACATGGCTTTCGCGCAGGCCGGCGCTGGAGATTTCCACCATCTCGGCCTTTTCGCGAAGCTCTTTGAGCGTTGCCGCGCCAACGTAGCCCATGCCGGAACGCAGGCCGCCGACCATCTGGTAAAGGTTGTCCGCCACCGGTCCTTTATAGGGCACCCGGCCCACAATGCCTTCCGGCACCAGCTTTTTGCTCTTTTCCTGAAAATAACGGTCCGAGGAACCTTCCTTCATGGCGTCTATGGACCCCATACCTCGGTAGATCTTGTAAGTGCGGCCCTGGTAGAGGATGGTTTCGCCGGGGCTTTCCTCTGTGCCGCCGAAGAGCGCGCCGATCATTACCGTGTGCGCGCCAACGGCCAACGCCTTGACGATGTCGCCGGAATACTTGATCCCGCCGTCCGCCACCAGGCAGCGGTCAGATTCCCTGGCCGCCCTGGACGCTTCCATGACCGCCGTGATCTGCGGCACGCCCACCCCGGCCACCACGCGGGTGGTGCAGATGGAGCCCGGCCCGATGCCCACTTTGACCGTGTCCGCCCCGGCCGCGAAAATGGCCTTGGCCCCTTCGTAGGTGGCGATGTTGCCGGCCACCAGGTTGCATTTTGGAAAAGCGGCCTTAACGTCGCGGATGCCTTTAAGCACGTTGGCGGAATGCCCGTGCGCGGAATCCAGAACCAAAAAATCCACCCCGGCGGCCAACAGGGCTTCCGCCCTGGGCAGGCAGTCCGCGCCTATGCCTATGGCCGCGCCCACGCGCAGGCGGCCGGCGTCATCCTTGCAGGAGTCCGGGTACTTGCGGATTTTCTCAATATCTTTCATGGTGATCAGTCCGCGCAGCCGCTTGTTTTCATCCACCACCAGCAATTTTTCAATGCGGTTGGCGTGCAGGTGCTCCTTGGCCTCTTCCAGGGTGGTGCCCACCGGCACGGTGACCAGGCCCTTGCTGGTCATGACGTCCTTGACCCTGGTCTTTTCCAGATCCTTGACAAAACGCACGTCCCGGTTGGTCAGGATGCCCACCAGCTTTACGCCGCGCACCACGGGCAGGCCGGAAACGCGGAAGGCCTGCATCAGTTCCAGGGCCTGGGCCACGGTGTCCGTGGGCGCAATGGTCACCGGGTCGATGATCATGCCGCTTTCGGACTTTTTGACCTTTTCCACTTCCAGCTTCTGCTCTTCAATGGTGTTATTCTTGTGAATCACTCCCACCCCGCCGTTGCGGGCCATGGAAATAGCCATGGCGGACCCCGTGACCGTGTCCATGGCCGCTGAAAGAATGGGGATTTTCAGCTCAATGCCCGGGGTGAGCCAGGAGGACACATCGGTCTTGTCCGGCGTGACCTCGGACTAGCCGGGCAGAAGCAATATATCGTCAAAGGTCAGGGCCTTTTTTATCTCGCCGTTCATGTGGGCCTCCCTATTTGGTGAATTGAAAAAAATAGGCCCCAAGACGGGGGCATGTCAAGCTTGGAAAGCAGCGTGAAATAAAAATAAGCAGGACCGGCGAAACAGGCCGGGGAGGTCTTCTTGACTCCCCCGTGCGGAGTGGTTATGTTCCAGAAGCTTTACAACAATCAGCCTGCTCGCTTGCCCGTTCGCGGGCGGATGTAAAATTCAACAGGCTTTTTTTAAGGACGGTAGTAAAAATGACTATGCCCGGCATGTCTGAACTTCTTTTAATCCTGGTGGTGGTTCTTTTGTTGTTCGGGGCTAAAAAGCTGCCGGAAATAGGCGGCGGCCTTGGGCGGGCCATAAAAAACTTCCGCCGGGCCACTTCCGAGCCGGATGAGATAGACATCACCCCCAAGGCCAAGAAGGCCAAGAAGGACGACGAGGACGAGGACGCCTGATTCCACACTCCCCAGAAAATAAAAATCCCCGCAAGGCTGTTCCCCGCGGGGATTTTTATTAGGCAAATTACCTTTGAAAATGTTTATTTGCCCTGACGGCGTGAATCGCCGCCCGCCGCGCGGGCGTGGCCGAAACTTGTTTCGCCGTTAAGCGCCGGAGCGGGCGTCTTAAAATTAATCCGGCCTGGAACCTACAATACCGCCCGCAAGTGATCCAGCCATATATCTATAAACCCGGCGTACTCGGCCGTGCCGCGCAAGACGGGCCGGCATTCGAAGCCGGCCGCTTCCAGGCGGGACTTCCAGGATTCCGGGTGCGGCCCGGCCATGTCGTGCTCCGCGTGCCGACCGATGACCGAAAGCAGCGGCACAAGCCAGATCCTGGGCCGCCCGGACGGATCGAGTTCTTCCAAAATCCGCTCCAGATAAAAATCTCCGGACAAGGTGCCCACAAAAATACGCGGATCCACGGCCCTTAATTCCGCCGCGAATCTGGCGTAGCCCTGCCTGCCGCCATGCCAGGTGCCGTGCCCCATGCAAATTACCGCTTCTCCCGCCCGGCGCTCCGCCGGAAGGTGGGCCAGCAAGGCCCGCGCGGCCCGCCCGGCCGAGGCCTCGTCCAGAAGGGGGGCGCCCACGCGCACCCTGGCCGGGCCGCCGCTTTGCCCGGCTTCATCCACTTCAGCCAGCAGTTCCTGGTATTCAGCGCCGGGGATGATGTGCAACGACTGCACGGCCACATCCGCGTATCTCTCAAAAGCCAGGCGGCACAAAGCCTTTTTGACGGAATCGGATTTTTTGCGGGCCCGGGCCAGGCGGTCGCGTATCAGACCGGATGTGAAAGCCCAGCGCACCGGTAAACCGGGGAAGACTTCGCGCACCTTGGCGTCAAACAATTTCAGAGTTTGTTCCCCGCGTGGGCTTCCGGCTCCGAAGGCGGCCAGCAGAATGGCTTTTTGGGAACCCATGCCGTTTTCAGCCGCCGCCGGCTTCAAGCTTAAGGCTGCTGATGTCTTTCAGATCCGTGGCGGCCGGAAAACGAAAATCCACCGGACCGCTCTGCCCGGCCTTGGCGTTGACGATCTCCTTGGCGCTGGACGCGTACTGGTTGCCGTCCGTATCCAGCAGGCGCAACTCCAGCACTCCGTTGTAATCCTTGCTGAAGGTGATGAACAAGCTTACCAGGGCCTCGCCGCCGTCACCCCGCTTGGGCGGCAGATAAGCGGCGTTAATCAAAATCCCTTTGGGTTCAAGATCCTTGTTCGGGCTTAAATCAAAAGCATTGTCCTTATACGGCGGCGCCTTGGGGGACGGCGTGGTCGCGTTGGGCTGGGCCACGACCGGAGGCTGTTCCGGATCTTGGGTTTTTTCGCTGTCGCCCGAACAGGCGAAAAGAACAAGAAACATTCCCAAAACGGCACACAAAAAAAACTTTTTCATGGCAAATTACCGGAACCGTCCCCGGACTCCCGCCGGAGCAGCCTGAAGACGCCTTCAATATCCAAGTCTGAAGTATCCACAATCAACGCGTCCGGGGCCGGCCGCAAGGGGGCGATGGCGCGGTTTCTGTCCTGCGCGTCCCGCTCCCGGATTTGCGCGGCCAGAAGGGCCGGGTCTTCCCGGCGGCCTTGGGCGGCCAACTGCTCCAGGCGCCGCCTGGCCCGCACTTCCGGCGTGGCGTCCAGAAAAAACTTGCGCGAGGCTTTGGGGAACACCTCCGTGCCCATGTCCCGTCCTTCCGCCACCAGCGAAAAATTTTCCCCCAGCGCCCGCTGGACTTTTTTCAAAAATACGCGCACCGCGGGCAGGGCCGCGAATTTGGAAGCCAGAAGCCCGGTCTCCTCGGTCCGGCCGCTGTTCCCCAGCTCCTTGCCGTTGCACAGCAAAACCCACTGCCCGCCCTGCTGATCCAGGCTGAAGGAGAGCCCTTCCAGCCGCCGGACCAGTTCGTCCTCCGGCAGCCCCAGGGCATCCCGGCCCAGATGCGCCGCCACATTGCGGAACATGGCCCCGGTATCCAGATAAGCCAGATCCAAAGCCCCGGCCAGACGCCTGGCCAGGGTGCTCTTGCCCACTCCGGCCGGTCCGTCCAGGGTTATGATGCGCCGCGCTGTTGAAGCATTGCCCATATCAGCCCCTATGCTCCGTTAAACAATTTTTGCAAAGCTTTCAAGAAT
Source organism: Desulfovibrionaceae bacterium (assembly GCA_031547305.1). Taxonomy (GTDB): domain Bacteria; phylum Desulfobacterota; class Desulfovibrionia; order Desulfovibrionales; family Desulfovibrionaceae; genus JAVBSC01. The sequence continues at coordinate 4,570 of JAVBSC010000032.1, forward strand.
TCCCGGTTTTCCCACTCGTTCCCCACGCTCACCCGCAAATGTCCGGGCAGGCCATAGCTCTTCAGCGGCCGGATGATTATGCCCGCGGCCAGCAGGGACTCGAATATGCCCCAGGCGGTCAGGCCGCGTTCCGCGGGCGGCGCGAACATAATGAAGTTGGAACCGGAAGGATACACCTTGCAGCCCAGAGCCGCCAACGCTTCAGACAATCCGGCCCTTTCCCGCCGGACCGTCTCCAGCGTGGCTCGCCGGAATTCCCGATCCTTAAGGGCGGCCATTCCAGCTTCCGCGGCCAGAATGTTCACGGAAAACGGCGGCCGCACCCGGCGCAGATAATCCGCCAGCGCGGCTGGCATAATGCCGTAGCCCAGACGCAGGCCGGCCAGACCGAAGCTTTTGGAAAACGTGCGCAATACCGCTATGTTCTGCGCCTCAGAACGGCGCGACAGCACGGAATGCGCGGCCTCGTCCGCGCAAAAATCCATGTAGGCCTCATCCGCCACCAGCAGGCAGTCCGGCGGCAACCAGGCGGCAAAATCGAGCAATTCCTCCACCGGGGGGCAATACCCGGACGGATTGTCCGGCGTGGTCACAAAAACCAGCCGGGTGTTCCCGTCCACCAGCTCCTTCAGCCCCTTCCAGTTGAAACTGAAGTCTTCGTTGAGCGGGGCCTGGCGAAAATCCACCCCGCACAGCCGGCTCTGCAACCCATATAAACTGAAGCAGGGCCTGAAGGCCGCCGCGTTGTGCCGCCCGGGCTCAGCCCGTACACGCACCAGCAAGTCGATGACCTCGTCCGAGCCGTTGCCGATGACCACTTCATCCACACCCACGCCGTGATGCTCCGCAATGGCCCTGACCACCCCAGGATTGCCGGACTGCGCATAGCGGAACACCAGATCCGCCCGCTCCGCGATCACCTTTTTAACCACCGGCGACGCGCCCAGGGGGTTCTCGTTGCTGGCCAGCTTGATCACCCGCTCCAGACCGTACTTCTCCCGGATCTCGTCAATGGACAGGCCGGGAGAATACGGCGTGAACTCCGCCACTTCCGGCCTGACCGAACAATACCCTTTAACCATATGCGCCTCGAATTTTAGTGTTGGCTTGACTCGGATTCGACCGGGGGACTCCGTCCCCCGGCCCCCTGCCTGGCGGACACGGCCTGTGCGAGGCGATCGCCGCCGTCCTGCACGGATTACAAGGGCATCGCGCCTTGACGGGGAGATTGAGGGGCAGCGTCCCTCAAACCAAAAAAAAACGCCTTAAATTTGCGGCACCGCTCGCGGATGTCCCGGCAAACCGAGTTGCTTCTGAAGGACGTGCCCGGCGCGGAGCGGTGTTGCGTCGTCAAAGGCCCGGCCGATCAAAAGGAGCGCTGCCGGCAGGTTGCTTTCGTACAATGTGCCCACTGGCAGGGTCAGGGCCGGCAGACCGGCCAGGGCCGGCAAGGCCAGGGCCGGGTCCGGCCGCAAGGCGGCCAGGGAATCCGGGCTGGCGGCCAGCGGCGGCGGCAGGCCCTGGCTGGGCAAGGCGGCCAGAATGTCGCAACCGGCCAGGGCGGCCTCCAGTTGCCGGCAGAGCTTGCCGCGCAAGCGGCAGGCCTGCTGAAAATAGACGTCGTGCTGCTTTTTGGAGAGCAGATGCGCGCCCAGAAGCGCCGCAAGCCGGGCCCGCTCGCCCAGGCCATGGGTGCGCGACTCCAGGTACAGGCCATCCAGATCCTTGCCCGGCACGCGCTTGCCGTAGCGGATGCCGTCGTAGCGGCCCAGGTTGGTGGAAACCTCGGCGCAGGCTATAACCGCGTAGACTTCACGGGCCAGGAACAAAATGGGCAGATCCAGGTCGATCAGTTCAGCTCCCAGGGATTCGGCCACGGCCAGGGCCATGCGGCCCGCTTTGGCCGGCGCGTCTTCCGCTCCTTCCCAGAATTGTTTGGGCACGCCGATTTTAAGACCTTGCAGGGAAGCGGAACCGGCAAGGGCCGCCGGAAAATCCGGAGTTGCGGCCTGCACGCTCAGGGCGTCCGCCTGGTCCGGCCCGGCGATGATTTGCAGAAGCGCCGCGCAGTCTTCCACGCTGCGGGCCACCGGACTGAGCTGATCCATTGAAGAAACGCAGGCCGCGGCCCCGTGGCGGGATACCCGGCCGAAACTGGGCCGGAAGGCCGCGCAGCCGCAAAAGGCGGCCGGCAACAGGGCGCTTCCCCCGCTGTCCAGAGCCAGGCCGCCGAAGGACTGGGAGGCGCTGACCGAGGCGGCCGCGCCGGCGGAAGCGCCGCCGGGCGAACGGGACAAATCCCAGGGAGTTTTGGTCTGACAAAAGGCGGAAAGTCCCTGATTGCCCAGGCCGAACTCGTCCAGGTTGCTTTTGGCCAGGACTATGGCCCCGGCCTGGCGCAAGCGCCCGACGGCCGTGGCTTCGTAAGCCGGGGCGAAGCCTTCCAGCATGGCGGAGCCGGCGGTAAAGGGCAGGCCTTTGACGGCCACGGCGTCGCTTACCACAAGGGGCAGACCGCGCAGCGGCAAAGCGGCGGAAGGGGGCGGATTTTTATCCAGGGCTTCGGCCGCCGCCAGAGCGTTCTCCCCGGCCAGAGTAATGCAGGCGCTCAGGACGGGTTCGGTGACGGCCGCGCGGTCCAGGGCGTCAGTTACCAGGGTTTTGGCGCTGACCTGCCCGGTTCGCGCCAACTCGGCGGCCTGGACAAGAGATAAAGAGCATGCGGAAGCCATAATCACACCATCCTCGGCACAACGAAATATTGCTCGTCCGCTTCCGGCGAAGCGGCCAGAAGTTCCGCGCGGGTCTGCTTTTTGTCCGCCTTGTCCGGCCGCAGAGGCAACGGCCGCTCAAGCACGGCCGGAGGCAGGTAGGCCGGAGCGATCCCTCCGGCCTCCGCTTCAAGCAGGGGCGCCAGGCCGCGCATGAATTCCGAGCATTGCCCGGCAAGGGCCTCAAGGCGTTGGGACGCCTCAGGTCCGGAAAGTCCGGGAGCCGGGTCCAGCTTGACCAGATCCGCCAGTATTTTCAGTTCATCAACATTTATTCGCGCGCTCATGCTGTTGTCCTATTTTTTTGCGCCCCAGGCTTTTTCAAAGGCCGCCCTGAAGCTTTCCAGATCCACCGGGCGGATGCCTTCAGACGTGGGAGTAAGCAGGAAGAGTTCCTGTTCCGCCTGGCCGCCGGCGTTCCAGCGCAGCGGCGCGCTGCTCCAGGGAATGGGCCGGTGTCCGGCCAGGGCGGCGTTGACGCTTTGGGGAGTCCAGCCGGGGCCTATATCCAAAGTGACGGAGAAGCGGGCAAAATCGTAGCCCAGGCCGCTCCAGAAATCCGCGCCGTCAGTCGAATCCGGGTTGGCGGAGGCCAGGGCGGCCTGCAAAGCCTCGCCGGCCGGAGATGACGCGCCGAACTTCCAGGCGCCGGGAAAAACCGTGAGGTTGTAGTAGCGGGCGTCCAGATACTGCTTGGCGGCCAGGCCCTGCTCCCACAGACTGGTGCCCAGAAGGATCTGCCGGGTCTCTCTAAAATAGAAAAGATGCGGGACCAGAATTTCCGCATTGTTCCAGGAATCCGGCAGAAACACGGCCCGGAATGGCGGGCTGGGCGGGTTTTCCGCTTTTTTGTTGGTGCGCAAAAATGAAGCCACAATGCTGTTCCAGGCTTCCGGCTTGTCCGGCGGATACGTGGCGCCGCCGCTTATGGAGCCCCCCTGGGCGTAAGCCTGTTGGCTGAACAGGGCGGTCATGCGCTCGCCGTAAGGTTCCTGGGGGCTCAGGGTGCCGTAGCTGTGCACTCCCAGGGCCTGGGAAAAACGCAGCAGGGCGTTGATCTGATCCTTGGGGGAGCTGAAAAAGCGCCAGGCCACGGAGCCTTCGTCGCCCTCCTCCAGGTTGGACATAAAAGCCATAAAGACCCGCCGGCCGGGATTTCCGGAGCTTTTCACGGCCAGGTAGTCGGCCGCCCGCATGGGTCCGCCAACGACCACCGCGTTTTCCGGCAAGCCGGCCAACTGGCTGAGCCAGTCCGGCTGGTCCGTGTCCACGGTGTACAAATCCGTCTGGTAGCCGTCGCGCTTGAATTCAGCGCAGGCCTGCCGGGCGCCGCGCACGATGCGCCTGGCCAGGCCGGAGTATTCGCCGGAAAGCGGTAGGGCCAGCACCACGGCCTTGCCCGGCAGGGGGACTACTTTTACGTCCGCGCCGGCCGCCTGGCCGGCCCAGCTTTCCAGCAGGCCGGAATCCGCCAGAACCGCGTTGTCGCGCATCTGGGCCAGGGTTTCCTGGGCCAGTTCATAAGTGCGCGGGTCCAGGGCCTGACGGCGGGCCGTTTCCAGGCGCACCAGGGCGTAAGGGTAATAATTCTCGTTTTCCGGGGTCAGCAGGTTGTACAACTTATCCAGCACGGCCGGGCCGGCGTCGCGCAACTCCGCGAACAGGCGCTGCTCAAGCTCGGCCTGGTATTCCTTGTTCCGGGCCTGGCCGTAAATGTCCGCCAGGGACCGCATGGCCTGGGCCTCCCGGCCGGACTTCCAGTCCCGGCTGGCCAGAAACAGGCCGGCTTCCGCCTGAAGCAGCCAGGGCCGGTCCTTGGCTTCCCGCATGGCCGACGCTCTGGCCAGAGCGTCGGATTCCGGCAGCAACTGCAGGCTGTCGAACCAGAATCTTTGCCAGTCCTCCCGCTTGTCCGCGTCCGGCTGAGCTTGCTTCCAGCGGTCCAGGGCGGCCAGGGCCAGTTTGGGGTGTTTGTTGCCCACGGCGGCCTGGGCCAGAATACGCAGGGATTTCGTCAGATCCGCCCCGGCCAGGCCCGGCTGGTTGCTGTAAGCCGTGGCCAATTGCTCGGCCCGCTGGAAATCCCCGGCCTGAATGGCGGCCTGGGCCTGATCCAGCACGGGCTGTGCCTGCGTTGGCGGAGTGCCGGCCGTGGCCGGGGGAATCTTCTGGGGTTCCCGCCCAACGCCGATGATCGCTTTTTCGCAGCCGTTGAGCGCGAAAACCGCCAGGAATAAAATAACGCCTAAAAATATGTTCGTGGCCTTGGCCGGCTTGTCCGCTTGCATGGTCACACCTTTTTGAAAAGCTCAAACGTTGACAAAAACATAAAAAACAAAAGCATGGACTCCGCATCCCCGCTTAAGCGGGAATCGCGCAGGAATGCCGAACATATGGCCATAACATGGCGGGATTGCCGCCCGGCCATTCCCGCTTAAGCGGTAATCCGCGTGTTTTCCATCTTTCCCGGCGGGTTATGGATAGCGGCAAACAGCCGCCGTTCGCCACGCGTCAAATTTGTTAAGCTATTTTCTTTTGCGCCGCAAGGCAAGCAAATCCTCGCGCCGCAGCCCGGCCAGCCAGGGCAGGGCCAGGCAGCAAAGCGCGGTCAGAACAACATAGCCGAACCCGGAGACAAAAAAACGCAAAAGATCCGGCCAGGCCGGCAGCAAAAGCAGCGTCAGCTCCCGGCAGCCCCAGGCCGCCAGGCAGAAGACCGCCGGGCAAAGCAACTGGTGGGCCAGGTTGCGGCCCAGCCTGAACGGCACAATTCTGGCGCAGCCCAGCAGGGCTATGTTGGCGCTGACAATCTGCACGCCCACCATCTTCACGGCCAGCCCCATGGCGCCCATGTTCAGCCCGCCAAAATCCGCCGGGGCCAGCAAAAACCAGGAGCAGGCAAAACCGCCCAGCAGGCAGGCCACGGAAAGATTCCGCCAGGCCTTGGTTTCTCCACTGGCGTAATAGACCGAACCGGTGATCTGCCCGTAAGTCTGGTGCAGGGGGTAAAAAGCCATAATCTGCACCGGCAGCGCGGCCCGGGCAAAGTTTTGCCCGCCGAACAGACCGGTCACGGCCTGGGCCTCCAGGGCGGTGAAGCAGCAGAACCAGGCGGCCACGGCGTACAGGGCCGGAGCCAGCCGGTCCAACAGGCGGCCCATTTCCGCAAGGTCTTTTCTGGCGTGGGCCACGGCCAGCTCGCGCATGATCAGCGGGGTCATGGCGGTGACGAACAAAAAGCAGGCCATGCCCACCTTCTGGGAGAGCGAAAAATAGCCCTGCTCCACGCTGCCGTCAAAAAACTGGAGCAGCCAGCGCTCCCCGCAAAGCACCAGCACGGAAACCAGGGCCAGAATGAACAGCGGCGCGCTGTAGCTGACGAATTCCCGGCGGTAGACCCGGCGCCGCTCCCGCGTCAATTTAAGGGAGTCCCGGAGAGTGAAGTCGCGCCAGACAACGCGGATTACCCAGGCGAACCCCAGGCCGGACAGGATGAACGTCAGGTACTGGTGGGCGAACAAGGTGAACAAATTCAGCCAGCCGGCCCAGAACAGGACCAGAATGGCCAGCATGGAGGCCAGGTTCACCACGATGCGCACAATTTCGCTGCGCGCCGTTATACCCAGGGCGTCGTTGACGCTGCGCAGGATTTTCGCGCCCCAGGTCAGGTAGGCCCACATGGCGGCCAGCGGGGCCAAAAAAAGCGGCACGTCCGGCATCAGGCGCCCGCCGACGCCGGGAATGAACATCAGGCCGCAAAAGGCCAGAGTCAGAGCCAGAACCAGGCCGCCAACCCGCAGGTAATATGCGGCCAGGCCGTATTCCGACTGGCGCTTGGACAGGGAATTGTAAAAGCAGGTGGAACTTCCCATATCCAGAAAGTTTGCGGCCTGCTGGAAAAAATTGGTGGCAAAGCTGTAATTGCCGTAGGCGGACGGCCCCAGGGCGCGCGGCAGCACCGCCTCCAGCGCGAAAAACAACGGAATGGAGGCCAGGTTGGAAATAAGCTTAACCGCGTAGCGCTTTTTCAGCGAGGCTTCGGCGGGGCTCGGCGTTTGGGCTTCCCGACTCATGATTTCCACTTTTCAAAGTTATTATGGCTCTTTCCAACTACACAAAATGCCTTTCCGGTTCCATAAAAATCTTTGTGTTTAGCCCGGCAAAAAGGACTGTCGCGATTGACTTTCACCCCCACATTACCTAATTCTCGAAGATTGCGGAGCATTTGGCGACGCTTAATTTTTACCCTGTTTTTTCAGGAGCTTCCATGTTCAACAATGTCAAAAACGTTCCTTATTATATGTTCGGCCGGGGGGCCTTAGCCCAGTTGGGCGATCTGGTTAACGTCCGCCGCAAGGCCGCGCCCGGCGCTCCCGCCGTGTTCTGCCTGGATCACTTTTTTAAGGGAAGCGATTTGGAAGCGCGCCTGCCGCGCGAATCAGGCGACATCACCGTGTATGCGGACACCTCCGTGGAACCCACGGTGGAAGCTGTGGACGCCCTGAGCGATTCCGTGAAAGCCCGGCTTAATGGCATGCGGCCCTGCTGCCTGGTGGGCCTGGGCGGCGGCGCGGCCCTGGACACGGCCAAGGCCGTTGGCAATCTCCTGACCAATCCCGGCAAGGCGGAGGAATACCAGGGCTGGGAGCTGGTGAAAAATCCGGCGGTCCACAAGATCGGCGTGCCCACGCTTTCCGGCACGGGCGCGGAATGCTCCCGCACCTGCGTGCTTACCAACGAGCGCAAGGGCTTGAAGCTGGGCATGAACAGCGACTTCACCATGTACGACCAACTGCTCCTGGACCCGGAACTCACCCGCAGCGTGCCCCGGACCATTTACTTCTACACCGGCCTGGACGCCTACATGCACTGCATGGAAGCCCTGCGCGGCAAGGCCCGCAACCCGGTGGTGGACGCCCTGGCCCGCACCACCATCGAGCTGTGCCGCGACGTGTTCCTGCGCTCCGACGACATGATGAGCGACGAGAATCTGGAAAAGCTCATGGTGGCCTCTTACATGACCGGCATGGCAGCCGGCAGCACCGGCCTGGTGCACCCGCTGTCCGCCGGGCTGTCCATTGTGCTGCACACCCCGCACTGCCGGGCCAACTGCCATGTGCTCAGCGTGCTCGGGGAATTCTACCCGGAAGAGCACAAAGATTTGGAAGACATGCTCAAAAGGCAGAACATCGAACTGCCCAGAGGCATCTGCGCCAAACTGAGCGAGGCGGACCTGGAGCGTTTGTACAATTCCTCCATCATTCACGAAAAGCCGCTGGCAAACCACCTGGGGCCTGACTTCAGACAAATTCTAACCAAGGAAAAGCTGATCGGGCTTTTCAAAAAAATGTAGGGATTCAATATGGACCTCAAAGTTAATTTCAGCGGCCGGGCTCTGGATTACACGGAAGAAGAAATCGCCGTGGTCATAGAGGCCCTCAAGAACGCGGACCCCCTGACCCAGGGGCGCTACCAGATCGCTTTTCAGGAAAAATTCAAGGTTTTCAGCAAGGTCAAGCACGCCTTCGCCGTGTTCAACGGCACCTGCGCCCTGGAACTGGCCGCCCAGCTCTGTTGCTTCAAGCCCGGCGACGAGGTGGTCATTCCCGCCCACACCTTCACCTCTTCCGCCTACCCCTTTGCCAAGCGCGGCGGCAAACTGGTCTGGGCGGACATTGACCTGAAGACCCGCGTGGTCACGGCCCAGACCATCGAAAAAGTCCTCACCCCCAAGACAAAGGCCATAGTGGTGGTCCATCTGTACGGCTACGTGGCGGACATGCCGGCCATCATGAAGCTGGCCCGCGAGCGGAACATCCTGGTGGTGGAGGACGCCTGCCAGGCCATCGGCGCGGATATTGACGGCGTAAAGGCCGGAGCTTTCGGGGATTTCGGGATTTTTTCCTTCCATTCCCACAAAAACCTGACCACCATGGGCGAAGGCGGCATGCTCACCCTGAACGACGACAAAATGGCCGCCATCGTGCCCATGCTGCGCCACAACGGCCACTGCGCCTTCAACTATGAGCGCGCGGACTACTGGAACCCGGCCATGGGCAATGTGGACTTCCCCTTTTTGGACAACGAAATGCTCTGGCCGCAAAACTACTGCCTGGGCGAAGTGGAATGCGCCCTGGGAACCAAGCAGCTGGACCGCATTGACGAGATAAACGCCCAGAAGCGCGCCCGCGCCCTGGCCTTTATCGACGCCCTGGCGGAGTTTCCGGAACTGGAATTCCACCGCGTTGCCTCCACCCGCCACAACTACCACCTGCTCCCGGCCCGGATGATCGGAAGCGTGGAACGCCGCGACGACTTCATCCGCCGCATGTTTAACGAGCACGGCGTGAAATGCGTGGTCCAGTACTACCCCCTGAACCGCTACGACTTCTACAAGCGCCTGGGCCTGGACAAGGCGGACTGCCCGAACACTGACGAGTTCTACGACCATATGATCTCCTTCCCCTTCCAGCACAACCTGAGCGAGGCCGAATTTGAGCATATGCTGGGCGCCGCCAGGACGGTACTGAAAAGCCAGCGGGGAAAAACCTTTTAGCGCCGCGGCAAGCTCCGCGTCCTTCACCGGGACGACGGCCGTTTTGGCCGTCGTCCCGGTTTGAAGGCAACCCCAGAAACATTTTTTTAACTTGCCCGCCCTCCCCCGCACATCAAAATATCCACCTGGCCGAACGCCCCGGCCGCCGCGCGGGCGGCGCTTGTTTCGCCGTTAAACGCCGGATCGGGCTTATCAACGTTGAATTGTTTTAAGCACAGTTTATTTGCATACAAATATCATCTGTGCTATAGACAGGATCAATTCCCAAACACAATATTCAGGACTACTTCCACGACGACTGTCTGGGGGAAAACGATAATCAAGGATATTTCACGGCCAGTATTCGCCGGAGATTTCCCGCCAAGCGTTTAAACCTCCCGGTTGTCACGGGGTCAAGGACATGCCGCGACAAACACCGTTCACCCGCCCCGCGTCTTCCACCGCCGTACGCAGAAAGACGCGGAAACAGCGTCATGCCGGCGCCCCCCCCGCGGTGTCGCTTTTTCCGTCCTACCTGCTGGAGAGCTCCCAGCATCTTATCTTCCGCATGGGCCGGAATATGCGCATAAACTACGGAAACCCGCTGATTACGCGCTATTTCGCCTGCGATATGGAGGAACTGAAAAGCCGGCACGTGAATTCCACATCTATCCCGGCCGCCACAACCGCCTTTATTGCCACGCATGCGCGCACGGTTTTCCGCACCCGCGACAGGGTGAACATCACCGCCACCCTGCCCATGGCGAACGGAGACATTACCGGCGAGTTCATTTTTCTGCCGGAACTCGCCCCCAATGGAGCCGTGGACGCCGTAGTCTGCCGGATGGTCGACATAACGACAAAAATCCAGGTTGAGCAGGAACTGAATCTTGCGGAAAAACGCGTCGCCGCCCTGCACAGGCTCACCCGCATGTATGAGGCGTCCGTGGAAGAGACGTTGCGCTTCGCGCTGGAAGAAATCCGCCTGATGACCGCCAGCGAGCACAGCTATATATTTCTGCCGCAATTCGGCCTTGACGGCAAAGACCGGATGGCCTGGTCGGACAGCTTGCATAAGGCCTTTGACGGCTCCCCGCTGCCGGACGACAGGCTGCCGGAAAGCTGCGTGCCGCTGGAGCAGCTCGGCAAACCCAAATTGTCTTCGCAAATAACGAACAGCGACGGAGAAAAGGCTGCCCGCATCAGCCTGGGAAGGCTGCCCATCTATCGCGGCATGTTTGTGCCTATTGTTGATGAAGGGCAGCTGGTGGCCGTCGTTGCCGTCTGCAACAAGTCTTCGGATTACAGCGCCTCGGATCTCCGGCAGATGGAGCTGTTCGCCAACGGGATCTGGCTTCTCCTGCGCCGGCATCAGTATATGGACAAGTTGAAACGGGCCAAGGAGCATGCGGAACGGGCCAACAAAGTCAAAGACGAGTTTCTGGCGAACATCAGCCATGAGTTGCGTACGCCGCTGAACGGCATGCTCAGCATGCTTCAGCTCCTGGGGCTGTCCGGACTGACCTGCGAACAAAACACCTATACGCAAAACGCGCTGCTTTCCGGGCAGTCGCTCTTGCGCATTATTTCAGATATACTGGACTTTTCCAGTCTGGAGTCCGGTAAGATGGGGATAAATCAACACCCCTTCGACCCGCGGGCCACGATCTCATCCACCCTGAGCCTCTTTGCCGTCGAAGCTGAAAAACGCGGCATAAACCTGGGCATGGATATAGACGCTTCCCTGCCGCCGCTGTTGCTGGGGGATGAGGCGCGGATCAGGCAGATTCTGTTCAATCTGGTGGGCAACGCGATCAAATTCACGGATCAGGGCATCGTGAACATATCCTGTTCCAGGCTGCCGCAAAGCGGCAAGGAAAAAATCCGCCTGTATCTGGCGGTCAGCGATACCGGCATAGGCATCGCCGAAGAATTCCACAACATTATTTTCGACCCATTCACCCAGATAGACGGCTCCCATTCCCGCAGGCATGCCGGTACGGGACTGGGGCTCGGCATTGTCCACCGCCTTACCCAGAACATGGGGGGATCCATAACTGTGGAGAGCGCGCCCGGCCGGGGCACGACATTCCATTGCTCCATTCCCTTTGAAACAGCGCCGCCACTCACCAGAGTTGAAGAGCCGCATGACCAGACGGCGCATCCGTTGTCCAGGCTGGATATTCTGGTGGCGGAGGACGATCCGGTCAACCAGTTCGCCATCCGTACCTTCCTGCTGCGCACGGGGCATCGCATCGTCTGCGTCAATGACGGCCGCCAGGCTTTGGAGGCCTTGCGCCTGCATCCCTTCAACTGTCTGATTACAGACATACAGATGCCCGAAATAGACGGCCTGGAAGTAGCCAGGCGCATCCGCGGCCGCCACACCGAGGACATCATCCCTTCCCCCCAGGTGCGGGAACTGATGCGCCATGCCCTGCACATGAAGGATGGAACCCTCATCCAGGTATCGCCGGACCTGCCCATAATAGCGCTGACCGCGCACGCCATGAGCGGCGACAAGGAGCGCTTTCTGAACAGCGGCATGGACATGTACATGTCAAAGCCCATCTCCGTTCCTGAGCTTTCAAAAATTCTGCTGGCCGTGTATGAACGGGTGAAGCGGGCCGAAAACTGAAGCAGCCCTGAATTCGTTCGCAAAAACGCCGCCGGGCGTTTCAAGGGCGCTCTGAACGCGCTCCTGAAACGCCCGGCGGCGTTTATT
>JAVBSC010000029.1:0-73640 GCA_031547305.1 Desulfovibrionaceae bacterium
GAGAAAGCAGCTCGGTCACATCGTGCAGCAGGGCTTCAAGATCGAATTCCTCGTGGTTCAGAACGAGCCGGCCGGCTTCGATCTTGGAGAGATCCAGGATGTCGTTGATCAGGGTAAGCAGGGTCTGCCCGGACTTCACGAGTGTGTTGGCGTATTCCCGTTGCCTGTCCTGAAGCGGCGTGTTCAGCAGCAGATCCGCCGTGCCTAGGACGCCGTTAAGCGGCGTGCGGATCTCATGGGACATGCTGGCCAGAAACTCGCTTTTAGCCTTGTTGGCCTTTTGGGCGGCCAGACGTCCGGATTCTTCCTCCACCAGGGCGGCGGCCATGGACTTTATGGCCGAGGCCAGCTGCCGGAACAGAGGCGCGCCAATGACCGGCACGGTGGCCTCCCTGGGGCCGGCGCTCTGGACCTTCAGCACGCCGCGAAAAATCAGCCCAAGGGGCCGCAAAATGCTGGCCTGCAAAAACAGGCTGAAAATAACCAGGATTAATATGAAAATTCCGCCAAAGGCCATGGCGAGAAAATTACGCACCCCATCCGCTGTCTCTCCAAGGTTGCGCGGCATTTCCGCCAGCAGGGCAAACGCCGGCTTGCCGTCCAGCCCGCGAAAAACCGCGCCCAGGTTGTAAGAAGCCTTATCGACCGGCGCGGCAAACAGGCCCCGCTCGTCCGCCGCGGCGCTCAGGGCGGACAGGGCCGGGGCTCCGGCCTCCAGCAGCTTGAGATCAAACGAAGAGGTATGCCTGGCGTTTTCCAGCGCTTCTTCGCCTATGTAAGATAAAATAAGCACCCGCCCGTTGGGCGTGGCCTGGTAGCTGTGCGGAATTGTTGGAAAGGAACCAGCCAACATGGGGCGGCCCCCCACCTGGAGGTAGCCGGTAACGGTTTCGCCCGGATCGGCCGGCATAAGCGGGCTGCCGGGCTGCCACAGGCGGGCGGTTTCCTGATCCGGCTCCCGGTATTCGCCGGTCTCCATATCCATCGCCCTGGCCAGGTACGGTTCCCGCCGGCCCTGCCCCAGCCAGACGAAAATGGCGTATTTCTCATCCGCCAGGGCCGAATCGTTCAGGCTGTTGCTCTGAAATTCCTCATCCGGGGGGAAAGACTTTGAATAGTTGTAGGATTCGTCCCAGGTGCCAAGAGAGGAGCCCTTGCCGGCCAGCACTTCCAGGCGGCTGTTCATGATGTTTCTGGTGATCAGGGCGCTGCGGAGCATGATGTCGCGCTCCATGGAATTAAACCTTGGGAGTACCGTAATTTCAAACAAAGCGGCCATGATTACCGCCAGAGCCAGGAGCAGGCCTCCGCTTACAGCCAGATTCGCCAGCCGAAATTTATTGTCTACCCCGCTGAACATCGTGGATCCGCGCCCGCCTCTAAAACGAATTAATTTTAAAGCGATCTGGTTAATTAATCATTAATATCATATTATTTCATAGTCTGACAACATCTGAAAACGCATATAGGCACATGCCGGACCGCCCTCTATCGGATTCCGGGGCGGCACGAACGCGGTCGCGCCTCGCCCTGGAAAGGCTCCGCATTTCGGCGCGGCATCCCTGCCGCTGTTTCCGATTCCAAATGGAAATTATGGAAATTTTCATTGGAATTGGAACTATTCCGCCACTCCGCGGCGGGCCATGCGGGACAGGATAACCGCCGCCTTTTTGCCAACGGATTTTGACCGCGGCGTGAGCTTGAGCGGATTAGGCAGCAGGGAAGCCAGAATCGCGGCCTGGCGGGGGGACAGGTTTCTGGCTGAGGTTTTAAAGTAATACCGGGAGGCGGCTTCCGCGCCAAACACGCCGCCGCCCCACTCGGCCACGTTCAGGTAAAGCTCCAGAATGCGGCGTTTGTCCAGGTAAAATTCCAGGCGCATGGCCAGGATAGCCTCTTTGATCTTGCGAATCGGGTTGCGGCTGGGCGACAGGTAAAGATTCTTGGCCAACTGCTGAGTTATGGTGCTGCCGCCAGCGCTGATGCGCTGTTTTCGCAGGTTGCGCCGCAAGGCGTCTTCAATGCCGTCCAGGTCAAACCCGTCGTGCTCCCAGAACTTGTCGTCCTCGGCAATGGTCACGGCCAGTTTAAGGTTGGAGGAAATATTCTTCCAGTCCACCCAGGCGTGGGATAGCTCTGTGGATTTTCCGGATGTTGCGCGCTCTTCCCGGCGCAACTCCATAAAGGCGGTGCTGGCCGGGTTATGGTCCGCCAAAGTCCAGACCGGCGGCCAGAACAGACAGGAAGCCAGATCCAGAAAACCGAGGAGAACAAGGAACAAAAACAGCCGCCAGACCCGCCGGGGCGGAGAAAGCCCCGGCCGGCCCCAGCCCAGAAAGTCGCGCAACCGGATCGCCAGACGCGCCAAAGGGTAAACAACAGCCCGGGAAATCTTTTGCAGCCGAGACATGCTTATGCGCTCACACCCGCCCGGCCTTTCGCCAATCGCGACACTGGCCGGCCCAGCTCAAACCAATCCCCAGATCATCTTGGCCGCCATTACGAACAGCAGCATGGCGAAAATGCTTTTAAGCCGTCTGACCGGCAGCTTATGGGCGATTCCGGCGCCAAGGGGGGCGGTGAATATGCTGGCGGCGGCTATGCCGGCAAAGGCGGGCAGGTAAACAAAACCAAGGGAGTATTCCGGCAGGCCGGGCTGGCCCCAACCGTAGAAAACGTTGCCCAGCGCCCCGGCGATGGCTATGGGAAAGCCTATGGCGGCGGAAGTGCCTATGGCCTTATGCACCTCAATATTGCACCAGGAAAGGAAGGGGACGGACAAGGTGCCGCCGCCTATGCCAACCAGGCTGGAGACCGCGCCGATGGCTCCGCCCACGCCGCACAGGCCGGCTGAGCCCGGCAGGGTGCGCGAGGGCTTGGGCTTGATGTCCAGAAGCATCTGCGTGCCCACATAAAGCAGGAAGCAGACAAAAAAAACCTGCAGAAAGCCAGTGGACAGCACGGACGTGAGCTTGGCGCCCAAAAAAGTGCCGATCAGGATGCCCGGCGCTACCCTGTACACCGCGGGCCAGAGCACGGCCCCGCGCACGTGGTGGGAACGGAAACTGGAGATTGAAGTGAAGATAATGGTAGCAAAGGACGTGCCGAGCCCCAGGTTCTGCACAAAATCAACCTGGCCGGCGGCCTGCAGGGAAAACACCACCATGGGCACGATCACCAGGCCGCCGCCCACGCCGAGCAGTCCGGCCAGAATGCCGGCCACAGCGCCCAACGCCAAATACGTGGCTATAACCGTAAGCATGAAAACATCCTAAAATATTTCTCATGCCTTTACACCCCGCCCGGCCGGCGGGCAATGCTTTTTTGCCAGGCTGGCGGAGTGGGCGTTGCGTATTCCCGCGCTGAATAATAAATTTTTATCCAGAATCGATAATTTTTGCCCCGCTAAAAATTTTAATATGATATAGGCGGTAATCATGAGGTGCGGCGGGAGCAAAGAAAAAAACGCGTTTTTTGCTTTGCTCCCTACACACCTTACCGACGGGTGGCTGTGGCATGACGACACTGGTACAGGGAAGTGGTCCGGGAGACGAAAGAATATGGCGGACTTGCGCGAGTCGTTGCTGAAACTGCTGCTGCGGCCGTCCGCGCGGGACTACTGGCTTCAGGCCGCATCCCGGCCCGGCTCGACTTTTTTTAAAAGGCTGCACGGCTATTTTTACCTGCGCTGGACTGAGCTTTACATCGGCATCGGCCTGGGCCGGCACCCGGCCGCCAGGTGGATCAAGGAACCGGCCTGGCGTCTGGGCCGCTGGCTGGGCTTTTGGGGCAAAGATGCGGGGGAAGGCTTTGCCGACCACTACCACGGCAAAGTCCTCACCCCGCCCCTGGCCGGACGGCTTATTCAGGTAAACCGCGCTCTGAACGTTGAGGTGCCGGAAAAAGTCCTGCCCTATGCCCTGGCCAGGCAAATCGTGCTGGAAAACCAAGGCGCTCTGGCGGCCCTGCGCTGCCCTTGCCGGGCCACGGTGAAGAACCCCTGCAAGCCTTTGGACGTTTGCATCATCGTAGGGCAGACCTTTGTGGACTTTTTGCTGGAACACCACCCCGCAAAAACCAGGCGCGTCAACGGCAAGGAAGCCCTGGCCATAATCAAGGCGGAAAACAAGCGCGGCCACGTCAGCCACGCCTTCTTCAAAGAGGAGATGCTGGGACGCTATTACGCCATCTGCAACTGCTGCACCTGCTGCTGCGGGGCCATGCAGGCGTACTTTCAGGGAGTGCCCATGCTGGCGGCTTCCGGCTACGTGGCGGAACCGGACCCAAACTGCTGCACCCATTGCGGCGCCTGCCGGCATATTTGTCCCTTCCGGGCCATCCATTCCGAGCAGGGCAAAACAAAAGTGGACAGGACTTTATGCATGGGCTGCGGCATCTGCGCCATGCGCTGCCCCAACAAGTGCATAAATCTGGCAAAGGCCGGGCATGGCCCGGCCCCCCTGGACATACTGGAATATATGTGATTTGCTCCGGCGGTTCTGACGTTTCATACCGAGTTGCAAGCAATCGGCTTGCGCCCCGGCAAGCGCGGCAAGGCGGAAGCGCGTTCACGCCGCGGCCGGGCGGTCAAAGTTGAAATGCCGTAAAGTTTAAATATCATACTGAGGTACTGTGATGAGCGAGTTTGAATTCAAATCCAGAAGCTGCTGGGAAGTGTATGAAGGCGAAGGACACCAGACGGAAATGGAAGCCCTGGCCGGGCGCTATCTGGACTTTTTAAGCCAATGCAAAACCGAGCGGGAAACTGTGGAGTACCTTGGCGAGCGCCTGGCCAAAGCCGGCTATCTGCCAAGTTACATGGGCGGCAAGGTGATCCGGGGCATCCAGGGCAAAGCCATGTTCGCGGCCCGGCGCGGAAAACTCCCGCTGAGCCAGGGCGTCCAGCTCATCTGCGCCCACGCGGACGCTCCGCGCCTGGATCTTAAGCAGCACCCCCTGCAGGAACAGTGCAACGTGGGGCAGGCCAAAACCCACTACTACGGCGGCATCCGCAAGTACCAGTGGTTTGCCAGGCCCCTGGCCCTGCACGGAGTAATCGCCAAAAGCGACGGCACAACGGTCAAGGTCGTGCTCGGGGAAGATGCAGAAGATCCGGTCTTCAGCATCGCGGATCTTCTGCCCCACCTGGCGGCCAAACAAAGCGAACAGACTCTGGCCAACGCCTTTGAGGCGGAAAAAATGAACATCATTCTGGGGCACCAGCCGCTCGGCAAAAGCGCCCTGGAACAAGCCAAAGCCGCGCCGGAAGTCGGCTCCCAGCCTGAATGCCCGGACCGCTCCGGGGAAAAAAAGGAAAAAGAGCCGGTCAAGGCCATGATCCTGCAACTTCTGCACGAGAAATACGGCATCATTGAGGAAGATCTGTATTCGGCCGAACTCCAGGTTGTGCCGGCCGGCCGGGCCCGCCGCGTCGGCCTGGACAGAGCCCTTTTGGGCGGCTACGGCCAGGACGACCGCATCTGCGTTTTTTCCGGCCTGGAAGCCCTGCTGGCCGGGGGCGAGGAAACGCCGCAGCATACCCAGTGCCTGATGATCTGGGACAAAGAGGAAATAGGCTCCGAAGGCTCCACCGGCGCCAAGTCCCGCTTTTTCGAATACTGCATGCAGGATATGCTGAGCGCCTGGGAACCCACGGCCAAATTCTCCGAGGTCATGCTGCGCAGCCGGGGCATTTCCGCCGACGTGCACGCGGCCACGGACCCGGACTGGCAGGATCTGCACGAAAAACTCAACGCCGCCCTGATCGGGCACGGCCCCTGCTTTTGCAAGTTCACCGGCAGCCGTGGCAAATACTCGGCCAACGATGCCCACGCCGAATACGTGGGCTGGCTGCGCGGCGTGATGAACGCGGCCGGCGTGCCCTGGCAAATGGCGGAACTCGGTAAAGTGGACGGCGGCGGCGGCGGCACCGTGGCCATGCACCTGGCCGCCTACGGCATGAACATAATCGATTGCGGGCCGCCAATTCTTTCCATGCACAGCCCCTTTGAAATATCCAGCAAGGCGGATCTTTACGCCACCTGCAAAGCTTTTGCCGCGTTTTTCGGAGCGTAAAAAGCGGGTGGCTTGAGCGGGCATGCCCGTTCAAGCCACCCGCTTTGATAACAAAATACACTACTTAAAATCTTTTCTCGCGGCCGCGAAGCCCTTGGCGGCGCGGCGAATGACCTTCTCATCCACGCAGAAGGCCAGGCGGAAGTGCCCGGCCCGGCGGAACCCGGACCCCGGCACGGCCAGGATTTTTTCCTCCACCAGACGCTTCACGAACTTAACGTCGTCGCCGCCCGGCACTTTGGGGAAGAAGTAAAAAGCCCCTTCCGGCAGATGGAAGGAATACCCGGCCGCGCGCAATACTTCGGCCATGGCGTTGCGCCTGGCTTCGTACACGGAAACATCCACCTGCGAACCCAGAGCTTTTTTAAGCAGGTGCTGCCCCACCACCGGCGGGTTGACAAAACCCAGAATGCGGTTGGCCATGACCAGCCCGCCCATCAAAACCTTTCTGTCTTCCATGAGCGGGGTAAGGGCCAGGTAGCCCATTCTTTCGCCCGGCAGGGAAAGGTTTTTGGAGAAAGAGGAAGCCAGAACCGCGTTCTCGTACATGGGCAGAAGGGCCGGCACCTGGGCGCCGTCATAGGCCAGAAAGCGATACGGCTCGTCCGCCAGCAGATATACCGGACGCCCGTATTCACGGCTCTTTTTGCGCAGCAGGGCGGCCAGTCCCTCCAGGTCGGCCTTCGGGTAGATCTTGCCGGTGGGGTTGTTGGGCGAATTCAGAATCAGCACGCGGGCTTTCGGGCCCATGGCTTTGTCCAGGGCCGCCAGATCCAGGTCAAAACTCTCTGTGGAAGGAACGGTTTTAAACACCCCGTGGTGGTTTTCCGCGTAAAAGCCGTATTCCACAAAGCAGGGCTCCAGAGCCAGGACTTCGTCGCCCGGATCCAGCACGACCCGCAAAAAGGCGTTGATGGCCCCGGAAGCGCCGCAGGTGAGCATAACGTCGTCAGGCCCCAGGGCCGCGCCCTGCTCTTTGGAAAGATAATCGGCCAGCAACTCCCTGGCCCAGAGGTAGCCGTTGTTGGGCATGTAGCCAAAGGCAAAGGGCTGATCGGCTATTTTGCAGAAGTCCGCCAGGCTCTCACGGACCTGGGGCGGAGCCGGCAAATCCGGGTTGCCCAGGCTGAAGTCGCAGACCGCGTCCTCGCCGTACTGTTTTTTCATGGCGATCCCGGTCTCGAACATCTGGCGGATCATGGAGCCTTTGCCAAGGTATTCCGTAAACTGACGCGAAAGCATACTCATTGCGATTTCCTCTATTTTATTGGAGCTATCCACATTTGAAATTTCGCGGGAAGGATTCGCGAACCAATCAATCGGTTGCCTTAAGCGCTTCTTCCAGAGCCTGGGCGAACAGTTCCAGGTCCGCCTTGTCAATATTCAGCGCCGGAACCAGCCGGAGCACGGCGCCGTGGGCCACGTTGCAGAGGAATCCCTTTGCCAGCAAGGCGCTATGCACTTCTTTGCCGCGCGTGGACAGTTCTATGCCCATAAGCAGGCCCAGGCCGCGCACATCGCTGATCTTGCCGGGGCAGGCCGCCGCAACGGCCCGGAAGCGCTCCAGCGCCCAGGCCCCGAGTTCTCCGGCCCGTTCCGCCAGCTTGTCGCGCTTCATAATGTCGAATACGGCCGAGCCGGTGGCGCAGGCCAGCGGCCCGCCGCCAAAGGTGGTGCCGTGAACGCCGGGCTCAAAGGCCTGGGCCACTTCGTCCGTGCACAGCATGGCCCCGATGGGCATGCCGTTGGCCAGGGCCTTGGCCGCGCTGATGACATCCGGACGCACCCCGAAGTTCTGGAACCCCCACCACTTGCCGCTACGGCACAAACCGATCTGGATCTCGTCCGCCAAAAACAGCAGCCCATGTCTGCGGCAGGCGGCTTCCACACCGCGCGCGAACTCCGGCGTGGCCGGCCTTACACCGCCCTCGCCCTGGACCATCTCCAGCAGCACTCCGGCGGTTTTAGGGGTTATGGCCGCTTCCAGGGCGTCCAGATCTCCCCAGACAATCTGCTTGAAGCCGTCCGGCATGGGCTGGAAGCCGTCCATATAGGGCGGATTGGCCGTGGCCGCCACTGTGGCCAGGGTCCGGCCGTGGAAGCAGCCCTGAAAGGTAATTATCTCATAAGCTTCCCGTTTTTTGACACGCTGCTGGTAGCGCCGGGCTATCTTGAACAGCGCCTCATTGGCTTCCCCGCCGGAGTTGCAGAAAAACGCCTTGTCAAAATGCGCGGTGGATAAAAGCCGTTCCGCGAAATCAAGCTGCGCTTCATGGTAAACAAGATTGCTCATATGCACCAGCTTCCCGCACTGTTCAGCAATCTTGTCCGCCACTTCCGGATGGCAATGCCCCAAAGAGGTCACAGCTATGCCGGCCAGCAAATCTATATACTCCTTGCCGTCAAAATCCCAGATGCGGCTGCCCAAGGCCCGCTTTACCGCTAGCGGATACCGGGCGTACGTCCGGCACATCAAAGATTCTTCCCGCTTCTTAAGAGTTTCCAGGCTGCTCATGTTCGCTCCTTCAATGTTTTTTGAGGTGGGGCCTCCCATCGCATGGGGCCGCTCCACCCTCAAACTCACCCGCCAAGGGGCAATGCCCTCTGGAACACTTTCCCGACGGCGGCGGTCCGCAAGGGAACGCCGCCGTGGATAAAGAGGGTTCAGGGCGATTGCCCCCGGCGAAGTGGCATGGGAAGGCGAAGCCTCCCCAAAAATACAATCCGCCTACACTGTACCGGTGTGGCCGAAGCCGCCCGCGCCGCGGGTGGTTTCGGCCAAGCTTCGGACCACGGAGAACCGGGGACGGAAAAAGGTCTGAAACACCAGCTGGGCGATGCGTTCGCCGCGTTCCACGGCATAAGGCGCGGCTGAGGTGTTCAGGAGAAAGACGATAATCTCGCCGCGATAATCCGGGTCAATCAGGCCCACGCCCTGGGCCACGGTAAGGCCTTTGACCGCGCCCAGGCCGCTGCGGGAATAAACGAAGCCGGCAATTCCCGGCGTCAGAGGCTCCACGGCCAGGCCGGAAGGAATTTTGGCGCGCTCGCCAGGGGGGATGGAAAGGGTTTGACCCGGGTCCAGGGCGGCCCGCAGGTCAAAGCCGGCCGCGCCCTCCGTGGCCGCGGCCAAGGAGCCGTTGCCGTACAGATCGGCGGAGTCGCGCAGAAAAAGGAGATTTATATCGCAAAAGTTATTATCTTTATTCATGCGCTCTTGCTCCAAGGGAAAAATGCGGGTACATTCACGATAATGAGATGTCGGGTTCGCTGTTCAAGACGGCGCGCCCAGGCGTCGCGGCCGGACTCCCAGCCGCGACGCCGCCCAAAGTTATAGAATACTAAAGGCCAAAGACCAAGTCAAAAGGCTTTTGGAGGAATAATTTAATGAATCCCCTACGCGTATTCAGCGTTATCCCGAAGTTGCCGCAGGAACTGGAGCCGCTCTGGTACATAGCCCACAATTACGGCGTTTCCTGGAACCATGAGGCGCAGTCCCTGTTCTCCATTATTGATCCCGTGCTTTGGGAGGAAAGCTACAATAACCCGGTCTGGTTCCTGAACCATGTTTCCCAGGAGCGCTACCAGGAACTTACACAGGACGGGCCATACCAGGAACGCCTGGCCACGGCGGTGCGCCGGATGCGCGACTACCTGGCCGCGCCTTCGCCGCACAAATTCGAAGGCATAGAAAGCGGGCAGCCGGTGGTGGCCTACTTCAGCCTGGAATTCGGCGTAAGTCTTTGCCTGCCCATTTATTCCGGCGGCCTGGGCATTCTGGCCGGAGATCACCTTAAGTCCGCCAGCGATTTGAACATTCCTTTGATCGGCATAGGCCTGGCTTATTCACAGGGCTACTTCCGCCAATATATGACCCCGGACGGCTGGCAACAGGAACGTTACCCGGATTACGATTTTGAGCAGATGCCCCTGCAGCAGGCCAACACTCCTTCCGGCGAGCCGGCGCGCTTCACCATGCAGTTGGGGGATCGCCCGATAGCCGTGCGCATTCTGGAGGCCAGGGTGGGCCGGGTCTCGCTCTACCTGATGGACACGAATATTCCGGAAAACCCGCCGGACCTGCGCCAGGTAACGGCCCGGCTGTACGGCGGCAACCTGGAAATGCGGCTCTGGCAGGAAATACTCCTGGGCATAGGCGGCATTAAGCTTTTGCATACTCTGGGCCTGCGGCCGCACGTAATCCACATGAACGAGGGGCATTCCGCTTTTGCCGGGGTGGAACGCGTGCGCACCATGATGAAGAATTTCAACCTTAGCTTTGAGGCGGCTTTGGAAGTTTCCGCCGCCGGCAGCATCTTCACCACCCACACCCCGGTGCCCGCCGGCAACGACCGCTTTCCGCCGGACTTGATGCAGCGCTACTTCGAGCCCTACGCCAAAGAAATGGGCCTGGCCTTCAAGGTCTTCATGGCTCTTGGGCGGGAAGTGCCACAGGACGATTCCGAGCCCTTCTGCATGACCGTGCTGGCTCTGCGCCTTTCCCGCTTCAACAACGGGGTGTCAAAACTGCACGGCAAGGTGTCGCGCCGCATGTGGCGCAGAATCTGGAACCAGTTCCCGGAAGAAGACGTGCCCATAGGCGCCCTGACCAACGGAGTGCACGCCCCCACCTGGGTGGCCCCGGAAATGGCCAACCTGTATACGCGTTTTCTGGGCGGAAACTGGCGCGAGGATCCGGATTCCGCCAGAGTCTGGTCCCGCGCGGCCGCCATTCCGGATACCGAACTCTGGCGCACCCATGAGCTTTTGCGCTACCGCCTGGTGGAATTCGTGCGCGCCCGCCTGCACGCGCAGCTTACCGCCCAGGGCGTGCGCACCCAGGCGCTGCAGCAGGCCGAGGAAATACTCAACCCGGATGCCCTGACTATCGGCTTTGCCAGGCGCTTCGCCACATACAAGCGGGCCAACCTGCTCCTGCAGGACAAAGAAAACCTGCTGCGCGTCATCTGCAACAAACAGATGCCCGTGCAGTTCATTTTTGCCGGCAAAGCCCACCCACAGGACAACGAAGGCAAACAACTCATGAAAGAGTTGATTACCTTCGCCAATCAGGAAGAATGCCGCATGAGCATGGTCTTTCTGGAAGACTACGACATGGAGGTGGCCGCGCATCTGGTTTCCGGCTGCGACGTCTGGTTGAACAACCCGCGCCGCCCCCTGGAGGCCTGCGGTACCAGCGGCATGAAGGCCATGCTCAACGGCGTGCTCCAGTTCAGCACCCTGGACGGCTGGTGGGACGAGGCCTGGAAGGCGGATAACAGCCTGGGTTGGGCAATCGGCAAGGGCGAGGAGTACGATGACCCGGCCTACCAGGATATCGTGGAGCTTCAGACTCTTTATAAAATTCTGGAAACGGAAATCATCCCGGACTTTTACGATCGCGGCCGGGGCGGCATCCCCAGGGCATGGGTGCAGCGCATGAAGCAGGCCCTGATCAATTTAGGACCACAGTACAACTCGCACCGTATGGTCACGGACTATCTGAACACCGCCTACATCCCGGCCTTCAACAGCCAGATGCAGCTGGCCGGGAACGAATTCGCCAAGGCCAGGGAACTTTCCGCCTGGCGCATGCATATGATGACCAAGTGGCGCGAAGTGCAGATCCGCAACGTGGTCACTTCCAACGACGACACCCTGTATGTTGGCGATCCGGTAAGCGTGGAAGCTGAAGTGTTCATAGCGGATATTCCCAAGGAACACATCCAGGTGGAAATCTACGCCGGCCGGGTGGGCCAGGACAACAGCTTCCAGGACCGCCATCTTACGCAAATGCTCCCGGATGGAGACGCCACGGATGGCTGGCAGAAATACAAAGGCCTGCTGCACCCTGAAGAAGCCGGACGCTATGGCTTCAGCCTGCGGGCCATGCCCGCCCACCCGCTGCTGCCCAATCAGCACTTCGGGTTGATCCGCTGGAGTTCGTGATTTGACGCGGGACTGGGGACTTTTTGAATCAGTATGCACGGCGCGGCCGCCACGCTTCACGTGACAGCCGCGCCGTGCATATAATATGCGAAAATTTTTGAATTAAGCTTTTCCTGACGCCGTATACACCTCCACCACAGCCGGCGGCAGGTTGCGGGCCACGATGCGGCGGCTGCACGGGGTAAGGGCGTAGCGCCGCAGAGTGTAGCGCAGCCAGAAGGCGTAGGTATATTGGACCAGGCAGCCGCCGTGGCCGGCCAGCGCGGTGTTTATCTCCCGCAGCACCGGGAGCGAACGGCTTTTGGGCATGGCGTGAAAAGGCAGGGAAGAAACCACGGCCCGCAAATCGTAAGCCGGGTTCATTTCTTCAAGCAGGCTGTTAAAGCGGCAGGCGTCCTCCTCCAGCACCAGAACTTTGGGAAAAAGCGCCCGCAGGCGCCGGGCCATAGAGGACGAGCATTCCACGGCCACGATCTTTGAAGCCGGGTAACCGGCGCGCAGCAGGCTGGCCGTAACCACACCGGTGCCGGCGCCCAGGTCCACCACCAGCCCAGGGCCGCCGCCGGGCACGGACCGGACCAGTTCCGCGGTCAGGCACCGGCTGCTGGGAAAAAGAGAGCCCACCTGCCTTGGCGCGTGGGCGAACTCGTTCAAAAAGACCGCGCTGTTTTTCAACTGCTCGGCCAGACTACCCATAGCCGGCGGCAACGCTTTGACGATCTTTTTTATTCCCTTGGCGGATTTTTCCATAATTACACTCCAATGGGCGGCAATATGCCGTTCGCAGAGTGTATATATCATTTAGACAGCCTTAACAACTGTGGGGAAAATAAGAAAAAAGACAGGGCCGGGGAGATTGACTTCCCTGGCCCCGGTTTTTGTTTTATTCAGCCAATCCGCGCCTATCCATGCCTGAATTGAATTCCGAATGAAGGTCTCGGATGATTCCACTCCAACGCGCCCGGCAGGCGTGCGCAGACCACGCGGCAGGTGCCGCATTCCAGGCACCCGGCGACTTCAAAGACCAGTCGGCCGTCATTGCCCATGGTGTACAACCCGGCCGGGCAGACAACGGTAAGGGCCTTTTTGGCGGCCTCGTCCATACGGTCCTGGTGCAGGATTATATGCGGATTGCCTTCGTCAACCACGAACTTGTCAATGGAAAGTTTCTGTTCAACGTTCATATGGAGCGCGCTCCTCTGAATCCGTCCCTGAGCAGCCCGAACAGGCCCGCTTTGGACACGGCGGGCAGGGCCTTCTTGATGAAGAGTCTGGAGGGCCCGTTAACGGTGAACAGGCTGGTGAAAAGCTCTTCCGCCAGTTCCGGGTATTCCTTGTACAGGCGGGGCGTGTGCTCGATAAAATCCGGCGCCCGCTTGTGTGTTTCCAGATCTTGAAGCACAAAGCTCCGCTCCAGCCGGTTTTTATAGCCGCCCAGCACGGCCGCTGAATAGTCGCCCTTGTTCTTGGCTTCCAGGGCGGTTTCCGCCGCCAGCATGCCCGAGGCGACCGCGTAATCCATGCCGCGCACGGTATAGCCGAAGTTCAGGCAGAATCCTGCGGCGTCGCCAAGCAGCATCACGCCGTCCCCGGCCAGGGTGGGCAGCATGTTCATGCCGCCCTCCGGCACCAGGTGGGCCGAGTACTCCACCAACTTTCCTCCGGCCAGCAGGAGTTTCAGGGGGCTGCTTTCCCGGAAAGCCTCCATCAGGTCCGGCAACCGGGTCCGCGATCCGGCCAGGGCGTGCACGGAAACAACCAGGCCGACGCTCAGGCTTTCCTTGTTGGTGTAGACAAAACCTCCGCCTACCAGGCCGCCGGTGGACGCACCCGCGAAAAGGTGGGCCGCGCCTTCGCCGTCTTCCAGGCCGAAGCGGTCGTTGATCACCCCTTTGGGGAGTTCCACCACTTCTTTAACCCCTACAGCCACCATATTGGGCGCGAGTTCCTTTTTCAGGCCGGCTTTCCTCCCGAGCGGACTGTTCACGCCGTCGGCCAGAAGCACCACGTCAGCGGTCAATTCGTCCTCGCCCGCACGCACACCCGAAACTTTGCCGTTCTCATAGATCAGGTCATCGGCCACGGCCGGGCTGACCACGTCGCACCCGGCTTCCTCGGCCTTTGCCGCCAGCCACGGATCAAACTCCGAGCGCAGCACGGTGTACGAGGCCGAAGCCGGGGCCGCGAAACGCGAGGAGGAAAAATCCATGGTGAAACAGCTTTCGCCGGTCAGCATGGAGATCTTTTCCCGGATCACCTTACGTTCAACCGGCGCTTCTTCCGCGAACCCGGGAATGATTTTCTCCAGGCTGTGCCCGTAGATGCGTCCCCCGGTCATATTTTTTGACCCTGGCGAATCGCCGCGCTCAACCACGAGCACGCTCATACCGGCTTTGGCCATACACAGGGCGGCCGCGCTGCCGGAAAGACCGGCGCCCACCACTATCGCATCATAATCCGCCATACCAGCTCCTCTATGCCGCGCCGAAGGCCTTGATCAAATTCGGGACCACTTCCTTCCAGTCGCCAACGATGTAGTAATCGGCGTTCTGGTTGAGCAGGGCCTCGGCGTCCTTGTTCACGGACACGATGACCTTGGCGTCGCGCACTCCGTAGTAATGCTGGGCCTGGCCGGAAATGCCCACGGCCAGGTACAGCTGGGGCTTGATCTGCTGGCCGGAAATGCCGATGTAGCGTTCTTCCGGCAGCCATTTGAAGAACTCCGCAATCGGGCGGGAGCAGGCCATTTCCGCGCCGATGGCCTTGGCCAGGGCTTCAATCGCGGCCAGATCCTTCTGGTCGCTCACACCGCGCCCGATCCCGACAACCTTGGCCGCGTCGTCCAGGTTCACGCTTTGTTCCGCTTTGGGCAGGCGGGCCGTCACCTCGGCCGAACCGGCGGCCGGGGCCAGTACGGCGACCGCGCCGGAGCGCGAGGCGTCAGGCAGCGCCGGGTCGCAGGCCTTGGCGGCCACCGTGGCCAGCACGGTTTTGGTCTTGCTGGCGGCATGGGCCACACCAGCGCCGCCATAGACCAGCGTATCGCCGGAAACGCCTTCGGCCGTGAGCGCCAGGTTTTTCACATTGGAAAAGCAGGGCGCGTCCAGAAACGCGCCGAGTTGCGCGGCCATGTCGCGGCAACGCTTGCTGGCGCTTAGAAGGATCACGGCGGGCGCGTCGGCCCTGGCTTTTTCAGCCAGCACCGGGGTATAGTTTTCCCAGGGGGCGTCAGCGGGCAGAGGCAGGGCAAAAGCCGCTTGCGCCCCCAGGGCGACGCCCTGTTTGGCGGCGGCTTCATCGCCGTTGACAAAGGCCGTTATTTCCGCGTCCGGCTGGAGGGATTTCGCACAGGCCGCAAGAACGGCCATCCAGGCGGTATTTTCAGCAATTATCCAGATCTTGGACATAATTTTTTCTCCCTCGCTCTAAATGATTCCGTCCGCGGCCAGTTGTTTGGCCAGGGCCGCGGCGGCGTCGGCAACGCTCACGCCGTCCGGGTTCAGGCGCACGGCCTTGCGCTCGGAAAGCGGGGCCTTCACGCTGGCGACCGAGAGCAAGGGCGCCGCCGCTTCGGCCGTGAGGCCGATATCCGCAAGGGACAGCTTGGTGGCCGGCTTCTTTTTGGCCGCCAGAATCTGCTTCACGCTGGGAATCGGGGCTTCGCAAATGTCCGGCACAATGGACACCACGACCGGGCCGGCGACCTTCAGGCACTCGGTTCCATCCTCCAGCTTGCGCTCAAGAACCAGGGCCTCGCCACGCGCTTCGGCTTTGCTCACGTAGCTCACTGAGGTGAAGCCGAGCAGCGCGGCCAGGCGCGGACCGACCTGCTGGGCATACTGGTCGCTGGAGCCCTCGGAGCAGATCACCACATCCACTCCGCCCAGGGAGCGGATCATGGCGGCCAGCGCCTTGGAGGCGGTAACGCTGTCCGCAGAGGCCATGACCGGATCATCCAGATAATACACGGCGTCCGGGCCGCGCGACAAAGCATCCTTGGCCGAGGCTTCTGTGGCTGCGCCGCAGGTGACCGCGACAAGCTCGCAGCCCGTCGCCTCCCTCAGGCGCACGCCAGTTTCCAGGCCCATCCGATCGTATTCGTTAATCTGGGGCTTGCACTTTTCCATGTCGAGTTCGCGGGTCCGCTCGTTGACCCGGATGTCGGCGTCAGACAGAACCCACTTGTAGCATACGGCTATCTTTTTCATTCCAACCTCTCACAAAAATCGGCATAACGTCTCTATCATTGCGGATAATCGGCGTTTTCCCTTGTAAAGGCCGGGGGCAGCCTGACGGTCTTCCCCCGGCGCCGGACAGATGAAGGGGACGCCCTACGCCAGGACAGCCCCGGAAATCACCATTTTCATCACTTCGTTGGTTCCTTCATAGATTTCCGTGATCTTGGCGTCGCGCAGGAAGCGCTCCACCGGGTAATTTTTGGTGTAGCCTATGCCGCCGTGCAGCTGGATGGCGTCACGGGTCACGTCCACAGCCATGCGGGCCGCGGTCAGCTTGGCCATGGCCGAGTACTTGCTCCAGCGGCCGGGCTTGTCGTTGTGCCAGGCGGCCTGATAGCTGAGCAGGCGCGCGCCTTCAACGGCGTTGGCCATGTCGGCCACCATCCACTGGATGCCCTGGTTGGCGGCGATGGGCTTGCCGAACTGCTTGCGGTCCTTGATGTAGGTGACCGCGGCGTCAAGGGCCCCCTGGGCAATGCCCACGGCCTGGGCGGCCACGCCGATGCGCCCGGCGTCAAGAGCGCGCATGGCGATTTTGAAGCCGTCGCCTTCCTGGCCGATCATGTCGGAAACAGGCACCACCATGTTGTCGAAAATAATTTCGGCCGTGGCGGAAGCGCAAATGCCCAACTTTTCCTCAAGCTGGCCGATCTTCAGGCCAGGGTTGTCACGGCTGACGATAAAGGCGGTAATGCCCTTGAGGCCCTTGTCCGGCTGGGTCATGACGAAAATCACGTAGGTGCCGCCGACGCTGCCGTTGGTGATGAAAACCTTGGAGCCGTTGATGATGAACTTGTCGCCGTCGCGCACGCCGCGGCTGGACTGGGCGCCGGCGTCAGTGCCCGCGCCCGGCTCGGTCAGGCAGAAGCAGCCGATGCTTTTGCCCGAGGCAAGGTCGGGCAGATATTTCTTTTTCTGCTCCTCCGTGCCGAAGTAGTAAATGGGCTTGGTGGCCATGCCGTGCACGGAAAGGATGATGCTGTGCGAAGCGTCCACGCGGGCCAGTTCCTCATACACGATGGCCGCGGCCAGGCTGTCCACCCCGGTTCCGCCGAATTCTTCCGGCAGAGCCAGGCCGAACAGGGAAAGCTCTTTCATGCGAGCCACGGTTTCCGCGGGGAAGCGATGATTTTTGTCTATTTCGGCCGCGATCGGCTTGATTTCATTTTCGGCGAACTCGCGCACCATATTACGAATGAGTTCCTGTTCTTCGTTCAGGGCAAAATCCATGTGGGTCTCCTTTTATTTGTTGTCGAATGCCGGTGTGCGTTTTTCAATAAAGGCCACCGAGGCCTCGCGAAAATCATGGTAAGCCTGGAATTCCACTGTGCAGCGCAAGTTGTTCTCGAATTTTTTCGGAAGATCGCGGTCATAGTTTTCATTAAGGCAGCGTTTCCAGAGCATGAGCGAACGGCGGGAATTGGCTATAAACTCCTTCGCCACGGCGCGGGCTTCGTCCAGCAGGTTTTCTCTGGGGACGACCTTGTGGATGCCGCCATAATGATGGATTTGCTCCGAGGTCAGATGGTTCCCCGAAAAGGCCATATAGCGGAGCACTTTCTCCGGCACAAGAAGCGAGGCGAAGCCGTCCGCGCCGATGATGCCAACCTTGATTTCCGAAAGCATGAATTTAGCCCCCGCCACGGCCACAAGCACGTCGCAGCAGGCCGCAAAAGCGCAACCCGCACCGGCGGCGGCCCCGTTGATCGCGCCGATGACCGGATAGCGGCAATTTTTCACGGACATGTACGCATTCAAAATGATGTCATAATAGGTAGCGCATTTGCCCCGCTCATAGAATTCGCCGAATTCATCCAGGTCGTTGCCGGCCATGAATATTTTCCCGGCCGAGGTGAGTATGACCGTCTTGACGTCATCACGGGCGTCCAGGGCGTAAAAGGCGTCCCGCAATTCGATGTACGCCTCGCCGCAAGTGGCGTTCGCCGGCGGGCGGTCATAGGTCACCGTCGCAATATGATCCCGCACGTCCACTTTCACAAAGCTCATGTCGGCACTCCTTGCACAGGCGGTTTCTTTGTCCCGCGCTTCGTTAAAACTATCGGCGGCATTATATTTTCACCTGGAAGCCGTATACGTCACGGGCTTCCCTGGCGAGTTGCTCGCGAAATTCGGGGGCGGCAATGGAAATAAGCGCCGAAGCACGCTGGTTGTTGGTTTTGCCCCAAAGAGCGGCGGCCCCGTATTCTGTGACGATGTAATCCACGTCATTGCGGGTGGTGGTTACGGCCTGCCCCGGAGCGAACGTGCCGCAGATGCGGGAAACCGTGCCCCTGGCCGCCCGGGAAGGCATGGCGATAATGTTGAAACCGTTTTGGGAAAACCGCGCCCCGCGCACGAAATCCACCTGGCCGCCAACGCCGGAAAATTGTTTGGCGCCCATGGCGTCCGCGGCCACCTGCCCGAGCATATCCACGGAAAGAGCGGAATTGATGGATACGACGTTGTCGTTGCGGCCGATGACCCGCGGGTCGTTCACGTAATCCACGGGATAGCCCTCGACCATGGGGTTGCGGTCAAGCCAGTTGTAAAAAGCTTTGGTCCCCATGGCGAAGGAGATGACGATTTTGTCCTTGTGGATTGTTTTGGCGGAACCGTTGATCACGCCTTTTTCGGCCAGGTTCATCACTCCGTCGGAGATCATTTCCGAATGGATGCCGAGGTTTTTTTTGCCGCCAAGGGCGCCCAGAACCGCGTCGGGTATTCCGCCGATGCCAAGCTGAAGGCAGGCGCCGTCAGGGATAAGCTGCGCAACGTTATCGCCGATGATCCGCTCCGTTTCACCTATGGCCATGGGCCTGGACTCGAGCAGGTCGGGATCGGCGAAAACGAATTTGGCGATCCTGGACGCGTCCAGCAATGAGCCTTCGCCGGCGATATACGGCATCTTGGCGTTTACCAGGGCAATCGTCGTCCGGGCGGACAGCGCGGCCTGCAGGCCGTAATCCACGGAAACGCCAAGGCTCACCCTGCCTTGCGGATCCGGGGTGGAAACCGTGATCAAGGCGACATCTATGGGAAATTCCGGATGTCGCATAAGCCTGGGAAGTTGCGAAAAAAAGATTGGCGTGTAATCGGCGCGGCCTTCAGCTGCGGCCGAGCGGGTGCCCCCGCTCACATACACGCCGTTGAAGCGGAAACTCTCATGATGTTCCGGCTTGCAGTACGCGCATTCGCCAAGGGCCACCATATGCACCACTTCCACGCCGCGCAGTTCGTCCGCCCTGGCGACCATGGCTTCGGTCAGCGGTTCCGGGGCTCCCGCCGCCTGCCCGATCACCACGCGGTCTCCGGATTTTATGCATTCCGCCGCCTGGGCCGCCGTTACGGTATTTTTGCGGATATGTTCCTGCCAGTTCACAAGAGCGCTCCTTTCTGCCTCTGGTCGATGATCGCAAATTACGTTCAAGTTTTCCGCTTGACGGCGGGCAAAGCACAAAGCCTGTGTCCGCCTCCAGCCGTAAAACACTCGCCGGCTTTGCCGCAGCGATGCTCCGCCAGAGCGTTTTGGCGGATCAAAAAAATTTTAAAGCTCAAATACCCTGAAAAACTCCGCTTAAGGCATCTCCTCCCTCCGACGCGCAACGGCAAAGGGAGGAAAATGCCATAACGGCAACTCGCCCTACATGGCCCCCAAAACGCGCGGCAAAAAGAGAGCTATTTCAGGGAAGATCAGCACCAGCATCATCACAATCATCAGCGCCGAGATTAACGGCAGCGACTCCACGATAAGATCGCTGAAGCTGGCTTTGCTGATGCCCTGGGCCACGTACAGGTTGACTCCCACAGGCGGTGTAATGAATCCGATGCACAGGTTTATGGTCATGAGTATCCCGAAGAAGACCGGATGATATCCGAGTTGCTTGACCACGGGCAGGAACAGGGGCGTGAAGAGCACGATGTTGGAGATGGTGTCCAGAAACATGCCGCCGATCAGCAGAAAGACCATAATGATCAGCATGATCAGCACCGGGTCGCCGGTCAATTCAAGCATGCTCGCGGCTATCGCTGTCGGGACGCGTTCGATGGTCAAAAGGCGCCCGAAGGTTGTGGCTCCGCCCATGATGAACATGACGATGGAGGACAGCATCCCGGCTTCAATCGTGGCTTCCTTGAGCATTTGCAGCGTCATGGTGCGGTATACCAGTGCGCCTATCGCCCAGGCATAGACGCACCCCACCACGGCGGCTTCAGTGGGGGTGAACACTCCGGCGTAAATGCCGCCCAAGATGATGACAGGCAAAAGAAGAGACCATTTGGCGTCCCACATTACCCGCCTCAATTTTGGCGCGTCGGCCTCCCGAACGCCCTTGTAGCCCCGCTTGTAGCTGATGATCCCGTTGGTGAACATCAGGACGAAGCCCATCAATATGCCGGGGATAACCCCGCCTATGAACATGGCCACCACAGAGGCGCCGGCGCTGACCCCATAGACGATCATGGGGATGCTGGGAGGAATGACCGGGCCTATGGTGGCCCCGGCGGCCAGCAAGGCGCCGCTGAAGGCCGGGCTGTAGCCGCGTTTGGTCATGGCCGGAATGAGAAAGCCGCCCAGCGCGGCCACCACGGCTGGGCCGGAACCGGAAATGGCGGCGAAAATCATGCAGGCCACAATGGCCGCATGCCCCAGACCGCCCGGCATGGTGCCAGTCATGGCCTCGGCCACGTCAATGATCTCCGAGGACTGGCCCGAGCGGGACATGATGCTTCCCACCAGCATGAAAAAGGGGATGGCCATCAGGGGGAAGGAGTCGGCCGTGGTTACCATGGCCTGCCCCAGATAATTGAACATCAGAGGGTTGGGATGCAGAAAGGCGAAAACGAAGGCGCAGGCGCCGGCCAGAGCGAAACCGATGGGCACGCGCAGAAACATCAGGACCAGAAGCGCACTAAGTAATGCAAGCGCCATCTCAGCTTACCTCCGCCTTTTTATTTGGATCGTCTTCGCCCGTGGATGAAGGCCGGCCTGGACCGCTGATCAGGGGCCAGAGGCCGTATACGGCGGTCCGGATGGTCAGTCCCAGCATTCCCAGTACGCCGGACAGATACATGCCCCAGACCGGAAACCAGGTCATTGTGGAAAAATATTGCGGATGCTGAATCTGGCGTCCAACTATATTGACGATCAGGTACATCATCAGCAGCCCCAAAAACATGGTGATTATCGCCGCCGCGATATTTAGGTAGCGGATAATGTACTTGGGCAAAAACAACTGAGTAACGTCAATACAGATATGCATGCCGTATTTGCAGCACAGGCTGATGCCCATAAGCGTTACCCAGACGAAGAAAATACGTACTAACTCCTCAGCCCAGGTAAAGCTGTAAGAAAGCAAATAGCGTGAGAAAACCTGGACAAACATGATGGCCAGGGAAGCGATCATCAGGATACAGATAATGTACTCTTCAGTTTTGTCCAATTTGCGCAATATAGATTTCCAGTTCATAATGACTCCTGTTCGTGCGGCGGATTGTATATTTTACCATTTAAATTGCATGGTAAGGACCGCAAGATTGGCGTAGGCGAGATCAATACCTACGCCAATCTCACAGGGAAGTATATTTGGCGTACGCTATTACAATATATATACGTAACACCAGATAAATTCATTAACGCTGGAGAGCTTCAATCTTTTCAACAACGCCGTTGTATTTTGGGCTGTATTCCTTATAAACAGGCTCCACAGCCGCCCGGAATTGAGCCTTCTGTTCCGGAGTCAGTTCAATGATAACGTTACGGCCATTCTTATTCAGCTCCGCCTTGATTTCGGCATCCATCTTGCGGGTCAAATCGCGTTCATACTTCGCGCCTTCGATCGCCGCTTCCCTGATCCACTGCTGTTGCTGCGGGGTCAGTTTGTCCCAGATCGGCTTGGAAGCCAGAATCAGAACCGGATCATAAAGGTGGGCGGTTTCAATGATGTATTTTTGCACTTCGTGGTAGCCGGAAAGCTTGATGTTGACATAAGGGTTTTCCTGGCCGTCCACCACGCCCTGCTGCAGGGAGGACAAGAGTTCAGTCATTGACATCGGTATCGCGCTGGCGCCCAGGGCTTTGAAATGGGCCATATGCAGCGGGTTGTCCATGGTCCTGATCTTCAGGCCCTTCATGTCGGCCGGCACATGCACTTCACGGTTGCTGGTGGTCAGGTGCCGCATGCCCTGCGTCCACCAGGCCACGCCGACAAAATTAGCTTTTTCCATGTCCTTGAAAATGGCCGCGCCAATTTCGCCGTCCAGGATTTTTTCCGCCGCCAGATCGTTCTTGAAGAGATACGGCAGGTTCAGGAACTCGCCGGCATTAGTGAAGCTGGCCAGCGCGGCCAGGGACGGGGACATCATTTCCAGCGTGCCGGCCTGGAGGTTTTCCAGGCATTCGCGAAGGTTGCCCAACTGCCCGCTCGGAAAAACCTCCAGCTTCAACGCGCCGCCGCTTTTGGCAGCCAGAATTTCGCTCATCTTCACCAGGCTGAGATTTAAAGGCGTATCAGGGGAAACAACGTTGGTGATTTTCAAAATCACCGGCTTGTCGGCGGCCAGCGCCGGAGATACGGATAGAAGCACCAAGGCGGTTAAGGCAAACAACAACATGCACAAACGTTTCATGTGGACCTTCCTCTCGGTTAGAATAATTTTAGAACCAGCTTGCCACTCCTTCTGCGCCACACCTTTTCTGTGAATTTGTATACAAATACAAATGCCAAATTCTAAACAAAAAATCAATAGATTTTTACCAATAAAAAGTATTTATTTAGATATAATTATTTTAGAACACACGTGCTGTTTTGCCCAGTTACGCGCTTTTATTGCATATTTGTATACAAATACAAATGCAAGTTCCCAAACAAGAAAAGAATAGGATTATCTATAAAAATATTTTTGTAGGAAGACCCGAAAAAAAGAGGCGCATGAGGCGTCCGCTTGCCGCCGTGCCGTGGCGGCAAGATCCAGGGAGCAAACGAAATACAATCCCTCATGGCATGGGGTGGGGCTGTCCGGCCAGCGCGTATTCATGTTGAGATTGCGGGGATTATCGTTTTTCGCCGCGAGGTAAGGAATTCTTCCAGGAAAGCCGAATCCGACGGATCGAGTCGGATGGGCCGGAAAAATTGCCGCGCGGCCGCCCCAAAGCGGGGTGGGGTGAGTTTATGAGATATTGTGATTCAATTCCAAAACTTCCTTATGTGTGAGGATATTGCGCAAGAATACCTGGACACGGCCGTTGAAAATTTTGGACTTTTTTATTTAGGCCTTAACGGGACGGCGACCTGTCCGTGTCAAACCATTCGGCCTTGTGCGCCACGTTAGGCTTAAAACCCAAGCGCTCCGCCCCGCTATACAGGTGCAGCCGCGAGAGGCGCTCCGCTTTGTCCGCATTGCCATCCGTTATGGCGGCGAGTATTTCCCGGTGTTCGTTCACGGCCAAAGGCGCGTCATGCTCGTGGGTTTTGGAGAGGGTGAGGACGCGCTGCATGTAAATGTTGATCCGCCCCACCACTTCAATAAAAAAATTATTTTCCGTCGCTTCCGCGAGCAGGTAGTCAAACTCCAGTCCGCTTGTCACCACGTCGACGAGATTTTTAACCTCAAAGGCCTGCGCCTGCCGCTTGAGGTTTTCATCCAACTTTTTGGCGTACTGCTTCGGAAGCCCGCGTGTGGCCAACAGCCTGGCGATAACCGGCTCCACCGCCACTCTCAGGGCATAAGCCTCGGCGGCGTCTTCCACATTCACTTCGGCGACCACAGCCTGCCGGGAAGAATTGCTGTAAATAAGATGCTCAAATTCCAGGCGCTTCAGGGCGGCGCGCAAAGGCGTCCGGCTTATGCCAAGGTCGGCCGCCAGAGATTCTTCGCTCAACACGTCCTTGGGTTTGATTTTATTTTGCAATATCGCATTCTTGATAACAAGATAAGCTTGTTCTGAAAGAGATTGTCTGTTTCCAATCTTAGGCAGCACGGCTACTCCCTGCACATGATGAACGTTGGATGCTCCGCAAACGTCGAAAAAATGGATTCACGCAAGCGTAACTTTTATAAATACGTGTGCCTGATAAGATTGTCAATTCGCAAGAATAACAGTCCATTATAACACATCATCCCGCCTGGGGGGGAAGAGCCGCCGCCATTGCTTCCACAATGTGGAGGGCGCGCCTGGGGCGGCCCGGCCAGCGGCGCAGGCCGTCCTCCAGCTGTAAAATGCACCCCGGGCAGGCCGTCAGCAGCACCTCCGCGTCAATGCCGTTTATATCCGCGATTTTTTTCGCCTGAACTTGTTTGGACACATCCATGTGCGTCAGCGCGTATGTGCCCCCCAACCCGCAGCAGGCGTCAGGAGAGCGCAATTCCCGAGCCCGCGCGCCTGTGGCCGCCGCAATGAGTTCGCGCGGCTCTTCGGTGATATGTTGCGCCTTTCGAAGATGGCAGGGATCATGGTAGGCGGAGGTCTGGCCCGTCGGACAGGACAATGCGCGGCGGATGCGATCCATGCCCACATGGCGGCACAGGTATTCCGTAACGTCCATGGTCCTGTCCGCCAGGCTTTGCAATCGGCCGCGCATGGCGGGAGCCTCGCCGCAGATGTCCAGATAGCCTTCCCGCAGCATGTGCCCGCAGGAGGCGCAGGCTGTCACGATGGCGCAATCGCCGCCGAAAGCCTCCAGATTTTCCCCGGCGCGGGCAAGCGCGGCGTCAAAGTCGCCGCCGGCCGCCATGGGCATGCCGCAGCACTGCTGCGCGGGCGGAACAATGACCTGTATGTCCAGCGCGGTCATGACGCGCACCAGGCTTTCGGCGATGGAGGTCATTGCGTAGTTGATCATGCAGCCCGTGAAAAACATCACTTTTTCCGCCCTGGGCGGAAGATTTGCTTTGTATGCGGCGCGAAAAGCCTTTGGGGCGAGTTCCGGCACGTATTGTTTGCCGTCGACCATGGGCATGGGAAAACGGCGGAGAAGGCCGCTGGTCTCCGGCACTTTTTTGAACAGCAACGGCATGAGCATGCCGCCAAGGCGCGTTTGCGCCTCAAGCATGGCGTTGGACTGCGAAAGGGCCGCGCCGATCATTTTTTTCAGCAGCGGACTCCCCTGCTGTTTCGCAAAGACATGCCTGGCCATCATGACGATTTTGTCCGCGCGAATGTGATTGCCGCACCGGTTCACGCAGCCTGTGCAGAGCAGGCAGTTGTCAATGGCTTCAC
The DNA here is from genome assembly GCA_031547305.1 of Desulfovibrionaceae bacterium. Lineage (GTDB taxonomy): Bacteria > Desulfobacterota > Desulfovibrionia > Desulfovibrionales > Desulfovibrionaceae > JAVBSC01. The sequence continues at coordinate 25,477 of JAVBSC010000029.1, forward strand.
GCACGCTCTTTGTGGGCTCCAGTTCCCCCTGGGCAAGCGCCTGGATCATCATCATCTTGCCGCGAGCGGTATAGCGTTCCATCAACTTTTCCCCGTACACGGGGCAATGGGCCTTGCAATCGCCGCAGCGCCGGCATTTGGAAAGCTCGGCGTCCACCAACGGTCTTAGAACACGGAAGGGGTTGTCCGGCCGGCTCATGAGTTTTTCTCTTCGGGCAGGATTTTATGGGGATTCATAATGCCCTGCGGATCCACCGCATTCTTGATGCGCCGGATGAAGTCCACAGTGGGGCCGTCCAAGTTCCAGCGGAGCTTGTTGGCCTTCAGGTAGCCCACACCGTGTTCGGCGGCTATGCGGCCTTCAAGGGCGCAGACTTCGCGCAATACTTCATTTTTGGCTTCATAGGGAAAGGGGGTGTTCTCCTCATCCTTGCAGGCCATGATCACGTGGATATTGCCGTCGCCAAAGTGCCCGAAATTGGCATAATCCAGGCCGTATTTCTCGGCTATCTCGACAATTTTCTCGATCATGGCCGGAATGCGCGACATGGGAACGCAAATGTCGTCGTCCTTCCAGCGGTGCATGCGGTAGATGGCCATGGGCAGAAGCCTCCGGGCCTGCCAGAGGGCCTCTCTGTCCGCCTCGACTTTGGCCTTGCGGAAGGTAATGACCCCCTGCTGGAGGCAGGCCGCCTCAATGCGCTCCATTTCGGCATCCACCTGGGCTTTGCCGCCGTCCACTTCAATAAGCAGCAGGGCCTGTTCGTTGGGCTGGGCGTTCAGGTGGGCCACCTCGTCGACCGCCTCCACGCAGTTTCTGTCCAGAAACTCCAGAACCGAGGGACGCACGCCCGTGCTGTAAATGGCGCTCACAGCCTTGGCCGCCGCGTCCAGGCTGTCAAAGGTGGCGGTCATGGTACGGTGGGCCTCGGGCTGCGGAATAACGCGGAGAAGGGCCTTGGTGATGAAGCCCAGCGTACCTTCCGAGCCGACAAAGAGTTCAGTAAGATTGAGGCCCGTAACATCCTTGATGCATTTGGCGCCGGTGTGGATGATCTCGCCGTCGGGCAGGACAACCTCCAGCCCCATTACGTAGTTCTTGGTCACGCCATACTTTACCGCGCGTATTCCGCCGGCGTTTTCGGCTATGTTGCCGCCGATGGTGGTAAAGTGAGCCGAAGCCGGATCCGGGGGATACATAAGCCCGAAAGGGGCGACGGCTTCCTGTATTGCCGTCGTCAGTACGCCCGGCTCCGCAATGACGAAAAAGTTGTCCCTGTCTATCTCCAGAATGCGGTTCATCCTGTCCGTGCAGAGCACAATGCCGCCCGCCACAGGCAGGCACCCGGCGCTCATGTTGCTGCCCGAGCCGCGCGGCGTGACCGGAACCTTGTACTTTGTGGCCAGCTTCATGATGCCGGACACTTCTTCGACGGATTCGGGAAAAGCCACCAGGTCTGGCTTGAATCGGCACTCAAAGTTGCCGTCATAAGAATACGCGAACATATCTTCGGGTTTGGTCAAAACTCTGTCCTTCCCGAGAAGCTGCTGAAGTCCGGCCAAAAATTCGCTGTTTGCCATGGTTTTCTCCGTTAATCATCAAAGCGGCGGTCCTGCTGCCAAGCCCATGCCCGGGCGTGATGATGAGTCCTTGGAGCATTTCATCATTAAAAACATCCGTTCAGATGAAATGCTCCAAAGGACCCCATTCAGCTGACTTTCCAGTTGGCGCGTATTTTGGCCCACTTGGCGTCGCGCTGCCTTGTCACCTCATGGATGTCTTCTTCCGTCATGGTCTTGAAACGGCCCTGTCCGGCGACATACTCGCTGACGGGGATGAAGGCCTTGGGGTTGCGGTTGAGCGTGAATTCGCCGCCCTCATATTCAGCGAGGTACCATAATCCGCAGTCCACGGCTTTTTTGGCCACTTCCACCGTCTTGTCAGGGGATGTGCCCCACCCGGTGGGGCACGGGGCCATGACGTGAATATAGGAAGTGCCCTTTTGCTCCTTGGCCTTGGCCACCTTTTTCATGAAATCCAGTGGATGCCCAACGCTGGCCGTGGCCGCGTAACAGATGTCGTGGGCGGCCATGATTTCGAACATGTTCTTCTTTTGTTTGCTCGCATTGCGCCGTTTGGCCCCGCGCACGGAGGTGGTGGTTCTGGCGCCCAGAAGAGTCAGGCCGCTCTCCTGCACGCCCGTGTTCATATAGGCCTCGTTGTCATAGCAGAAGTAGATGATGCGCTCGTTGCGGTCCACCGCGCCGGACAGGGCCTGAATGCCTATGTCGGCCGTGCCGCCGTCGCCGGCAAAGCCGACCACGTAATAGTCTTTCAGGCCAAGTTTGCGCCCCGCCGCCTCTATGCCCGAAAGAACCGCCCCCGTGGAGCTGAACAGGGAGCACAGCGCGTTCACGGAGAAGGGCATGGAGGGGTATGTGAAGCCCACCGCGCCCATGCAGCCGGCGGGCACCACGGTGAACACCCTGGGGCCGAGGACCTTGAGGGCAAGCCGGACCGCAAGGCTGCCGCCGCATCCGGCGCAGGCCTTGTGCCCGAAAAACAGCTCGTCAGCGGGAATATTCTTGGCGTTTACGGCGGGCGTTTTAGTCATTGCTGTTCCACCTCAAGTTGATGAATTTTACGCGCTCGCCCTTGTATGCGGCGTCAAGGCCGAGCAGTTCGCGAAAGATCGCCTCTATGTTATCCGTGGGGATTTCCCTGGCCGAGAGCCCGCCGATGTAGTTGATGGTCTGCGGCTTGTTGGCGCTGCGGCTCAGGGCCGAGTTGACGTCGGTGAACACGTTGCCTTCGAACCCGTAGGAAATGTCCTTGTCGAGCACGCCCACGGCGCGCACCCTGTCCCCCAGGCGGGTGAACTCCTCCACGGGGAAGGGGCGCATATAGCGGATGCGCATGAGCCCCACCCTGAGGCCTTCGCCGCGCAGCTTGTCCACCACCGAGCGTACGGTGGAGGAAATGCTGCCCATGGTCACAAGCACAGCCTCGGCGTCATCGCAGCGGTATTCCTCCACCAGGCCGCCGTAGCCGCGGCCAAAGGCCATGGCGAAATCACCGTCCGTCTCTTTGATCACCCTGGCGGCCTCGCACATGTCCACATGCTGCTTGTGGCGAAATTCAGAGTGCCAGTCGTCACCCACGCTGATGCACATGCTGACTGGATTTTCCAGGGACATTTTGTTGGTCGTGCTCATGGGAGGAAGAAACGCATCCACTGTATTCTGGGATGGAATTTCAACGATCTCATAGGTATGCGTTAGAATGAATCCGTCCAGGTTGACCATGACCGGAGCGGACACGCGCGGATCTTCCGCGATGCGAAAGGCCTGGATGACACAGTCCAGAGCTTCCTGCGCGTCTTCCACATAGACCTGGAGCCAGCCGGAATTGAGCATCATCAGGGAATCGCTGTGGTCGTTGTAAATGCTCCAGGGCATGGCCACCGCGCGGTTGGCGTTCATCATGACCACGGGGTAGCGCGCCCCGCTGATGGCGGGCAGGCCTTCGGCCATATACAACAAGCCTTGGGAAGAAGTGGCCGTGAAGGTGCGCACGCCCAGCGCGCTGGCGCCCATAACGGCCGAAATGGCGCTGTGTTCCGATTCCACCCTGAGGTATTCGGAGTCCAGCTCGCCGTTGTCCACATATTCGGACAGCTTTTCCACCACGATGGTCTGGGGGCTGATGGGATAGGCGGAAATGACGGCGGGCCGCGCAAGCTTCACGCCCAGAGCCACCGCCTCGTTGCCGCTGATAAATTGCCTGGTGGCTTCCATGTTCACTTTTCCTCCGGCTTCATTTCAATGGCTTTCTTGGGGCATTCGTTGGCGCACACGCCGCACCCTTTACAGAAATCGTAGTCAACGGCGACGCGTTCGTCCTGTTCGTGGATGGCGCCGTCCGGGCAAAGCAGATAGCATTGCCGGCACATGACGCACTGTTCATGATCCACAACGGGACGCGAAGTGCGCCAGCCGGCGTTTATGCCTATGAGCAGCCCGGCCTTGCCTACGGGCATGGGCATTGCGGCGTCGCTGTCCGGAGCAATAAATGCGCTTATAGTGGGTCTTTTCATATTACACTCCGCCCGCTACCGCGTTGTACGCTTCGTTCAGAAGTTGTTTGTTTTTTTCAAGCAGGGCGCCCTTGAAGCTGCCCGCCAGCACAGCTTCCGCGTTTTTCAGGGGGAACATGCCGGAAACTCCGGCCAGGGCGCCCAGCATGGCCACGTTGGTTATGGGACGCCCCATAATCTTAAGCGCCATCTTTGTCGCATCGACGCAGACCATCTTGCGCTTTATATAGCTGTAGCGCTCCGGTTTGGTCGTGTTGATGATGACAACGCCGTCATCGTCCAGGTAGCCGCCGATGTTTTCCGTCATCAGGGTCTCGTCGAGCACAACGAGATAGCGGCTCTTGGCGGGCTGGCTGCGGTCGGCGATTTTCGCGTCGCTTATCTTGGTGAAGCTCCAGACAGGGGCGCCGCGACGTTCGGGACCAAAGGATGGATAGGCCAGGGCATATTTTCCGCCGTGGACGGAAACGATTTCCCCAAGCAGGCGGGCCACGGTGAAAGCCCCCTGGCCGCCTCGTCCGTACCAACGAACGTTAGTCATATTGTTCCTCCGTAATATAGTTGTGCGGAAACTACAGTCCAACGGCCTGGCTGGCGGAACGGCAACGCCCCGCATGGCCCCGGGACTCTCTTGGCCGTTCGGAAAAAACGGCGGCCAAGGCCCTACGGAATAGAGCGAATAAATATTTCCAATATTAATTCGCTCCAAGAAAAACCTGCAACGGAAGACAGACCGCCGCAGCCAAACCAAGACACGAAAACCAAAAACACTGGGGAAGAAATTTTGTGTGCGGTGTCCGCCCGCGTTTCTTTTAAGGGTGGAGGCGGAAAGTCTACAGTTATTTGAAAATTTGTATACAAATACAAATACACAGATCGCGCCAAAAGGCAAGTGGTTTCTTTTAAAAAAGGTCTTTAGAAAATGGTTATTTTAAAAATACGTGGAAGGATGGAGGGCGGAAACGGAGGCTGCGCAGAGCATCCGCCGAAGAAGCTTTGGCGCTCGGGCAAGGCTCTCCGCGTGAAGCACAGCGGCCAACAGCGGAGAGTATCAAAAAGAATTGACGTTTAAACGGCCGGCTGGATGCACGGCGGCACAGCCCCTGCTGGCGGGGGAGCCGGGGAGGCTCCGCCTCCCCGGCATTTTCCTAGCAGGCGTCGGCCGGCTGCAGGGTAAGACGCTTGCACTCGGCGATCAGCGGGTCCAGCACGCTCGCGTCCGAAAGCGTGGTGATGTCGCCAAAGTCGCTGAAATTGCCGGAGACTACCTGGCGCAGGATTCGCCGCATGACCTTGCCGGACTTGGTTTTGGGCAGTCCTGTGACAAACTGGATCACGTCCGGCGTGGCAATGGGTCCTATTTCCTTGCGCAGCCACTTGCGCAGGTCGTTACGCAGTATTTCCGTGGGCTTTTCATCCACCTTAAGACGGACAAAAGCGTAGATGGCCTCGCCCTTGACCGGGTGCGGCATGCCCACCACAGTGGCTTCAGCCACGGACTTGTGCTCCATAAAGGCGGCTTCCATTTCCGCTGAACTGAAGCGGTGGCCGGAAACGTTGATCACGTCGTCCAAACGGCCGGAGAGCCAGAAATAGCCGTCTTTATCGCGCCTGGCCCCGTCGCCGGAGAGGTAGCAGCCGGGGAACATCTCCATATAGGCTGATTTGAACTTCTCCGGGTTGCCGTATACGCCGCGCATCATGCCGGGCCAGGGTTTTTTGATGACCAGGTAGCCTTCCTCTTCCACGCCGGCCGGCGTACCGTCGGGCCGCAGGATGTCCGCGTCTATTCCGGGCAGGGGCAGGGCCGCGGAACCGGGCTTGAGCGGAGTGGCGAAAGGCAGGGGTGAAATGAGTATGCCGCCGCTTTCCGTCTGCCACCAGGTATCCACCAGGGGGATTTTTCCCTGGCCGATGTTGCTGTGGTACCACTTCCAGGTTTCCGGGCCGATGGGTTCGCCCACGGAACCGAGCACGCGCAGGGAGCTGAGGTCGTTGCGCTCGATCCATTCCACACCTTCGCGCACCAGGGCGCGGATGGCCGTGGGAGCGGTGTAGAAGGTGTTGACGCGGTATTTTTCCACCACCTGCCAAAAACGGTCCGGGTCAGGCCAGCGCGGCCCCCCCTCGAACATGATGGTGGTGCCGCCCAGAAGCAGCGGGCCGTATATTCCGTAGGTATGGCCGGTAATCCAGCCCACGTCCGCCGTGCACCAGTGCACGTCCTCTTCCTTGTGGTCAAAGACCAGTTGCGTGGTGTGCGCGGCATAGGTCAAATACCCGCCGGTAGTGTGCATGATGCCCTTGGGCTTGCCGGTGCTGCCGCTGGTGTAGAGCAGGAAGAGCAGATCCTCCGCGTCCATTTCCGCGCAGGGCAGACTGGCGTTAAGATCCCCGGCGGCCAGAACGTCGCGCCACCAGAGGTCGCGGCGCTCCCGCATGGTGGTGGAGGTGTTGGCCCGGTTGACCACAATGACCCGGCGCACTGTGGGGCACTCTTTGAGCGCTTCGTCCACGTTGGCTTTAAGGGGAATGACCCGGCCGCTGCGGAACAGCGCGTCCGCGGTGATCACCACCTTGGCTTCGCAGTCCTGGATGCGGCTTTGCACGCTGGCGGAGGAAAAACCCGCGAACACCTGGACATGCACGGCGCCGATGCGCGCGCAGGCCAGCATGGCCACGGCCATTTCCGGGATCATGGGCAGATACAGAACCACACGGTCGCCCTTGCGCACGCCCAGGTTCTTCAGGGCCGAGGCAAAGCGGCAGACCCTGTCGTAGAGCATCTGGTAAGTCCAGATGCGCACGTCGTCAACCGGCTCGCCCTGCCAGATCAGAGCCACCTTGTTGCGCCGGAAGCCTTTGATGTGCCGGTCTATGCAGTTGTAGGCGGCATTGAGCTTGCCGCCGGCAAACCACTCCACGCGGGGCTCGTTAAAATCGCAGTCCAAGGTTTTATCCTTGGGCCAGGGTTTGAACCAGTGCAGAAGCTCCTTGGCCCTGGCGCCCCAGAAACCGGCCGGATCTTCCAGAGCTTTTTTATGCATGTCCTCGTAGGCCGCTAAACTCTTTACGTGCGCCTTGGCGGAATCTTCCTTCCTGGGCGTGTAGTACCAGTCGCCCGGAGTGATTTTGCCGTTCGCGCCGCCGTTCTTGCTCCCGTTTGTGACCTTATCGCCTTTACTCTGCTTAACTTTGCTCATTGCGCCTCCTGCGGCCTTTGTTTGCTGTGCCGGACACCCTGCTCGTGACACCCGACTGACCGTCCGGATTAATCCGCATACGACGCGGCAAAAAGTTATACACAGACCCGAAAACTGAACAAATCCCATGTGCGGCTTATAAAATCACAATCTTCGATCCAAATCCTCCTTTTTTACAAAAATTGAGCAGCCCCTGGGGAATTTTAACTTTTAAGACGCTCGCTTCGGCGCTTAACGGCGGAACAAGCTTCGTTTACGCCAGCGCGGCGAGGGGTTCCCGCCGCCAGAGCGAATAAACGCTTTCCAATGTTAATTTGCTAGGGCCGGAACATAAATTGACACAACCCAAAATTGTTTTCAATAGGTCTGGAGCGATCCCATAAAAGTGATTTTGGGCACAAATAATTCAGTTCAAAATTATTTATGGGAAATCCCCGCGGCATTGCGGCGGAGGGGAAGCGATAAAAAATCCGGCGCGCGGCCAGGTTGCCAAAGCTGGCGGCAAAAGTGAGAAAAATACGGCTTTCGCCAAAATACTAGCAGGCAACCATCAACGCAGTTCCGTAAACATGCGGCAAAACAATATGGTGGACAAATTCGGGCATAAACAAGGGGCTCGCGGGCAAAGACAAAAAAATAGGAGCCGCCGGCCGGGAGTGCCCGAACCGGCGGCCTGAGGCTGTTAACTTTAAGACGCTCTCCACCCGCGCGGCGCCCATGACGGCATAGCGTCATCCCCGGCGGGCATCTCAAGGTTGAAAGGCCTTATATGGCCGGCGCGGCCCGAGCCGGAGGTTCACGCCTACGGAAGCTCCGCCTTGCGCCAGGTGGAGTCCGGATCAAAGGCCTTCATTTTAAGGCCCTTGGCCGTACTTTCTTTGCCCAGGTTTTTTTCGTAAACCACGCCGTCCTGATTTACTATAAAACTCATGACTCCGGTTTTGCCGTAAATTTCCGGATAAGCCACCAGGGCGAACCCTTCGGACATCAGGCCGTCCTTCGCATAGCCGCGTGCCCCGCCCGACGCGCTTTTGCCCTGGCCGTCAAGAATACGGTAGCGGTACCCGTAATACGAGCCTGGGGCATCCCCCCCGCCTCTGGATTCCGCCTGGGCCAGCAAGGCGCCGAGCGGACTTTTGGCCTCGCCGTCACTGGTCTCCCAGTACAATCCGTCGCGCTTGCCCGGCGTGCTGGCTATTTTGCGCGCATAGCAGGGCGCGGCCGCATGTTCCGGATTCAGCGCGTAATAATCGCGCTGCGCATCCACATAGGCCAGACAAACCCGCATGGCCGCCAACTCGTTGCGGCCGATGCGGCGGTTCAGTATTTCCTCCGCGCCGCGTTTGGAGTCAAAGCGCCACAGGCCGTCCTTGCCGCTGACCAGTGGAATCGGAAAAGGCCAGTCGTTTTCGCCGATCACCAGCATAAGTCCGCCCTTACCGCTGTCGCTGCCAGCAGTCAGGGCGTGCTTCGCCTCATAAGCCCGGACAAAAGCCCGGCGATCGTCCTGATCCGCCTGGGTGTCCCCGGACTCGAGCAGCTTTTGGGCTCCAGGGCCGAGTATTTCCAGCACTTCCATGCGGTTATCGTTTCTTAAGGCCTGAACAAGAGCGGCCGCCGCTGAATCAGCGGACTGAAAAACGCGTTGAGGCACGTTTTTCGCCCAGGCGCCGGACGCGGCCGGCAAAGTCAGAAGCAGCGCGCAAAAGGCGCTTTGCATCCATTTTGTCATGTTCATACGTTACTCCTTGCTCAGAACCCACGTGGGCGGAGTCCGCCGGGACGAAAATCGCGGCTCTCCGGGTGGAATCCGCCGCCGCCGGGGTGCGATTGCATAAGCTTACGGCTGCCCGCCCCGCGCGCCTGATCAAAATGCGCCCCTTCCCCTCGGTCAAGGCCCTTGAATGCTCCGCCGGACTCTCTGGGCCGCGTGGACTGGCCTTCCTGGCGCTGGCCGGGCTGATGGCGCTGGGAGGCCACACGGTTTTCAGAATGTTGAACGCCGCCGCCCGCGCGTCCGGGAGCGACGGCGCCGTGTCCGCCGGCGGCCTGACGCGCCGGGCTATGGCCGACGGCGGCCGGGCGCGCGGGACTATGGCCGATGTCCGTTCGCCCTCTGAAGGCTTCGCGCGCGTTCAGGCGTTCCTGTTCGCGGCTGGCCACGCCGGGGCGGTTGAATCTTTGGGCCACGGCCGGATTGTTGTAGGGCACCCCCCGCCTGTGGGCGGGATCGTGACTCCAGGCGTAACTACCCACGCCGGGCTGGATTCCAGGCCGCTGGCCTGGAGGCGGCGGAGAGACATGGGTGAAGTTCGTGTAGTGGTTCACGTCTATATCCACGTCGTGGTCGGGCCAGTCAAAATTGCCCCACATGGCGTAGCCGGCGGCCACCCCCGCGCTGAAGGAGATCATGCTGGTGGCGGCCACATAGCCTGGCGGATATACCGGATAAGGCGGATAAGCCGGGTAGGCCCAGGCCCCGTAAACCACCGTGGGGTTGTAAGACGGCACATAGACCACCTCCGGCTGGGCCGGCTGGATCACGATTACCTGTGGCGCGGTGCTTGTGGCCGGATGCACGACCACGGTCTGCTGCGGGCTGGATTTCAGCGCGCCCTGGGCCTGGGCTTTGGCGCGCAGGCGCTGCACCGCGTCCATCACGTCCTTTTGCTGGTCCAGAAAGGCGTTGCCAAGCTGCTCGGTCCAGTCCAGCTTGTCATTCATCATAGCCAGCACACTGGGAAAAGTGGCCAGCGATTTTACGCTGGGGTCCCAGTTCTGTTTCTGCATGGCCTCGTCCAACGCCTTGCCGGTAACCTTGGGGTTGGCCTGGGACCAGCGGGCCGCCTCCACCACTTCCAGCGGATAGGTGGAAGCCATGAGCACCTGACTCAGCAAAGCGTCCGGGTACAACGCTATGGGCGCGAGCAACTGCTCCAGTTGCGCGGCGCTTAACGGCGGTGGCCCCTGCGGGGGGCCCTGCTGGGAACCCGCCTGCGCGTCGGCTGCCAGGAGCGCGCCTGGCGGAAAGGCCAATAATATCATCAGCGCGATGGCAAGAGTCTTAAAAAAAAGCTTTCGCATGCCTTGCTCTCCTTTTGCACGGACCGGATCAAGAGCCTCCGGAAAGGCCATTCGCCCGGCATTGGCCGTGCGGTAACGCCGCGAGGATATCACGGACAATTGCCCCAGTATAGACCAGAAACCCTCGTTCAAGTCAACCGGATTGTTTTTCGCATTCTGGATGTCCGGCCCGGCGGCTCTCTCTCCACCGCTTCAAAATAACGGCAATGTCAAAGTTCATGTGAATTCAAGCACAATAACTAACGGCCATACAGTGCGAGAGTGAACTGTTGTTTGTACGCACAATCAGCAAGCGAAGTATCATTGCAAATACTGCAACGCCGCATTATTTGCATTAAAATTTGATTTATCTCCCGCAAAAAAAGAAAAAGGTACTTGACATTTTGTAAAAAATTTCACAAACTGCGGACACAGGTCGATTCTCCGTCTTATGCTTATAAATGGAAAACCGGCCCGCAATTTTGCATTCATTATATTGGCGCAGGCTGCCCTGCCAAGGCAGGAGCATCGTCACCCAAACAACTTGAGGAGTATAAATTTATGTCCAAACTCGTCCCCCCGCATGGCGGCAAAGGTCTTGTGTGCGCCCTTCTGGAAGGCGCTGCCCGCGAACAGGAACTGAAAAAAGCCGCCGGGCTGAAAAAAGTGGAAATCAGCCCCCGCGTGCGCGGCGACCTGATCATGATGGGCATAGGCGGATTTTCCCCGCTGGACGGCTTCATGACCAAGGCGGACTGGAAAAGCGTATGCGAAAAATACACCATCACGGACGGCACCTTCTGGCCTGTTCCGGTCACCCTGGACGCCAGCAAGGCCGAAGCGGACCCCATAAAAATCGGCGAGGAAATCGCCCTGGTCTTTAAAGGCGACGTTTACGCCACCATGAAGGTTACGGAAAAATACGCCCTGACCAAAGAAGAGAAAAAGTGGGAATGCGAAAAAATCTTCAAGGGCAAAGGCGAGGACTCCGCTGACGAAAAATTCTGGAAAATAGCGGAAACCGACCACCCCGGCGTGAAGATGGTTATGGAACAGAAGGAATTCAACCTGGCCGGGCCGGTGAAAGTGCTTTCCGAAGGCCGCTACCCCAAGGACTACGCCGGCGTGTATATGCGCCCGGCCGCCCTGCGCGCCGAGCTGGACAAGCGCGGCTGGGGCACTGTGGCCGCCCTGCAACTGCGCAACCCCATGCACCGTTCCCACGAATATCTGGCCAAGATCGCCGTGGAAGTCTGTGACGGCGTGGTAATCCACTCCCTCATCGGCAACCTCAAGCCCGGCGACATTCCGGCCGAAGTGCGCATCCCGGCCATCAACAAGCTGGTGGAACTCTACTTCGTCAAAGACAATATCATCCAGGCCGGCTACCCTCTGGACATGCGTTATGCCGGTCCGCGCGAAGCCCTGCTGCACGCGGTGTTCCGCCAGAACTTCGGCATGAATCGCCTGATCGTCGGCCGCGACCACGCCGGCGTGGGCGACTTTTACGGCATGTTTGAAGCTCAGGAAATCTTTGACGAAATTCCGCATTCCAACAAACCGGGCAAAGACCTGCTCACCCAGCCCCTGAAGATTGACTGGACCTTCTACTGCAAGAAGTGCGACGGCATGGCCTCTCTGCGCACCTGCCCGCACACCAAGGACGACCGCGTGATTCTTTCCGGCACCAAGCTGCGCAAAATGCTCTCCGACGGCAGCCCGATTCCGGATCACTTCGGCCGCGACGAGGTTCTGGACATTCTGCGTGAATACTACGCCAGCCTGACCGAAAAGGTCGAGGTGAAAATGCAGGGCGCGGCTGACGGCAGCAAAATGAAATAGCCCGGATTTCCTTTAAAAAACGGAAATCCCAAGCCTGACGGCTCCATCAGAGCCGGTAGCGCGAAACACCTTTCAGGTTGAGCGTTGCCGCCTGATGGGGCCTTTTGCTTGCGGCGCCGGGCCGTGCCCCAATCAGTCTTGATTCCGTTCCCCCCTATGGAATTTCAATCTTGGGACGCCATGAGAGCAAATTAACATTAAAAAATGTTTATTTGCTCTGGCGGCTAAAACCACCGCCAGCCGCGCAGGCGTAAGCGCACCTTGTTTCGCCGTTAAGCGCCGAAGCAAGCGTTTCAAGGTTAGTCCGCGCTAAGTTCCGCGATAAATGTCGAAAAAACGACAGGCGCCATTTAAATCTCGGATATCATTCAGAATCAAATCAATAGAATTAATATGTGGGGACGCCGTTGCGGCTGCGGCCGAGCAGCTAAAATCCATTGGATTGAGAATCTTTTATTGCCGTCAGTATGTGAAAAAAATCACCTTGTGCGCCGCATTTCGCGGCGCATCCACAGCCACACGGAGGTCGCATGCGTAGTAAAGTTTTATTGAGTTGCCTTGCCGTTCTGCTGGTTCTTGCCTCAGCCACAAGCGCGGATGCCCGCGACATGTCCCTGACTACCGGGTACTCGGACAAACACCCCACAATAGTCAACTGCGTATTGCCCTGGATGGCTAAAGTAAAAGAGGCCACCAAGGGCGAGATTGTCTTGTCCTATTATAACCCCGGCACCATCTGCCCGGAGGCTGAAATATTCACTTCCATCGCGGCCGGCGTCGTTGATTTCGGCGCCAACAGCGTGACCCGCGTGCCCGGGCGCTACCCCCTGGCCAGCGTTCTGGATCTGCCCAATATGGCCGGCAGCGCCGAAGGTTCCGCCCTGGCCGGTTTGGCCCTGTATGAAAAGTACCCCGCCCTCCAGAAAGAACTGTCGGAAAACAAGGTGCTCTGGTTCTGGGCCGGCGCGCCCTATCAGTTCCATATGACCAAGAAGGAAGTGAAAAACCTTGCCGGACTGAAGGGACTGCGCATTATAACCTGGAACAAAATGGGCCAGGATATCGTGCGCAGCCTTGGCGCATCGCCCATTTCAATTCCGCCTATCGACACTTACATGTCCCTGCAGCGCGGCATGGCTGACGGCGTTTTTTGCCCCAACGCGCCAATACGCTCCTTCAAAATCGACGAAGTCTGCAAATATCACTTTCTGGTCAACGTCGGAGCCAGCAATTTTGTCTTTGTCGCGGGGATCTCAAGCTGGAACAGCCTTACCCCGGAACAGCAAAAAGCCGTCATGAGCATTTCCGGCGCCCATGAGATGACCCCGATTGCGGCCAGGACCCTGGATGACGGTTCCGCGGCCGACAGGGAATTGCTTACCAAGAACGGTCATGTCTTTCATGAAATGCCGGCCGAAGACGCGGCGGTTTTTCCCACATTCTTTAAAGGTTTTGACGAAGCCTGGCTGGCGGACATGAAAAAAGCCGGCCATGGCGAGGTGGCCGAGGCCTTCCTTAAGGACGCCCGTGAATTCTCCAAAAAGTTCACCAAGGAGGCCGCCGCCCGCCGCGCCGCCAAATAGCGCGGAGTCTCATTCCGGATTACCGGCGATCCCCCGTGCGCTATTCGCGCGGGGGATTTTTTCATGCCTTTTTCATAGAAACCTGGAACAGTTTCCTGGGCAACACCCCTTCTTCAAACTCCGCGATATCCAGAATCACATGGCCCCTGACCAGCTTTCGCACCAGGAACTCGTTAAAGAAGTGCACGATGAAGCCGCCGTTTTCGTAGAGGTTCTCACCAAGATGTTCCCCGTCCCGGTAGTGGGGATCCCCGGTATGCCGCGCCGTGTATACGCAGATGCCTCCGGGTTTCAGAACCCGCCGGATTTCCGAGGACAGAAAAACAAGTTCGGCCTCGGTGAGCGCCATGCAAAAGAGCATATGGGAAAAGCACGCGTCCAGCGCGTTGTCCTCAAACGGAAGAGGCTGGCGCACATCGTGGCGCAATGTTTTGATCCTATCCGACACGCCAAGGGCAACGGCTTTCTCCCGCATGGCGGCAAGGCCGGTTTGGGAATAATCCAGCGCGTTGACCATAAACCCGTTACGGGCGAAGAACACGGCATCCCGGCCCTGGCCGGACCCAAGCTCCAGAATATTCCGCGCGCCGGTGGCGCTGAACAACGCCGCCGCCTTTACGGCCGGTTCGCTCGGTTCCTCCCCGAACATTTCAGGGATACTGGAAAACGTTGCTTCCCAATGCAAATTCTGTCCGTCCAAAATTTTCTTTTCCATGTAAATAGCCTCCGCCAGCCCTTCAGAGACGCCTCTTGCAAGCTGTAATGCTTTATGGGTATTATTAGTAACGATTTTTTTCAACATATCCCGAAAGCCGCCTTCGCTTCTTCGATTATGAAGCGGGCAAACAACAAGTCAGACAACTTCCACAAAATATCTGGAGATTATGTGAGAATAATAGTGGGAATATCCGGGGCCAGCGGCGCGATTCTGGGGGCGGATCTGCTCCGGGCGTTTAAGCGCTACGGCTGCGAAACGCATCTGGTTATAACCGCCGGGGCGGAGGGAACGCTGAAAATCGAAACAGGCCTGACCGTTAAAGATCTGGCCGCGTTCGCTGATTTTGTTCACCCCATAGGCAATCTGGCGGCCTCCATCTCCAGCGGGTCTTTCAAGACGGACGGCATGGTGATTGCGCCGTGCAGCATGAAGACCCTGGCCGGCATTGTCTGCGGCTATACCGATAATCTGCTTTTACGCGCCGCGGACGTCTGCCTGAAGGAAAGGCGCAAGGTCGTGCTGCTGCCGCGCGAACTGCCCCTCAGCTCCATCCACCTGGGAAACATGGAAAAAGCCGCCCGCCACGGCTGCATAGTCTGCCCGCCGGTCATGACCTTTTATAACAAGCCCAAAAGCATCCAGGATATGATCGATCATCTGACAGGCAAGGTCATGATGCTGTTCGGCCTGGAATTCAGCAAATTCAAGCCCTGGGCCGGCGAGGATGCGCTATGAGCGCCATGAACTTGGTATTTGAACGGCAAAAGGGCCGCCTGCATGTTCAATTGCAAGCCGTCGCCATGGGGCCGGACTGGTGCCTGATCCTGACCGGCGGGGATGCGCCGCACCTGGGCGCTGTGGCCGTGGCCCAGGCCCGGCCCAGCCTGACCGGCGAAGGCGTGAGTTCCAGCGTATCCATAATAACCCTGCCGGGGCACAAAGAGGATTTGCTGGCCAGGGACGTTGCCGGACGCGTGGCCCAGATGACGAATTCAAGCGTGACCGTTTGCTGCGGCATCCACCTGGACGACATAGCCATGGCGGAAATTCAGGATACTATGGATTTGTGCGGGGAGATGACGGAAGAGTTTTTGGCGGTGGGGCTTTAGCCTTATCTGAACCTTGTTACCTGAGGCAATCCAGGCTGGAATGCTCCACTCTCCTTCCACGGACGGCAAAACACAGAGCCCGCGCCCCGGCTCCGCCTGTTTCCCGCGGGCGCGGAGCCATACCGCCCATATCGCCGTCAGGGCATTTCAAGTGCGAAATGCCCTGAACATCATACCGGCCGGCACGGCAAAAAGGCTGTGGGCCGGGAAAAACTACCCTCCCAGATAAGCGTCTTTCACCTTCGGGTTTCTCAGTAAATCCTGGCCCGGTCCTTCCAGCACCACGGAGCCGACTTCCAGAATATAAGCCTTGTGGGCGATGGACAGGGCGGCAAAGGCGTTCTGCTCAATGAGCAGGACGGTTTTGCCCTGGCTGTTGATCTTTTTGATGATGCTGAAGATTTCCTTGACCAGGATTGGGGCCAGGCCAAGGGAGGGTTCGTCCAGCATGAGCAGGTCAGGGTTGCTCATGAGCGCACGGCCGACAGCCAGCATTTGCTGTTCGCCGCCGGAGAGCGTGCCGCCTTTCTGCCAGGAGCGTTCCTTAAGGCGGGGAAACAGGGAATACACCCAGTCCAGGTCCGTGGCTATGCCCTCCCGGTCCTCGCGGATGTACGCGCCGAGCATCAGGTTTTCCTCCACGGTCAGGTGGGGGAGGATGCGGCGGCCTTCCGGGCTGAGGGCCAGCCCCAGGCGCACTATGTCTTCCGGGTTTTTGCCGACCAGGTTGACTTCCTTGTTTTTGCCGGAATAAAGAATTTGGCCGCTCACCCCGCGCACCAGGCCGGCCACAGCGCGCACGGTGCTGCTTTTGCCGGCGCCGTTGGCGCCGATCAAGGTCACGATGCTGCCTTTTTCAATATCCAGGCTGATGCCCTTGACCGCGTGAATACCCCCATAGTGGACGTGCATGTCCTTTATCTTAAGCATAGTTGAGGTACTCCTCTCCAAGGTAGGCTTCAATGACCCGCTTGTCGGCGCGGATTTCGTCCGGATTGCCCTGGGCGATCAGGCTGCCGTATTCCAGAACCCAGATGTAGGAACACACGCCCATGACCACTTTCATATCGTGCTCGATGAGCAGGATGGTCAGGCTGAAATCCTTGCGGATGTCGCGGATAAAGTCCATCAGCTCCGCGCTTTCCTGGGGGTTCATGCCGGCGGCCGGCTCGTCCAGAAGCAGGAAGGTGGGCTCCGTGGCCAGGGCTCTGGCTATTTCCAGGCGGCGCTGCGCCCCGTAGGGCAGGGAAGAGGCCTTTTCCCCGGCCAGCTTGCCCAGCCCAAGGCGTTCCAGAAGCCCCATGGACTTTTCGCGGATGCCACGCTCTTCCTTAAGGCAGGGCGGCCAGAACAGCGGCGGCATCCACCACTGGCTGCTGCGGCGCACGTGGCAGCCCACCATGACATTTTCCAGGGCGGTGCCGTGGGTGAACAGGCGGATGTTCTGGAAAGTCCTGGCTATGCCTTTTGCGCAGATGCGGTGCGGCGGTATGCCGGCGGTACGGCGGCCGTTAAAGTAGATGGTGCCGGAAGTGGGCTGGTAAAAACCGGTGATCAGGTTGAACACCGTGGTTTTGCCCGCCCCGTTGGGGCCGATCAGCCCGACTATCTCGCCCTGGGGCACGTTCATGTCCAGTTCGCTGACCGCGGTGATGCCGCCGAAACGGATGGTCACCTCCGCCATTTTCAGGATGGAGGGCGTGGCAATGGGTTTTCTGGCTGGTTCGGCGCTCATCTGCTCTTCCCCTTGAAAAGACCGAATATGGCGTTCCAGGTTATTTCGCGCATGCCGATTATGCCCTCCCGCCTGAAGATGATGATGAACATGAGGGCCACGGAGAATATGACCATGCGCATGCCGGGGATGCCGGGTATATGCAGGTCGCCTATGGTGATCGGGTCCTCGACTATGCGCAGCCATTCCAGCATAACGGTTATGACCGCGCTGCCCAGAAGGCTGCCGGTTATGGAACCCAGACCGCCCGCCACCACAATCATCAACACATTGAAGGTAAGCAGGAAGGTGAACATTTTCGGGTCGATGGTGGTGATCAGCGACCCCAGGAGCGCGCCGCCCACGCCGGCGAAAAAAGCGCCCACGCAAAAGGCCATGACGCGGTAAAGGAAGGTGTTCACGCCCATGACCTTGGCGGCGATTTCATCGTCGCGGATGGCCTTGAGCACGTTGCCGAAGTTGCTGTTCAAAATGCTTACCAGCACGTAGACGGTAAAGAGCAGCCATCCGGCGTTGATCCAGATATTGGTGTATGACGGGATGCCCTTGATGCCCAGAGCGCCGTTGGTGATGGGCGTGGCGTTGGTTATGAGCACGCGGATTATTTCCGCAAAGCCCAGGGTGGCTATGCCCAGGTAGTCTCCCCCCAGGCGCAGCACCGGCATGGCTATAAGCAGCCCGAACACGGCGGCCACCAGGCCGCCGGCCAGCACTGAGACCACAAACGGGGCATGGAGCACGTCAAATGGCCACATCATCGGCTCCAGCAGCCAGGTCATTTCCTTTTGCGCGGCCGGCAGAATCAGAATGGCGGAAACATAGGCCCCAATGGCCATAAACCCGGCGTGCCCCAGGGAAAACATGCCGGCGAAACCGTAAATGAAGTTCAGGGACAGGGCCAGGATGGCGTTTATTGCTATAAGATTGAGAATCTGCATCTTATAGTTGTCCAGGTTGTGCTCGGCCATCCAGATTAGCCACGCGCATACGGCAATAAGAGCGATATTCAGCAGGCGGTTGCGGACTGCGGTATCCATATCAGATTTTGTCCTCCAGCTTTTCGCCCATGAGGCCGGTGGGCTTCAGGAGCAGGATGACGATGAGCAGCACAAACGCGAAGGCGTCCCGGTAGCCGGACAAATCCGGAAAAAAGGCCACGGTCATGATCTCTATGAAGCCTATGAGCAGTCCGCCGACCACCGCCCCGCGCACAGAGCCTATGCCGCCGACCACGGCGGCGATAAACGCTTTAAGGCCGGGCATGATGCCCATGAAGGGATGCACCTGCGGGAAGCGCAGAGCCCACATGATGCCGGCCGCGGCCGCCAGGGCGGAGCCCAGGCCGAAAGTCAGGGCGATGATCTTGTCCACGGAAACGCCCATGAGCCGGGTGGTCTCAATGTCCTTGGATATGGCGCGCATGGCCAGGCCCGGCTTGGTGCGGTGCACCACCCACAAAAGCCCGAGCACCAGGGCGGCGGTCATGGCCACAATGACCAGAGACAACGGCAGGATGCGCACTTTGCCGACGATTATGGGATCCATGAGCCATTCCGGCTGGTAAACCGGCCGGGGCAAGCCGCGAAAAAGCACCAGGCAGAGGTTTTCCATTAAAAAGGAAATGCCTATGGCGCTGATCAGGGCGGAAATGCGCGGAGCGTCGCGCAAAGGCCGGTAGGCCACGCGGTCCACGACTATGCCGCAGATGGTGGTGGCGCCTATGGCTATGGCCACGGCCAGTATCCAGCTCATGGGGAAGAACCTGGTGTAGGCGTAGCACAGCCAGATGCCCACGGAAAAAATCAGGGCGACTTTTCTGTTCATCACCCAGAATGACAGGATGGTGGGCAGAAGCGCCAGAACAAAGGAAAGCGCCCAGCGCTGAACGCCGAGGCCCAGCAAAAATTCGGTAAAGGGCATGTCCGGCGAGATGGTGCCGAAAAAGACGAAATACGCGCCGATCATAAAAATATCGCCGTGGGCGAAGTTGATCAGGCGCAAAATCCCGTAGACCATGGAATAGCCTATGGCAATAAGGCCGTACAGGGCGCCGAGGGTAAGGGCGTTGAAGAAATGCTGGATGAACATTTCCAGACTCATGGGCGCCGCTCCTGTTCTGCATGGCTGATCATTACCGCACCTTCTTTAGGGAAAAAGCTACATTATGAAAACAAAGAGAACCGCTGGCGGGCATTGCCAGCATCGTCCGCCAACGGAACGCCGGCAAAACCGGCAAAAGCGGGCTGTGCCGCAAAACGGCAAAAGCAAAGCCAGCCGTCAGGGCAAATAAACATTTTCAACGCTAATTTGCTCTGGAAAGGCGCCGGGAAGCGCAACGCTCCCCGACGCCATGAAAGGCGCTTGACCGTGGCTATTCGGGCTGCACTTCGCCCAGATAGACGCGCTTGCCGTTTTGGATTTCGATCACGCCTATGGGCATGGATGGGTTGTGATCCGCGTCCAAAGTAAGCACGCCCATGGGGGTGGCCAGATCCTTGGTTGCCGCCAGAGCCTTGGTAATGGCTTCCGGATCCGCGGACCCCGCCCTCTTTATGGCGTCATACAGCATAAAGTAAGCGGTGTAACCCAAGGCCGCGTTGCAGTTGGTGGGCTTGTCGCCGTAGGCTTTTTTCCAGGCTTCGGTAAATTTTTTGGCTTCCGGGTTCATGGCGGGCATATCCGGATCATAGGGGAAGGCGGTGTGCAGGAAGCCTTCCGCGGCTTTGCCGGCTATTTCCACGGCCATGGGGTTATCCATTGCGTCCCCGCCCATAATGCGGAATTTGGCGCCCAGTTCGCGGGCCTGCTTAAGAATGATGCCGCCCTCCGCAAAGTAGCCCGGCACAAAAACCACGTCCGGTTCCTTGCTGATAAGTTCGGTAAGCTGCGCGGTGAAGTCCTGGTCGCCGGCGTTGTACATCAGCTTGGACACGACTTCGCCGCCAAGGCGCTTGAAGGAACGCTCAAAAAAGGCGCTCAGCCCCACGGCGTAGTCGCTGGAGACTTCGACCAGCACGGCGGCTTTCTTGGCCTTAAGGGTGCGTACGGCGTATGTGGCCGCGCCGGCGCCCTGGTAGGGATCGATAAAGCAGGCGCGGAAGTAGTACTTTTTGCCTTGGGTGACCAGGGGGTTGGTGCAGGATGTGCCGATGGCCGGCACTTTGGCCTTTTCGGTAACGTCGCCGCCGGCCAGAGCCAGCGAGGAGGCGTAGCTGCCCAGGATGGCCACGACCTTGTCTTTTTCGATCAGGCGCTTGACCGCGTTGGCGGCTTCAATTTTATCGGACTTGTTGTCAACGATGAACAGTTGAATCTTCTGGCCCAGCACTTCCGGCATTTCCTTGTTGGCCAACTGCATGCCGTCAACTTCCAACTGGCCGACAAAAGCGTTCTGTCCGGACATTGGCTCGTAAATCCCGACGCGGATTTCCGCATTGGCCGTACCGCTGAGGACCAGAACCATAAAAAGCGCATAAACAATCGATTTTAAACGCATTTGCCAGCCTCCTGGTTAAAAGTTGAACTTAGGAAAGAGCGAAAAAACTGTATTAAATGTAAACTGAAGAAAGATGCAACGCAAGCGCCCCGGCTACTGTTTCAGTCTGGCCGACATTATTTTTTACCGATTTTATCAAGTAATTTCAAAGAGAAAAGAAAAATAAGAATTTTTTGCGCCAAAATCGGCATAGCAGTGCATCATAGTGGGAACAAAGCAACAGAGCTGCGAAGCTCGCTTGCATTAATTTTGTGAAATGAATCACAATCAGGCGGGACGCTTGCAAGTCCAAATAAAAATTATCCTAATTTTTATTTGAAATTTGAATACGCGGCATCCTTAGCGTGCAGCAACGCATTCGTAAGGATGGACTAACATGAAAATGATAAATCTTTCCATAATATATAAATCCGGCAGCTCAAGCAAAGACAAAAAAATATGGACTCACTCTTTCTCTGGAGTCCATGTTTTTTGCATTTCCGGGTGTCTGTCGTTAATTACAGATAATCTCTGAGAAACATGTACGGAACTGATGAGCCGTTCAACATTATTCCTCTTCAAATCATGATGGCGGATTCAGCTTTTTTTCAGCATAAGCGGCAAGCTTGCGCGCTTCCACGAACTCCGGGTCCAGTTCCAGGGCTTTTTGCCCGGCGGCCATGGCTTTCTCCCAATCCTGGCTGTCTATGTACAGGCGCCCCAGGTTAAAGTAAATGTTCGAGTCCTGGTCATCCAGGGCCAGAGCTTTGTTGAAATATTCCCGGGCCGCGTCAAAACGGCCGAGCTTGCGCATGGATATGGCCAAATGGTTGTAACCGTAGGCGGAGCACCCCCCCATGTCGGCGGCGCTCTCCAGGTGCCCCGTGGCGTCGTCCAGAAGCCCGGCTTTCAGGAACCGCTCGCCTATGTCCACGCGCAGGTCCGCGTCGTCCGCGTGCTCGGCCGCCAGGTCGGAAAAAGTCCGGCGCGCCTCCTGGTGTCGGCCCTGGTCCAGTTCGGCCTGGCCTTTGGCCAGGGCATCGCGTTTGGCGGCCTGGGCGGCGTCAAAGCTGACCTGGGCGGATTCAAGGGCTTCCTCGCTCAAAACTTCCAACAACGAGTCCAGCACCTCCAGAAATTCCCGTTCATGCCCCTGCTCGTAAGCCAGGCTCAGGGGAAAAATTTTGCGCACCGTGGCGTTGTTGCCTATGTGCGCGGCCGCGTCGCTGATGAGCTGGGCGAATTCCTCGCGCTCGCCTTTAAGCAGGCCATGCTGAAGCATAATCAACACGCCCGCGCGCGCGCTCTTCACCGCCGGCAGAATGTTGTTCTGCCTGAGCATGGAGTTGACCTGGACCAGCTGACGCCTGGCGCCGCTTAACGCTTGAGACATGGTGAAGCCCCCTGGACACCGGCCTTTGATTTCAGATAAAATCTCATGTTAAAATAATGGATATAGTCTTTTTGTTATTATGGCAATGCGGGAAATAATTTAGGGGGTTGCCGGGCGTTTTCCGTAGCTGGAGCAAGCAGGTGTTTTCAATGTCACAGATTGCCGCAAACCCCGCAAGGCCGGGGTTTGGGCGGCACGCCCACTCCGGCGCTCCACGGCGGCAATGAATGCCCCCCGCGCCTACGCGGCGGGTTGTCGCCAAAGAAGGTTTTGTCAACAGCCTCAAACATTTTTAATGTTAGTTCGCGCTAAAAAGAGCCTCTGAACTTGTGAAGCATCCCCGCCGCGCCGTCTTCCGGCAAAAACAGCGCGCCGGATATGGGCTTTTCCCTGTGGCTAAAAGCTTCCAGCGAAGCGTCGTGCAAGTTTGCCAGTATGGCCGCTAGCGGGCCCTGTCCATTTAATTCCAGGGTCTGGCCGTGGTGCTGGCTGGTGATGTGTACCCGGCCGTTGCGCAAATCCCTGGCGGGTTGGTTGTGGCCGTGATGCCCGAAGGGAAGCGTTTGGAGGCGCGCGCCGAAACTCAGGCCCAGAACCAGAGCCCCCAGACCGCAGCCAAAGGTGGGCAGGCTGAGCGCAAAATCCCGCAGGCCCGGCAGCCTGGCGGCCAATTCAGCCGCATCGCCCGGACCGTCGCTTAAGACCAGAGCCTGAGGCCGGCAGTCCCTCACCTGCTCCAGTCCTTCCCCGGCCGGAGCCAGGATCACTTCGCAGCCCAGTTTGTGCAGGCTGTCCAACAGGCTGCGCCGCGCTCCGAAATCCAGAACCGCCACCCTGGGCTGTTTGCCTGGGCCGCTCTGGCCCGCCGGATTCATGGGGTGCAGGGAACCGTCCGCGTCATGCAGCGCCAGCCCGCGATAATCCGGAACAAGGGGCGCGGTTTTGGGCAAAGCGCCGGCTTTGGCCGCAAGCTCCGCCGGGTTGGCGCTTTCCGTAGAAACAACCCCGCGCAGCGTGCCTTTGTCTCGCAAGTGCAGAGCCAGGGCGCGGGTATCCACGCCTTCCACCCCCAGAACGCCGTGCCGCTTCAAAAGATCCGGCAACGAGCCTTCGGCCAGCCAGTTGGAGGGAATGCGGCAGCATTCCTTGACCACCAAAGCGGCGGCCCGCACGCGGCTGGACTCCATGTCCGCTTGGTTCACCCCATAGTTGCCGACCAACGGATAGCTCAAGCACAAAATTTCGCCGGCGCAGGCCGGATCGCTCAGGCGTTCCTGATACCCGCTGATGCCGGTGTGAAACACGAAGCGGCCGGCAGCCTCGCCGGGGCCGGTAAAGGATTTTCCAGCCAGGGTGAATCCGTCTTCCAGGCAGATCAAAGCGTTCATTGAGATTCCTTTAATAATATTTCCAAAATCTTCGGCAGATCTTCCGGCCTATCCACGCCGTGGCTCAAATGCCGGGTCAGGGCCACGCGAATGGGGATGTTGTTTTCCAAAAAACGCAATTGCTCCAGTTTTTCCAACTGCTCCAATGGCGAAGGCGCAAATCCGGTAAAAGCCTCCAGAGCTTCCAGCCGGAAGGCGTATAAGCCCACATGCAGCAAATACGGCGGCGGACCCAGATATTCGCCGTCCCGAATGAACGGAATGGACGCGCGGGAAAAATACAGGGCGTCGCCGTTTTTTGCGGTGATCACCTTGACCCGGTCCGGCAGGGCCGCTTCCTCCCGTTCCATGGGGCGGGCCAGTGTGCTCACGCGCACGGCCGGATCCCTGAACGGTTCCAGCAGTTGGCTGAGCATGCCCGGCTCCAGGGCCGGCTCGTCGCCCTGGATGTTCGCCACAATGCTGTCCCTGGGCAAACCCAGGCGCACGGCGGCCTCACGGATGCGATCCGTGCCGCTCTGGTGTTCCGCTGAAGTCATAATCACCGGCACGCCACGCTCTTTCGCCGCGTCAAAAATCCTCCGGTCATCCGTGGCCAGGGTCACGGATTGCAGTTCGGCGCAACGGGAAGCCCGTTCCCAGACATGCAGGAACATTGGCTTGCCGAGAATATCCGCCAGGGGTTTGCCGGGAAAGCGGTTGGAAGCGTAACGGGCCGGAATGATTCCGAAGCAGGGACCGCGCCCTGTCTGGGCGAGCTGGGGTTTTTCCCGCTGGATGGAAGATGGGCTGGGCAGCAAAATAGAATCCTTATCGTACTTGCCGGGCGGCATCCCGGACCGGCTGATAAAAACGGCCTTGCGTCAAAATACCCCGCGACGCCGGATTGCCTATAGCCCAGTTACCCCTATATTTCAAGGCCATAAAAGATCGAAAGCTCCGCTCTTATACCGATTTGGGGCTCGGGACGGAGTCCCCCGAACCGCTCCCCCAACGAAGGTCCAAATATCAATAGCCGAACGGGCGGCGCACGCCGGCGGCTTCAAGCTTTGGCAGGGCTTCCGGCGGCGGGCCGAAAAAAGCCGGTTCTCCTTCCCGCAGGAGCAGCACCTGGTCCGC
Organism: Desulfovibrionaceae bacterium; assembly: GCA_031547305.1. Classification (GTDB taxonomy): domain Bacteria; phylum Desulfobacterota; class Desulfovibrionia; order Desulfovibrionales; family Desulfovibrionaceae; genus JAVBSC01. Next base: position 50,202 of record JAVBSC010000029.1, read on the forward strand.
GATGTCCATAAAACCGTTCAGATCGTGGCTGGCCACGGCCAAGGTCAGGCCCTGGGCCTTCAGGTCCGCCAGCATGGCCAGAAGTTCCCTGGCCGATGGGTAATCCAGCCCGCTCAGGGGTTCGTCCAGAAGCAACAGGCCGGGCCGGGCCAACAGGGCGCCGGCCAGACAGAGCTTGCGCTTTTGCCCGTAGGAAAGCTGCTGCACCGGGGTGTTCCACTGCCCGGCCAGGCCCAGGCGCGCGGCCATGTCCCGAGCTTCGGCCTGGCTTTTCCCGCTCTGCGGCAAGCCGATGAGCAGATCCTCGCCCGCTGTGCCGCCCAGGATCTGCATGTCCGCGTCCTGGAGCATCAAGGCGCTTTTGCGGCGGAACAAGGAGTTGTCCCTGATTGCGTCCAGCCCGCCGACGGCGAGCATGCCCTCGCCGGGCGCGCCGCAGCCGCCGGGCGGCAGCAGGCCGGCCAGCAGAGAAAGCAACGTGGATTTGCCGGCTCCGTTGGCCCCGCAGATCATCAGGCCCTGACCGGCCGCCAGATAAAAATCCAGACCGGAAAACACCTTAAAAAGCCGTTGATTCTTTTGCCGGCACAAATCCAGGTTTTTCGCGCGAATCATTACTCCGCCAATATCATTCTTCACCTTGCCGGGCAAGACGGCATGGGGTATAAACCCGGAATGGAAAATTCGCCCAGATCCCGCATAACCGTTCAGGCCGCCGGCCGCAGTTGGTCTCTGGAACGTCCGGCCGACCTGGAAACCCTGTGGGCCAGCCTGGACGAGGACGAGTTCAGCAAAGACGAGCGCCTGCCCTACTGGGTGGAGCTCTGGCCGGCCAGCCTGGCTCTGTCCGAATGGCTGCTGGACCGCGCGCCGGATATAAAAGGCCGTCTCTGCCTGGATTTGGGCTGCGGCCTGGGTCTGACCGCGCTGGTGGGCCAGAGGCTGGGGGCGAAAGTCCTGGCCATGGACTACGAACTGCCGGCCCTGCGCTTTGCTTCCTCAAACGCCAGGCTCAACGCCTGCCCATCCCCGCTCTGGACGACCATGGACTGGCGCGCCCCGGCCATAAAGCCCAAAAGTTGCGCTTTTATCTGGGGCGGCGACATCATGTACGAACGCCGATTCGTAGCTCCGGTGCTGGATTTTCTGGAATATTCCCTGGCTCTGGAAGGCCGGGCATGGATAGCCGAGCCCAACAGAAACGTGTACGAGGAGTTCCGCACCGCCCTGATCGGCCGGGGCTGGGCGTCCCGCCGGGCCTACAGCTGCCTGGTGGACCCCTTGCACGTGCAAAAGGCCAAAGTTTCCGTGACCCTTTGGGAATTAAGCCGCTGAGGCGGGTATTTTCAATTTTTTATCAGATATTATATAGAACAAGTTAACTTTGAAAAAACTGATTTGCTCCGGCGGCGGTTTCCGCCGCCGGAGCGGATGAACAATTCCAATGTTCATCCCCTCGGAAATAATTTTTCCAGGCCTGACTTGGAATCGGAAAACGCGGCGGGAGGCCGCGTCGGACCGCAAAGCAAGGCGCACGGATGCGCCCGGCTTTGGAATACCTTGAGGAGTTTTTTATGAAAACTTTATTGCTTTTCAGTTTAGCCCTGGTTCTTCCGCTGCTTTTCGCCTGGTCCGCCCCGGCGTCCGCCCAGGCGCGGGACGAACCTGTTTCTTACAAATACACTGTTGGCGACGCTTTGGTGATCAGCCTGCCGGACACTGTGCGCGACATGCCCGTGGAGATCTTCAAAGGCGCGCCGGCCGAAGAAATCCAAAAACTGGCCGCTGGCGGCATCCCTTCTTCCATCCATGCTTTTCTTATAAAAGCCAACGGTCTGATCATTCTGGCGGACACAGGCAACGGCAAGGCGGACAACCCCAAAAGCTGGCTCCTGCCCAAGCTGGCCGAAGCCGGCGTCAATCCCGCCGAAGTGACCCACGTGCTCCTGACCCATCTGCACGGCGACCACGTTGGCGGACTGGCCTGGGAAGGCAAAGCCGCCTTCCCCAACGCCCAGGTTCTGGTGAGCGCCCCGGAAAAAGACTTCTGGCTCTCCCCGGACACCCTGGCCAAGTTCCCCAACCGCCAGGCCAACATCGACCTGATTAAAAAGAACTTCGCCCTGTATGACGGCAAGGTCAAAACCTTCGCCTTTAACGAAAGCCCACTTCCAGGCATAAAGGCCCTGGACGCCTCGGGGCATACCCCCGGCCACACGGCTTTTCTGCTGGAGTCCAAAGGCAAAAGCCTGCTTCTCTGGGGCGACCTGGTGCACGGCGCTTCCCTGCAGTTCGCCAACCCGGCCATCTGCGCCAACTTCGACATGGATCCAGCCAAAGCCGTGGAATCACGCGTGAAATTCATGGAAATGGCCTCCCGGAGCAAAATACCAGTGGCCGGAGCGCACCTGCCGCCCCAGGCCGTGGGCATGGTCAAAGCCGGCTCCGCCAAGGGTGCGTATACTTATACGCCTGGTATGGAAGACAAATAGGGAGCCGGTTCGCGCTTGAGGGGGCGGCGCCCCCTCAAGCTTCCCCGCGTTAAAAGGAGCCTTCGTCATAATGAGCAAGATAATCAGGTTTGGCGTGTCGTTGGATTCGGCCCTGCTGGAGCGGTTTGACGCTTTATGCGCCGAGCGCAGTTACCAGACGCGATCCGAGGCCATTCGGGATTTGATCCGCAAGTCCCTGGTGCAACGGGAATGGGAGGACAGCTCCAGAGAGGTGGCCGGCACTCTGACCCTGGTTTACGATCATCACAAGAGCGATCTGGCGCAGCGGCTCATGAGCATGCAGCATGATTTTCTGAACATCATCATCACATCGCTCCATGTGCATCTGGATCATGACAACTGCCTGGAGGTGCTGGTTCTGAAGGGACCGGGGGATGCGGTGCGGGATCTTTCGCAAAAGCTTATTTCCGTGCGCGGGGTAAAGCACGGCAAACTGCACCTGACCACCACCGGAAGGGATCTGGCCTGATGCGGGATGTGCAGAACAGCCCGGCGGACGTGGCCATGCCCATTGACCGGGTGGGCATAAACAACTTCAAGCTGCCCCTGGTGGTCTGCGATCGTGCCCAGGGCCGCCAGCACACTGTGGCTCTGGTGGATTTGGGCGTGGATTTGCCGTCGTCCTTCAAGGGCACGCATATGAGCCGCTTTGTGGAGGCCCTGCAGAACTGGAATGAGGAATTGAGCTACCAGAGCATGCGCAACCTGCTGGCGGACATCAAGGAACGCCTGGACGCCCGCAAAGCTTACGCCAGATTCCGCTTCCCCTATTTTGTGCGCAAGCCCGCCCCGGTTACCCAGAGCCCCGGCCTGATGAGCTACGAATGCCGCCTGACCGGCGAACTGGGTGGCGCCAAGCCCGTGCTGACCCTGGACGTGGAAGTGCCGGTCATGACCCTGTGCCCCTGCTCCAAGGCCATCAGCGAACAGGGGGCGCACAGCCAGCGCGCCCTGGTGCGCATCCGCGTGCGCATGAAAGGATTTATCTGGATTGAGGATCTCATTGAAGTTGCCGAAGCTTCGGCCTCTTCTCCGGTTTACCCGTTGCTGAAGCGCGAGGACGAAAAGTACGTGACCGAGTCCGCCTACGCCAATCCCTGTTTTGTGGAGGATGTGGTCCGGAACGTGGCCAGCCGTCTGGACGCCCATCCACATATCAGCTGGTTCCGGGCGGAAGTGGAAAGCCTTGAATCCATTCACGGTCACAACGCCTTTGCCGGAATAGAAAAACATACGCCATAAGATCATTGCAGCTTTAAAACTGTTCTACTGAAACATGCGGAGCATGGCCCTGCGCCAATGAGGCATAGGCGAAAATTGTTTCGCCGTTAAACGCCGAAGCGAGCGTCTCAAAGTTAATCTGCTTTAAAAAAGGGGATCGCCATGAGCAACGACTGGGGGAACTACCTGTGCGACATCGACGGCAAACCGGCTTCGGTAATTCTGGACATGGGCATCGCCGAGGAAGCGCCGGTAGAAGACCTGCCGGTCATGGCCTATGCGGGAGTGGACCTGGTTTCGCCAAACGCGGACGGCCTGAGCAGCCAGGCGGAATTCGACCGCCTGCTGGCTCTGGAGGACGCTCTGCTGGAAGAACTCTGCGACAACGGCCAGACCTGCGCCCACGGCCTGGTATTTGTGGGCAGCGTCACTTCTGACCGCAGGCGGGACTTCTTTTTTTACATAGCGGAAGATCTGAACTGGCAGGAGCGCATCCGCACGGCCACAGAACGCTTTTCCGACTACACCTGGTACGCTGGCGCGACCGCCGAGCCGGACTGGGATACCTACTTCGACCTGCTCTACCCCGATGATCGCAGCCGGGACGCCATGGAAAACGAAAAAATCCGGAACTCCCTGGAAGAAGAAGGCGACGACCTGAGTATTCCCAGAAGCATCGACCACTTCCTGAGCTTCAACTCCGAAGAAGACCGCGACGCCTTCCGCGCCGAAGCCGAAAACCTGGGATTCGCCGCTGAACTGGACTCCAACGCCCACCGCATGGAAGGCAACTACTGCGTGCGCCTGACCCGCCAGGACAGCCCGGAAGACCTGGACCCCGTGACCTGGGAACTCAACGAACTCGGCGGCGCCCACGGCGGCAGCTACGGCGGCTGGGGCACCTACGCCGTGAATAAAAAACAATAGCTTATTTGAGGGGGCAACGCCCCCTCAGTTAATTTAACCGATTTCCGCCACGCCCAAGTCAACGGCGGCGAGGTTCACGTCCACCAGTTTGGGGGCCAGGTATTTGCGGATGGCGGCTTTTAGGGCGTCCGGGCCAAAGGGCATTATGCCGCAGGCGCAGAGGCCGCCCAAGAGGGCCACGTTGCCGCTTTGGGTGGAGCCGGCCTTGCGTCCCAGGCTGGCGCAGGGCATGAACCAGGCCTGTTTGGCGCAGGCGCGCACGCGTTCCTGTATGCGCGCGAGTTCCGGGTAGCTTTCGCGGCCGGCGGAAACACCCGGCGGGGGCACGAATTCCGTGGCGGAAAGCGCAATGCCGCCCGGCGCCAGGTATGGCAGGCCGCGCAAGGTTTCCAACGGCTCGAAGCCAAGGAGCACGTCAGCTTCGCCCATACCCACGGTGGGGCTTTGCCAACCGCCCAGAAGCACAAAGGATTCCACCACGCCGCCGCGCTGGGCCATGCCGTGGATTTCGCCGGAAGTGACCGGCAACCCTTGTTCAATCGCGGTACGAGCCAGCAGGGTGGTGGCGGTAAGGGTGCCCTGGCCGCCGACGCCGGTAAAATAGATACGCAGTCTTTCTTTAGGGGCAATCATTTTTCGTCTCTCTTCCGGGCCTTGAAGCTGCCGGAAATCTGCATACAGACCATACACCCCGCGCAAAGCGAAGTATCCACGTTCAAATCCCCGCCTTGCCTGGCAAAGGCCGGACAAGCCAGACGCTCGGCGCAGGCCAGGGCGGAATCGCCCTGCTCCGCCACGTAGGCGATCTGGGCGCGGGCCTTTTTCAGGGTGCGCCGGGCAAAGAGCACGCAAGGCTCCTCGGCTATAAGCACACGCACGCCGGACAGCGCCTTGAGTTCCTCCAGGGCTTTGGTGGTGGCTTTGACGTTGTAGGGCCGGACCCTGCGCACTTCCGTAACGCCGCAGCCGCGCACGATGCTTTCAATATCCAGGTGTGCGCAGCCGTCGCCCAGAACTTCCTGGATGACGCCGGGGTTGGGCTGGTGTCCGGTCATGGCCGTTGTGCCGTTATCCAGAATGACCACCAGGATGTCGTGCTTGTTGAACACCGCGTTGACCAGGCCGGTCATGCCGGAATGGAAGAAGGTGGAATCGCCGATAAAGGCCACCACCGGCTTTTGGGAAGACCTGGCAAAACCGGAGCCGGCGGAAATGGACGACCCCATGCAGAACAGGAAATCGGCCATGGACAGGGGGGGCAGAAGCCCCAGGGTGTAACAGCCGATGTCGCTGGAATAAAAGGCGGCGTCGCCAAAGAGCTGGCGCACGGAATAATACAGGGCGCGGTGGCCGCAGCCGGCGCAGAGGTTGGGCGGACGTTGGGGCAGATCTTCCGGACTTTGGCATGGCGTGGGAGCGCAGGCGGCTTTGCCCAGGGCCAGATCCAGGGCTTCGCCCACCAGCCTGGCGCTGTATTCGCCAAAGCGGGTCAGGGGGCCTCCCTTGCCGAGGATTTCCACAGCAAGGCCGTTTTTCTGGGCCAGGGCGCGAAGATCGTTTTCCAGCAGCGGCTCCAGCTCTTCCAGAACCAGCGCTTTATCCACTCCGCGCAAAAAGGCTTCCAGGGTTTTTTCCGGCAAAGGCCAGCTCTGGCCCAAGTCCAGAACGCGCACCTTGCCAAGTTCGCCGCGCTCCAGGAGCGCGTCATGCAGATAGGCCCGGCTTATGCCGGAGGCAATGACGCCCAGGCGTCCCTGGCCGGATTCCCGGACCCAGGGGGAGTATTCCGTCTTTTCGCGGATGGCTTCCAGGTTTTTCGCCTGGGCCAGATGGCGGGCGCGGGCCACGGCCGGAACAGGCACAAAGCGCCGCAAGTCGCGGGCAAAAGGAACAATCGGCGCCGGAACCGGCAGGGGGCCGAGCTTGACCGGGCCGCGCATGTGGCTGACCCGGGTGGTGGTGCGCAACAGCACTGGCTGGCCGGTCTCCCTGGCCAGCAGCAGGGCGTCGCGGGTCATGTCCTTGGCTTCCTGGGCGCTGGACGGCTCAAAACACGGCAGGCCGGCAAAACGGGCGTAGTAGCGGTTGTCCTGCTCGTCCTGGCTGGAGTGGCAGCCCGGATCGTCGGCGGAAAACAGCACCAGGCCGCCGGGCAGGCCGTTATAGCTCATAGTGAAAAGCGGGTCCGCCGCCACGTTCACGCCAACGTGCTTCATGGTCACCAGACAGAGCGCTCCGCCCAGGGCCGCGCCGGCCCCGACTTCCAGAGCCACTTTCTCGTTTACCGAATACTCAAGGGTAAAACGTTCGTTCGGGCCGATACGCCGGAAGGTATCCGGCACTTCGGACGACGGCGTGCCGGGGTAACAGGAAATGAAAGTGGCCCCGGCTTCCAGAGCGCCGCGCACAATGGCCTCGTTACCCAATAAAAGAAGGGTCCCGCCGCCCTGAGGATCCATAAGCGGATGCGACATTAATAAACTCCGATTCCGTTAAGCAGTTGATTAGTAATAAAAAAAGCGACGGGACGCTCAGCTTTTGGGCTGTTCGGCGGCCGGCTTGGCTTCGGCGATCTTCCGGCGCAGGTAGTCGGCCTTCTGGCGCCACAATTCCTTGTTGCCGGTAAAATCGGCGCTGGCGATTATGGACTCGCAGGCGGCCAGGGCGCGATCATACTTGCCCTGGCTTTCGGCCAGGCTGATGATCATGTCTTCCACAATGATTCTGCCGCCGCGCTTGCTGGTGGGGAGCAGGGCTTCCAGCCGGGCCAGAGCCTCGTCCGGTTTGCCGTTGCTAGCCAGGGCCTGGGCTTCCCCCAAAGCGGCGGCGAAGCCGAACGGCCCTTCCTGGCCTTTGGCCAGTTCCGCCCACATGGGGGCTGTTCCGGTTCCGTTCCGGGTGGTGTCCGCAATGTTGATCAGGGCCAGTTCAGCGGAAAGTTTCACCCCGCCGGAGCTTTTGGCCGCCAGCTCCGTCAGGCCCTTTTCCCTGTTCTCCACAGGACCGGTGACGATCTTGCCAAACTCCAGCCGCTCGGCGGAGACGGCCCGCGCGTCCATATAGCGCCACACGCCCACCCCGGCCACAACAGCTATAATCACCACTATGCCCAGGGCGATCAGCCGGGCGTGATCCAGCAAAAAGGTAAGCATGGGGGAAGCTTCCGCGGCGACTTCCGATTGAATCCCGCCCAAGAGGGACGGATCCGGGGCATTTTTTCTGGCCATTGCCGACTCCCTAAAATGATGAAAATGGTATAGCCCTGCGTTTGTATGCGTTGCACCGGCAAATGTCAAAGCTGTAGAGCAAATTTTTAGCGGTTGTAAAATAAATTGCCATAAGGGCCGCTCCTGGCTAAAGTGCGTTTCAGGCGCGGACCGGCCGCACTTTGCGCAACCGCGCTGTTGTTCAACCTGGAGTGCCAGATGAGCGGAAATATTCTTGAGATGGTGTCCGAATTGGCAAAGCAGGCCAGGGAAGCCTCGCGCGTTATGGCGTATGCCGCGCCCGCGGCCAAGAACGCGGCCCTGCAAAGCGTGGCGGATCTTCTGCGCTCCGGCGAGGCCGCCATACTGGAAGCCAACAAGGCGGATTGCGCGGCCGCCGTGAAAGCCGGCCTGGACGCCCCCAAGCTGGACCGCCTGCGCCTTACCCCCGCCGTCATAAAGGAAATGGCCGAAGCCGCCGAATACGTAAAATCCCTGCCCGACCCGGTAGGGGCCATGGATTCCCAGTGGCAGCAACCCAACGGCCTTCTGGTCGGCCGCATGCGCGCCCCCCTGGGGGTGATCGCCATGATTTACGAATCGCGGCCCAACGTGACCGTTGACGCGGCCATCCTCTGTCTTAAGGCGGGAAATGCCGTAATTCTGCGCGGCGGGTCCGAAGCGTTTCATTCCAACATGGCCCTGGCGCAAATCCTGCGCCAAGCCCTGGAGCGGAGCGGCCTGCCCGCTTCGGCCGTCCGGTACGTGCCGGTCAGGGAACGCGAGGCTGTCAATGCCATGTGCGAACTGGACGAATATATTGACGTGATCATTCCCAGGGGCGGCGAAGGGCTGATCAAAACAGTATCCAAACTGGCCCGCATGCCCGTGCTCAAGCACGACAAGGGCGTGTGCCACTGCTACGTGGACAACGGGGCGGACTTGCCCCAGGCCGCGGAAATAGTCCTTAACGCCAAGGCCCAGCGGCCCGGCGTATGCAACGCCCTGGAAGGCCTGCTGGTGCACCGGGACGAAGCGGCCGCCTTCCTGCCCATGGCCGCGGAAAAACTTGGCCGGGCCGGTGTAAGCTTCCGGGCCTGCCCGCAATCCCTGCCCATTCTGGAAAAAGCCGGCGCCAAGGTTCAGGCGGCCCGGCCTGATGATTACGGACAGGAGTTCCACGACCTGATCCTGGCGGTGAAAGTCGTTTCCGATCCGGAAGAAGCCAAGGAGCACATTGCCGCTTACGGTTCAAGGCATTCCGAAGTTATCTGCACCAGGGATCATCAGCGGGCCATGCGTTTTGTGCGGGAAGTGGACGCCTCACTGGTGGCTGTCAACGCCTCCAGCCGCTTCAACGACGGCGGCCAGCTCGGCCTGGGCGCGGAAATAGGCATAAGCACCTGCAAGCTGCACGCTTACGGGCCAATGGGCGTGCGCGAGCTTACCACCACCCGCTTTGTGGTCTTCGGCTCGGGCCAGGTACGGGAATAAGCGCGGCACGCCAAGCCATGAAACCGCGCATCGCTCTTTTGGGCGGCAGCTTCAACCCGCCGCACCTGGGACACTTCCGCCTGGCCGTGGAAATACTCGAGCGCCTCGCGCCGGAGCATGTGGAGCTTCTGCCCTGTTTTCTGCCGCCGCACAAAAAAGGCGGCAGTCTCCTGCCCTTCGACCTGCGCCTGGAGATGCTCAAACAGTCCCTGCAAGGCGAGGCGCGCATTCTGGTCAATCCCCTGGAGGCGGAACGCGACTCGCCTTCCTATACCTGCCTGACCCTGAAAACCTTCCGGCAAAGAAATCCGCTGGTCCATCTTATTTTCGTAATGGGCAGCAACGATTTTTCCGGCCTGGCCCACTGGCGGAACTGGGAAAAGCTCCCCTTTTTGGCCGATCTTCTGGTGGTGGACCGCCCGACCGGCGGGAACGAGGATTTTACCCGCGACGCCCTGCGGCTCTGGCCAGAGGCTTCGTCCGTAGCTCCGCCCCAGGGCCTGGAGGCGGCTTTCAGCCTGCCGAACCCGGACGGCCCGCCAGGGCAAATCCTTTACCTGCGCCAGCCCCGGCTGGACATCAGCTCTTCCCTGGTCCGCCGGCGCTGGCTGGCCGGCCGCTCCATCCGCTTTCTGGTTCCGGAAGCCGTGGAAGCGCTCCTGGTCAAAAACTCGGAATTGGCGAAAAGTTGCTGGACGTGATGATGAAGATTCGCCGGGAGTTTTAGGGGCGGAGCCATCATATATGAATTAACGATATGAATATTATAAATAAAAACACTCTGCGCGAAAAAATGCTGGCGTTGCGGGCCGCTCTGGAGCCGGAAGAAGTGCGGGAGCGCTCAGCGGCGATCCAGAAGCGGCTGCTGGAAAGCGAGGTGTGGGCAAAGGCCGGGGGAGCGGCCTTGTACATGCCGGTGCGCGGAGAGGTGGAGACCGGCCGGCTGGTGGAGGCGGCGCTGGAGCAGGGCAAAAAGTTGTATTTGCCGCGCTGTCTGCCGGATCGGCCGGGGGAGATGGTTTTTGCGGCCTGCGGCGGGCTGGAGGATTGCCGGCCCGGCAGTTACGGAATTCTTGAACCTGATCCCGCGACCTGCCCATATTGTATTTTTAGTGAGAGTAAGTACAATGATCCCGGCTCACCGATTCCGGACTTATTCATCCTGCCCGGCCTGGCCTTTGATTTGCGTGGATTTCGCCTGGGCTTCGGCGGCGGGTACTATGATCGTTTCCTGGCCGGCCTGAAGGCCGGCTCAGCGAAAAAACCGCCGTTTTTCGCGGCTCTGGCCTATTCATTTCAAGTAATCGACGAGGTGCCGGCCGATCCCTGGGACAGGCCGATGGACCTTTTGTGTACAGAGGAGAAGATGTTATGGATAAAATGATACCACCAGCCGGCCTGGGCGCCTACCTGCCCTTCGCCTTCCCCGGGCTGCCGGAGATACGTTGCGTTTTTACCACGGCCCTGGCCGGCAACGTCTCCCTGGAGGCCGGACTGCCGGAAAAAGACGCCTGCGCTAATCGCAAAAAGATTTTTCATGATTTGGGCCTTGATTGCTGGACCGAACTGAAGCAGGTGCATGGCGGAAAGGTGTACGTGGACCCAGCGCCCACCCTGCCGGATCTGCCCTCGCCATTTGAGGGCGACGGAGCCTGCACCACGGAGCCGGGGCATGCCGTGTTCGTCAAAACGGCGGATTGCCAGCCCATCCTGCTGGCCCATAACAGCGGCAAGTATGTCTGCGCCTTGCATGTGGGCTGGCGGGGAAATTCCATAAATTTCCCCGGCACGGGCGTGGCGGATTTTTGCGCCGCCTACAAGCTGAATCCACATGACGTTCTGGCCGTGCGCGGCCCCAGCCTGGGGCCGGGAGCGGCGGAGTTCACGGACTTTGCCAAAGACTGGGGCAAAAATTTCAGCCCCTGGCACAACGCCAAAACAAAACGCATGGACTTGTGGTCCCTGGCCAGGCAACAGCTCCTTGACGCCGGCCTGAAGGCTGAAAATATTTTCGCATTGGATTTTTGCACCCATTCCCTGCCGGAGTTGTTTTTCTCCCACCGCCTGGGGCATGCCGGACGCCAGGCCAGCCTGATCTTTATCAAGAAATAGAACCTGTCCGCCTTGAAAGGCCGCCGCTTTCGACGGAACGGCACAGAAAACAAGGACCGGATTCCCGTGGCGCGTGGAATCCGGTCCTTGTTTTCTGTGCCGTTGCCAGCAGCTTACGTTGCGGAGGCGGCGCAAATCGCCGCCACGGAATCCCGCAGCCTGGCGTTGAACTCTTCGTCGCTCTGCCGGTCGGAGAGGCCCTCCACCAGGGCGCGCGAAAAGCTGGCGATGAGCCCCTTGTTCCGCGCCAGGCGCTCGTTGGCTTCCGCCTGGCTGTAACCGCCGGAAAGAGCCACAATGCGCACCACGTGCGGATCGGCCATAAGGTCGCGGTAAAAGTTGTCCTCCACGGGAATGGAAAACTTGAACATGACCTTCGCCTCAGGCGGCAGGGCCGCCAGATTTTCCCGCACCGCCGCCTTCAGCAGAACCTCGGACTCCTTCCTGTCCGGGCTGCGGATATCCGTCTCCGGTTCAATGATCGGCACGAGTCCGGCGGCCGAGATGGCCTTGGCGACGTCAAACTGTTGGGCCACCACGGCTTTTACGCCGGAAGGACTGGCCTCTTTAATGACCGAGCGCATCTTTGTGCCGAAGATCTTGCGCTTTACCGCCCGCTCCAGCAGCGCGCCCAAATCCGGCATGGGCTTCATCAACTGCACGCCTTCGCTCGGCGGCTCAAGACCCTGGTCAACTTTGAGAAAAGGGACGACGTTCTTTTTGTTCCACAGATAATCCGCTGTCGGTTCGCCTTCGACCAGGCGATCCATGGTGTCCTCGAACAGGATCGCCCCAAGAATGGACGCCCCGCTGAATGCCGGGCTGGCCATGATTCTGGTCCGCATGGCGTGCACCAGATCGAACATGGCCGCGTCGCCGGAATAGGCGGATTCCGGAATGCCGTATTGCGCAAGGGCTTTGGGCGTGCTGCCGCCGCTCTGGTCCAGCGCGGCGATGAAACCGGTGTCTTCGCGCATGCGTCGCAATTGCTCTTTTTTCATAGGTATGCCTTCCTTTTATACTATTATTGCCGCGCCCGCCCAGCCGACGAAAACTATTTCGCCGTTAAGCCAGAAGCGAGCACCCCCAATAGGGTAATCGGCTCTAGCGTTTATCATACCATATATTTTAAACGAACGATACGTGTTTAAATATAATTCTGTAAGTCGCGGCGAAATGTCACGAATGTATTCCCGGCGGCATTGCAATATTGGGCTGCCGAACCGGTTTTCCCAAAAAAGTCTAGACTTTTTGTCCCATAGTATGGCATGAAGCTTCTTACGCCTTGCGCCGCGCCGGTTCCAAAGGGGAGCCGCGCAGCGGGCGGCAAAGCGGGCTTTTCGGGGGAGCTCCGTCCCGGCACCATATTTCAGGATTCTTTTAAGTGCGCGTAAATAAAGCGTTTATACTGACATCATTCCTGATTTGCCTTCTTGCGGCCGGGCCGTCTTTTGCCGCGCCAAAGCGCACGGATTCCTACAACGTGCGCGGGGTGGCCATGATGGATATAGAAACCCGCAAAATGCTGTACACCCAGAACGCCGACAAGCTCATTCCGCCTGCTTCCCTGACAAAAATCCTGACCATGTACATAGCCCAGGATTATATTCTGAAGAAAAAGGCTTCTTATAATGATATTGTGACCGTAAGCGCGGCGGCCGCCTCCCAGCGCGGCTCGCGCATGGGACTCTCCGCCGGGGACAAAGTCCGCCTGGACGATCTTTTGCGCGGCATGGCCGTCATGTCCGGCAATGACGCCGCGGCGGCCGTGGCCGAGCACATTGCCGGCAGCCAGAAGGCCTTTGTAAAGCTTATGAATTCCAAGGCGTTTGTCCTTAAAATGACCCGGAGCCGTTTTTACAACGTGCACGGTCTGCCTCATCCAGCCCAGGTGACCACGGCCAACGATATGCTCAAACTGGCCTCCAGCTACCTGCGCGCCCACCCTTCGGCCATAACCCGCTACCATTCGTTGCGCTATATTGAGTACAAAGGGGTGCCGGCCCACAACACCAACAGCCTGCTCTGGGATTTTGCCGGCATGGACGGGCTGAAAACCGGGTACGTGGACGCTTCCGGCTATAACCTGATCGCCACGGCCAAAAGGGACCAGCATCGTATTCTGGCTGTGGTGCTGGGCGCGCAGAGCAAAGATGTCCGCAACCAGGAATGCGCGCGCCTTATGGAAAACGGCTTTTCCGGGCTGGAAAAATCCAAGGGAAAAACGCCGGCCAAGGCCTCTAAGCCGGCCGCCGCAAAGCCGACAGTAACAACCAAGCCGGCGCCGGCGACCAAGGCAAAAACAGCCGCAACCGTTAAACCGGCGTCCAAAAAGGAAGCTCCGGCTCCGGCCAAAAGCCCGGGCAGCAAAAAAACCGCTCAGACGGCCTCTAAAACCAGCGTGGCCGCAGCCCTGCCCTGATTGCCCCGGAGCCTTATGGCCTTGACGCACCATGCTGAAAAATTTTTCGCTTAACCAGTTCCCGGCCCGGCTTTGCTCCGCGGCCGGCGCAAAGCGCGCCATATCTCTTGCCGGGGCGGCTTTCCTGCTGCTCTTTGTCCTGTTTCTGCCGGCCCTTGCCGAGACTCCGGCCCAGACCTACCAAAGCACGCTCATTGATTTGAAAAAGCTGGAGGCGGACCCCAAAAAATCCCTGTTGCGCGACGCCTGGGAAGACCTGGAAAAACGCTTTGCCGCCCTTGCGGAGCAAAAAGGGGATTTGGGGGCCAAAGCGCTTTACCAGCGGGCCAGAACCGTGGAAGGCCTGGCCGGAAAATCCCATGCGGCCGGGGACCACAAAAAGGCCGCCGGATTGTACGCCCAGATGGCCCGGCGATACCCCAAACATGCCTGGGCCGACGACGCTTTATTAAACCAGGCGCAAATCCAGGCCAAAAACCTGATTGATCCCAAAGCAGCCCAACAAACTCTGGACGCGCTGCTGAAAAATTATCCCAAAGGGGACATGGTCGCCAGGGCTCAAGCCCTGCGCAAGGAACTCGGCGCCCAGGTGGCGGAGAACGCGCCGGGCAGGCTGGAAGATTCCAAGCCAGCCAAGGCCAAACCGGCCCCCAAAAAAGAAACGCCAAAAGAAGATCCGCAGGCGGCGCAGCTGGCCTATGACAAGGCCGCCGCCGAGTGGCGCGGCCTGCGCGGGGACGCTAAACGCAGCCAGCAACGCGATGTCTGGCTGGCCCTGGAAGAGCGCTTTGCGTATATTCCCCAACTGGCCCCAAGCGGCCCTACGGCGGCAAAATCCGCCTACCAGGCGGCCGCCTGCCGGGAAGAGCTGGCCAAACGCTCCTTTTTGGAGGAAGACTGGAAAAAGGCTGCGGAACTGTATGAAGACGCGGCCAAAAATTACCCCAAAAGCAGCCTGGCGGACGACTGCCTGTACCGCCGGGCCGACATACTGGCCAACAGGCTGGACCGGCCGGCTGACGCGGCTGGCGCGGCCAGGCTCATTCTGGCTGAATACCCCAGGGGCGACATGCGGCCCAGGGCCCAGGCCCTGCTGAAAACCCTGCCGACCGCCATGGCCGCGCCGGCCAGAACGGCGAATCCTCCCAAAAATTCAATCGCCAAAGCACCGGCCAAGTTGGACAACATTGTGGAGCAGCTTGGCCTGACGGTACGCACCATCATGCTGGACCCCGGCCACGGCGGCAAGGATCCCGGCGCAATGGGAAACAACATTATCGAGCGCGAGCGCACCCTGACTCTGGCCAAAACCCTTGGGCGCATCCTGGTCAAGCGCGGCTACAGGGTGCTGTACACCCGCGAAAACAACAGCTACGTGGCTCTTGACTCACGCACGGCCCTGGCCAATTCCACAAAGGCGGACCTGTTCATCTCCCTGCACGTAAACGCCAATACCAACCCGCAAGTCAACGGCCTGGAAATCTATTACCTGGATCTGGCCCGCAGCGACAGCGCGGCGGTTGTGGCGGCCAGGGAAAACTCCGTTTCCGTAAAAAGCATCAGCGATCTCCAGTTCATCCTCAGCGACCTCATGCGCAGCTCCAAGCTGCACGAATCCGCGACCCTGGCCGATCTTGTGCAAAAGGACATGCTGGCCCGCGTGCGCAAAGCCGGGTTTGAAAGCCGCGACAACGGGGTAAAGTCCGCCCCCTTTTATGTGCTCCTGGGCGCGAAAATGCCGGCCGTCCTGGTGGAAATAGGCTACCTGAGCAACACGGCGGAGGCCAAAAGGATCAATTCCGCCGCTTATCTGGAACGCCTGGCCGAAGGCATCGCCAACGGCGTGGACGCGTATAAGCTCAAGTTGTCCAATTATTCCGCATCGGCCGTCCGGACCGGGCAGTAATAACTTGACGCCCGCCCGGCATGGGGATATTTGTTAAGGGTTAATAGGCAAGGCTTCAAATTTTCCAACCACCAACAGTTTCACCTTTGTTTTTCAATAGCCTTAACTGACTTCAAATTTTTCTAATCCGGAATGTGGGCCTTAGCCCAAAGGAGTTTCTAAATGCGCATTAAATCTGGGTTGGCGCTTGTCGTCACACTGCTTCTTTTTTCAGCCCCGGCCTTTGCGGCTGAAATGAAAATAGGTCTCATCAACCTGGCGACAGTGGTTGTGCAGTGCGATGCCGGCAAAGACGCCGCCAAGAAGATGAACGACCAGTTCTCCGCGGAAAAAAAGCAGTTGGAAGCTCAGGACGCCAACCTCAAGAAAAAGGCCACCGAGTTGGAAGCCCAGCGCGCCGCGCTGTCCGCTGAAGCTCGCGAAGACAAGCAGGTGGAGTTCATGCGCCTCAAGCGCGATTTGGAAGACAAATCCCGCCTGTTCGTGCGCAAGGTGGAAGCCGCGGAAATGCGCGTGCGCCAGGATATCGGCTCCGTGGTCATGAAGGCTGTTAACGATTACGGCAAGAAAAACGGCTACACCTTCATCATGGACGGCACCGCGGCCGGTGTTATGTACACTGACGGCGGAGTGGACATCACCAACGATATCATTAAAGAGACCAACAGGGTCTGGAAGGAAAACCCCAAGGGCATTCCCCCGGTCCAGTCGGCGCCCAAGAAGTAGACGTAGTTTGCCATATGCCCGGAAAGCCGCTGCAATTGCGGTTTTCCGGGCAATTTTTCCTTATAGCAGGCCACAACCCAGGAGCGGACATGGAGTGGACCCTTTCCCGTCTGGCGCAGAACCTGGACCTGACACTTAAAGGCCCGGACGCCCCGATAAGCGGCATCAACACTTTGGAAGCCGCCGGCCCCGGCGAAATAAGCTTCCTGTCAAACCCCAAATATATTTCCCAGCTAGGCTCCACCCGGGCCTGCGCCGTGATTGTCAGCGAGGAATTCGCCGCCGGGCTTGAGCGGGCCCTGATCAGCAAAAATCCCTATCTGGATTTCGCCAGGGCCGTGCAGTTGTTCGCCAGGCCCCAGGGCGGATTTTCCGGCCGAAGCGGCCAGGCCGGCATTCACCCGGAAGCGGAAGTCCACCCGAGCGCCACGGTATACCCATTTGTCTTTATCGGGCCGCGCGCCCGCGTGGCCCAGGACTGCCAGCTTTTCCCCGGCGTTTACGTGGGCGAAGACTGCGAAATCGGCAAAGGCTGCATACTCTACCCCAACGCCGTGCTTATGGCCGGCACCAGGCTCGGCGAAGGCTGCATCCTGCACGCCGGCTGCGTGCTCGGCGCGGACGGGTTCGGTTTTGCCAGGGCGGAAGGCGGCATCCGTAAAATTCCCCAGATCGGCAGCGTGCGCATTGCTGACGACGTGGAAATAGGCGCGAATTCCACCATTGACCGGGGCGCGCTGGGTCCCACCAGCGTGGGCCGGAGCACGAAAATCGACAACCTGGTGCAGATAGGCCATAACGTGAGCGTGGGCGAGCAAAGCCTGCTGGTGGCCCTGACCGGCATAGCCGGAAGCGCAAAAATAGGGGACCGCGTGACCCTGGCCGGCCAGGCCGGCGTGGCCGGGCACCTGAAAATAGGCAACGACGTCACCCTGGGCCCCAAATCCGGAGTGGCCAAAGACGTGCCGGACAACTTTACCGGCGGCGGAGCCCCGGTGGTGGACGGATCCACCTACCTGCGCACGCTTTCCGTAATGCCCAAGCTGCCGGAGATGCACAAGCGCCTGGTCCAATTGGAGCGCCAGGTGCGGGAATTGAAAGCGCTGATCAATCAGACGCCGAATAGTTAATATCGTTAAGGAGTTCTCATGAGCACGCCAGAACAGCCTGCGGCTATTTCCATTGATATGAACGGAATTTTAAAACTCCTGCCGCACCGCTATCCCTTTTTGTTGGTGGACAGGGTGGTCAGTTGCACGCCTGGCGCGTCCATTCACGCCTATAAATGCGTAAGCGTGAACGAGCCGTTTTTTCAGGGGCATTTTCCGGAATTCCCGGTCATGCCGGGAGTTCTGATCATGGAAGCCCTGGCCCAGGCCGGCGGAATCATGGTCGTTTCCTCGCTGAACAACGAACCCATGGATGACAAGCTTTTTCTGTTCACCGGCATGGAAAATGTACGCTTCCGGCGGCCGGTGCTGCCCGGCGACCGCCTGGACCTGCACTGCGAACTCCTGCGCCGCAAGCTCAGGCTATGGAAAATATCCGGCCGGGCCATGGTTAACGGAATTCTGGCCGCCGAAGGCGAACTCACCGCGGCCATCAGCTCCAAAAAGGAGTTCTAAGTGGGCAACAACATCCATCCGCAAGCCTTTGTCTCGCCAAAGGCCGAGCTGGGGGGGAACGTCACGGTCGGGCCCTGCGCGCTCATTGAGGATAACGCGATTATAGGCGAAGGTTGCATCATAGACGCCTTTGCCTCGGTCAAGCAATACACCACGCTGGGCAAAAACAACCATATCCATTCCTACGCCGTGGTGGGCGGCGTGCCGCAGGATCTGAAATTCCGGGGCGAAGTTTCCCGCCTTGAAGTTGGAGATTCCAACAGCATCCGCGAATTCTCCACCCTGCACAGGGGCACGGAAGGCGGCGGCGGGATTACCCGCGTAGGCAGCAACTGCCTGCTCATGGCCTATACCCACGTGGCCCACGACTGCCAGGTTGGCGACCGCGTGGTCATGTCCAACAACGCCACCCTGGCCGGGCATGTGACGGTCGGCGATTTCGTGATCATCAGCGGCCTGTCCGCGGTGCACCAGTTCACGCGCATCGGCCGCCACGCCTTTATCGGCGGCATGACCGGCGTGGGCCGGGATCTGCCGCCCTTCATGCTGGCCTTTGGCGGACATGCCGGCGCGGTGCGCGGCCTAAACCTCATCGGCCTGCGCCGCATGCAGCTGCCCAGGGAAAATATTGTCGCCGTGCGCGAAGCCTTCCGGATCTTCTGGCTTTCCGGCCTTACCAAAGAGGCCGCCCTGGCGGAAATGACCGCCAAATACTCCGCCATTCCGGAAGTCATGGAACTGGCCGCCTTTATCCGCCAAAGCGCGCGCGGCGTTCTGCACCTGGACAAGGAAGCGGCAAAAGATTCCCCGGACGAGGAAGCCTAGCCGGTGCCCCAGGACCGCATAGGCATAATCGCCGGTTCCGGGCAGTTTCCCCTGCTGCTGGCCCGCGCGGCCAAAGCCGGAGGCTTGAGCGTGGCCATCTGCGGCCTCTCCGGCCATGCGGACCCGGCCCTGGCCGCCGAGGCCGACGCCTTTGAGCTTTTGCCCATCGGCCAGTTGAACCGGCTCATAAAATTCTTTCAATCCCTTGGCGTAACCCGGCTCTGCTTTGCCGGAGCCGTCAAAAAGCCCAAGGTTCTGGATCTTAAGCCGGATTGGCGGGTAGCCAGGCTGCTCCTGAAAGTCGTCAACAAGGGTGACGACGCCATCCTGCGCGCCGTGGCCGGCGAGTTGGAAAGCGAAGGACTCAAGGTCATCCAGCCGGCCGAACTGCTGCCGTCTTTGCTCGGTCCGTCCGGTGTTCTGGGCAAGTGCGCCCCCAACAAGGCGGTTTGGGACGACATAAAATACGGCTGGCCCATTGCCAGGCAAATCGGCCAGATGGACATAGGCCAGTGCCTGGTGGTGCGCAAGCGCATGGTCCTGGCCGTGGAAGCCATTGAAGGCACGGACGAGGCCCTGAAGCGCGGTGGCGAACTGGGCGGCCCCGGAGCCACAGCCATAAAAATTCTCAAGCCCGGCCAGGACGAACGCCTAGACCTGCCCGCCCTGGGCAGCCGGACCATTGCGCTTTTGGCCGAATACAAATATGCTTGCCTGGCTTACCAGGCCGGAAAAACCCTGTTCTTTGACCGGGAAGCCAGCATTCTGGAAGCCGACCTCCACAACCTGGCTGTGATCGGCCTGGGGCCAAACGGGCCTGAACAGAATAGCTGAGGGGCGCGGCCCCTTGGCGGGGGGCCTGGGGGATAGAGCCTCAAGGTTCAACAGACATATCCAAATTACCAGGAATTTTTTGTGATTGATAATGAAGACGACAACGCGCCGGAGCGGAGTGCGGAAAAGGTAGAGTTGCCGTTGCTGCTGCCTGGCGAGGGCGAGGAAGATCCGGTGGTCCAGAGTGTGGACGCGGTTCCCTGGCGCACGCAGGAGCAGGAGATGGGGCATGATCCTGTTCCTTTGGCCCAGGGCATGCTCCAGGGCGAGGAAGTCCCGGAAGATGCCGAAGAACAGGCCACGGAGCTGGTTTTAGGTGTAAAATTCCGCGAATACGGTCCGGTATATTTTTTTCTGGCCGGGCCGCACAAAATCCGGCAGGGCGAAAAAGTCCTGGTGGAAGTGGAGTACGGCAAGAGCCTGGCCGAGGTGGTCACGGTGCGGCGTATGCGTTCGCCGGTACCGCCGCTGCGCATGCCGGACGGCGGCGAAATCCCCATAAAGCCCATTTTTGGCCCGGCCGGGGCACAGGACATTGCCGCGGCCGCGGACAACCACATTCTGGCATCCAGCGCCCGCATGTTCTGCCGGGAATGCATCCGGGAGCGCAACCTGGATATGAAGCTGGTGGATGTGGAAGTGCTGCACGACCGCAGCAAGATCATCTTTTATTTTACCGCACCCTCGCGCATTGACTTCCGGGAGCTGGTCAAGGATCTGGTGCGCAACTACCGCACCAGGATAGAACTGCGGCAAATCGGCGTCCGCCACGAAACCCAGATGCTCGGCGCCCTGGGCAACTGCGGCATGGCCTGCTGCTGCAGGCGCTATTTGCGGCGCTTTGCCCCGGTCACCATCAAAATGGCCAAGGAACAGAATCTGTTCCTTAACCCGGCCAAGCTTTCCGGCATTTGCGGCCGCCTGCTCTGCTGCTTGTCTTATGAGCAGGCCAACTATGAGGAATTTCACCGCCGCAGCCCCAAGCTGGGCAAAAAATACCAGACCAGCCAGGGCGTGCTGAAAGTGCTGCGGGCCAATCTGTTCCGGCAGAGCATTTTTGCCCAGAACGAGGCCGGAGAGGAACAGGAATTTTCCCTG
This sequence comes from Desulfovibrionaceae bacterium, assembly GCA_031547305.1. Classification (GTDB taxonomy): domain Bacteria; phylum Desulfobacterota; class Desulfovibrionia; order Desulfovibrionales; family Desulfovibrionaceae; genus JAVBSC01. The sequence continues at coordinate 71,111 of JAVBSC010000029.1, forward strand.
GATGACTGGCAGGCCCTTAATCCTCAGCGCCTGGAAAATTCGCCGCAGCAAGACCCCCCCCAGGTCGCTGAAGCCGCACAGGCCCCCCGGAACCGCCACAAGACCGGGCGGGAGTCCTTTAACAAGCATCGGGCAGCCCTGGCCGCGCAAAACCGCGACCGCCAGGATTCCGCGCCGGAAGATCCGCTTCAGGAAAACAACAATAGGGAAACAACCGATAAAAGCTCTGGCGGCGCCACTCCGGTGGACTTCCAGCCGGACGAATTGGAATCGGGCGACGAGGACGCGCAACAGGGCCAGGAATCCATCTTTGGCCTGCCCGGCGCGCCCCAGAACAGGCCGGACCAGAGCCGGGGCGACCAGGCCAGAAAACCGCGCAACCGCCGTTCCAGGCGGCGTCCCGGCAAATAGGCTGGAAGCAGCCGGAGGAATTTGTGGAACCGTTTTTCATCAGCACTCCAATATATTATGTTAACGCCAAGCCGCACCTGGGGCATGCCTATACCACCATTGTGGCGGACTGCATGGCCAGGTTCGCCCGCCTGAGCGGCCGTGACTGCTATTTTCTGACCGGAACGGACGAGCATGGAGATAAAATAGTCCAGGCCGCGGAAAAGGCCGGGCGTTCCCCACAGGAGTTCTGCGACGGCATCAGCGGAAAGTTCAAGGCGTTGCTGGAACCGCTGAACATAAGCAACCAACGGTTTATCCGCACCACTGAACCGGAGCACAAGGCTGTGGTCCAGCGGTTCATGCAGCGTGTTTATGACTCCGGCGATATTTACTTTGGCGAATACGGCGGGCATTACTGCTATGGCTGCGAGCGCTTTTACACGGAAAAAGAGCTGGAAAACGGCCTTTGCCCGCAGCATTTAAGCAAAACGGAATACATCAGCGAAAAAAACTACTTTTTTCGCATGTCCAAGTATCAGGACTGGCTTAAACGGCACATCCTGGAGAACCCGGATTTTATCAGGCCGGAGCGCTACCGCAACGAAGTGCTGGCTCTTCTGGAGTCCGGCGCGCTGGAGGATCTGTGCATCTCCCGCCCTAAAACGCGCCTGACCTGGGGCATTGAACTGCCCTTTGACAGCGACTATGTCTGCTACGTCTGGTTTGACGCGCTCATAAACTACATCAGCGCCCTGGGCTGGCCGGACGGGGCGGGATTCGCCCGCTACTGGCCGGGGGCGGAGCACCTGGTGGCCAAAGACATTCTCAAGCCGCACGCGATCTTCTGGCCCACCATGCTCAAAGCGGCCGGGCTGCCGGTGTACAGGCATCTGAACGTGCACGGCTACTGGCTGGCGCGCGAAACCAAGATGTCCAAATCCCTGGGCAATGTGGTGGCCCCGTTGGACATGGTCCAACGCTACGGTCTGGATCCCTTCCGCTTTTTCCTGCTGCGCGAAATGCACTTCGGCGCGGACGCCAGTTTTTCCGAGGAAGCCCTGATCGCGCGCTTCAATGCGGATCTGGCCAATGATCTGGGCAATCTTTTCTCCCGCGTCCTGGCCATGTGCGCCAAGTATTTCGGCAGCGTCACCCCGGAACCTGGCCACCCCGGCCCGGCGGAAGAGCAAATCCGCGGCCTGGCCCTGGAGAGCGTCAGAAATTACCAGACCCTGTTCAGAAACGCGCGTTTTTCCACAGCCATTGACTCCCTGTGGGAGTTGGTGCGCGCCCTGAACCGCTACGTGGACTCCTCCGCACCCTGGTCCCTGTTCAAGGAAGGCAAAACCGCCGAACTGGGCACGGTCATGTATACCATGCTGGAGTGCCTGCGCAAAACCGCCCTGCACCTCTGGCCGGTCATGCCTGGAACGGCGCGGAACATGCTGGCCCAGCTCGGAGCGGCCTTTGACCCGGCCAAAACAGACCTTGAGGCGGAAGTCGAAACTTTTGGGCTTCTGCCGGCCGGAACGCAACTGGCCGTCTCCTCCATGCTTTTCCCGCGCCTGGAGCAGCCGGAGGCCGGCAAAGCGCCTGAAGCCAAAACGGCCAAGGTAAAAGCCGCGCCGGCAGCCAAGGACGCGTTGCCCGCCGCCTCTCTCCAGGCCGCCGCGGATTCCGCGTCACCCGGTATCGCCTTTGAGGATTTTCAGAAGCTGGATCTGCGTGTGGGCACCGTGCTCAGCGCCCGACAGCATCCCAATGCCGACCGCCTGCTCTGCCTGTCCGTGAATCTGGGGGAGGATGCCCCCAGGCAAATCGTCAGCGGCATCGCGGCATTTTTCAAGCCGGAGGCGTTGGCCGGGCAGCAAGTCGTGGTGGTGGCCAACCTGCCGCCCCGCAAGCTGCGCGGCGAAGAATCAAAGGGTATGATCCTCACGGCCGAAGGCCCGGACGGCCTGCGCCTGCTGAGCGCCAGCGGGGATGTTAAGCCTGGAGCAAAAGTTTCGTGATAGAAGATTCAGGGGGGGAAAAAAGTTTTTTGAAAAAATGTTTTGGCCCCCCGGGCCCCCCCCATTACCAAAAAAACCAAGAATTTTTTTGAAATAGTGAGTCCCATACCGGTGGAACAAGCAAG
>JAVBSC010000059.1:0-15906 GCA_031547305.1 Desulfovibrionaceae bacterium
AAAAATTGCTCCATCCGCTTTTTGAACAAGGAAGGCCAGAAAGCCCTGGGCGGCGAACATACCGGCAGAAAGTGCGCGGATCTGCTCAAGACAAAGGCCTGCGACTCGCAGGAGTGTTTCGCCAGGAACGCCATAAGCCGAAACGGTCCGTACGCCAACGAGATCACCTTGAATCCGCAGGACAAGCGCATTGAAGCCAGCGTGGTGGCCGCTCCGCTGCACAATCCGGCCGGGGAAATTGACGGCTTCATGGAAATCATAACAGATATTACCGCTATGAAAGACGCCCAGAACACCATGCAGAGCGTGTCCAGCGAAGCCATGGTCATCGCCGATCGCGTGGCGGCCGCGTCCGAGGAGCTTTCCGCGCAGGTAGAGCAGGTGTCGCAGGGGTCGGAAGTGCAGCGCTCGCGCGTGCAATCCACCGCCGCCGCCATGACCGAAATGAACGCCGCTGTCCTTGAAGTCGCCCGCAGCGCCAGCAACGCCTCGGAGCAGAGCACGGAAACGCGTGCCAAGGCGGACAGCGGAGCGGATCTGGTGAACAAGGTCGTCGAGGCCATCAACGAAATCAACAAGGTCGCTCTGTCCCTGCAAAACAACATGGAGGAACTCGGCAAGCAGGCGGAGAGCATAGGCAGCGTAATAGGCGTCATTTCCGACATCGCGGATCAAACCAACCTGCTAGCCCTCAACGCGGCCATAGAGGCGGCCAGGGCCGGCGACGCCGGCCGGGGATTCGCCGTGGTGGCCGACGAAGTGCGCAAGCTGGCGGAAAAGACCATGGGCGCGACGCAGGAGGTCGGCGGCAATATCCAGTCCATACAAAACTCCACTCTTGCCAACATCAGGGAGGTGACGACGGCGGTGCAGAGCATCGGCGACGCCACGAACCTGGCCAACGCTTCCGGGCGGGCGCTGAATGAAATCGTAAGCCTGGCCGCGTCCAACTCCGACGTCGTCGCGTCCATTGCCGCGGCGGCGGAGGAGCAGAGCGCCACTTCCGATGAAATAACCGGCGCCCTTGAAGATGTGAACCGCATCGTAAATGAGACCACGGAAGGCATGACCCAGGCGTCCGCGGCGGTGCATGATCTGGCGCAGACGGCGCTGCAACTTAAAATGGTTATGGAAAAGCTGCGCTGACAACCCAAAGAAAACGCCCTCCACCCGGTTGGAGCCTCAGCGCCCCAACCGCCCGCACCCGAACTCATCCCGGACATCCGGGGTGAGTTCGCCTTTTGCGGGGGGCGGGGCCGGATTAACGGCGGATAGCTCTTATGGACATATGTTCGATTTTTCCTTATCCAGTCCTATCGTCATAATGCATTGCCGCACGTTTCACAGCTTGCAGCTTTAAAGAGCGGATTGACGTTGAGACGCCAGCTCCGGCCTGATATTTCGGAGTTGAAAAGCCATAATATTCAGGACTGATAAATGGCCGCCAGACCGCACATAATGTTTCTGATGCTCCCGTTGCTGCTGTCCGCCCTGGGCGGTTGCGCCGTAAAAACGCCTGGCCCCGGCCTGGCCCCGGATTTGCCGGACGCTGTGGTCTGCGCGGATCTGGCTGACCTGCCTCAGGATTTTACGGCCTATGTACGGCCGGGCGAGGCCGACGTTCCGCTGTTATCCGAAGAAGAGAAGAGCCGGGAACTGGAACGCCTGAAGCGTAATTTTTGGGCTCCCTGGGAGATTCGCCGGCCGGGCCAGAAGGTTAAAGAGGCCATGTGGGGCCTGTACAGCCTCAAGCCGGAAAAGGGCTTTGCGGAAAACCTGCGGCCTTACCCGCCGGAACGTTGGGCCGGCCTGGCCGCCAACTGCTCCGCGGCGGATTACCCCAACCTGAAGCGCCGGGGCATAACCGTGCGCAATTCCAGTCTGCGCGTCATGCCCACGCTGACGCCTTATTTTCTGAACCCGCGGGGGGCCGGAGACGGCTTCCCCTTTGATTATTTCCAAAATTCCGCTATCCACATAGGCACGCCGGTTTATTTGTCGCACCGCTCGGCGGACGGGCAATGGGTTCTGGTGGAATGCTCCTTTGCTTCCGGCTGGGTGCCGGCCGGGGATCTGGCCGAGGTTGACGAGGCGTTCGTAAAATTTTGGCAAAGCCGCCCTCTGGCGGCCATAACACGGGACGCAACGCCGTTGCCGGACGCCTCCGGTGCCGTGGACGCGGCCAGCGGAGCGCCGGCTGTGGAAAAGGCGGATATCGGCGCATTGTTGCCCCAGGAGCCGTTTGCGAACGCCCCGGCTGGCGTCCTGACCCTTTACCGGCCCGTGCGCGCCGCGGACGGGCGCGCCCTGCCTTGCAAAACTTCCGTCCAGGACGGACAGGCCGAGCCTTTGCCCATGGAGCTTACCCAGGCCCGTCTGGCCGGCCTGGGCAACCTTATGCTGGGCCAGCCTTACGGTTGGGGCGGCATGTACGGCAACCGGGACTGTTCTTCGGCCATGCGGGATTTGTTCACCCCATTCGGGTTGTGGCTGCCGCGCAATTCGCGGCCCCAGGCCTCCTGGGGCGAGCGCTTCGGCTTAAGCGGCCTGGATGCGGCGGAAAAAGAGCGGCAAATCAGCGCCGGGGCCAGGCCTTTTCTTACCCTGATCGGCCTTCCGGGGCATATCGGGCTGTATTTGGGGCAATACCGGGGTCAGGCGGTATTTTTTCACAATATCTGGGGCCTGCGGGTCAAGCGCCGGAACGACGGGCGGGAAGAAGAAGGCCGGGCTGTCATAGGCAAGGCGGTGGTCACCACGCTCAGGCCCGGCGTGGAGCGGCCGGACCTGCAAAGTCCCAACAGCCTGCTGGATCGGGTGGAAGGTTACTGCATCCTGCCGGGGCCGGCCAAAAAACCATAAACGCGGGGGCGCGCCATGAGCGGCAATACCTTTGGAGAGCTTTTTCGCCTTACCACTTACGGTGAATCGCACGGCCCCGGATTGGGCGCGGTGCTGGACGGCTGCCCCCCGGGCCTTGAAATAAGCGAAGAGCTGATCCAGGCGGAGCTGGACGCCAGGCGGCCGGGCCAGGAGGCGCACGGCGCGGCTTCAACGGCCCGTTCGGAAAAAGATCGGGCGCGCATACTTTCCGGCCTGCTGGACGGCCTGACCACCGGAGCGCCCATTGCCCTGCACATTGAGAACACAGATCAGAAACCAGAGGATTATTCCGGCTTCAAGGGCGTGCTCCGGCCCGGACACGCTGATTTGGGGTACTTGGCAAAGTACGGTATTCGTGACCACCGCGGCGGTGGTCGGTCTTCCGGCCGGGAAACAGTATCCCGTGTGGCCGGCGGGGCCATAGCCCTGGCTTTTCTGAAAACCGTCGGTATTGACGTGCATGCCTTTACTCTGGAATTGGGCGGCATTACCGCCAAGGTGAAGGATATTATCGGGGCGTCCGGCCGCTGGATGTTCGCCCCGGATGAATCCGTAATTCCGGCCTGGGAGGCCAGGATCGCGGAATGCCGGGACAAAGGCGACTCCGTCGGCGGTCTGGTGGGCCTGCGTGCTCTGGGCGTGCCGGCCGGGCTGGGCGAGCCGGTCTTTGACAAGCTGGACGCCCGCATAGCTTACGCCATGATGGGCGTTGGCGCGGTAAAAAGCGTCGGCATAGGCGCGGGCTTCGGGGCGGCCAGGAGTGTGGGCAGCCGGAACAACGACGCCCTGCTGCCTTCGGCCTCTCCGGACCGTCTGGCGGAATTCTCCAGCAACAACGCCGGCGGCGTGCTGGGCGGCATTTCCAACGGAGCGCCCGTGACTGTGACTGTGGCCGTAAAACCCATTCCTTCCATCGCCATAGAGCAGAAAAGCGTGGATATCCATGGCCGTCCCGTTCGGATAAGCGTGGGCGGGAGGCATGATGTTTGCGCCATTCCCAGAGTGGTGCCGGTGCTCAAGGCCATGCTGGCCCTGACGCTGGCGGATTTTGTCCTTTTGCAGCGGCGTTACGGAAGCCATGGAAGCATGGACTGAGCCGGTGCGGCGAAAATAGGAGATCAACGTTTTTTTACGAAAATTGTCTTTGGGGATCGCGCTTGCGCTCGCTCTGGCCACATTGACCCAAGGGGCCTGACGTATCGCGGTTGACACGCCCTGAGGCATTTCAACTTTGAAATACCGTGCGATGGCCGCCGCGTGGTGGTCCGGATAACCTTGGGCCTGGGCGCCGGATATTTCTTATGCTCGGCCTCGCACGGCGCGGGCGAAACGCGGAGGCCTCAAATTCTTAATTCACCTTTGGCTCGCGTCCGAAGGTTTCCGGCAGGAGCAGGCTGGCGGCGGTGCTGAGGAGCACGCAGGCGATGAAGATGCTGAAGGCGGCGGAGTAAGCGCTGGCTATGCTGAAACCAGCGGTCTTGCACAAGTCCAGGGCGTGGCCGGTAAGGATCTGAAGGCTGCCGCCCACGCCAAAGACCACGCAGGTGTAGATGCCGCCCACGGTGCCGACCACGTGCGCGCCCAGAAGTTCCCTAGTCATGGTGTAGCGCACGGCGTTGGGGGCGTTGGCGGCAAACCCGGTGCAGAGCACCAGGAAGTACAGGGCCGGGATGTTCAGGCTGTCGGTGAAAAAAACCAGCAGGATTACCGGGATGGCGCCCACGGGGCAAAAGAAGATCAGGGCGAGCTTGTGGGACTTGAACACGGCTTCGGAGAGCCAGGCCACCAGTGGCGCGCCGATTAAAAAACCCATGGCCCCCATGGTCAGGATTCCGCCGATGGTCAGATCCGGCAACTGGTAGACTTCGCGCAGGTATGGACCGGCCCAGAGGGCGATAAAGGCGTAGTAAAATCCCGGCAGGCTGGCGTTGTGCATGAGCAGCAGCCAGAAGTTGCGGTTTTTGGCCAGGTCTTTGAAGTTGTCCCGGATGTTGCCCAGGGCGCTTTTGCCGGTCCGCAGGGATTGTTCCTGCTCCGGCCCGGTATAGTCGCGCACGAAAATCCAGATCAGAATAAGCGCCAGCAGGCCCAGGCCGGTTATGCCGGCATAGGTGGCGCGCCAGCCCACGGCCATTTTTAGGGCGGAAAGCGGAGCCGTGGCCAGCAGCCCGCCCAGTCCGCCCATGGCGAAAAATACGCCGCAGGCCATGGTGTATTGATGGACCGGGAACCAGCGGTTCAGGGCCACAAAGGAAGAAGAGATGATCACCCCGCAGCCGCCGCCGCACATGGCCCGGCCCAGAGCGGCGCTTTCCAGCCCCTGGGCGTTCACAAAAATCAGGCCGCCGACTACGGAAAAAGACAGAAAAAACACAACAACCCGGCGCGGTCCGTAGTTGTCGGCCAGAATGCCGGCAAAAAACTGGACTGCGGCATAGGAGTAAAGAAAAACCGAGCCCAGAAGCCCGAGCTGCCCTTTGTCCAGCTTGAGCTCGGCCAGAAGATCCGAGGCGATGACAGTCATACCCATGCGCTGCAGAAAAACGACCACAAAGGCCAGAGCCAGCGCGGCGAATACAAAATAGCGGCGGCGTTCCTCAAACATGTGTTTCCCGGTCCGATGTTCAACTGGTTTATGTGTTTTGGCGCGGCAATAGATAATACATTCGTAAGGTTATGTAAATCATGATTCAAGTTGCTGAACTTGAGCCCAGCTCCGCAGTTATAATTAAATATAATAATTTTTTGCCGACGAAAATAATTGTTCAGAGCAGCGGAAAACTGATCATTTTATAACATAATATATTGATTTTATAACATATTAATTCTGATGTGCGGCATTGTGCACAGTATTGTGGAATGTGCGCGGTTTTCATTATATCATCTACGCGAAATTTATTTTAGTATAATTATCTGATTTTATTGCATTAATACTCCAAAGTCGTAATTGATTAGCCGACTTCAAGCTTAGCCGTTTTTTCAATTATTAATTTAAAGAATATTATTTTGTGCTGATTTTCGCACAAAATCGAACGATCGGGCAACAGCAGGCGATTTTTGTGCGGCGCGCTTTGCGAGAAGTTTTCCGGGCTGTGGCATATTCCTTGCTCTGTATTTCACAAGCTATGCTTGCGCGGCCGGGGGCGGCCGCGCGGCATTTTCGGCATTCCGGTCCGGAATCCAGGAGATCCGGCCGGGCAACCCCACAACAAATGAGGAAAATATGCACTTGCTCTCCAAATGGAAAACCGGCGCGCTGGCTGTTCTGCTTGTGGCCGCTTTCGCCTCCCAGGCCTTCGCCTACCCCTCGGTGTACGTGACCGGCACGGTCCGCTATGATCCGGCCAAAGCCTGGAACGGCTACACCCTGGCCCCCGGCGCCGACCAGCAGTTCATCCTGATCGATATGAACGGCAACGCGGTCAAAGAGTGGACCAAAAACAACCTTGGCGTGTTCTTCCGGCCCATGCCGGACGGCGGCATGATCAACATGCGCGGCACCTGGGCCGGCGGCCAGCAGGACGCCTACGCGGTGAGCCACGTGAGCTTTGACGAGAAAATCACCTGGGAATTCCGCAAATGGCAGCAGGTGGACGCCATCCCCGGCGAACCCGAGGAAAACGGCAAGACCTGGATTTCCCGCGGCCACCACGACCACAATATTTACGGCTATCCGGTATACTACACCCCGGGCCGCAAGTTCGAGAACAAGGGTAAAATCCTCATCCTGGCGCATATCAACGAAACGCGCCCGGAAATCAACAAAAACGTCAAGCTGCTCTCCGAAGCCATTTATGAAGTGGACATGAAGAGCGGCGAAGTGATCTGGAAGTGGTACCCCGGCGAACATTTCGCCGAACTGGGCTTTGACGAGGACGCCGTAAAGGCCATGCAGTCCTACCCGCCCTCCGACAACCCCCAGGCCAGCCGCTGGAAGGCCGACCCCAGCAAGCCCGGCATGGGCTTCGACTGGCTGCACCTGAACACCGTCAACTACCTGGGCCCCAACAAGTGGTTTGACAGTGGCGACAAGCGCTTCCATCCCGACAACATCATCATCAACTCGCGCGACGCCAACTTCTTCTGCATCATCGACCATGAAAGCGGCAAGGTCGTATGGCGCGTCGGCCCGGACTTCGGCCCGGACAAGCCGGAATTCAAGCTTGGCCAGATGATCGGCATGCATGACGTGCATATGATTCCGCCCGGGCTGCCCGGCGAAGGCAACATCCTTGTGTTCGACAACGGCGGAACGGCCGGTTACGGCAAGCCTTCCCCGATGGTGCCTGTTTCCGGCTTCATGAACGCCAGGCGCGACTATTCCCGCATTGTGGAATTCAACCCGCAGACTCTGGAAATAGTCTGGGAATACGACTTCTACAAAAACCCCATAACCAAGCGCTACCTGCTTGGGCACTACGCCCACCGTTTCTACAGCCCGTTCTGCAGCAACGTGCAGCGCCTGCCCAACGGCAACACCCACATCACGGAAGCCGACTCCCTGCGCCTGATGGAAGTTACCAAGGATTATGAGACCGTCTGGGAATACGTAAGCCCGTACGCCTGGGATTCCCCGCGCCATCCGCTGGTGTTCCGTTCCTACCGCATCCCCTATGACTGGGTGCCGCAGCTCAAGAACAAGCCCAGGGAAGTGGCGGTTATTCCCCCGGCCAACCACATGATGCAGATTCCCAACGTGGAAGGCAAAATGCCGGTCGTGCGCACGGTCGGCCCGGCCTCCATCAAGATCGGCACCGGCAAGCCCGTGGACGCCGCCGGCTCCCTGGCCACCGTGGCCAAGCCCAAGCCGGCCGACGCGGCCAAGCCCGCCCCGGCCAAAGCCGCTCCGGCCAAGCCGGCCAAGCCCGGCAAGAAGGGTGAGGAAGATGCCCCGGGCAACATGCATACCTACTAGAGCCTTTCGGCGTTGAGATACTCCAGCCGGGCCATGCGCGCATGGCCCGGCGCCCGCGAAAAGCGAGGGGGGGCCCAGGCAAATGCGTTGTTCGCCGCAGGGCCGTTATCTCAAATAACCATGGAGCGCATATGAAAAAACGTCTGCTTATTCTTACCGCTGTTTTCGCTTTGCTTACAGGCTGGACTTTGTCCGCCCTGGCTTATGAAGCCACCTTGGGCCCGGCCGGCCTGCTCATGAACAATCCGGAAAAAACCTACAAGGGCTACACCTTGTGGGCCGCCTCCCAGGGTACGGACACGTACCTGATCGACATGGAAGGCCGGGTCATCAACAAATGGTCCAGCCCGTACCGCACTATGTATGCGGAGCTGACCGAAAAAGGCACCCTGCTGCGCAGCGCCATTCTGCCTCCGGCCGAGCTGGCGGCAAACTTCGGCGGATCCACCGGCCTGCTTCAGGAATTCGACTGGGACGGCAACGTGATTTGGGAATACCGCCTGAGCGATCCCAAAAAAGGCGTTCTGCACCATGCTTTTGATCGCATGCCCAACGGCAACACCCTGGTTCTGGCCTGGGAACCGAAAACCGGCGAGGAAGCCTATAAAAAAGGCCGTCCGGCCGGCACGCTGCTGCCCGTGGGCAGCGGCGTTAAAGACCGCACCGGCAGAACCCGCGACGAGGAAATCTGGCCGGACTTCGTGCAGGAAGTGAACCCCAAGGGTGAAGTGGTTTGGGAATGGCATGCCTGGGATCATACCGGCAAAGGCCCCCTGGAGCTGGATCTGGCTTTCCAGATTCCCCTGGGCGCCAGCAGCGAAGGCCTGCTTATGACCACCGTGGACTGGACGCACTGCAACTCCGTGCGCTATAACGCCAAAACGGATCAGTTGGTGATCAGCTCCCGCAACTTCGGCGAATTTTGGATCATCGACAAGAAAACCGGCAAGATCGTCTACCGCTTCGGCAACCCCGGCGCTTCCGGCCAGGGCAAGCTGCCTTTCGGCTACGCGGAGGAAGGCGATCAGGTTCTCTTTGGCAACCACGACGCCAACTGGACGCCCGAAGGCAACGTGACCATCTTTGACAACGGCTGCTTCCGCACTGGCGGGGCCGTGTCCCGCGCTCTGGAAATAGACCCCAAGAAGGGCGAGATCGTCTGGATGTATGAAGGCGACGGCAAGTTCAACCCCAACATGTTCTATTCGCCCTTTGAAAGCTCCGCCCAGAAGCTGCCCAACGGCAACTGGCTGATCTGCTCCACCAAGAACGGGCACATCTTTGAAGTTTCCCAGGATAAAAAGATCGTCTGGGAATACGTCAACCCGGTGCTGTCCAAAAACGAAATCGTCTGCACCATTCCCAGCATCATCCCGGACAACCGGGTGCACCGCGCCTTCCGCTACGGCGTGGATTTTGCCGGCTTCAAGGGCAAAGACATGAAGCCCAAGGCCCAGGCGGTCAACGAAGGCTGCCCGAACTGGGTGGAGCTTTTCGCGACCAAGCCCGCGGCCGCCAAGGCCAAGTAAGCATTTAGCAAAAGCCTTAAATAAAAATCCCGCCTGGCTGTTCGCCAGGCGGGATTTTTATGCTTGATGCGTTTTACGGATTACTTCAGCGGCTCGAAGCGCGCGGTGAAGAAGCGCAGGAACTTGGGCTCGTAGACCATGTCCAGGCCCTTGATTGAGTCTCTTTTCTTGAACAGTTCAATGCAGGCGTCCGCCACGATGTCCAGGTGGGCGTAGGTGTAGACGCGCCGCGGAATGGTCAGCCGCACCAGTTCCAGTTTGGGACGGTTGTGCTCGCCGGTGACCTTGTTGCGGCCGGCGGAAATGATCCCGCGCTCCATGCTGCGCACGCCGGACTCAATGTACAGCTGGGCGGCCAGCATCTGGGCCGGGTACTGGTCCTGGGTGATGTGGGGCAGGAAGGCCCTGGCGTCCAGAAACACGGCGTGGCCGCCGACGGGCCGCACGATGGGCACCCCGGCCGCCATGAGCTTGTCGCCAAGGTAGCGGCACTGGGCGATGCGGTGGGCGATGTAGGCGTCGTCCACGGATTCCATAATGCCCTGGGCCATGGCTTCCATGTCGCGGCCGGCCATGCCGCCGTAGCTGGGCATGCCTTCATATAGCACGACCAGTTCGCAGGCTTTCTGGTACAGTTCCGGGTCGTTCATGCACAAAAATCCGCCGATGTTCACCAGGCAGTCTTTCTTGCCGCTCATGGTGCAGCCGTCCGCGTAGCTCATCATTTCCTTTAGGATGGCGCGGATGGGCTTGTCTTTGTAGCCGGCTTCCTGCTCCTGGATATAGTAGGCGTTTTCCACGCAACGGGTGGCGTCGTACATCAGTTTGATCTTGTGCTTGTGGCACAGTTCGCTCACGGCGCGCATATTGGCCATGCTTACGGGTTGCCCGCCGGCCAGGTTCACGGTCACGGCCAGGCAGACGTAGGGGATTTTGTCCGCGCCCACTTCGTCGATCAGGGCCTGGAGTTTTTTCAGGTCAATGTTGCCCTTGAAGGGTATTTCCAACTGGGCGTCGTGGGCTTGGTCGTTGATGATGTCGCGGAAGGTCGCGCCGTTTTTTTCCTGGTGGGCGCGGGTGGTGGTGAAGTACATATTGCCCGGCACAAAGTCGCCCGGCTTGATGCAGATGGTGGAAAGCAGGTTTTCCGCGCCGCGGCCCTGGTGGGTGGGCACGATATATTTAAAGCCGTAGTATTCGCGCACCACCTGTTCCAGGTGCAGGAAGTTGCGGCTTCCGGAATAGGCTTCATCGCCGATCATCATGGCGGCCCACTGGCGGTCGCTCATCGCGTTGGTGCCGCTGTCCGTGAGCAGGTCTATGTAGACCTGTTCGGACTTGAGCAGGAAGGTGTTGGAGCCGGCTTCCTTCATGTAGTGCTCGCGCTGGGCGCGGGTGGTCATGGAAATGGGTTCGACGGCTTTAATCTTATAAGGTTCCGCGGGATACTTAGCCATGTTTCGCTCCTTGGCCGGACCGGGGTCCGGGTTATGCTGGTGCTTTTTTTATGGTCATTTCCAGAATTAGACTATTTCCAGGATTTGAGCCTGAAGATTGTTCCACTGTGGATATTTTCTATGTCAAAAAGAAAAAAATGATTGTAGCCAGGACTACAACCGTTCTTTTTTGCACTTTCGGTGGTGTTGGAATTTTTTCGCGGCCGTCCGGCCGTGCTGATCGCCAGGCTTGACCGCCGCGTACTCATTGCTTGAGACAAGTTGACATTTAAAATGTTCATCCGCTCTGGCGGCGGGAACCTCCGCCAGCCGTGCCGGCGCAAATTATTTCCCCGTTAGGCGTCGAAACGGCGCCTAAAAGTGAATCCGCTCCAGGCGCCCCGGCAAATCAGCAAGCGCGCCGGCGCGGCCCCGGATTCCCCAATGCGCGCGCTATATTTATAGGAAATAGCTTAAGTATATACTATTTTATTCTGGATTAGCGGCGGAATTTACGTTAATCTGGTAGAGTGTTTTTGGATGGGGAAGCGTTGTCTTGCTGTTATTTTTTTATTTGCCGCCGATTTACCGCAATCAAGGGGTGTGCATGTCTGGTGTGGTGGATTTTTTCCCTTTCCTGCATAGTCTTGTGGAACCCGTGGTTGTGGCGGATGCCCGATCCGGGGAGTTTTTATGGGAAAATCCGGCTTTTGCCGGAACGTTTCTTCGGCCGGAGACCGGGGATTCCCGCGCCAGGCTCGGCCGGATGATTCGTTTGGGCGCGGAACTCGCGCCGGTACGCGAAGCAGCGTTGGCCGGCTGTTTTGCCGGGGCTGGCGTGCGGAATTTTTTCGCCTCGCTTCCAGCCTGGTCCGGAGAAGTCCAGGCCGCGCCGCTTGACTGGCAAGGCGCGCCGGCTCTGGTTTTGGGATTTCGCGCCGTGGATGGTGCGGACGGCGGGCAGGATGAGAAACTCCGGCGCGAGGCCTTGAGCCGCCTGAGCAGCGACCCGGCTATAACCTCCGGAGATTTTGCCGCCGCCTGCCGGGTCATTGTCAAAACAGCGGCCCGGACTTTGGGCGCGGTGCGCGCAGGCATCTGGCTGCTGGGCGAGTCGCAGTTGGTCAACCAGGCGGTCTATATCCCGGCCACGGACAGCTACGAAGTGGTCCCCCCCTTTGGGCTGGATATTTACCCCACATATATAGCTCTGCTGCATACCGAGCGCAATATCGTCATTCCGGATACGGAACAAGACAACATTCTGCCGGGCATGGCCGCGGACTACAGCCTGGCCGGCATACGTTCTTTGCTGGACTGCCCGGTGCGCCTGGGCGGCAAGCTTTGCGGGGTGATCTGCATTGAGCATGCCGGCGAACCGCGCTTCTGGACTCAGGAAGAACAGGCCTTTAGCGCGTCCCTGGCGGATTTCGTGGCCATAGCGCTGGAAAGCGGCCATGTGTCTGAAAGCCGGCGCAGGCTGGCCACCCTCATATCCAACCTGCCGGGCACGGCTTTTCGCTGCCGGAACGATTTTCCAACCTTCACCATGGACTACATGAGCGAAGGCTGTCTGGAAATGACCGGCTACCCGCCGGAAGACATCGTCAACAACAACAAGCTTTGCTTTTTTGACCTGGTGCATCCGGAGGATCTGGAAAAACTCAAGGCGGACAATGAAGTCACCCTGCTTATCGACAAGCCCCTGGACACCCTTTTCCGGATCATCCATAAAAGCGGGGAGATTCGCTGGATTTGGGAGCGCAGCCGCATTGTGGAATTGCGGGACGAGGACCCGAACTTCAGCATTGTGGAAGGTTTTTTCAGCGACATCACCGAGCGCCGCCGCCTGGAGGAGGCGGAACTTGCCAGCCGGGCCAAGAGCGAGTTCCTGGCTCATATGAGCCACGAGATCCGCACGCCCATGAACGGGGTGATCGGCCTGGCCGCTCTGCTGTTGGATACACCGCTCAACGAAATGCAGCGCAAGTACGCGGAAACAATCCGCCACAGCGCGGAATCCCTGCTTTCGGTCATCAATGATGTGCTGGATTTCTCCAAGATAGAGGCCGGCAAGCTCTCTCTGGAGACGGTGGATTTCTCGCCCGGCACTCTGGCGGAGGAAGTTTGCGAGATGTTTTCCGTGCGGGCCAGGGAAAAGGGCATAAAGCTGGTGCTCCAGCGCGATCCGGACCTGCCGGAGCGCCTGCGCGGCGATCCGGGCCGTATTCGCCAGATCCTGGTGAATCTTATGGGCAACGCGGTAAAATTCACCTCCCAGGGGGAAGTGGCCCTGCGCTGTACGCATGCCTGGGGCGAAGGCGAGCGGAGCGCCAGTTGCCGGTTAAGCTGCGAAGTGCTGGATACCGGCCTGGGCATTCCGGCGGATCGCCTGGAAATGCTTTTTGAGCCGTTCATCCAGGGCGATTCCTCCACCACCCGCAAATTCGGCGGCACCGGCCTGGGCCTGTCCATCAGCCGCAAACTGGCGGAACTCATGGGGGGCGCTATTGAGGTGCAAAGCGAGGAAGGCGAAGGGTCTTCGTTTACTCTTTCCATTCCTCTGGAACTGCCCCAGAACGAGGCTGCTCCGGGACGAGGCGCGGAGTTTTTCGATTTATCCGTGCTGCTGTTCGATGTTCACGCTTCTTCCCGCGAAGCTCTGGCGGAAATGTTGCGGGCCCGGGGCGCGCGGTTGACCGCGACGGACAGCGGAGCGGAAGCTTTGTCCCTGCTCCGGCAAGCGCGCGACAGCGGAGAACCCCACAGCCTGACGCTTCTGGATATGCAGGCCCGCCATGCGGACGCGGAAAGTTTCCTGCGTCAGGCCGTGGCGCTGGCCAGGCCGCGCGGCACCATAGGCCTGCTTTCGGATTTTGGTGCGCCGTTGCCGCAGGCTGCTCTGGGGTTGGAGGGCGTGGCCGGCCTGCTGACCAGGCCGATCAAGCTGGAAAGCCTGCTCAGCCTGCTGCGCAAAGCTCTGGGACGGGAGGGCGAGCGGGAAGAGGAGGGCAGGCGGCCGCTGATCGGCAAAAGCCGGCGTTCCCTGCGCATACTTCTGGCCGAGGACGCCCCGATCAACCAGATGGTGGCCGTGGATCTGCTGGAAAATATGGGGCACAGCGTCACAACGGCGGAAAACGGCCGGCTGGCCCTGGAAGCTTTGCTGGCGAGCCGCTATGATTTGGTGCTTATGGACTGCCAGATGCCGGAAATGGACGGCTACCAAGCCACGCGCCTTCTCCGCGCGCCGGATTCCGGGGCGCTTCAGCCGGATATTCCGGTTATCGCCATGACTGCCAACGCGTTGTCCGGCGATAAGGAAAAATGCCTGGAGGCCGGCATGGATGATTACCTCTCCAAGCCCATCCGGGTGGAGCAGCTTGCCGCCATGCTGGACAAGTGGAGTGGCCCGGCTGGCGTGGATAACTGACGTGTTTTTCTTGCCTTTGCCGCTTGTTCGCCGTATGAGCCTGCCTGTAACGGCATAGAACGCAAAATTGACAAAATTTGAGCCTGGATCGGGGAGGCTTCTCCATGGAACGCATTTTTCTGGCGGCCGCCACTCTGGCGCTGCTTTTGGGCTTTGGCGCGGCTGACTGCCGGGCGGGAACGCTGGCGGAAGCCAAAACCATGAATGTTGACGTGCCAAAGTTCATTAACGCCTATAACGAATACGCCGGACCGCTGAACATCGCGCCCCTGCCCCGGCGGCCGACCCAGTCCGATGTGAACGCCAAGGCGGCGGTATACATCCACAACTCAGAGCACAACCTGGGAGTGGAAGTGCATTTGCGGGGCAAGGAGAAAAACCCGATCCTGATGATTTTTTTCGGAACCGGCGACGGCACGCAGCAGTCCGGCAAAAACATCGTCCTGGGGGCCACCTCCTTTATCGCCGCGCTTACGCCGGACCTGGACAATAACAGCCGGGGCGAAGGCATGCGCAACCTGGGCATACTGCCCTTCGCCCTTGCGGACGGCAAAACCCGCTCCTGGATCTCTGGGGGACTGAAATTTTCCGCCGAATACAGCCGCGACGCCGGCCTGCTGATCTTCGCGGAGGCGGAGTAGGCCGGAATATTGCTTTTTGTAATACGCTAGAGCAATTTAGCTTTGAAAACAATGCAAGTTTCGCAAGCGGTATAGGGTTTAGCTTGTAACAATGCGAGATTCCCAGGATAAACGACACGCTTCGCGCCTGCCGAGCAATTTCAAAGTTAATTTGATTTGGCTGTTTTTATATTGAAATAATTGATTAAAATATTTTTCATATAATTTTATACCAGCAACAATACCAACTATTTTCGGGGATGATTACCACCCCGCACCGGGTCATAAAGTGGGACTGTCTTTTCCTTGAAAAGGCATCAAAACGAAAAATGAGGTGTGATTTTCACCACACCTCACAAACTTGCCGCTCAGGGTATACAAAAAGTCCCTTCAAGGCTCCAAAAAACTCTGATATATACAGAGCGTCCGAGCAAGTCAAAGCGGGCTGTACTCTTTGTGAGAGTTCATATATCTTCTAAGCAATCGGTCATGGGTTCGATTCCTATCTGGCGCGCCAGATTTTAAGGACTTGGAGTAAAGCCCAAGTCCTTTTTTGTTTATCGGCGCATGCTGGGGGGCTTTTCAAGATACGCCGCACAGGTTCAAATATGATGCGGAGAAAATCCAGGCGGTTTTCATTTGACGCGGGAATGCCGGTATGATGAGAGTTACTCCATGAATGAGAGCATCGTCGCGTGCGTCCTGACCGCGATTCGCGTCATTTGTCGCATCATTTTCCTTTGTCTGGTGGAAATGGCCAGGATAACCATTACTCCATGGATGGTGCGGCATTTTGGCCAAAGGGACACCTAAATATCTGGATGCGAAAATTCGCTGAATCGTCCGGAGTCGGGAAGCGCGGCGTTTCTCCTACCTCCCCCATCTTTTACTACACTTGCTGCTTTGGGTAAGAGAGGTATACGCCAATGGTTCGTCTTCGCTCCCGGCGCTTTGTGGCCTTTGCCATTGCCGCCAACCTTCTGCTAGGCAATGGGATTCTCTGGTATGGCTCCAAGTTTTTGGAAATATCTCCCCGCCCTCTTTCACTCGGATACAGCCTGACGGCGGTCATTTTTCTTCTGCTGGAATT
>JAVBSC010000071.1:0-6362 GCA_031547305.1 Desulfovibrionaceae bacterium
AACACTCACGGCCATAGAAAGCATGCCAGCTAACGAGCGCAAGGTTCTGTTTGGCGCTTTGCGCCAGGAGTTTCGGGATGGAAAGCATGAAAACCTGGACCCGGAAACGCGGCGCAAAAACGAGGAGCTTATGGTCACGCTTTCTCTGGGGACGGAGTTCGTGAAGGATTACAGGGAATATAAAGCAAGGAAAGACGCCCTTGATCAGGAATACAATGAATTGCACGACCTTGCTTTTAAGGGTGCAAGGTTGAACAATGAGCAGTATGAGCGTTTTAATGAAAAAATCGATATGGAAAAAAACAATAATGAAAAAACTTTCAATGCCAGGTATTCTTTTGAAAAAACTTCCAGCCTGCCGGCAAAATTCAAGGTGGAACAAACCAGAAAACGCAAGGAATGGGAACACGCCCTACTCACTCCTGACGCCCAAGCCTCCCTGGCTCCGCGCCTGGAAGCCATTGACACGGCCCGTACTCCGGAAGAACGAGCTCTGTTGGTGAAAGCCTTTGTGGAAGAAACTGTAAAGACGCTTGGCGTGGACAACGTGCATACCGTGGTCATCAAGAATGATCCAAAAATGCCAAATCAAACCGGCGATGCAGAGGACGGGACCATAATCATAAATATCGGCAGCAAAGCTTTTTCCGGCCCTGTGGTGAATAAGGAAGAATTACTCCACACAACCCTGCATGAAATAACGCACGTCCGGCAACGCGAGATAAAAAACGGCCCTGCGAATACTCCGGAAGAACAAGAACTTAAACAAGCCTTGAAGGATATTGACGACCTGTATATGATGCAAAAAAGGTTTGCTGGTGGTTCTGAACAGTACAAATATCAGGGCAATGAATTGCACGCTAATCATATGGCGTCAATTGCTAAAGACATCATAAAAAACTGGTTTTCGCCCAAACACTGATTCCCGCCCCGGCCAGGAGGACATATGCGCGGCCCTGCTCATGCTAAAACACCAGCATTATTTCTGTTTGCCTTGATATCAGTCCTCCTGGCCGGATGTACGATGCGTGACTCACCACAAGATCCACCACCTTCCGCCATTTCGCATGTTCCTGATGATAGTTACGGTTCGAGTTATTCCATGCGGCCGACGGTTGCAAATAATCCCGCGTACAAAAAACGCCCACTGGCGAGAAAGTATATCCGCGCGAAATTTCCTCGCTATGTCATCATGTTGCCCGAATATATTAGAGAATATGGATATGCCTATAAGGGTGCTACATTTCCTCTATATTGCGGATATATAACAATTGATGAAAACGATATGCCTATTTTTGTCAAAAAGGCAAATTATCCAATTAACTTGATTGATAATTTGCTTATGTCAATAAAAGGAAACAACGGCAATATTCCGGAACACCTTGTATGCAATAGTCATGACTGGACTGCTTTTTGCGAGGATTTTTTAGGTAATGCTGTGAATGGATTTATTATGTTTGATTACGAAAAATATTACGATATTATACAATGGGCACTCAGGCACCAAAATGGAATTACATTGCTGCCGCCGGCAGCTGATTCCAGGGATAGTCCATACTTCGAACATCCTGAATTGATGATGGACGACAACTACGTGCCGCAATTCACCAAAACATGTACTCTTACCGGAGACAGAGAAGCGGACAGCGAATGTCTGAACATGAAATTCCCAGGTCATATCACAGACTACATCAAAAAAGAGAATCCGCCAAAGATTTGGCGCCCCAGCAAAGAGAAAGGAAAAGCGCTACCTTAATTTGGTGGTTTTAGATTCAATCTTACGGGCGACACGGGACCTGGTGAGCTTTATCGGCCGGCGGTCCACAAATACGTTCCGGAGCGGTCTTTGACGGCCAGGAGGAACTGCTCTCAAACCTTATTCAAAGCCACCCGGCTCTGGCCAATCCCATAAACGACTTCCTGGCCGCCAAGCCGGATGACAGCCAGGCCTTCGGCCGTCTGAAAAACACCCTGGAAGGCCTGGGCTGGGCATGCTGGCCGAAGGCCTCGCTTACGGCCTGCGCATGACCAATGCCGGACGGGCTCTGACCCAAAATGAACTGAAACAGGCGGATGAGGCCATGGCCGCCCAGAAAGCGGAACGCCACGCCATAAAAAAAGAAGGCGGCCAGGCTCCGCCCATGGATTATACGGACCCGCGCAGCCCGGACGCCATGCATTTTGCCGGCAAGGATTTGCGGAGCATCACCCCAGGTGAAACGGACAGGCTGTATGTGGGCAGCGGCAATAAGAAAGGGTTCTATTCAGAACGTGATGCCATAAGTGTTCAAGCCGACTTAAAACGAGACTACGGCGTTGATGCGACAGCCGTTGAAACAGCGCCAGGGCAGTGGCAACTGAGGGTGGATTCAGTGCCTTCTGGGAAATCACTGGAAGAAATGCGGCCGATAGTTGAGGATTTGCATGAAACCGCGTTGCGCGGAGAGGTAAAAAAAGAATTCTTAGGCATAACCGGACCGGAAGAAGCTGCGCGCGTCAAAGCCCAGACTGGAGAAGACATACTATTACATAGGCGTACTTTAGATTCAAGAGATATTGAACATGCCATTGAGCGTCACAACAAGCAAGCTATGGCTATCGGGGAAAAACCAATAACACTGGAAGACATAGCCAGATATGAAGAAATTGTGAGCAATCCTGATGTAATCCGCAAAGGTATCCATCCCGGAAGCATCATTTACGAAAAACGTTACCCGGATGGCACATTGTATATTACAGAACAACAGTTAAAAAACAACAAAATAGAATTTCGTAGCATGTATAAAAACGAGGTGGCGGAGAATATGCGCTCCAGCCTGATTATAACAAGCCCGGCAAGAACAAAGGGAGAGCGTGTAGAAGATGGTGAATAAAAAGCCGCCGCCCCCTAGAGTCTCACGTCCGAAACGCTGGTCGGTCATGCCTCTTGCGAGGGCTCCCGACGGTGTCCAGATGCACGGCGGCCAGTGACAGAATAGCCGGCAGGCCGACAAAGTCAAGGCAAATCGGACAGAATGGCATTCCAATGAACTACCCAGCCCAACAAATGCAAAAGCTTGCCAGACCTGAATGCATAACGCCTTCAGGTCTGGCAAGCTCAGCCCGGCGGCGAAAAAGATGATCTCCCCCCTGGAGCGCCACGCCGCCCTGGGCGGGAATTTGCGGACCATGGAGCAAAGGATCGGCGCGCGGTATGGCGATGCGGCGTTGCCGTGGGCGGGTGGCCTTCCGGGTGGCGGGGAACCGGGCGACCTTTACCGGCAGGCGGTCCAAAGACTTGATCCGGGGCAGACCCTGCAAGGCATTCTTGAAGCCCAACTCGGCCCTGGGGATTTGACGGGTGAACCGGCGCGGAAGCTCATTACCAACCTGACCGGCCTGCTGGGCGACGCGTCCGTGGACTTCAATGCGAACCCGAACGCCCTGCCGGCGGCGTTGTGGAGCGGCACGGCGCTGCTGGCCCAGCACGACGTGGGGAATTTACGCGTGGGGCCGGGGTTGGAAGAGATGACCAGCGATGATGAGGGCGGAATGCCGGAGGATGCGCTTGCGCAAGCTGCGGGCGAAGACGGCCTGCCGGACGGCGTGGAGGATACAGGGGTGCTGCTGGCGGAGAATGGGGCCGGAGGCACGTTCACGGATGGAGGGATGGTGGCGGCCAACGCCAGGGGCGGCGTAGGCAAAAAGCCCCAAAGCTCGCCTCCCGCAAAGGGCAAAATAGCTGTGGAGTCTCCGGCGGAACTGGCTGAAAAAGCCGGGCAGGGAGATACGGCGGCGCTGGAAAACTTGGTCAAACAGGCCGGGAGCGGCAACGCGGCGGCGCTGGAAGCCTTGCGTCTGGAAAGCGGCAAAAATGCCCCAGGAGCTAAACAACCGCAAAAGGACTATCAGGGAGCAATTGAAAGTTTACGGCAAAAGGCCCTGAGCGGCAAACCCGAGGCCATGAAGGCGCTGAAAGCCATGACCGCTGAACTGGACGCCAAGGACTCGCCCTTAAGCGAGGTCTTGCGCCTGCAATGCAAAAAGGCCGCCATCTTCGGGCCGATCTGGCATGACTTTTGCCAACTGCCCAAGGGCGAAAAAGATCCCCAAACTCTGCGCGGCAAGCTGAACATCGCATTGCACGCGGATAAAACCCTGACCGACGCGCAGAAAGCGGCCCTTCGGGATGAAGTGGAACAAACCCACATCCAGCCCAATCTGTGGGATGGCAAATCCCTGCGCTATGATTCCCGCGCCGCTCGGGACAGGACGTATGAAAACAGCCGGGATTCCTTCCGGTCTTACCTCCAGGCCAACGACATGACCGACGAACAAACGATCGACGCCGTGGATAAGCGCATGGAGAGGCATCTCTACGCCTATGGCGATAAAAACGGCGGAACTGATTCCCCTGACGATCTGAAAACATCCGATCTGACGAAATATAAAGAGCGGACGCGGCTTATGGGTGAAGCCGCCGGCATTCAGGCTGACAAGCTGGCGAACACCCCGGAAGGGCTGGAAAAACTGGCGGCGTTCTAAAAGGACTTTAATCCGCCGTATAAGCCGGAGGATTGGCAAAAAATCGAATTATCGGAGACGGACAGAAAAAGTCCCCCTTCTCAAAAACTTGTGGAGGAAGCGGAAAAAGCGGCCAGGCGTTACGGCCTGCCGCTGCCTCTGGTGCTGGCGACCATGGCGATTGAGAGCAATAACGAAGCCGACAAAGTAAACACCAGCTCCGGCGCAACCGGTTTGCTGCAGGTCAGGGAAGTGGCGGCAAAGGAGGTGCTCGCAAATTACCCTGAACTCAAAAAAGAGTTTCCCAATTTGCTGGGCGCCAATGGAAAAATCAACATGAATGAGCTGAAAAAGCCTGAAGTAGGCCTTGCCATAGGCTCGGCGGCGCTCAAAATCAACATGGACAGGTTTGACGGCGACGCCAAAAAAGCCCTGGCCGCCTACAATATGGGTTATAACAATTTTAAGGAGCTCGGCTTTGATCTTGCCAGGCTTGCAAAGGGAAAAGAGACGGACAATTACATCAAGAATATTGAAAAGATATTTAGCGATCGCGGCCTGGCCATGCCAACAGCCTCACTCTTTTATCACCTCAGCCCGCAGGACAGGCGGTGCTACCTGCGGCAGGGTAAAGCCGACGCAGCGCAATAGATGAACCTCTGAGCCGTAGCCGCACCGCAAAGGTTCGGCTACGGCTCAGGGACAAATAACCAGAGCGGGATTTCGGCCGTGGCGGGCGGCAGCGGTCCGTTATCCGTAACAAAAGGCAGCGGCGTGAAGGGATCCTGCACCAACAAAGGCATGGCGTTGATTTTTTTTCGATCCTTCCAGGTCCAGGCTTCGCGAATCACGATGCGCAAAACTCTGGCGGGGCTGCGCTGAAATGTGACCATATTAATACTGAAACCCATATATTTAAACGGGCCAAGGTCGTTCCGGCCCTGAATTCCTCCCAAACTAGACGAGCCGTAAGGAACAGGGAGCCAATTAATCTGGTAATAAACAACGCCGGGCTCATCCGGACTGGGATAAACGCCCATTACCCGCACCATAATTTTTTCCGGCCAGGCCGTGACCTTCGTCTCTTTATATGGTTTCCGGTAGATCACTTTGTCCGCGACAGGCCCGGCCTTGGGCAACGGCCCCTTGGCGGTTACAATATCCACCTTTGGCAACGCGACTCCGCGCAGCATGGACATGGCGTCCACACCGCGCAAAATGGCGCTTTCCGGAGCATTCTTAAAAGGCGCGACATCCAGGCTGGCGCTGCGGATATGGATTTTTTCCGGGCGCAATGTGTCGGCTACAGTGGCGGAGGAGTATGCGTGAGTGACGCATCCGCCGTGCATAGGCTCATAGTAACGGGGAAACTTGATCTCGCCCAGATCGGTCATAAGCCGGATGCGCCGGATGCACAACGATTCCGCATCCCCTGGTTGCTCCGGCAGCCAGGGCACGGCCTGCGCATAATAATCAATAATCTCTTCGTCAATGCTATGACCAGCATCATTATGTTTGACCCTCACCTCCAGCCGTTTCAGGGCCGCGAACTGGGCGTCCGTCCAGCCGTCCGGGGTTGATTCCGGCATGGGCAGCACAGGAGGCGCGGCCTCCTCGGCCGGGGCGTCGCCGGGCGCGCCGTCAGCCGCAAGGCAAACACTCCCGCCCCAAACGCCGGCCAGCGCAAACATACCCCAAAACAGCAACGCCGTAGGTTCAAACATCGCCCCGCGCATTTGCCATCCCTCCGGAAAATCACGGTAAAATCAACTATTCCGGTACACTAAAAACGCCTTTCCGGCAATGGGCTCGGGGAAATCTTCCCCCCTGGCCCATGCCGTCTGGCGCATGGACGCGGC
>JAVBSC010000048.1:0-23065 GCA_031547305.1 Desulfovibrionaceae bacterium
CTCCTCCTTTCCGACTCTCTTCTTTCATTCCAACCCCTTCCTCCCGTCGGGCGCGGGCCCCCCCCCCCCCCCCCCGGCCCCGATTTTATTCCACTGTAACGCTTTTGGCCAGGTTCCGGGGCTGATCCACGTCCTTGCCAAGGTAGCTGGCTGCTTCGTAGCTCAAAAGCTGAAGCATTGGCAGAAGCAGGAAGCCGCAGAACGGTGATTCAGAAGACGGAATGATCCAGCGCTGATCCGCCTTCACTTCCCAGCCCGGTTTGGGCGAGTGCGTAAGAACCAGCACCGGGCCGCTTCTGGCGCTCACCTCCTCTATGTTCGAGCCTATTTTCAAAAAATGCTCATCATGCGGGGCCAGGGCCACGGTCAGAAAATCCGGGTCGATCATGGCGATGGGCCCGTGCTTCATCTCGCCGGCCGCGTAACCTTCCGCGTGCACGTAAGAAAGTTCCTTAAGCTTGAGCGCGCCCTCCAAAGCCAGAGCATAGCTTTGCCCGCGTCCCAAAAAGAAAATATTCCGGAATTTGGCGGCATGCTGGGCGAATTCCTGGGCTTCGCGCTGCATTTCCGGCAGGCAGGCGGCCAAAATCCGCTCAATACCCGCAAATTGCCCGAGCAGCCTGGCCAAATCCGGCCGGCTCAAAACTTTATTGCGCTGCCCCCAGTACATGGCCAGCACGGTAAGCACGGCCATCTGGCTGCACAAAGCCTTGGTGGAGGCCACGCTGATTTCCGGCCCGGCCTGGGTGTACAGCACCATATCCGCTTCCCGCGCCAGCGACGATCCGGTCACGTTGCACAGGCCCAGGACCTTGCAGCCATGCTCCCGCGCCACCTTCAGCGCGGCCAGGGTATCCGCCGTCTCGCCGGACTGGCTGATCAGCAGCACAAGTTCTCCGGCGTCCAGCAAGGGTTTGCGGTAGCGGAACTCTGAAGCGATTTCCACCACTGTGGGAATGCCGGCCCACTGTTCAAACAGCGGGGCGCCCCACAGGCCGGAGTTGTAAGACGTGCCGCAGGCCACGATGCGCAGCCGCCTGGGCGGTTCCCGCCCGTCCAGTTCCGGCAGCAGCACGGCGTCCCGGGCTTCGCTGACCCGGCCCACCAGGCTGTTGCGCAATACCAGCGGCTGCTCGAAAATCTCCTTGAGCATAAAATGCTTGTATCCGTCTTTTTGCGCCGCCTGCATGTCCCAGTTGATCTCTTTGACCTCTTTTTCCACCGGCGTCAGATCCGCCAGGGCATAGACCCGCCAGCTCAAAGGATTGATGCGCGCCACCTCGCCTTCATCCAGAAAAACCACTTCCCTGGTGTAGTTCAAAAAGGCGGTCACATCGGACCCGAAAAAATTCTCGCCCACGCCCAGGCCCAGGATAAGCGGTGCGGAATGACGCGTGGCGTACAGCGTGTCCGGCTCGTCCCGGCAGAGCAGCACCAGCGCGTAAGCCCCCTTGGCCCGGCGCACCGCCCTGGCGAAGCCCTCCAGGTTCGAGCCCGCGCTCTTGCGCTCTTCCGCAATCAAATTCACCAGAATCTCCGTGTCCGTCTGCGAGGCGAACACATAGCCCTTGGCCTCCAGCTCCGCCTTCAACTCCCGGTAGTTCTCGATGATGCCGTTGTGCACCATCACAAACCCGCCGCCGTTGGCCACGTGCGGATGGGCGTTGATCTCGTTGGGCACTCCGTGCGTGGCCCAGCGCGTATGCCCCAGCCCCGTGGTCGGAATGGTGTAGTCCGGCCTGCCGAACAGCTTGTCTTCCAAAATCTTCAGCTTGCCTTCGGCCCGCACGGTTTCTATCCCGCCCCGGCGCACAAAAGCCAGGCCGGAAGAATCATACCCCCGGTACTCCAGACGCTTCAGCCCTTCCATCACCACCGGCAAAGCCGCCCTGTGCCCGGCATACCCGATTATCCCGCACATAAATGATCCCTTTCTTTATATTTTGACGGGGACGGACCCCCTCAATTTCTTTACCCCATCCCGTAAAAAAATAGAATAGCGCGAAGTGGCCTAAAAATAATCGCCTTTTGTTGACAGTCCAACGCTGGAGGCATATTTTTTCAAATTCCGAAAACGGTAAAGGATTGCCCATGTCTGCTGTTGCCGCCGGTCCCTGGGAGAGTGTCATCGGCCTGGAAGTTCATGTCCAGCTCAAGACCAGAACCAAGCTTTTTTGCGCCTGTCCAAACAGTTTCGGCGGGCGGGAGAATTCGCGCATCTGCCCGGTCTGCGCCGGGTTTCCGGGCGCTCTGCCCAAAGTCAACGCCAAAGCTGTGGAACTGGCCGTAAAAGCCGGCCTGGCTCTGGGCTGCCGCATCAACCTCAGGTCCGCCTTTGCCCGTAAAAGTTATTTTTACCCGGATCTGCCGGCCGGTTTTCAGACTTCCCAATTGGACCCGCCCGTTTGCGGCACCGGAGAAATGCTTCTGGATTCCGGCAACCGGGTGCGCATAACCCGCATCCACCTGGAGGACGACGCTGGCAAGTGCCTGCACGAGGCCGCAGGTAAAAGCCTGGTGGACCTGAACCGGGCCGGCACGCCGCTCATAGAGATCGTCACGGAGCCTGACCTGCGCGGCCCGGAGGAAGCCGTGGCCTTTGTCCGCCGCCTGCGCCGCCTGCTGGTCTACCTGGATATTACCGACGGCAACATGGAGGAAGGCAGCCTGCGCTGCGACGTGAACCTTTCCCTGCGGCCGTATGGCGGCACGGAATACGGCATTCGCGCGGAACTCAAGAACCTGAACTCCTTCCACAGCATTCAGGACGCAATCGCCTGCGAAATAACCCGCCAGTCCCGCATTCTGAACTCCGGCGGCACAGTGGATCAGGAAACCCGGCTCTACGACCCGGACTCCAAAACCACCAGGGCCATGCGCTCCAAAGAGGAAGCCCCGGACTACCGCTACTTCCCCAATCCGGACCTGCCGGCCTTGGAACTGACCGGGACTTTCGTGGACGGCCTGGCCGCCGCCCTGCCGGAATTCCCGGAGGCCCGCGAGGCCCGCTTCATGCAATCCTTTGGCCTGAGCGCCGAGGAAGCCGGGCTGCTTACCGCTGAAAAAGCCGTGGCCGACTACTTTGAGTCCGCCCTGGCCGTGCGCCACAACCCCAAGCGCCTGGCCGGACTGATGCTGGGCGAGCTTTTGCCCGAATGCTCCCGCCAGAACCTGGCTCTGGATTCCCTGCCCCTGACCGCCGCCGGACTCGGCCGCGCCGCCGCGCTGATCGACAAAGGCACGGTCAGCCTGCGGGCCGTGCACGAGCTTTTCTCCGATCTGCTCAAAACCGGGATCGATATCGAAATTCTGGCCAAAGATCGCGGCCTGCTCCAGGTTTCCGATTCCTCCGCCCTGGAGAGGGCCGTGCTGGACGCCATTTCCGCCCACCCGGAAGAGGCCGCGGCTTACAAAACCGGCAAAACCAAACTCAAGGCCTTTTTTGTGGGCCAGGTCATGCGCGCCACCAAAGGCGCCGGCAACCCGGCCGTGATCAATGAATTGTTGGAAAAGCATCTGAGCTGACGAGTCAGGGTGGCGGCGCCCCCATTGTAAAAAAGGACGAATATGGCTGTTACTAAAGAAACGGTGCTGCGCACCAGCCGCCTGGCCAGGTTGGATTTGGGCCTGGGCTTGTCCGAGGCGGAAGCTGAGGCGCGGATTGAGGTGTTCCGGGAGCAGATGGACGAAATAGTCCGGCACATGGACATGCTGGCGCAAGCGGACTGCGCCGGAGTGGAGCCGTGGCATTCGCCCCTGGACCAGGTGGACGGCCCCAGGCCGGATGAACCGGAAAAAGCGGCTGAAGAGAACGAGCTTCTGGACGGAGCGCCGGAACGCCTGGCTGATTTTTTTGTGGTGCCGCGCATTCTGTAAGCCAAAACAGATTGATAAGTTTACGGTAAGCATACTGTTAATCAACTGGATTATTTATGTCCGAGCTTTATGAGTTGAGTTTAAGCGAAGCTGCCGAGGCTTTGCAAAAGCGGGCGATCAGCGCCCTGGAGCTTACGCGGGCCTGCCTGGCGCGCATTCAGGCCACGGAGCCGTTGCTGAACGCCTGCGTCAGCCTGCGGGATGAGGAAGCCCTGGCCGAGGCCGGCAGGCTGGACGCCGCCGGGCCGGATCCGGCCAAGGCCCTGTGGGGCGTGCCGGTCAGTCTGAAGGATCTGATTTGCCTGCGGGGCAGCGCCACCACCTGCGCTTCAAATATGCTCAAGAATTTCGTTCCGCCTTACGATGCGGAAGTGGCGGCCAGGCTTAAAGCGGCCGGAGCGATCATAGTGGCCAAGGCCAACATGGATGAATTCGCCATGGGCTCCAGCACGGAAACGTCCGCTTTTGGGATCACCAGAAATCCCTGGGGCCTGGAACGCATTCCCGGCGGGTCCAGCGGCGGCTCAGCCGCGTCTGTGGCCGCGGGCCAGGTTTTTGCCTCCCTGGGCAGCGATACCGGCGGCTCCATCCGCCAGCCCGCCTCCATGTGCGGCTGTGTGGGCATCAAGCCCACTTACGGCCGGGTTTCCCGCTACGGCGTGGTGGCTTACGGCAGTTCCTTCGACCAGGTCGGGCCGCTGGCCCGCACCGTGGAGGACGGCGCGCGGGTGCTGCGGGCTATTGCCGGGTTTGACGCCAAAGAAGCCACCAGCGCCATAGCGCCGGTGGATGATTATCCGGCTTTTGCGCTGGATGGTGGGCTGAAGGGGCGGAACGGAGATTTGCGGGGGCTGCGGATAGGCCTGCCGGAGGAATTCTGGTCCGCCGGCCTCAGTCCGGAGGTGGAAAACACCTGCCGGAAGCTTCTTAAACGCGCAAAGGAAGCCGGAGCGGAACTGGCGCCGGTCAGCCTGCCGCACCAGAGGTACGGCATTGCCGTTTATTATATCATGGCCTCGGCCGAAGCTTCCACCAACCTGGCCCGCTTTGACGGCGTGCGCTACGGCTTCCGCACGCGGGAGCCGAAGGATCTGCTGGATTTGTACACCGCCTCCAGATCCAAAGGCTTTGGCGAGGAAGTGCAACGCCGGATTATGCTGGGCGCCTTTGTGCTCTCTTCGGGATATTATGACGCTTATTTCCGCAAGGCCGCCCAGGTGCGCCGCCTGCTGCGGGCGGACTTTGACGCCGCCCTGGAGCGTTGCGACGTGCTGGCCGCGCCGGTCAGCCCGGTTACAGCCTGGGAATTCGGGCGCTTCAAGGCCAGCCCGCTGGAAGGCTACAAAATGGACCTGCTCACCGTAACCCTTAACCTGGCCGGTCTGCCGGGCATAGCCCTGCCCGCCGGCCTGGGAGCGGAAAGCGGCCTGCCGGTTGGCCTGCAGATTATGGGCAGACCGTTCGCGGAATCCGGAATGATCCGGGCCGCCGCCGGGCTGGAGGCTCTGGCGGACAGGCTGGGGCCGCCGGCGGGAATCAAATGACTGGCGCTATTCCGCCTTGCCCGGAGGCGGCGGAGTGCCGCCGGATGGCTTGTCCGCCGGGTGCAGGCGGCGGGGCATGATGAAGAAGGTGTAAATAAGGCCGGAAAGAATATACACGGCAAAAATGGTGAATCCCAAAAGCTTGGGGTAGGAGGCGATCAGCGCGAACAGGGTGATGGCCGTGACCATCCAGCGGAAGGGGTGGGCTTTTACAAAACCATACTCCTTAAAAGAGACGTAGCGCACCCGGCTGACCATCAGGAAGGCCAGAAGCAAAGTCAGGCCAAGGCAGAAGGCCGGAAAAGCCGGCATGGCCCAGGAAGGTATGTAGCGGTAAAAGAGCACCAGGCAGGCCAGGGTGCAGCCGCTGGCCGGGATGGGCAGTCCGGTGAAGAATTTTTTGCCGCCCGTGCCGGCGGTAACGTTGAATCTGGCCAGGCGCAGGGCGCCGCAGACCACCAGTAGAAACGCCACGGTCGAGCCCATGCGCCCGAAGGCGTGAATCTGCCAGGCGTGGATCATAAAACCGGGCGTAACACCAAAGGCCACCAGGTCCGCCAGGGAGTCGTACTGGATGCCGAACTCGCTGCTGGTGTTGGTCAGGCGGGCCACTTTGCCGTCCAGGCCGTCCAGAAGGGCGCTCGCCAGAATGCACAGAGCGCAGGCTTCAATCCGCCCGTTCGATGCGTAAAGCAGGCCGAGAAAACCGGTGAACAGGCTGCCGCTGGTGAACAGATTGGGCAGTATGTACACGCCTTTGTGCAGAGGCAGGTTACGGTAAGGCATGGCCCGGCCTACGCTTCTTCGCGCCGGGCGGCCAGCGCGGTTTGCCCGGCGAAAACCTGTTTGCCAACCTGGACCAGGCATTTGTATTCCGGCGGCAGGTACACGTCCACCCTGGACCCGAACTTGATCATGCCAAAACGCTCGCCGCGCTTAAGCTCATCACCAACTTCCACCCGGCAGACTATGCGTCTGGCGATCAGCCCGGCAATCTGCACAAAGGACCAGACCTGGCCGGATTCCTCCGCAAGCTGGTAGGCGCAACGCTCGTTGTCCGTGGAAGCTTTGTCCAGCGCGGCGTTCAAAAATTGCCCCGCGTGGTAGGCGATGCCGGTTACGCGTCCGGCCGCCGGGCTGCGGTTAACGTGCACGCTGATCACGTTCATGAAAATGCTCACGCATTCGCGCTCCTCGCCGCTGAAGGGGTCCGGCTTTCTGGCGATGCCCACTATCTTGCCGTCCGCCGGGCTTACGCCAAGACCGGGGGCATTCGGCACCACACGTTCCGGATCCCGAAAAAAGTGGCAGCTGAACGCGGTGAGCAGCAAAAACAGAATGGGCAGGCAATCATAGCCCATAACCGCGAAAACGAGGGCCGCAAAAGCGCTCAGGCCTATGGATGGCAGGCCTTCACGTGTTATTCCGCATTGGGGTGTTCGCATATCTGGAAAATCCGGGTAAATATTTAGTGACTTTGTCGGAAGAATGCTTAAAGTACCGCTGCCTGACTATTTGGCCGACTCATAGCATGCAACCGTCAGGTTAGGCAACTGATTCCGATTTATGGAAATTTGACCGATGGACACACTTACGCATTTCGCGGCCGGGGCGCTCACCCCCATGGCTTTTCGCAAGGCGCCGCGTTGCGCCGCTCTGGTGGCCTTTGGCGTGCTGTGCGGTGAATTCCCGGACGTGGACATCATTGCCGGCACAGCCCCTAAAGCGCTCCTGCTCGCGCACCGGGGCATCACCCACGCCCTGTTCAGCCTGCCGCTGCTGGCCCTGTGCGCGGTTCTGCTCTTTTACCCCTTTTTAAGCGCCGGAATGGACGCGCAAAAACGCTTGCACGCCCCTCCGCCGGAGCCCTGGAGCATAATCCAGGCCTTTGGCGCGGCCTGCCTGACCATTTTGACCCATCTGTACCTGGACTGCGTGACCACCTTCGGCACCAGGATTTTCCTGCCGTTTTCCCACTACCGGGTGGCTTTGCCGGGCCTGTTCATCATCGATCTTCTGTTCACCGGCGTACTCATGGTTCTGCTGTTCAAAGTCCTGCGGGGGCTTACGGACCCGGCCCGGCTGGAGCGCCAGGTACGCCTGGCCCGCATCGCCCTGCTCTGGATCCTTTGTTATCCCCTGGCCTGCCTTGGAATCGGCCAGGTTTCCGATGCATACCTGAACGCGCGCTATGCTGGCGGCGTGGCCCATATCCGCCTGATGCCGGATCCCTTCGCGCCTTTTATCTGGAAAGCCGTGGCCGAAAAAGGGGCCGCCACCTACGCCATTGACGCCTTTTACCCCCTAGCCCCGCTCCGGGACATGGATTTTGCCCGGACCTTCGAACGGGCGGACCCAACGCTCTGGGCAAAGCTGCAAAAGGAAATCCCAATTTTTGCGGACTACGCGACGTTTGTGACCTTTCCGGCCCAGCGCCGCGTTCCCTTGCCGGACGGCGGCCAGGAATACCGCTTCTTCGATTTGCGCTACACCTGGGCTATGGAGGATCTTGCCAAAAAATTCGGCCGGGGCGACGGCAACTTCATTATGGAGGCGCGCGTGGATAAAGACGGCCGGATCGCCGCCTGGCGCTACCTCAGCCGCGGCCGTGACGAAGGCGTTCCATGGATAAAAATTGAAGGGTAAGAGAAGCGCGCTCTCCCGCGCCCAGCTTCTTGCGCGCCGTCTTCAGTTCTGGTATCGGAAGCTGTTGTCCTTCGGCTGGCCCATCGAACGAATCGGGAACAATTCAACATTTTCAATGTTAAATTGTTTTACACGTATTCGCGGGCAAATACTTGCCGCCAGGTTCTCGCCAAGCGAATCCGCTTCGCCGCCGGCGATAATCTCAAGCGTAAAACGCTCTAAAAAGAGGAAAAAAGCATGACAGGAAAATCTCTGATTCGCATCGCTCTGACTCTGGGCCTTGTTGCGCTCCTGGCTTGCCCGGCCCTGGCCGCGGAAAAATACGTGAACGGCATTGACGCCAACTACCCGCCCTTCGCCTATGTGGATAAGGACGGCAAACCGGCCGGCTTTGACGTGGATTCCATGAACTGGATCGCCAAAAAGATGGGCTTTGAAGTCACCCATACCCCGGTGGACTGGGACGGCATCATTCCCAGCCTGTTGGCCAAAAAAATCGACATGATCTGTTCCGGCATGAGCATATCGGCGGAACGCAAGGAAAAAGTCGCTTTTTCCAATCCTTACTATAAAATCGGCAAATGGCTCCTGGTGCGCAACAACGCGCCCCTTACCAAGGAACAAATCCTGACCGGCAAAAAGAAGCTCGGCGTGCAGCGCGGCACCAACGAAGCCCAGTGGCTGGAAGAAAACGCCCCAAAAAACAACTGGAATTTTGAACTGCGCCAGTACGATTCCCCGCCCCTGGCCGTGGAAGACCTGGTCAACGGCCGTATCGACGCCGCGGCCATAGATTCTCCCCCGGCCACAGACGCCATGAAAAAGGCCAAAAAGCCGGTGCACTCAGTGGGTGAATTCACGGACCCCGACGACTACGGCGTGGCCGTGCGCAAGGAAGACACCGCCCTGCTCAAAAAAATCAATGACGGCTACCAACTTTTGAAAAAAGATCCTTACTGGGAAGAACTTAAGGCCAAGTACCAAGTGGTCGAGTAGTGGCGAGAAGCTCCGGCTTCCCGGGCGTACTGGGAATCCGGAGCTTTTTTTCATAAAGGGAATCAGAAGTAATAAATGCAGGACACTTTTCGCATCATATTCGAGTCCCTGCCCTTTATTCTGGGCGGGAGCGTGGTCACCATCGGCACGGTGGCCGGGGCCATGCTTCTGGGGCTGGCGATCGGCCTGCCCCTGGCCGTGGGCCAGGTGTACGGCCCCTGGCCGGTGCGCCGGATTGTAGGTCTTTACGTCTGGTTTTTCCGCGGAACGCCCATTCTGGTTCTGCTCTTTCTGTTTTACTTCGGTCTGTTCGGCCTGATCGGCCTCAACGTTTCGCCGTTTTTGTCATCCTGCCTGGTTCTGGGCCTGGCCAGCTCCGCCTACCAGTCACAGATTTTCCGGGGCTCCATCGAATCCCTGCCCCAGGGGCAGCTCAAGGCGGCCAGGGCTCTGGGCATGAGCGACTTCCAGGGAATCAAATCGATCATTTTGCCCCAGGCCCTGCGCATTTCCATACCCGGCTGGTCCAACGAGTACTCGATCATCCTGAAGGATTCAGTGCTCGCCTACGTAATAGGCACCCAGGAAATAATGTCCCGCGCGCATTTTACCGCCTCCCGCGAGTACGCTCCCTTCAGCATGTATTTTCTGGCCGGGGTTTTATATTTCATCATAACCTGGATCGGGGTCCGGGCCTTGCGCAGGCTGGAGAAAAAGGTGCAAATCCCCGGCTATACAACTCTTTGAGGCCTAAATGACTTTTGCAGCGGAACAATCAGCGGCTCCAGCGAATCAGCCCCCGGTGCTTCTGGCGGAAAACATCAGCAAACGCCTGGGCGGCCGGCAAATCCTGCGCGACGTCTCCCTGAGCATGGGCGTAGGCGAGATGAAGGTGCTGATCGGGCCTTCCGGCGCGGGCAAAAGCACTTTTCTGCAATGCCTTAACTTTCTCATTCCGCCGGATTCCGGCCGCATCAGCCTGGAGGGCCGGCAGATCGATCCGGAGGAAAAAAAGAGCCTGTACGCCTTCCGCCGTCAGGTGGGCATGATTTTTCAGGACTTCAACCTGTTCGACCACCTGACCGCCAGGGACAACGTCTCCATCGCCCTGCGCAAGGTTCTGGGGATGTCCGGCCGGGATGCGGAGCAACGGGCCATGAGCGAGCTGGACCGCGTAGGCCTGACGCGCCGGGCCGGCCTGTACCCGGCCGAGCTTTCCGGCGGCCAGAAGCAGCGCGTGGCCATTGCCCGCGCCCTGGCCATGGACCCTAAGGTCATTTTACTGGACGAACCCACTTCCGCCCTGGATCCGGAACTGGTGGGCGAGGTGCTCACGGTCATTCGGGATTTGGCCAGGAGCGGCATGACCATGGTCATGGCCACGCACCAGATGGATTTTGCCCGCGCCCTGGCCACGGAAATCCTGTTCATGGAACAGGGCGCGATCATTGAAAGCGGCGCCCCGGCCGAGCTTCTGGCTCCCGGAGCGAATACCCGCACACAGGATTTTTGCTGCAAACTGACCCAGGAACTATGATCGACGCCACCTTTTTATTCGACCGGGCCCTGCCGGCCCTGAACGACGGCTTTGTGCTGAGCATTCAGCTTATCGTGCCGTCCGCCATCCTGGGTTTTGCCGGAGGTGTTCTGGTGGGCACGGCCCGGGCTTTTGGCCCGCCCTGGCTGAAACGCCTGGGCAACGCCTTTACCGCGCTGATTCGCGGAGTGCCCCTGGTGGTGCAGCTTTTCTTTTTGTATTACGCCCTGCCCAAGGTGGGCATAAGCCTTTCACCTTACGCGGCCGCGCTGCTTGGCTTTATAATGTGCAGTTCGGCCTACAATTCCGAGTATATCAGGGGGGCGCTCCTGTCCATCCGCCAGGGCCAGATCAAGGCCGCCCAGGCCCTGGGCTTCAGCACCCGGCAGCTTCTGGCTTCCGTGGTCATTCCCCAGGCCGTGCGCCGGGCCCTGCCAGGTTGCGGCAACGAAGTCATCTACCTGATCAAATACTCCTCCCTGGCCTACCTGGTCACCTGCATGGAGCTCACCGGCAAGGCCAAAAGCCTGGCGTCCCAGACATACAACGTTACGGAAGTCTTCATGATCGCCGGAGCCTACTACCTGGCCATGACCACCCTGGCCGCCTGGGGGCTGTCCAAGCTGGAAAAGCTGGCCTATATCCCCGGCTTCGGCCGCCAGAGATAATTTTTAAATATTTTACAACATGCCGGGAGCGCCAATGGAAAAACCCGCTTGTGACTGTCGCCGTGGCTTCCGCGCTGCACCTTCGCCCGGCCGCCATGCTCAGCCGGGGCAGCTTTTACGAGCGGGGCGCGTGCCTGAGGACAAAAGCAAAACCCTCAAGCGGGAGTCCCTCGCGCTCAGCGCCGGACCGCCGCCGCTGGCCATGCCCGCCAGCCAGCCTGGAAAACTTGTGCGAAGGATTTTCAGAAAAGCAACTGTCTGATCTGCAAAAGGACTGGATCAATGGATCTCGGATCGCCGCAAAACAGCCGAAGCGGCCAATTGAAAGATAAACAGGCCAGGGCCGAAAAAGCCCTGGCCGCGCTGAAAAGCCGCTACCCCAAACCGGCCACGCTGCTCCGGGCCAAAAGCCCATGGGAGCTTCTGGTGGCCACTGTGCTGGCCGCCCAATGCACGGACGCCCGGGTAAACCAGGTAACACCGGACTTTTTTAAGCGCTGGCCGGATCCCCAAAGCCTGTCCACAGCCGATGTCGCCCAGGTGGAGGAAGCGGTGCGCTCCACCGGCTTTTTCCGGAACAAAGCCAAAAGCCTGGTCTCCACAGCCCGCAAAATAGTCGATCTGCACAACGGCCAGGTGCCGTCCAGCCTCAAGGAACTGGTGACCCTGGACGGCGTGGCCCGCAAAACCGCCAATGTGGTGCTCTGGGGCGCTTTTGGGCAAAACGAGGGCCTGGCCGTGGATACCCACGTGGCCCGCATCTCCTTCCGCCTGGGCCTGACCGAATCCGAAGACCCCGTGCGCATTGAACGCGACCTGACCGCCCTGTTCCCCCAACCGGACTGGGGCAACGTCAATCACATGATGGTCTGGTTCGGCCGCGAAGTCTGCCCCGCCCGCTCCCCCAATTGCCCGTCCTGCGAAATGACTGATTTCTGCCCCAAAATTGGCGTGAATAAATAAATTTCTGGCCGCGTCCACCCCCGAGGGGGCAGGCCCCTCGTCGGTGGATTGGGGGCGTGGTCCACCAAATCAAATGCCATCCATATACCTCTATTCACAATAGTCGCTTTTTCCTATACTCTAAAGCATTACAACAACCGAATAATTGATACCCACAAATCGACGCCCTGCCGGACTTTTATGAACTTTTCCGAGCTTTTCATCCGCCGTCCCATTGCCACCACCCTGATTATGGTCGGGGTGCTGGTGGCGGGCATTATGGCCTATCGTCTTTTGCCCGTGGCGGACCTGCCCACTGTGGATTACCCGACAATTCAGGTTTCGGCCTCTTTGCCGGGCGCCAGCCCGGAGACCATGGCCGCTTCCGTGGCCACGCCGCTGGAAAAGCAGTTTTCCATCATTGCCGGCCTGGACTCCATGACTTCGGTGAATTCCCTGGGCACCACGCGCGTGGTTTTGCAGTTTAAGCTGGAGCGCAACATCGACGCGGCCGCCCAGGACGTGCAGTCCGCCATTGCGGCGGCCCAGCGCGGCCTGCCCACGGATATGCCCAGCCCGCCCAGCTACCGCAAGGTCAACCCTTCGGATTCCCCGATTTTTTACCTGGCGGTGTCCTCGGCCACCATGCGCCTGTCCGACGTGAACGAGTACGCGGAAAACTTCATTGCCCAGCGCCTTTCCAGCATTGACGGCGTGGCGCTGATCAACGTGTACGGCTCGCAAAAGTACGCCGTGCGCGTGCAGGTGGATCCCCAGGCCCTGGCGGCTAAAAAAATCGGCATAGACGAAGTGGCCGGCGCCATTAAAAGCGGCAACTCCAATCTGGCCGTGGGCACGCTGAACGGCCCGGACCGGGAATACACGCTGCAAAGTTCCGGCAAGCTCATGGACGCGGCCGCCTACCGGCCGCTGATCGTGAGCTGGCGCAACGGCGCGCCGGTGCGCCTGGAAGAGCTGGCCACAGTGCTGGACAGTGTGGAAAACGACCGCCGCCGCAGCTGGTATAGCGGCAAGCCGGCCATGATCCTGGCCGTGCAGCGCCAGCCGGGCACCAACACCGTGGAGGTGGTGGACCGCATCCGCAATACCTTGAGCCAGATGGAATCACAGATTCCGGCGGCCATTGAGCTGACCATCCTCAGCGACTCCTCCAAAAGCATCCGGGAATCCGTGCATGACGTTAAATTCACCATGGGGCTGACCGTTTGCCTGGTGATCCTGGTGATCTTCATGTTCCTGCGCAACATCTCGGCCACGATAATTCCCAGCCTGGCCGTGCCGCTGTCCATAGTCGGGGCCTGCGGGGTCATGTACATGTCCGGGTTTTCCCTGAACAACCTGTCCCTGATGGCTCTGACCCTTTCCGTGGGCTTTGTGGTGGACGACGCCATCGTCATGCTGGAGAACATCGTCCGGCACATGGAAATGGGCAAAACGGCCTTAAAGGCGGCGCTGGACGGCTCCAAAGAAATCGGCTTCACCATTTTGTCCATGACCATCTCGCTCACGGCGGTGTTCATACCCGTGCTCTTCATGGGCGGCATAGTCGGACGGCTGTTCCACGAGTTCGCGGTGACCATCGCGGCGGCCATTTTGGTCTCCGGCTGCGTTTCGCTCACGCTCACGCCCATGATGTGCAGCCGCTTCCTGCGCTCCGGCGGGCACGGGGAACGGCAGGAGGGCGTTGCCGGCAAAGCCGGACGTATTTTTGGCGCGGCCATGCGTTTTTACGAAATCACCCTCAAGGGCGCGCTGCGCCACCGTTTCCTTATGCTGCTGTTTTCCTTCGGAGTGATAGGCCTGACCGGCTGGTTATTCATGGCAGCTCCCAAGGGTTTTCTGCCCTTTACGGATACCGGCGACATCATGGGTTCCGTGGAAGGCTTGCAGGGCAGTTCCATCGCGGCCATGACCGAACATCAACTCAGACTCTCCGGCATCATCCAGCAGGAACCCTCGGTAGAAGGCTACATGTCCGTGGTCGGAGCCGGCGGTCCCCAGGCATTCACCAATACCGGGACTGTCTTTATCCGCCTGAAGCCGAAATCCGAACGGCGGGACGAAGAAACCGTAGGCCAGGTGATCGCCCGTTTACGGACTAAAATGGGCCAGGTTCCGGGGGTGCGCGTGTTCCTTACCCAGCCGCCGCCAATCCGCGTGGGCGGGGCTTCCTCGCGCAGTCTGTACCAATTTACCCTGCAAAGCCCGAACACCGCGGATCTTTACGCCGCGGCCACGGCCTTTTATGATGAAATGACCAAAATACCCGGCCTGCGCGACGTAAGCTCGGATCTGCTGATGAGCAACCCGGAACTGCGCATCGGCATAAACCGCAGCCGGGCTTCCGCAATGGGCATAAGCGCGGCCCAGATCGAAGACGCCCTGGCCTCGTCTTTCAGTACACGCCAGGTGAGCACCATTCTGGCGCCCACCAACGACTACCCGGTTATTCTGGAACTGGCCCCCAGGTACCAGCGCGATCCGGCCGCCCTGAACTTTTTATATGTGCGCTCCCAAACCGGCCAGTTGGTGCCTTTGTCCACCCTGGTGGATATGGATACCGGCGTCGGCCCCATGAGCATAAACCACAGCGGACAGATGCCTTCCGTGACCATTTCCTTCAACCTGAACCCCGGCGTGGCCCTGGGCCAGGCTGTGGATGCGGTGCGGACAGCGGCGGACAACTTTATTCCGGCCAGCGTATCCACACGCTTTCAGGGCACGGCCCAGGCCTTCCAGGACTCCATGGGCGGCCTGTGGCTGCTCCTGCTCATGGCCGTGGTGGTGATTTATATCGTGCTGGGCATTTTATATGAAAGCTTCATCCATCCGTTGACCATTCTCTCAGGCCTGCCGGCCGCCGGCGTGGGCGCGGTGGCCACGCTGATGATCTTTGGCAAGGATCTGGATATCTACGGCTTTGTGGGCATAATTATGCTCATCGGCATAGTCAAGAAAAACGCCATCATGATGATCGACTTCGCTCTGGAAAGCCAGCGCAAGCACAACATAGCTCCGGCCCAAGCCATTTGCGACGGCGCCCTGGTGCGCTTTCGGCCGATTATGATGACCACTCTGGCCGCGCTCATGGGAACCCTGCCCATAGCCGTGGGCTACGGAGCCGGCGGCGAAGCCCGCCAGCCCCTGGGCCTGGCTGTTGTGGGCGGGCTTTTAGTTTCGCAGCTTCTGACCCTGTACCTGACCCCTGTGTATTACACTTATCTCGACTCCCTGCAGAATGCCTTCCGCAGGTTGTTTCACATCAAAAGCAAAAAAGAGGCGGAAGCGTAAACGCCTCCGCGCCATGCCGGGCGCGTAACGCGAACGGCCTGAAGGATTCCGCCTTCAGGCCGTTCGCGATTTTACCACGCGGTCAGTTCAGGCTCAGGAGCCGGCGTCCACCACCGCGCCTTTGGCGCTGTACACCGCGGACAGGACGCTTTTCTGAAAGTTGTATGAATCCGCCATGTCGTCGGAACCGCCGGCTTTGCCGCCATACATGGGACTGTTAAGCGCATCCAGGGTCTGAGTGATTATCTCCCCCCCGATCACCGCTTTTTGCGAGGCCGCCGTCATGGCGGCTATCTGTGCCGATACGTCGTTTGCCATAATATGCCCTCCTCAAGTTGTGGGTCATCGCAAATGGTATCGGCTGAACTATAAAAAGCTTTAGCCCCTGCGGCACTATTTCAAATATTCCCGGACCGCCCGCCAGACGTCTTCCGGCAGGACTTCGCGCATGCAGCGGTGGTGCTTGAGAGGGCAACTTTGCGGTCCGTGCAGACCGCAGGGGCGGCAGTCCAGATCCGCTTCAAACACTGTGGATTCCGGCCCCCTGGGAAAAAACCCCAGACGGCGCACCGTGGGGCCGAAGACGGCGCAGACCGGCGTGCCCTGCGGCCAGGCCAGGTGCATTGGCCCTGAATCGTTGGTCACATAGCAGGACAGCCGGCCCAGCCAGGCCGCCAAATCCGGCAGGCTCAACCGGCCGGCCACGTCCAGCAGGGCGTCATGGGGCAAAGGACCGGCCTGTTCCCGGATGCCCGCGGCCAGTTTTTGGGCCGCGCCTTCCTCGCCCGGACCGGCAAAAAGCATTACCTGCGCCCCGGCCGCGACTATGCTGGCCCCGAGCCGCGCAAAATGCTCCACCGGCCAACGCTTTGTGCCCCAGACCGATCCCGGATGCAGTCCCACCACCGGGCCTCGACCGTGTTGCCGAAAGTAGTCGGCGGCCCTCTCCAAAGAATCCTCCGGCAACTGAATATCCGGCCAGTTCTGTTGCTTCGGCAATTTCAGGGGCAGGAGCAATCGGCCCAGACGCTCGATTTCCTCCAGCTCGGCGAAGCGCCGGCTGACCGGGTGGGTGAAGAAAAACCGGCTGAAAACGCGGCCGCATGATTCCGCATAGCCAATGCGCATGTCCGCACGGCTCAGCCTGGCCAGCAGGGCGCTGCGAAAGCTGGGGTGGGCGCAGATCCACAGATCAAAACCCAGGCCGGACAGCTCGCGGCCGTGGCTTAAAACGCCCGCCCGGCTTCCACCGGACTTTTTATCGTACTCATGCACCTGATCGATGGCCCTATGGCTGCTGAAGAGCGAAGCAAAACCCCGGCGCACAAAAAAATGGATCTCCGCGCACGGAAAAGCCGCCCGCAGGCTTTGCAGCAGGGGCAGGGTGAGCGCGGCATCCCCCAAAAAGGCGGTGTTCCATACGGCTATGCGGGAAAATTCGACCGGCATTCCGGACTGATACACCCTATCCTTAAAAAAGGCCAGAGCCGCAAACCCCGGCTTGACCCAGGCCCTTCTAAGTGTTTAAAAGGTCTTTGCCCTTTTAACGCGGATTATTTTTGCCAGAATAACGCAGGGGCGTTTCGGCCACGGCCGGAAGGTGAAAAGATGCAGCAGAGCGTTCCTTTGGATTTACCGGCCCACGTGGCCATAATCATGGACGGCAACGGCCGCTGGGCGAAGCTGCGCGGGCTGTCCCGCAGCGACGGCCACAAGGCCGGCTCCGAAGCTGTGCGCAAGGTGGTTACGGAATGCCGCCGCCTGGGCATAGCGCATCTCACTTTGTACACTTTTTCCAGAGAAAACTGGTCCAGGCCGGTGGAAGAGGTGCGCTTTCTCTTTTCCATGCTGGTGGAATTTCTGGGCAAAGAACTGCCGGAACTGCAAAAACAGAATATCCGGCTGTCTGTTTTTGGTGAAACAGACTCCCTGCCTCTGGCCTCGCGCAAGGCCCTGCGCCACGCCATGGACAAAACGGCCAAAAATACGGCCATGTGTCTTAACCTGGCCTTGAATTACTCGGGACGGGAGGAAATAGCCAGAGCCTGCCGGCTGTTTATGCGGGCCGGCCGCGCCCCGGAAGAAGCCACTCCGGAAAACCTGGCCCAATACCTGTACAGCGCCGGCCAGCCGGACCCGGATCTGGTCATCCGCACCAGCGGCGAGTTGCGCATCAGCAATTTTTTGCTTTTTCAATCCGCCTACAGTGAATTTTATTTTTGCCAAACCATGTGGCCGGATTTTTCCGAAGCGGATCTGCAGGCCGCCCTGGCGGACTACGCCGGACGAAAAAGACGCTTTGGCAAGGCGGACACGTAGCACGGAGCCAACATGGAAAGCTCGCATAAAAAACGGATAATCACCGGACTGATCCTGGCCGCTGTTCTGCTTGGATGCCTGGCCTACGGTGGCCGCCCCCTGCAGGCTCTTATCGTTGCGGCGGCACTCTGGGGGCTGTGGGAATTTTACGCCATGTTCTGGCCGGGCCGGACCGGCCTGGTCCGCAAAATCCTCGGCCTTGCGGCTGGCCTGGCCCTGATGTGCTCCGTCTGCCTCGGGCAGGCCCTGGTGGGGCAGGCGGCCTTTGGCCTGGCTTTTCTGGTCTGCGCCCTGGGTTTTCTGGTCGACTACGGGCGCGGCAACGCCGAAGCCAGGCCGGAACAACATGCCGTGCTTCTGTTCGGCCTTTTGTATGTTCCCTTTATTCTGGCTCTGGCACTGGATTTGCCAAAAGCGCAAGTCCTGTTCCTGGTGGTGGCGGCCTATGCCTCGGACACCGGGGCTTATTACGCCGGCGTGACTCTTGGCCGCCACAAAATCTGGCCCCGCGTCAGCCCAAAAAAAAGCTGGGAAGGCGCTGTGGGCGGCCTGCTGGCCTGTGTGGCCGCCACTGTGGGCCTGAGTTTCATTCTCGCTCACGACGCGCCGCTGGACAAGCTGAACTGGCCGGCCTGGGCGTTGATCGGAGTTCTGTTCGGCGTGTCCGCCCAATTGGGCGACTTTTTTGAATCCGCGGTCAAACGGGCTTTGCGGGTAAAGGATTCCAGCAACCTGCTGCCGGGGCACGGCGGCCTGCTGGACCGCATAGACAGCCTGCTTTTTGTCCTGCTGGCCTTCAAGCTGCTCCTGCTGGGCCTGGCTCTCTGGAACGGCGCCCTGGAAGCGTCCGCCGCCGCGCCATCTCAGGCGCTTTAAACCCATGATCAACTATATATCCCCCTCCCCGTCCGAGGCCTATGCGGCCAAGTGGCCGCGCCGCCTGTCCGTGCTGGGGTCCACCGGCTCCATCGGCCGCAGCGCCCTGGCGGTCATGGCCGAGCGGCCGGACTCCTTCAGCATTTGCGGCCTGGCCGGGGCGCGCAACATGCGGCTGCTGGCCGAGCAAGCGGCCGAATGGCGGCCCGCGATTCTCGGCGTGCAGGACGAAGCCGCCAGGCTGGAACTGCTGCCCCTGCTGCCCACCGGCTACAGCCCGGACATCCTGATCGGCCCGGACGGCTATGCGGCCATGGCCGGCCTGCCCGAAGCGGACGCCGTGCTCTGCGCCCAGATGGGTGCGGCCGGTCTTACGGCCGCCCTGGCGGCGGCCAGGGCCGGCAAGGTGATCGCCCTGGCCAACAAAGAGGCTTTGGTGCTGGCTGGCG
Organism: Desulfovibrionaceae bacterium; assembly: GCA_031547305.1. Lineage (GTDB taxonomy): Bacteria > Desulfobacterota > Desulfovibrionia > Desulfovibrionales > Desulfovibrionaceae > JAVBSC01. The sequence continues at coordinate 19,166 of JAVBSC010000048.1, forward strand.
GCCTGATCCGTTCCCTGTGCGGCCAGACCAAGGCCGCGATCCTGCCTGTTGATTCTGAGCACAACGCCATATTTCAAAGCCTTCAGGGGCAGGACCGGAGCGGAATGAAGCGCCTGGTGCTCACCGCTTCCGGCGGCCCGTTTCTGGGAAAAACCAGGGAAGAACTGGCCGGGGTGCGCAAAGAAGCCGCCCTGGCCCACCCAAACTGGAGCATGGGCGCGAAGATCAGCATAGATTCCGCCACCATGATGAACAAGGGGCTGGAAATAATCGAAGCCTGCCATTTATACGGCCTGGGCGAAGATAAGGTCAGCGTGCTTGTCCATCCCCAGTCCGTGGTGCATTCCCTGGTGGAATACCTGGACGGCTCCATGCTGGCCCAGCTTGGCCCGCCGGACATGCGCGTGCCCCTGGCCCACTGCCTGGGCTGGCCGGTACGCGTCCCCAGCGGGGCCGCCCCTCTGGATTTGACGCGCTATGCCGGGTTGCGCTTTATGGAACCGGACTTATCTTCTTTTCCGGCCCTGTCTTTATGCCGGCGGGTCATTCGCGCGGGCGGGGATTTGCCCATAGTGCTGAACGCGGCCAACGAGACGGCCGTGGCCTTGTTCCTGCAAGACCGTATTTCTTTTACCGGCATAAGCGATTTGGTGGAGCGGGCCATGGACGGGCATACGGCCGGCCCTGAACCGGGCGGCGCGGAAGAAATCCTAGATCTGGATTCCCGCATCCGCCGCAAACTTGAAGCCTGGATAAAATAAACGCACAATGATCGGCACTCTTTCCATAATTCTGGTTTTAGGCGGCCTCATTTTTTTCCATGAACTGGGGCATTTTATTTTCGCCAAGCTTTTCGGGGTGGGGGTAAAGACTTTTTCCCTGGGCTTCGGGCCTAAAATCTGGGGGGTTAATCGCAACAAGACCAGCTACCAGATTTCCGCCGTGCCTTTGGGCGGCTATGTGGCCATGGTGGGCGAGGAAGCCCCGGAGGATATTCCCGCGCCGTTCACGGCCGGGGAAAGTTTTGCCCTGCGTCCGGCCTGGCAAAGGCTGGTTATTGTGGCGGCCGGTCCGATCTTCAACCTGCTGCTGGCCTGGCTGGTATACTGGTTTTTATTCTCCGCCGGAGCCGGAGTGATTGACCCGGTGGTTTCATCCGTGCTGCCGGACAGCCCGGCCGCGACGTCAGGGTTGCGCGCCGGGGATCGCATTCTGAGCCTGGACGGCGTTAAGGTGCGGCGTTGGGAGGAAATCTCCCTGTTTGTGAACGGAGCGGCCGGCAAAACCATAACCGTGGAGTACGAGCGCAACGGAGAAACGCGCCGGACGGACGTCACCCCGCGCAAGGAAGTTTTGCAGCCGGAAAATCCGGGAGACAAGCCGGTGGAGGTATGGCGCCTGGGCTTGAGCAACAGCGGCGAATTCCGGGAACTCGGCTTTGTGGAAGCCTGCGTTGAAGGTTTTCATGAAACCTGGAACAAGGCGATTTACATAGGCCAGTCCCTGGGCATGCTCATAAGCGGCCGCGCGCCGATCAAGGATCTGGGCGGGCCGGTGCTGATCGGCCAGATGGTCTACGAGCGGGCGCACAATACCGGCCTGCTCGGCGTGCTGCCGCTAACCGCATTCTTGAGCATTAACCTGGGACTGCTCAATCTGCTGCCAATTCCGGTGCTGGACGGCGGGCATATCCTGTTCTTCGGGCTGGAACTGCTCATCCGCCGGCCCGTTTCGGTCAAAATACGCGAAATAAGCACGCGCCTTGGCCTGGTATTTTTGCTGGCCCTGATGCTTTTTGCCACGGGCAACGACATTATGCGGATTTTCAATGGCTGATCCGGCCTTTTCCGACTCGCTCACCCTGGTCCTGAACGCGGCCGAAGGCCGCCTGCAGTTCGCGCTGGGCCGCGGTCCGGAACTGCTGTGCGCCCAGGACTGGCAGGCCCAGGGGCAGGGGGCGGAACTGCTGGCTCCGGCCCTGGAAGCGGCCCTTAAGCTTTGCGGTCTTAAAGCCGCCCAATTGGAACACATTGCCTGCGTGCGCGGTCCGGGCGCTTTTACCGGCCTGCGTCTGGCCCTGGCCACCGCCGCCGGCCTGGCCAGGGGCAGCGGCGCAAAGCAGGCCGGACTGGACTACCTGCCCCTGTTGGCGGCCGAAGCCTGCGAGCGTTTGTGGCCCACGGGCACAGACACGCGTTTCTGGGTGCTTACCCATGCCCGGCGCAATCTGGTGCACCTGCAGGGCTTTTATCAAGACCAACGGAGCGCGGCGCCCGGCCGCGTTCCACCAATATGTCCGGACACGGATTTGCTGGTGCTTGCCCCGGACGCGGCGGTGAAGCTGATGGCCGGGCGGGCGCGAGAGTCCGGGCCGTGTCTGCTTCTGGGCAGCGGGCTGGCGCGTAACGCCCAGGCCTTTGACGTTCTTTTGGCGCAACAGATGCCCCAGGCCAAAATTCCGCCTCTTTCCTTCAACCATCCGTCGCCGGAATTCCTTTTCCGGGCGGCCTTGGAGCTGGACTACGCTGAACAGGACGTGACGCCGCTTTACGCGCGGCCTTGCGACGCCGAGGAAAACCTGCCGGAAATATCCGCCAGGCTCGGGCTGGATCAGGACGCGGCCCAACGGCGCCTTGCGGAGTTGTTGAAATAATCTGTCCGGATTTTTCGGAATAAAAAAACTCCCGGCCTGCTCTACCTCAGGCCGGGAGTTTTTTATTATCTTGTAAGCGTTCTTACTTGCCGCGGCGGCGGATGGCCATCAGTCCGGCCAGACCGGAACCCAGCAGCCAGGCGGCTCCGGGGATGGGTGTGGCGGAGGCGCTGACCATGAAGATGGCGTCGTTGTAATCGTTGTCCAGGGTCAGGCCGTCTTCAAATCCGATGATGTAATAAGTGCCGCGCTTCACAGTGTCCGTAACTTCAAGGAACCTAAAACTACTCTTCGTGACTGTGTCCAGGGGCTTGCCGCCGCTCCTCTGCACGACCAGCGCGGACAGTTCGGAATAAAGAAGATCCTTAAGCGTGCCGCCCAAAGACAGGGTCTTGCCGCCGGACTGGAAGCTGGAAACGGTGTTGGCCTTGGCCGTGATGTAATCCACCGTAAAGAGAGCCCGCTCCTTCTGGAGTCCGGCGCCGGCGGCGACCACATCGGCAAATCCGGCGAAGTTTGAGTAATTATCCTTGCCTACACCATAGCCAAGGTCCGCCAGAGCATGAAGCAGTATGGTGCCGTCATCCTGAAGGCCTTTCAAATCGCTGATGATGTCGGCGGAGCCGGTGCCCGCGAACCCGAAGCAGAGAGACAGAACCAGTGTAGCGGTTGCGATGATGCGCTTCATTTTAAATACCCCCGGAATTTATTTTCAAATTTTTTGTCGTGGCAAATTAGTCTTGCAAATCATTTAGCAATCCGTGTGCCATCGTGTATATATTCAGTTATTTCAAGGCTATTTTTCAATCCGGCATATCTAGTCCGAAAAAATAAGACTATCCGCCCCCGCTCCCGCCCTTTCTAAGGCGGCTTTAAGGCCGGCCGGACCGTTTCTACAGAAAATTGTCCGGATTTTCCGGATAGCTCGGAACCTAAAAAAGCGCCGGCGGTGTATAAACAATATCCTAAGGCGGTTCAGGCATAAATTATAGCAAATATGTTGATGAGAGTCCAGAAAAAACGGAACTTACATGCCGGCGCGGGGCCGTATGCGGCACAGCCTGTAGAGCCGCACGTAAACGCCTGTCAGGCGGCAGGCCGCGGACCGCGGCACGCCGCAATCGCGAAGGCGGCAGTACACGTGCAGGGGGTTGAACCAATGTTGCAGTCTGAATCTGAATGAATGCATTTTGCTACTCCAATCCAGCCGGGCAACACTTTTGGCGCCCGGCAATAAATCACCCTTT
>JAVBSC010000011.1:0-26483 GCA_031547305.1 Desulfovibrionaceae bacterium
TGGAGAAAAAGGTCTACACCCTGCCCAAAAAACTGGACGAGGAAGTGGCCCGGCTGCACCTGGGACGCCTGAACGCCCGCCTGACCAAGCTGACCAAGGAGCAGGCCGACTACATCGGCGTGCCCGTGGCCGGCCCGTACACGCCGGATCATTACAGAGATTAGGATAGTGTCGGTTTATTAATGGGGGCTCCGCCCATCAAGCCCCCTGGCGGGGCGTGACACCCCCGCACCAGCATTCAGGCCGCGCCCCCTTTTGCAAAAACCACAGCGGGCGCGGCCAGGTGAGGTTCCCCAAAGGGCCGGTGGTGGGGAAAAGCTCTCGGAAAAGGAATGTCTATGTCCAAAGATTACAGCGCTGAACAGTTGCGCCTGATGCATACCGCCGAGCACGTTCTCAACGGGGCCATGGTCAAAATGTTCGGCTGCGACCGCTGTTTTTCCTCACATGTCAATGCTGATAAATCCAAATGCGATTACCGCTTCGGGCGGGACATAAGCGATGCGGAGGCCGCCGACCTTGAGGAACGGGTCAACGCCGTGCTGCGCGGAAACGCGCCGGTGCGCGAAGAATTTTTGCTCCGAGCCGAGGCGGCCGGGCTTTTTAACCTGTCCCGCCTGCCGGAAGACGCCGGCGACAGCCTGCGCATAATCCGCGTGGGCGACTACGACGCCTGCCCGTGCAGCGGACTGCATGCGTTAAACACTGCCGAAGTCGGCCTTATCCGCATCATCTCGCATAGTTTTTCAAACGGAGTCCTGCGCCTGCGTTTCAAATTGCAACCGGCCTGAGGCAAACCCCTTTTTTGAAAGGCTATTCTTTTGCAAGGATTTTGGCCGCCGATAGTCTGTCATTGGGCATCAGGGCTTCCGTAGCGCTTGCCAAAACTGTCGCTTTATCTATAGCTACCCCCCAAGGCCGAAATTCGCGGCGCGAGGCGTAACAAAAAAGCGAAGCTTATAAAAGCCTCGCTTTTTTATTCTCTGGCGGAGTGGAAGGGACTCGAATTCTCATTATAATATTGTGTAATTATTTATGTATTTTTTTTGACCGAGTACTATTTACCCTTAATTTTACCCTTGCAAAAATTTGTAAGCAAAATTTATGTTATCTAAATAATTCAATAAGATACTATGTTGTCCCATATTGTCCATCTCAAAGAGCGTTCGCCGAATCAGGGCGGCTCCAAGGATGTCCGGGCTCGTCCGACAAGGCGAGTGTCTCGATATAGTGAAAACCCCTTGTCTGTATCTCAATTGAGATATATATTGAAATCGCATGGAGGTGACATATGGCTGCCCAAACATCAATGCTGCATGTACGCGTGGACAACAAAATCAAGGCCGAGGCGGCGGAAAATCTGGCCCATGTCGGCCTGACCGTATCGGATGCCGTGCGCATCCTGCTGACCCGCGTCGCCAAAGAGGGAGGCTTGCCCGCCGGACTGACCACCACGCCGGAAGCCCATGACACCTGGTTTCGCGCCAAGGTGCATGAGGCGCTGAGTGATGAGCGGCTTTCCGCTTCCCATGAGCAGGTCATGGATGAAGCGCAAGCCCTGATCGACAGGAAGCGCCGTGCGCGTTCTTAGCTGGCGGCAAACAGCCCGCGATGATTTGCTGGCGATCATCGGTTATATTGCTGATGACAACCCCGACGCCGCCCAGGAATTGAAAGACGAAATTGAGGCAAGGGCGGCGGAATTGACGGTGTACCCGCAGATGTACAAGTCCGGCCGGGTTCCCGGCACGCGGGAAATGGTCGTGCGAGCGAATTATGTGGTGGTGTATACTGAAGCTGACGGTGAGGTATCTGTTTTGCGCGTGCTGCACGTGGCCCGGCAGTGGCCGTAGGCGCTTTTCGCTTAATTGTCCGTCAACGTCAGGCGCATGGCCGTGCGATTTTCAAGGCCTCTGTCCCGTTCTTCCGCAAGAATCTCCCGAACCCATCGCGGCTGATCGGCTTCCGTAAGCGCTACAAAACCCAGGCGAGTATAAAACGGCGCGTTCCAGGGCACCTGGGCAAAGGTGGTCAGGTACAGGGCATCCGCGCCACGGGAGCGGGCGGTTTCAATTATCCGCCGGACGAGCGCAGCGCCGAGCCCCCGCCGCCCGTGATCCGGGTGCACATCCAACTGAGCCAGCAGCGCCGCACCATCGACACATTGCAGCAAGCCATAGCCAACCGGTTTTGCGTCCGCGTCAAGGGCGACCCAGAGCCCGCCGTCGCGCATGGCTTCCATTAAGGTGCCTTCCGGCACTCGCTCTGACAGGATGTGCGCTGGAATGGACCCGGGAGGAAAAATCGCGGCGGCGGCCAGTTCAATATCATTCAAGAATGGTATATGGTTCGGACGGGCGGCCTGGATTGTGTATTCATGAGGAATAGCCATAGCAAAACTCCTCCTATCGATGAGCAACAAAAAAATCAATGGGCCACATTTTCATGTAACCCATTGATTTTACTTAAGTGGCGGAGTGGAAGGGACTTGAACCCTCGGCCTCCGGCGTGACAGGCCGGCGTTATAACCGTCTTAACTACCACTCCGTGGAATGCGCAGGGCCGTTGCAACAACAGCCCCACGCGATTTTTACCTTGCAGACCGCGTAATTGCGGTTTGCTTCGTTCCGCCTGGAACGACACGGAAATATATGTTCGCTCGCGCGTAAAATTCTGGCGGAGTGGAAGGGACTTGAACCCTCGGCCTCCGGCGTGACAGGCCGGCGTTATAACCGTCTTAACTACCACTCCGTGTCGTGGTCTTCCATCCCCAAAGGGGGGAAAGGAAAATCACCGGAAAACATTTTTGTCCGGACTTCCACCCGCCTTTTTGTCGGAAAAGGCGGCCTTTTTACGAGTCGTCCAGCAGCGTGAGGGGATTCAATATGGCAAAACGGGAGAAATAGCAAGAGGCAAAATGCCTATTTTTAGCAAACCCGAGCGGCCGCGGCCCTTCCTGGTTCGGTCCATTTGAGGTTTAAGCCTTTTTATAGTTCCGCCGCCAGAGCCAGGCCAGCGCCAGCCCGCCGGCAAGGACGCAAAGGGCCACCACCCGGTAAGCGAAAACCTGGTCCGTCAGGCCGCCCAGCCAGGCCGTGGCCAGCGGGACAATGGCAAAACCGGAACCGAGCATGAACCATGACATGGACATGGCCTGGGGCAGCAGCCGTTGTGGGGCGTTGTCCGGAATCAGCGCCAGATGCAGGGGAAAGCCGAACCCCATGCCCACGCCGAAACACATCCCCAGAAGCGCCAGAGTCCACCATGTTGGATTTACGGAAGCGAGTAAAAGGGAAACTGCCATGCCGATGATGAGCGGAGCGGAAACCATCCAGCGCGGGAAGCGGTCCAGCAGCCGGCCGAAGAAAAGGCGCACGGAAACGCCCATGACGGCGTTGGCGGAAAGAAAGTACGAAGCCATAAGGCCGTAGCTGTTGGCCATGGGGGACATGAAGGCGGACAGCGCGTCCACCATGCAGAAGAGAAACAGGGCCAGCAGCGTAATCCGGAATGCCGGTATGGCGGCGCATTCCCCAAATCCGCGGAAGGGATTCAGGCTCTTCCGGGCGGGGCCGCCGGACGGTTTGTCTCCTCCGGCCAGAGTTGGCAGAGTCAGGGTTACGAACAGAGACACGATGCTGAGCAGGGCGGGAAGAAAGATATACATATACCCGTAACCGTGGTGCAGCAGCCAGTCGCCCATGGGCACCACGGTCATCATGGGCGCCAGGCCGCCGGCCATGATTAAGGAATAGGCCCGGCCGCGCTCTTTTCCATCAAAGGCGTAACCCTGGTACGTGGCCAGGGTTACTTGGGCAAGGCCGGCCCCTATGCCAAATACGGCGCGGGCGGTAAAAGCTGCCCAGAAATTCAGACCTGTCAATGCGATGCCGACGGCCCCCCCGAACGAAAGCACTCCGGCGATGGCGAAAGCCCGCCGGAAGCCCAACGCTATCAGAAGATGCCCGACAAACGGGCGGATACTCACGGAAAAGACGTAAAAAATGGACACCAGCCACCCGCTGTCCTGCACAGTGTAGCCGATCTGCGTGTAAAAAACCGGCAGCAGGTAGCTTACGTTGTTGAACCCGAATATGAGAAAAAAACCCAGGGCCAGATAAATTATTCTGGCGTCGCTGCTTCTCCGCCATTCCAGCAAGCGTTGGCAGTCCATGTTCATCTCCGCGAGTCCGGATAATATTAAGTAATTAAAGCAGGTTAACATTGTTTGATGTTAACCTGCTTTGCAAAAAATACTGAATAAATCACTGCTTGCGTACAGTCAATGCAGCTTGGCCGCAGGAGGCCATCTTTTTATTGCTTCCGGATGTGCCAAAAGCCGGAATGCGCGCCTCGGCTCGCTTTTGCGCGGGAAAATTATTGGCCGACAAGGCATTTAAACTGTGAAATGCCGTGCCAGGGCGCAAGCGCATTCCGAATTCGAGGTCGCGTGGCCGCCGCTACCCGTCGGGTGCGTGTGGCGCCCACAGCGCGATGGGGATTGGCAACAAATCAGTCAGCTCTGTTCAGAATCACCTCAAAAACCACACCTGGGCCGTGGTCGGCGGGGGGAAAGGCGTGGATGTCGCCTTTGAAGTTGCGCAGAATGTGGCGGCAGATGGCCAGGCCCAGGCCCGCGCCGTCCGAGTGGGGCTGCGGGGTTGGCTGAGGGAGTTTAAGGCGGTAAAAACGCTCGAAGATGCGGTCCAGATTGGCCGGTTGGATACCCGGGCCGTAGTCGCGGAAACGGATGTGGATTTGCTTGCGGTCCGAGGCGTCGCTGACGTCCACTTTGCCGTTGCCGTATTTTACGGCGTTTTCCAGAAGGTTGCGGAAAACTTCACGCAGGCCGTCCGCTTCTGCCAGGGCGTTCAGGGGGCCCGCGGGCAGGTGGTTGATTATTTCCGTTTTTGGGGAACCCGGCAGGAGCATGGCTTCATCAAGGATCTGGTCCAGGATTCGGCGGCAGTCCACAGGGCCGAGCTTTGTCTGCCGGGCCGCGTGCTCAGTGCGGGCCAGGGTGAGCAGGCCTTCGATCATCCTGGCCATATGGCTGGAATTGCGCAGGATGACTTCCAGAAAAGCGCGGCTTTTTTCCGGCGGCAGATCCGGGTTGTCCAGCAGCGATTCCGCATAGCCCCGGATGCTGGTAATGGGGGTGCGCAACTCGTGCGAGACGTTGGCCACGAAATCCCGGCGGATTTTATCCAGCTTTTCGCGGTCGCTCACGTCCGTGAGCACCAGCATGAGCCGTCCGTTGCCCCAGGTTTGCAGGGGGATAATCCTGGCCAGACAGATCCTGTCGCCCTCAAGATTTAAAAGCGGAGATTCCACGGGAGTTGACGGACTGCTCAGGCTTTTTTGCACCGCCTCATGCAGAGCCGCGTGCATTGTGGCTTCCATCAGGCTTTGCCCGGCTCCGCCGTTTTTGGGGTCACGCAGAGCCGGAAAAAATCCGGCCGCGGCCGGGTTGCGCAAGATCACGCGGGCCAGGGAATCCAGCACCAGCACGCCTTCGCGCATGGCTCCCAGCACGGCCTCCAGATGGGATTTTTCCTCACGCACAGCCTCCATATTCATTTCTATATTGTGGCTCATGGCGTCAATGGCCGCCGCAAAGGGCCGCAATTCCCGGTAGCGCATCTGGGGCATGCGGCGTTTGTAATCCCCGTTGCCGATGGCCTGGGCGGTCTGGACCGTTTCATCCAAAAACTGGAAACCCCGGAACAAAAGCATCCAGAGCATGCCCAGCCCCAGGGCAAAGGCGGCGGCAAAGGACAGGCCAAGGTCCAGTCCGATGCTTCTGACCATATGGGCCACTTTGAAGTCCGGCATGGCCAGGCGTAAAATGCCGGGAGCCAGGCCGGGCACCTTATTCATGCTGATGGCCGAGTAAATAAACGCCTTGCCCACAGAGGCGCTCATGCGCATATCCGCGGCAAAGCCGGACTGCAGGGCGTTGCGCACCTCCGGCCGCATGCTGTGGTCCGATGTGGAAGCGAGTTGAGCGTAAGGCAGCTCGGAATCCGCCAACAGCGCCCCGCCAACAATATATGAAAGGCGTATGCCGGTGTTTTTCTGGTAGTTTTTCATCCAGGAATCGAGCTCCAAGGTATCCTTAAACGGTGCATGCTCGTCCAGCGTCCATTCCACCCCGCGCAGGATGGATAGGGTCATCTGCTCGGCGTCGGCGCGCACTTCGGTCTTCAATTTATACCAGGCGTATAATCCGGGCGGAACCATGGCGGCCAGCAGCAGCACGAGCACGGCCAGGAAAAGCCGTTTTTTTATGGATACGTAATGGGGCATGACTACCTTCTCTTTTGGCGGCGCGAACGCAGAATGGTAATCGCCGCGTTCATCAGCAGGATCAGCAGAACCAGCACCAGGGCGGAAGAATACTGAAGCGGCCTGGTCTTGTCGATATCCGTTCCGGCCGTGGCCAGCACGTAAATATGCGTGGGCAGGGCCATCACGCTGTCCAGCAGGGAATTGGGCAGGCCAGGCTTGTAAAACACCGCGCAGGTGAACATGATGGCCGCTGTTTCCCCGGCCGCGCGCGAAAGCGCCAGAATGGCCCCGGTCAGTATGCCCGGCAGGGCGGAAGGCAGCACCACCCGGTAAATGGTCTGCCACTTGGTTGCCCCTAAAGCCAGCGACGCGTGCCTGTAAGAATCCGGCACCGCGCGCATGGCTTCTTCGGCCGTGCCTATGACCACCGGCAGGGACAAAGCCGCCAACGTCAGTGCCCCGGACAAAATGGACACCTGCAAGCCCAGATAAGTCACAAAAAAAGCCAGTCCGAACAGCCCGAAGACCACGGAAGGCACCCCGGCCAGGTTGTTTATGCCCAGGCGCACCCAGTCAGTCAGCCGCCCCGGAGCGGCATATTCGCTCAAATACACAGCCGCGGCGCAGCCCAGCGGCAAGGCCAGCCCAACGGACAAAAGCGATAGAATCACCGTACCCATGATGGCCGGAAATATGCCTCCGGCGGTCATGGACTCCCTGGGCGCCTGGCTCAAAAATTCCCAGCTCAGGCCCGGCAGCCCCTTGATTAACAAAAACCCGCAGACCGCAAAGAACATCAAGCCGTTCAACAACGCCGCCAGCCTCAGCGCGCCAAAGCAAAACCTTTCTCTGCGCAGACGTTTTTGAGCTAAATTCATTTAGGAAATCTCCTTTCCGATCCGGGAGCCACTGTTACCCAGCCCCCTGCCGGGGGCGATTGCCCCCGGACTTATTTATCAGCGGTGTTCCGCAAGACGGAACAACAATGCCGTAACGTGTTTCAAGGCGGCGTCACACCCTGGGCTGCACAGCAAGCGCGGTGGAGCCCGGGAGCGGCAAACAGGCAAAATGAGTTTTGCCCATTTTGCATTCATGCGGGCAGGCGTGGAAAAAGCAGCGGAGCCTCCCCCAATCTAGTTGGTCGCTGTTCCCACCGTTTTATATTTGCGGGCGAAGTGATCGGCCAGCAGGTTAAAGAACAGGGTGAACAAAAACAGCACTATGCCCATGGCGAACAGGGCGTGATAGTGCTGGCTGCCAAAGGGCGTTTCCGCCATTTCCGCCGCGATGGAAGCCGGGAGCGGCCGTACGGGATCAAAGATCGAGGAGGGAATCATGGCCGCTCCGCCCGCCACCATGAGCGTGACCATGGTTTCGCCTATGGAGCGCGACATGCCCAGAATCACCGCCGTGCTTATGCCGGAAAGCGAGGACGGCACAGTCACCCTGGTCAGGGTTTCCCACCTGGTGGCCCCCAAGGCCAGGGAGGCCTCCTTCAGCTCTCTGGGCACGCTGTGCATGGCATCCTCGGAAATGGAGCAGATGGTCGGCACGCTCATGAAAGCCAGCAGGAGCGAAGCGGTAAACAAATTCAAACCAATCGGAATATCAAAATAATTTTGAAACAGCGGAGCCAGCACCACCATGCCGAAAAAACCCATAATCACCGAAGGAATGGCCGCCAGCATTTCCAGCAGCGGCTTGACCACCCCGCGCATGCGCGGTCCGGCTATTTCCGAAAGATAGGCCGCCGTCATTACCCCCAATGGAACCGCCATAGCCGAAGAGAGCAGGGCCACCAGCACCGAGGCCAGAATCAGCGGGAAAATTCCGAATTCCGGCGGATCGCTCGTGGGGTACCAATATTGCCCGGCCAGAAAATCCCACCAGGAATAATGCGCGAAAAACGGCAACCCGGCCCGGAGCAGATAAATTACAATCAACCCCAAAACCAGCACAGACGAAGCCGCCGCCACGAAAAACGCCATTTTGATTGCAGACTCACGCGGATGCATAGAAAAAATCCTTAACCCGCTTACTTAACCGGGACAGCGCCGCTGCCCTTGACGATTTGCTGGCCGTCGGCGCTCATGATGAAGCTGATGAAGTCCGCGGCCTGGCCGGCTGGTTTGCCGCTCGTGATGATCCAGAGTTTGCGGGACAACGGGTATGTTCCGCCGGCGGCTGTTGCCGGAGTGCCGGCGATGTTGTTCACACTTACGGGTTTGACGGTGTTGTTAAGGTAGCCGTAGGAATCATAGCCGATGGCCAGTTTGTTGCCGGCCACGGTCTGGAGCATGGCGCCGCTGGAAGCGGAAAGCAGGGCCGCCGGGCTGACGCGATCTTTGCCCATGATCAGTTCGTTCCAGGCTTCGTAGGTGCCGGAGGAGGTATCGCGTGAGACTACGACGATTTGCTTGTCCGGGCCGCCCACTTCCTTCCAGTTGCGCGCGGAGCCGGAGAAAATGGCCTGGAGCTGGGCTTTGGTAAGGTTATTGACCGGGTTTTCCGGGTGAACCATGGGGATGACGGCGTCAATGGCGATTGCCAGGGGGGCCAGAGCCAGGCCGCGCTCCCGGGCCAGCTTGAGTTCGGATTCCTTGAGCTCGCGCGAAGACATGGCAATGTCCGTGTTTTTGTCCAGCAGGGCTTTTATGCCGTTGCCGGAGCCGCCTCCGGACACGGTTATTTCCACGCCCGGGTTTTTGGCCATATAGGCTTCCACCATTTTCTGCATAATCGGCAGCACCGTGGTGGAACCGTTCACGTTAAGTCCGGCGGCAAAGGCCGGGAGAGCGCTCAGGGTAAAAATAAGAGCCAGGGCGCTTGCGAAAAAGCGTTTCATGTGCAACTCCTTAAAAAGTGTTTTTTCAGTATGCCTGGAGCTTTTTTTCACCTTCATGTTACATGAAGGTGACGGCCCCGTGGTTATTTTGTTGCGAATTTTTCTCACGCCCGATTGGCGTGTGGAACAAAATTTTAATTACTTTAAACCAGATCATATAGCACAATACATAAAATTGTCATGGCCAGGGGCAATCGTAACCGTAATGTCATAATTCCTTCACCGGACCGCCATTGTCTACCGGGCGGCATCCGTCTTATTAACAGAACGTTATGAGCACGATCTTAATAATAGAAGACGATAAGGACATCTCCGGGCTGCTGGAGTTTTCCTTTAAAAACGCCGGCTATACCGTCAAGGCCTGCCCGGACGGCGAATCCGGCCTGGAGGCGCTCCAAAGCCTGCGCCCGGCTTTGCTCGTTCTGGACGTTATGCTGCCCGGCCTGAGCGGTCTGGACGTGCTCAAGGAATTGCGCCGCAATCCGGAATCCGCCCCCACAGCGGTAATTATGCTCACTGCCAAAGGCGAGGAGTTGGACCGGGTGCTCGGTCTGGAACTTGGCGCGGACGACTATGTGGTCAAGCCGTTTTCCGTACGAGAGCTCTTACTGCGCGCCAAGGGCCTGCTCGGCCGCTCCCGCCGGCAGCCCGATGAGGCGCAGATTCTGCGCTGCGGTTCGCTTGCAGTGGATCTGCCCGCTCACCGCGCTACCCTGGACGGCCGTGATTGCGGCCTGACCGCCACGGAATTCAAACTGCTGGCGGAACTTATGCGCCGCCGGGGGCGTGTGCTCAGCCGTGACGCCCTGCTGGAAAACGTTTGGGGCTACACCTTTGACGGCTACGCCCGCACTGTGGATACCCATATGCGCCGCCTGCGCAGGAAAATCGGCCCGGCCGCCGGATACATAGAAACCCTGCGCGGCGTTGGTTATAGATTTGTTAAGTAAATTCTGGGCAGTCACTCTAAAACTCCGCCTGGGGGGAATCATTTTCCCCATTTGATAAAAGGAGTCTTCATCCAATATGGAAAAAATATCCGCCAGGGATTTCAGTTTTTTTTACGGACCGGCGCAGGCGCTTTATGATATAAGCCTGGTGGTGCGGCCGAATGAGGCGTTGGCTTTGATCGGGCCTTCCGGCTGCGGCAAGAGCACGTTTTTGCGCTGCATCAACCGGATGAACGATTTGATTCCCGGCACGCGCATGCGGGGCGGCCTGTTTTTGGACGGCGAGGATTTGTGCGCGCCGGGCCTGGACGTGACCGGCCTGCGGCGGCGCGTGGGTATGGTTTTTCAGAAGCCCACGCCTTTTCCCAAGAGCATTTTTGACAACGTGGCTTACGGGCTGGTGGTGAACGGGGTAAAGGACAAAAGCCTGATCGCGGAGCGCGTGGAGCGGAGTTTGCGCGACGCGGCCCTGTGGGAGGAGGTTAAAGATCGGCTGCACAGTTCCGGCCTGGGGCTTTCCGGCGGGCAGCAGCAGCGCCTGTGCATCGCCAGAGCCCTGGCCGTGGAGCCGGAAGTGCTGCTCATGGACGAACCGGCTTCCGCCCTGGACCCCCTGGCCACTCTAAAAATAGAGGAATTGATCCATTCGCTGAAAAAACAGGTCACCATAGTCATCGTCACGCACAGCATGCAGCAGGCGGCCCGCGTATCGGACAGCACCGCCTTCTTTTACATGGGCAAGCTCATTGAAACGGGCGCGACCGGCGATTTGTTCACCAGACCCAAGAACAGGCAGACCGAGGACTATATTACCGGCCGTTTTGGATAAAATATTGGGGAGACCTGTCCCCTGGATTCATGACACACGCCGCAAGGCCGGAGTTTGTCAAGGCACGCCCGCTCCGGAGTTTTAAGGCGGCAATGAATGCAGCCTGCGCCTCCGCGGCGGCTGTTGCCAAAGAAGATTTTATCGACAGCCTCGGGGGACTCTGTCCACCGATCCCCCAGACGGGGGTTTGGGGCGGCAGCCCCGAACATACTAACGGAGTTTTTTATGGCGAATTTGTTGTATGGCCGCCAGCAGCTGGAAGAGGCCCGGACGCGGATATTGTACATGGCGGCTAGTGTCGAGAGCATGATCCGGGATGTCGTGAGCGCTTTGCACAATCGGGACGCGGTCAAGGCCATGGAGATAATTGACCGGGACGAGGCCATTGACGAGATGGACAATCAGCTGGACGAGATTTGCCTGCGCATTTTGGCGTTGGAAAACCCGGTGGCCGCTGATTTGCGCATGGTTGTGGCCATCATGCGGGCCACGTCCAACTTGGAGCGCATTGCGGACGAGGCCAGCAACATCGCCAATCACGTGGTGGAGCTTGCCGCGGCCACGCAGTCCGGGCCGCATCCGTTCGTGCAGAATCTGGCGGAATACAGTATCAAGATGTACCAGGCGGCGGTGGAAGCCTTCCGGGCTCAGAACCCCCAGATGGCGCATGAGGTTTGCGGCATGATGGACGAGGCGGATACTTTGCACGCCAAGGCGCTGCACAGCTGTTTTGCGGAACAGCGAAGCCCGACCCTGGGCATGCTGCGCATTTTGATCGCGCACTCCCTGAGCCGCATTTGCGAACGGGCTGTGAATATTGCGGAGTTCACGGTTTTCGCTTGCGAGGGGGCGGTGATCAAGCATATAAAGCTGAAAAAATCTTAGGTTGTTTAGCCGTCAAGCGGCAACCCTAAGTGCAAAAATGTTCCGTAAGGGAGTTCGGCATATGGAAAAGGCCATGCGGCGCAAGGATCGTGCTGTTTCGCAAGAAGAAGCGCTGGAAGCGCTGCGCCAGGGCGAGTACGGGATTCTGTCCACAATCGGGCCGGAGGGAGAGCCTTACGGAGTTCCGCTTTCTTATGCGTTTATGGATGGAGTGTTGTACTTCCACTGCGCGCGCGAAGGCCGGAAGCTGAACAACCTGGCCCATTGCGGCAAGGTGAGCTTTTGCGCGGTCACGGGCGTGAAGCCGGTGTTCGACGGCGGGTTCAGCACTTATTTCAACAGCGTCATTGTGAGCGGCCGGACGGAAGAAGTGGTGGAAGAAGCGGAAAAAACGCGCGCTCTGCTGGGCCTGGCGGCAAAATACCTGCCCGGGGATATGGACAAGGCGGACGAGAATATAAAAAGATCCTCCAGCCGGACCGCGGTCTATAAAATCGTGCCGGAACACATCAGCGGCAAGGCGAAAAAGCCCAAGGACGCGCGTTGATCCGGGGAGAGGGGGCGTGAACGCCAAACGGGCAGGCCGGAACACGGATATCCTGGCCAGGGATCTGCTCTGGTACTTCTGCCTGGTCAGCCAGGAACTGGGCGTGCAGTTCGAACGCTTTGGGGGATCCGGCGGGATTTCTTTTTCCATTATGCGCGGCCTGGTGGGCGACATGATGAACCGGGGCCTGCTCTGGCGTCTTAAGGACGCGGCCCATCGGCTGCTTCTGGGCGAGCGCAATGTGGAGCTGTTGGACGCCGGCCGCATGCTGGACTGGACCCTGGGATATATTTTTCACGAAAGCGTCAAGCTTCAGGAAGATGCCCACCAGGTGCAGTACTATAGCCAGCGGCACCTGAACCTGCCGGTGGATGACGAGCCGCGCCTGGCGGATTCCCTGCTGGTTCTTGAACAAATGACCGATCAGAGCCGGGAGAGCCTGAGCCGGGAAATCGCGCGGCTCAGGGAACTTCTGGCCCAGGCCCGCAAGCTGTTCTGCCTGTATCTGGCCGGCTGGCAGGCCAACCGGCACCTGGCCCGTCTGCTCAACGACCAGAATGCTTTGGTGCGAACGGCCTTTGGCCACGAATACCAGACCCTGATCCAGGCAATTTACGGCGACAAGCCGGAGAACCTGCACCTGGAGGCCGCGGCTTCGCTTCTGGAGAGCGGGCGTATCGAGCAGGCGGAGGAAACTCTGGCCCAGGCCCGGGTAATCGATCCGGACAGCCAATTGCTGAAAACCCTGTCCGAGCGTCTGGCCGGACAGATAAAAAATCATCCCGCAAGCCGTAACGGCTCCTGAATCCCTTATGCCGCAACAGCCACCCAGAGCAGCCGTGATGCTGCCGCGTTTTTCCCGCTATGGCGGAGTGGAGCAGTTCGGCTTCCGGCTGGCCGGACTTCTGGCTGAACGCGGCCTGGATGTTGATTTCATCTGCGCCAGGCGAGAGGCGGACCCGCCGCCGGGCGTGCGGGTATTAGCCGTTGGCCGCCCCTTTGGGCCAACGTTCCTTAAAGTATTCTGGTTCTGCCTGGCGGCGGAAAGACTGCGCCAACGCGGCGATTACGCCTGCGTCATCAGCCTGGGCAAAACCTGGGCGCAGGATTTGCTGCGCGTGGGCGGCGGGCCGCTGCGAATTTTCTGGCGGGTTACGGAGCTGGCCCAGCCGTCCGGACCGGCCAAACTGTTCAAGCGGTTGCGGCGCAGGCTTTCCCCGGCCAACTGGCTGACCCTGCTGCTGGAACAACGGCAATATTCCGGCCGCTCAAAAATAGTCGCGGTCTCCCACCTGGTGCGGGACTGGATTTGCCAGGCCCATCCAAATCTTCAGCCTCAAAACATCGACATAGTCTATAACAAGCCGGATCTGGGCCGCTACGCGCCGCCGCCGCCTGAAGAGCGCGCCGCCTGCCGCCAGGCCCTCGGGCTTACACCTGATCAGATAGCTATCGGCTTGGCCGGGAGCAACTTCGAGCTCAAAGGCGTTGGTCCGATGATTCAGGCACTGGCCTTGCTGCCGGACAATTTTCGTCTGTTCGTGGCCGGCGGCCGCCGCTCCGGCCCATACCAGGCCCTGGCCGACAACCTGGGCGTCGGGGACCGCGTCCGCTTCCTCGGCAAAGTTGACGATATGCCTTTCTTTTACAAATCCCTGGATATCTTTATCCTGCCCAGCTTTTACGACGCCTGCTCCAATGCCGTGCTGGAAGCCCTGGCCTGCGGCCTGAAAGTGATCAGCAGCGCGGCCAACGGCTCTTCCCGCTTTCTCGAATCGCGCTTCGTCCTGCCAAACCCCGGCGACCCGAAAGCCCTGGCCCAAACCCTGCTTCTGGCCCAGGCGGAACCAGCCCCCACTCACTTTGGCTGGCCCCAGGATCTGCCCTGCGGCCTGGAGGCCTTCGCCGATCTGGTGGAAGATTTTATCAGGAACAGGACGGTTTGAATTTTGGGGCTGCCGCCTCAAACCCCGCCTGGGGGACATGATGCCCCCGGAGTCCCCCAAATCAATCAGATTATTTCCATCAGGCCATGCTTTTTCATCTGGCGGTACAACGTGGTGCGGGCGATGCCAAGTGAGGCGGCCGCGCGGGTAAGGTTGTTATTATGGCGGTCAAGGGCTTGTTTGATGGCCTGGGTTGTGGTGTGGCTGAGGGAGGCGGGAGCGGGGGCGGGGGGGATGGAGCCGGCGATGTGGGCGGGCAGATGGTCCGGGCTGATATGTTCGCCGTTGGCCATAAGCAGGGCCAGTTCGCAGACGTTTTCCAGTTCGCGCACGTTGCCGGGCCAGTCGTAGTTGTGCAGGGCCAGTGTGGCTTCCGGGCTGATGCCGGCAAAAGGCAGGCGGGTTTCCCGGCACAGGCGGCGCATGGTGTGGCCGGTCAGGATGGGGATGTCTTCTTTTCTGTCCCGCAGGGGCGGAATGGCTATTTCCACTACGTTTATGCGGTAGTGGAGGTCTTCGCGGAATTCGCCGCGCTGGGCGGCTTCGCGCAGGTTGATGTTGCTGGCGGTGATCACCCGCACGGACACGGGAAGGGGCTGGCTGCCGCCTATGCGGGTAATTTCGCCCTGCTGAAGCACGCGCAGCAGTTTGCCCTGCAATTCCCAGGGCAGGCTGTTTATTTCGTCTAGGAACAGGGTGCCGCCGGAGGCCAGTTCAAATTTGCCGGGCAGTCCTTTTTCCCTGGCTCCGGTAAAAGCGCCGCCCACGTAGCCGAACAGTTCGGATTCAATGAGATCCTTGGGAATGGCCGCGCAGGATACCGCCACGAACGGACCTTTGCGTTCCCGGCTGTTGTTGTGGATGGCCTGGGCGAAGAGCTCCTTGCCGGTGCCGGATTCACCGGTCAGCAGGATGCGCGCCCCGCTGTTGCCGGCTCTGCGGGCCAGGTCGATTTGCCGCTTCATGGCCGGGCTGGCGCCCAGGATGTCTTTAAAATCGTACTTGGCGTAATTGCCGTTGCCGCGCCTGGGCGCGTCCAGGCCGGCGTCCTCCGGGGCGATGATCACGGTGGTGCCAAGGGTTTTTCCGTCGTCGCCGTGAATGGGCATGAAGCGGCAGGGGTGCTTGACTTCCTGGCCGTTGATCAGAAAACGCACGTCCGCGCCGGCTGGTTTGCCGCTATGCAGAATGGAGCGGATTTCCTCCTGGTCTTCCGGTGGGACCATCTGGGCCAGGCCGCGGCCGCTCAGGGCTTCTTCCGCCTGGAGCAGCAGGCAGGCGTGACGGTTGGCGTGGGTGACTTTGAGGTTGTTGTTCAGGGAGAACACGGCGTCCGGCAGGGAGTTGTGGATGGAGTTGAGCATGGAGTTGAGGCGTTGCTGTTCGCGGAGCAGGAAGATTTCGCGCAGGCGGGTGCTGATGCCTTCACAGGCCGCTTTGACCATGGCGAAGGTGTGTTCCTGTTTTCCCCGGATGTGGCCGGAGATGGTCAGTGAGGCCACGGCGTTGTTTTCAATGTCAAAAATGGGGGCGGAAGAGCAGGTCCAGTTGTGAAAGGTGCGGTTGTAATGCTCGTGGCCTTCCACCTGGACCGGGGCTTTTTCCAGAATGGACAGGGTCAGGGCGCTGGTGCCCACTGTTTCCAGGGTGCGCACGGCCCCGGCCACGTTAAAGCCGCGTTCGGCCACGGGCATGACTGAGGAGTCGCCCACCACTTCCAGCAGATAGCCTGGGGCCACGGTAAGCGTGGCGATAAAACCGGTGTTGCGGATGGAGACCTCCACCATGCGCATGACCGGGTCCACAGCCTGGAGCAAAGTTTCGTGCTTGGCGCGCAGGGCGGCCAGATCCTTGGCGGACAAAATACGCGGGGCCAGGGTGGTGAAGGGATCCACACCGCAGTTTTTGCTGATTTGCCAGGAGCGGCGGATATACGGCTTGAGCGGGCTGGGATCAATGGGCCGGCCGGCCATGTGGTCTTCCCAGAGCCGCCGGGTGACTTCTTCTGACGCGGGCATGCTTGTTCCCTTGGGTATGTCGTTGTAGCGGTATGCTATACTTTATTGCCGGCGCCATGCGAATGGCCTGACCACAGTCTGGTTGGCGCAGAATCAGTTTTAAAATAAAAAATAATTATTATACTATGTTAATCTGGATATCCCTGTCAACAGTCTTTAGTGGCGAAGCCGCAAGCTTGTAGCGTACCGCTGCGTTTTAAGAAAAAATAAAAAAAGCGTAGCGTATCGCTACGGCCACAAGGGCCCGGAACCCGCCCAAAGGCCGTAAAGCCAGGCCCGGGCCATTTTGGCGCGAGCATGGCTTTTTTTGCGCTTTTTATCATCTTTTGCGGACGGCAAAGCCTGCAAAACAAGGCTAGGAACGGAATTTGCTTTCAGGTCAGCAAAGGCTCAAGCGCCGAGTGGTTATTACACACGGCTTCAGGCAGAGAGTCTTCCCGGCGAGTGGAGTCCTGGCGGCAGAGGCTCCTTAAAACAAGGGAGATATCATCCATGGTGCGTACTGCGGACGCGATAGTGCTGGGCGGCGGGGCCGTGGGCACGGCCGTGGCCTATTACCTGGCCGGGTCCGGCCGCCGCGTGGTCCTGCTGGAGCGCGGGGAGTTCCCCTGGGGGTCCAGCAAACGTTGCGACGGCCATGCGGTGACCTATGACAGCGAGCCGGGGTTTTTCAGCCGCTTTTGCAAGATGGGCCTGGATCTCTTCCCGGAAGTGGCCAGGGATTTGCCCTGCGATATCCAGTTCGCTCCGGATGGCCTGGGGCTGCTGATCGATGACGAGGGTGATCTGGAAACCGCGCGTCGGAACTTTGAGGGGAAAAAAGCGGAAGGCAATCCGGTGGCCTGGTGGGACCAGGCGGAACTGCGCCGCCGCGAGCCGGGCATAGCGGACCGGGTGCTGGCCTGCGTGAACTTTGGCGGCGACGCTTCCTTGAATCCCATGCGCCTGGCCCTTGGCCTGGCTTTGCGGGCCAGGGAATACGGGGCGGAACTTTTGCCCGGCACTACGGTCCGTGGCGTCCGGGTCAAAGACGGGGCTGTGTCCGGCGTGGATACGGACAATGGCGTGTTCAGCGCCCCGGTGCTGGTGAACGCCGGCGGGGTTTGGGCGCCGGAACTGGCCCTGCTGGCCGGCCTCAGCTTGCCAATCCGGCCGCGCCAGGGGCAGATCCTGGTTACTGAGCGCACCAGCGGCCTGGCCGCGCGGTCCTATGCCGAATTCGGCTATCTGGCGGCCAAGGGCGGCAAAAAAAGGCCTGGCGTGACCCCGGACATGGAAGCCTACGGCGTGGCTCTGGTGGCTGAACCCACCCCGGCCGGCACCGTGCTTTTCGGCAGCAGCCGGCGCTACGTGGGGTTAAACACGGAATGCGATCCGGCTGTGCTGGGAGCCATTGCCCAGCGCGCCTCCAGATTTTTCCCAAAGCTCCGGGACGTGCGGGTCATCCGGGCTTATGCCGGCGTGCGGCCGGCCACGCCGGACGGCAAACCGATTCTTTCAGCCACGCCGGTCAAAGGATTTTACGTGGCCGCCGGGCACGAGGGCAACGGCATAGGCTTGAGCCTGATCAGCGGCAAACTGATGGCCGAGCTTATTGACGGCCGGCCGCCAAGCCTGGATATGGTCCCCCTCAGCCTGGAGCGCTTCGCTCCGGAAGGCGGAGGCGCGCATGTTTAAGAAAGTTCTGCCCAACCCGGCCAACGAGGTGCGTGTGGAGTTTGATGGCCGCAGCCTGCTCGTGCCGGCCGGCCTCAGCGTTGCCGCCGCGCTTCTGGGGCACGGCGAATGCTCCTGCAACAACTCCGCCCCGGACGGCGACACGCGCGGCCCCTATTGCCTGATGGGCCTGTGCTTTGAATGCCTGGTGGAGATCAACGGCCGGCCTGACCAACAGGCCTGCCTGACCCTGGTGGAGGAAGGCATGCGCATCCGCCGCCAGGTTGGGTCGTCTTTGCCAAACCTTGGGGAGGAGCGGCCATGATGTGCCGGGATCTGGCGATAATCGGGGCCGGACCGGCCGGTTTGGCCGCGGCCGTGGAAGCGGCCGGGCGCGGGCTTTCCGTGACCGTGCTGGATCGGCAGGCCGAGCCGGGCGGGCAGATTTTTCGCGGGGCCGCCAACGCCCTGCCGGAGAATCTGAAATTTTTCGGCTCCGAGTATGCCGAAGGTGCCCGGCTGATCCGCCGCTTTCAGGCCTGCGGGGCGGAATTCCTGCCCCAGGCCACGGTCTGGGAAGTAAGCCCTAACCGCCTTTGCTTCAGCCGCGACGGCCGGAGCGAAGCGTTGCGGGCTGGGGCCGTTCTTGTGGCCAGCGGGGCCATGGAGCGGCCCGCGCCCCTGCCAGGCTGGACCAAGCCGGGCGTGCTGGGCGCGGGCGGGGCGGACATCCTGCTCAAGTCCGGCGGAGTTGGCCTGCCGGAACCAATCATCCTGTGCGGCAACGGCCCGTTGCTGCTCCAATCCCTGCACCATCTGCAAGCTCTTAAAATCCGGATCAGCGGCCTGGCTTTCACCGGCCGGCCATCCAATCTGTGGCGCGGATTGCCCTGGGCCTTTGCCGGCCTGCTGCGCCCCGCCTACTTTGCTTCCAAGGGCCTGATGGCCCTGTCCGGCCTGATCGGCAAAACCAAGTTGTTCCTTGGCGCCAGCGAGCCGCGTATTGAAGGCCAATCCGGCGATTTTACCCTGCGCTTCAAAGCCGGCGACAAGGCCGCCGAACTGCGCGGGGCCACCATATTGCTGCACGAAGGCGTGATCCCCGAAAGCCGCTTTACCCTGTCCAGCGGTTGCGTCCACGCCTGGAATCCGATTCAGCGTTATTGGCACGCCAAGTCCGACGAATGGGGCGCGACGAATCTGCCCGGCCTGTACGTGGCCGGGGACGCGGCCGGAGTCCTCGGCGGCGCCGCCGCCGTAGCGCGCGGCCGCCTGGCCGGCCTGGAAATCTGCCGCTCCCTCGGCCGCCTCAGCCTGAACGAGCGGGACCGCGCCGGACGCTGTTCTCTTTTTACCCTGCATCGCGCCGCCCTGGCCCAGGCTTTTCTGGACCGCCTGTTCGCCCCGGATCCGGCCCTGCTCCAGCCGGCCGATGACGCCATCGTCTGCCGTTGCGAGGGCCTGACCGCCGCTGACATCCGCAAATGGCTGTCCCTGGGCTGCGCTTCGCCGGACGCCGTCAAGGCCCAGTCCCGCGCCGGCATGGGGCGCTGCCAGGGCCGGACCTGCGGCCAGGCTGTGGCCGAAATGATCGCCCAGGCCCACGGTCTGCCCATGGATGCGATTTATCCGGCCAAAGCCAGATTCCCGGCCTTCCCGGTAAGCGCCGGCGAACTCGCTGATCTGGAACTACCGTCAGTATAATTAAAGCAATAAATCCAGCAAAAGGAGCAAATATGCGCTTCACCAGGTGTTTCACTTCCATAGACACGCATACGGGCGGGGAGCCCACCCGGACGATCACCAGCGGCATTCCGCCCATTCCAGGGGCCACTGTGGGTGAGAAGATGGTGTACATGCGGGATCACATGGATTGG
This sequence comes from Desulfovibrionaceae bacterium, assembly GCA_031547305.1. GTDB lineage: Bacteria > Desulfobacterota > Desulfovibrionia > Desulfovibrionales > Desulfovibrionaceae > JAVBSC01. Next base: position 19,845 of record JAVBSC010000011.1, read on the forward strand.
ATACGCACGTCTTTGATGTTCGAACCCAGGGGGCACAGCGTGATGTCCGGAGTGGTGCTTATGCCGCCTTGTTTGCCGGAAGCGGATTATGGGGTGATTTTCATCGAGACGGGCGGATATCTGCCCATGTGCGGGCATGACACCATTGGCGTGGCCACGGCTCTGGTGGAGGCCGGCCTGGTGGAGGTCAAGGAGCCGTACACGGACATCGCCCTGGATACCCCGGCCGGCCTGACCAGGGTCAAAGTGAAAGTGGAGGACGGCAAGGCCCGGAGCGTAACCCTGACCAATATTCCGTCTTTTGTGTTTGAACGGGAGGTGACCGTGGAAGTGCCGGAATTCGGCCGGGTTACCTGCGATATTTCCTACGGCGGCAACACTTACGCCATTGTGCCGGCGGCCGCCTACGGGCTTAAGGTGGAACCGGGGGCGGCCTCGCGTTTTATCGAGCACGGCCGTGCACTGCGGGATATTCTGAACGCCAAGGTGCGCATCCAGCATCCGGAGATAGATTTCATCAATGAAGTCACGCATGTGGAATTTTACGAGGATTTGAGCGGGCAGGGCGGCAACTGCAAAAACGCGGTGCTCTTCGGGGATGCCGGCATAGACCGCTCCCCCTGCGGCACGGGCACCTCGGCCAAGCTTGCCCTGCTGTGCGCCCAGGGCAAGATAGGGCTGGGGGAGGCCTTCGTGCACGAGAGCATCATCGGCAGCCTGTTCACGGCCAGGGCGCTTTCCAGCCTCAAAGTGGGGCAATACGACGCCATAGTGCCGGAAATAACCGGCAGCGCCCACGTGATGGGCTTCAATCATATGGTCATAGACCCTGACGACCCGCACCGGCACGGATTTTTATTAGTATAGTCATTAACCAATCAACCCATGGAGGCGTTATGTACAGGAGAATACAAGAAAAAGTGGCTGGTTCGGAAGTGGATGCTTTTCTTGTGCAGAACGCGGCCAATTTAAACTGGGTTTGCCACAAGGAAAACTATTACCTGCCGGGCGTCATGCTGGTTACGCCGGACGAGACGCATGTGTTCACGCCTTCGCGTAACCTGCGGGCTTTTGTGGAGCTGTATCCGGAACTGCGCATGGCCGGCGGCGGGTTGCCGGAAGTGGCGGCGCTGTGCGCGGCCAAAAACATCCGCCGGCTGGGCTTTGAGGCGGATACAGTCTCCTGGCGGCAGCATAAGGACCTGGAGGCCATGTTCAATGGCGTTGAACTGGTGCCGCTGAGCGATTTTGTGGAAGACCTGCGCATGTGCAAAACGCCGGCGGAAGTGGAACTTATTCAGGAAGCCGCGCGCCTGTCCGACGCGTGTTTCGCGGAATTTCTCAACCATTTGCGGGTCGGCCTTACGGAACTGCAAGCCAAAAACATTCTGCGCTCCATCTTTTTTGACCGGGGCGCGGATGATCTGAGTTTTGACATTCTCATATCCTCCGGGCCGCGCACGTTCCTGCCGCATTCGGCTTCCACGGATCGGGAGATCCGGCGCGGGGATCTGGTGCTCATGGACTACGGCATTGTGCTGAACGGATACTGTTCCGACACCACGCGCACCGTGGTGATGGGCGAAGCCACGGAACTGCAGCAAAAAAGATACGCGCTGGTGCTGAAGGCCCAGGAGAACGCCCTGCGCAATATTAAGGCCGGCGTGACGCTGCAGCAGGCGGACGCTTTTGCCAGAGACGTCATTACCGCCGAAGAAAAACACGGCTGCTTCGATTACGGCCTAGGGCACGGCATAGGCCGCCTGGTGCATGAAAAGCCGCGCATGCACCCCAAACATACCGCTCCGATGCTGGCGGGCGCGATCGTGTCGGTGGAGCCGGGACTATATGTTGAGGGTTGGGGGGGGATCCGCATTGAAGACTTGCTCGTGGTGGGTAAAGAGAACCCGGGGCGCAATCTGACCGGAGCGCCTAAAAAAGAGCTGATGGTTCTTTAAAACGGATTAGCTTTTAAGACGCTCACTTCGGCGTTTAACGGCGAAAGCGAGTTTCGCCCGCGGCGGCGTGGCGGGCGGTGGTCCCCACCGCCGGAGCATTTGCTCTAATTAAAACATTAAGGAGCATTTATGTCTGCAAGTATGCGGCCTGAAAAAGGCATTTTCCTGCGCATGCTCGATAAGGTTGAATATGTCGGCAACAAGATGCCGCCCCCGGTAATCCTGTTTTTTTATCTGGCCGTCTTTGTATTGCTGTTGTCTTTTATCGGGAGCCTGCTGGGCTTTTCCGCCACCGGGGAGATCATTAACAATGCGTCCGGCAAAGTGGAGACGCAGACCATCACGGTAAAAAACCTTCTGAGCGGCGCCGGCCTTATTTACATACTCACCAGCATGATGTCGAATTTCATGAACTTCGCTCCCCTTGGCGTGGTGCTGGTGGTCACTTTCGGCATAGGCCTGGCTGAGGACAGCGGGTACATCGGCACGCTGGTCAAGCGCACCGTGTCTAAAACCGCGCCGGCCTGGATTTCCATGGTGGTCGTGTTTCTGGGCGTGATGTCCAACGTGGCTTCCGTGGTGGGTTATGTGATCCTTATTCCGCTTGGTGGAATGATCTTCCTGTCCTTCAAAAAACATCCGCTGGCCGGCATGGCCGCCGCCTTTGCCGGATGCTCCGGCGGGTTCAGCGCCAACCTGCTCATCGGCCCCATTGACCCGCTGCTGTCCGGCATCACCACGGAAGCCGCGCATATTCTGAACCCGGCTTACAACGTGGACCCCACGGGCAACTGGTTTTTTATGGCCGCTTCCACCATTGTGGTGACCCTGGCCGGCGCCTGGGTCACGGAGAGGATAGTCATTCCGCGCCTTGGGGAATACGATTCCTCCAAGATTGAACTTTCGGCGGACGATAAAAATTTGCAGACTGTTACGAGCGAGGAAAAAAGGGCGCTGTTCTGGGCCAACCTGGTTTTTCTGGCGCTGGTGGTTCTGCTGGCGGCAAGCTGCATTCCGGACGGCTCCATACTGCGCAACCCCAAAACCGGCAGCCTGGTGGCCGGCTCTCCGCTCATGCGCAGCGTCATCCCCATCGTCATGCTGATGTTTTTTGTGCCCTCCCTGGTTTTCGGGCGTCTGGCCGGAACCATCAAGGGGTCCAGGGATGTGGCCAAAAGCATGAACAAAAGCATGTCCAGCATGGGAACATACGTGGCCCTGGCCTTTATGGCCGCGCAGTTCATCGCCTACTTCGACCAATCCAACATCGGCCTGATCATCTCGCTCAAGGGCGCCACGGTCCTGCACGCCATCAATCTGTATCCGCCGCTGCTGGCCGTTATTTTCGCCTGTTTGTGCGCCTTCCTGAATTTGTTTATGGGCTCCGCCTCGGCCAAGTGGGTCATTCTGGCGCCGGTGTTCGTGCCCATGCTCATGAAGATCGGCCTTACGCCGGAGCTCACGCAGGCCGCTTTTCGCGTAGGGGATTCCTCAACAAACATCATAACGCCGCTTATGGACTATTTCCCGCTGATCCTGGCTTTTGCCCAAAAGTACGATAGGGACATTGGCATAGGAACGATGATCTCCACGATGCTGCCTTATTCCATAGCCTTCCTGATATTCTGGGCTGTTCTTCTGAGTGCGTGGATGGTGATTGGCCTTCCGCTCGGGCCTGGCGTGGGCGTGTATATGCCGTAATTGTCGATGGTTATCGCAGTTTTTAAATAACAGCCCGATTATGGGCCAAATAGCAAGGAAAAAACGTAATGAGCAAACTTCAAGGCGTTTATGTGGTCATGACCACCCCATTCACGGCGGAGGGCGGCCTGGATGAGCGGGGGCTGCGCGCAAACATGGACTGGTTCATTTCCCAGGGGGTGCACGGGCTGATTTGCAACGGCTCCACCTCGGAGTTCGCCACCCTGGAGCGGTCTGAATGGCAGCGGGCCCTGGAGATAACCATGGATCAGGCCAGGGGCAGGGTTCCGGTAATTTGCGGCACAGCCGCGGTTTCCACCAGGGAAACCATTGAGCGCACCAATGCGGCGGCCAAAGCCGGGGCCGCCGCCGCCCTGGTGGTCTGCCCGTACTACGGCTGCCCATCCCAGGCGGAACTGGCGGCGCATTTCAGCGCCCTGGCCGCCTCGGCCAGTCTGCCGATCATGGTTTATAACAACCCCGGCCTGTCCGGCGTGGACCTTCTGCCCGCCACTCTGGCCGTAATCGCGAACAATCCGAACATTCAGTACGTCAAGGAAAGCTCCGGCGATTTCAAGCGCATTCATGAAATCCAGAATCTTACCCAGAACCGGGTGGATATCTGGTGCGGCTGGGAAGATCTGGCCCTGGAATTCTTTTTGATGGGCGCGACCGGTTGGGTGGCCCCCACGGCCAACTTCGCGCCCGGTCTGTGCGTAAGCCTTTACGAGCACGCCAAGGCCGGACGGATGGCCCAGGCCAGGGCTGTTTACGATACCTTGCTGCCCCTGCTGCAATTCTTGGAAGAAGGGCAGTTTCTGGCCAAATGCAAGGCCGCCCAGGACTTGATCGGCCTTAACGGCGGCACGCCGCGCCTGCCCTTTCTGCCTGTGGATGTGGAAACAAAGGAAAAGCTGGCCATGCTGCTGCGCGAAGCCGGACTTTTGTAAACCGCACAAGGAGTTCACATGAACCGGATCAACATGGCCAAAACCTGCACCGGGCTGCTGTTTCTGATCTGCGGCGTGATCCTGCTGCATTCCAGCTACGCGGCGCGCGGGGTGACCTTTGCCGCGCCGGACGAACTGGGACCAATGGTCTACCCCAGGGCGCTTCTGTACTTCTGGGTGGCGCTGTCCGCCATTTACCTGGTGCTGCCCCAAAAGCCTTTTGCCGCCGCTGAGCTCCAAAAAAGCCTGCCCGGCCTGTGCCTGGTGGCCGGGGTGATCGCCGCGTACATTTTTTTGTTCGGCGTGATGGGGCTGTTCGGCTCCACAGTGGCGTTTCTGCTGGGGTTCTTTTGGGTGATGGGCTACCGGGAGTGGCGGCGGGGCATTCCCATAGCCATGCTTCTGGGCGTCATAACCTGGCTGGTTTTTGAAAAGGTCCTGGGGGTAATCATGCCGCCGAATCTTTTAATGGAGCTGCTCACCGGCGCGTAGCCGCTTAGTTTTCGTAAACGCTTATCCCTGGGGAGAACCCATGCTGGAACAGATACTGAACGCCTTTGTCATGTCTTTTTCCTGGGACAGCCTGCTGGCCATGGGCATAGGCTCCATGTTCGGCACGATCATCGGCGCTTTGCCGGGCCTGGGCACGGCCGTGGCCATAACCATATGCATTCCGTTCACTTTGCACATGAGCAGCGCGGCTTCCATGTCTCTGCTCATGGGCGTGTACGCCTGCTCAATATACGGCGGGTCCATTTCCGCCGTGCTCCTGAACACGCCCGGCACCCCGCAGTCCGCCTGCACGGGTATTGACGGCTACGCCATGGCAAGACAGGGCAAGGCGCGGGAAGCTTTGGGCTGGGTGACCAGCGCTTCGGTCATCGGCGGGCTTTTTTCCTGCCTGGTGCTGATCATCGCGGCCCCGCAACTGGCCTCGTTATCCACCAAGTACGCCGGGCCGCTGGAAATCTGCGGTCTGATCTGCATGGGCCTGGCCTGCATCACCAGCCTTTCGGACGGCAACCAGCTCAAGGGTATGCTCATGGGCGTGGCCGGATTGTTTGTGGCCTCCATAGGGTCGGATCCCCTGAGCGGCGAGCTGCGTTTTACCTTCGGCTCCCTTGCCCTGAGCGGCGGCATAGATCTTATGCCGGTGGTGGTGGGCGTATTCCCCCTGGCCGAGCTGTTTTACCGCGTCTACGAGGTGCATTCGGAAACAGCTCCCACGGCCATAGAGTGCAAAAGCATGATTTTCCCCAAGTGGCGGGAATGGAAAAACCATGCGCTTACCCTGGCCCGCTCTTCCGCCATCGGGGTGATTCTGGGCATTTTGCCGGGCACCGGCGCTACGGCCGCCACCTTTATCAGCTACGGCACGGCGCGCGGGGTTTCGCCCTATAAAGACAACTTCGGCAAGGGCGAGCCGGACGGCCTGGTGGCCGCGGAATCCTCCAACAACGCCGTGGCCGGCGGCGCCATGGTGCCCACCCTGGCCCTGGGCATTCCCGGCGAGCCGGTCATGGCCCTGATGCTGGCCACCTTCACCTTGCAGGGCATTACCCCCGGCGTGCGCCTGATGGCCGATAACCCGGAAATAGTCTACAGCACGTTTATCCTGCTCACCGTGGCCAACCTGATGATTATTCCCACGGGCATCCTCACGGTCAAGGGATTCAGCCGGCTGATCCTCTTCCCCACGGCCGTGCTTCTGGGCATCATCATCATAAGCTCCATCCTGGGCGTGTATCTGCCGCGCGGCAACATGTTCGACATCTGGATGGCTCTGCTCATCGGCGTGGCCGCTTTCGCCATGCGTCTGGGCAACTTCCCGGTGGCCCCGTTCCTGATCGGTTACGTGCTTGGTCCGCAACTGGAGTACCGCATCGGCCAGGCTGCGGTCTACCAGGGAGACATGTCGGTTATCAGCTATATTCTGACCTCACCCCTGGCCGCGGCGCTCTTCGGCATCGCGGTCCTGCTGCTGGCGGCGCCGTTTATAAAGCCACTGCGGAGCAGACTTAGCAAACTTG